>CAYROQ010000009.1:0-95444 GCA_964425955.1 uncultured Sideroxydans sp.
ATTGCTGCTGGGTCTGGGTATCGACATCAATTTGCATAGCGGCCCGATGAGCGCAGTGGCACCGGGCTTCAAGTTGCGTGTGCTGCTGGCGCAGGCCTTGTTCTCCGATCCCGATATCCTGCTGCTGGATGAGCCGACCAACAACTTGGACATCAACACTATCCGTTGGCTGGAAGACATCCTCAACGCGCGCAACAGCACGATGGTCATCATTTCCCACGACCGTCACTTTCTGAACAGCGTGTGTACGCACATGGCCGATTTGGACTTCGGCAAGATCACCGTGTATCCGGGCAACTATAACGACTACATGTTGGCGTCCACACAAGCGCGCGAGCAACAGTCGTCAGACAACGTGAAGGCCAAAGAGAAGGTCGCCGAATTAAAAGCCTTCGTGGCGCGTTTTTCTGCCAACGCGTCCAAGGCCAAACAAGCCACCTCGCGCGCGCGCCAGATCGACAAAATCAAGATCGAGGATATCAAACCGTCCAGCCGCCAATATCCGTTTATCCGTTACGAATACGACGAGCGCGATAAGCTGCACCGTGTCGCCGTCGAAGTGGAAAAGATGGCAAAGGGATACGACAAGATGTTGTTCTCCAACGTCAACTTCCGCATCGACGCGGGCGAGAAGGTCGCCATCATCGGCCCCAACGGTATCGGCAAGACGACCTTGTTGCGTTGCCTAGCGGGCGATCTTGCACAGGACACAGGCACGATCAAGTGGGCGGAAAAAGCCAAGCTGGGTTACTACGCGCAGGACCATGCGGCCGACTTCGCCGAGAACATCGAAATGATGGAATGGATGACCAACTGGCGCGGTCCGCATGACGATGATCAGGTGGTGCGCGGCACGCTGGGTCGTCTGCTGTTCTCCGGCGATGATGTGAAGAAAAAAGTGAAGGTGTTGTCCGGTGGCGAAAAGGGACGCATGTTGTTCGGCAAGCTGATGCTGGCCAAACCCAACGTGCTGTTGATGGACGAGCCGACCAACCACATGGATATGGAAGCCATCGAATCGCTCAACACCGCGCTTGATCTGTTCAAAGGCACGCTGATTTTCGTTAGCCATGACCGCGAATTTGTGTCGTCATTGGCCACACGTATCATCGAGATATCGGCCAAAGGCGTGAACGACTATCACGGCACGTATGAAGAATTTCTACGTGATCAGGCGGCGGCCTGATTCAGTATTGAGTTCCCCCTTCGTAAAAGCCTGTACTGAGCTTGTCG
Organism: uncultured Sideroxydans sp.; assembly: GCA_964425955.1. Lineage (GTDB taxonomy): Bacteria > Pseudomonadota > Gammaproteobacteria > Burkholderiales > Gallionellaceae > Sideroxyarcus. The sequence continues at coordinate 1,234 of CAYROQ010000009.1, forward strand.
AAGTGGGGGGCGGAGGGGGGATTTGAGTCATGTTGAATAACACTGAAAAACAAATCCCCCTCAATCCCCCTTTTGCAAAGGGGGAAGCTGGTGTTGCAAATTTTTCACGAGTAGTCATCGGCGTTTTTGATTCCGGCGTCGGCGGCCTCTCCGTGTTGCGCCACATCCGCCAGGTTTTTCCCAATGCGCGATTGGTGTATGTCGCCGATTCCGGCCACGTTCCCTACGGCGACAAGTCCCCTCCCTACATCGAATCCCGCTCTATCCTGATTACGCGCTACCTGATCGATCAGGGTGCCGACGCGATCGTCGTTGCCTGCAATACCGCGACGGCCGCCGCCGCCCACACGTTGCGTGTGCGCTACAAACTGCCCATCGTGGCGATGGAGCCGGCGGTCAAACCGGCGGTAGAGGCGACCAAGAGCGGTGTCGTCGGCGTGCTGGCGACCATCGGTACACTGGAGAGTGCGCGCTTCGCCGCATTGCTGGAGAAATATGCCGGTGATGTGAAGATCGTGACCCAGGGTTGTCCCGGTCTGGTCGAGCTGGTCGAGCGCGGTGATTTGCACAGTATGCAGGCACGAATGCTGGTCGAGCGTTACACCTCACCGTTGTTGGCGCAAGGTGCGGACACCCTCATCCTGGGGTGTACACATTATCCATTCCTGTCGCCGCTGATCCGCGAAGTGGTAGGCGAAGGCATCGAATTGATCGATACCGGTGCGGCAGTGGCACGTGAGCTCAGGCGGCGTGTAGAGACCGAATTACCGGCCCGCAGCGGGGGCCAAGCCTCGGCACAGTTCTACACCAGTGGTGATGTGGAGGATGCCAGTCGCATCCTGTCGTTGCTCTGGCAGGAGCAGGTAGTTGCCAGAAGATTGCCGGAATGACCGGCTAAGATTTATTACTACACCGGATTTTGAACGCGTGGGCAGACGAAAATACCGTCTACCCACCCTACGAAAATAATACGCTTCAGATTATCTCCAACAACTATTCGAATACTGCGATAGGCAAGGGTTTGCTGAACCGGATCAATTCAGAATTTGTATCGCCAGCAAAATCTTTTGTGTGTCGTTGCCGTCGCCCACGACCCGTCTGGCATTGAGCAACATGCGGCAATGGCCGATGCCGGGAAAGTCATGTTCAACCAGGAATCCTTCGAATCCTTTGTTGTTTGGCAGGATGGTCTCAAGCAGCTCGCGCAATTTCGGTATGTCCCACTGGTGATTGCCCAGCTCGTAAATCTGGCGGCCGAGGGTGTCGGCGGGCGTGGTCTCAAAATCAATAAAGAACGAACGGCTGGCCGAGACCACTTTGAGTTGTGCATCGAGCACGATCAACGGTTCGCGTAAGGTGTCGATAATGCCCTCGGCGAGTTTTCGTGCAGAGATTTCAGCCGCTTCGGCAGACACGCGCGTGCTGATGTCGGTGAAGGTCAGCACGACGCCTTCGATCACATTGTCGAGTGTGCGGTAAGGTTGGATACGCGCCAGATAATATTCACCACTCACGGTGCGTACTTCGCGTTCGCGCGGAATCAGTGAATCCAGCACGGCCTGCGCATCGCTCAGCAGATCAGTATCTTCGATGTTCGATTTGATGTCGCTCAGGGTGCGGCCAATGTCCAGCGTGACCAGCCGATACACTTTGCCCGCCTCGGGCGTAAAGCCTTTAACAATAAGTTGGTGGTCGAGAAAGATGGTGCCGATACGCGTGTTATCGAGCAGGTTCTTTATGTCGTTGCGCATCGCCGTGAGCTGTTCGATCTTTCTCTGCAACTCGGCGTTGACGGTGATCAGTTCCTCGTTGACGCTGCGTAATTCTTCTTTTGAAGTCTCCAGTTCTTCATTGGTGGATTGCAACTCTTCGTTGGTGGACTGCATCTCTTCATTGGCGGATTTGAGTTCCTCGTTCGAAGCCTGCTGTTCTTCGATGGTGGCTTGCAGGTTTTCCCGGGTGTAAGCCAGGTCGCGTTCCAGTTCTTCCACGCGCTTGAGTTCGCCCGCTTCCGGTGCGGCATTCCTTCTGCGTCCGCTCTTGCCGGGGGTCGGATGCACGATGTCCTGAAAACTGATCAGCAGCAAGTTATCGTTGGTGTTGGGATCATTCAGTGTTTGCAGACTGAAGCTCACGCTGAGCAATTCCCCGTTGCCTTTGACTGCCACCTCGCGGTTCAACACCGGCGCAGACAGGGCATTAGCCAGTGCCGTGCGCAATTCCAATTGCAAGCCGTCACGCGCCATTTCGATCACATTGAGCGTGGCCTGCCCGGGCGCGGGGCGCAAATATTTTCCGGTATCGCCGTGTACGAACAGGATGTTTCCCTTGGGGTCGGTCACCACCGAGGCGGGCGCGAATGACTGCAACAATGCGCGTTTGGTCAGTTCGGCGAAATTGGTCGCTTTGATTTGTTTGATCATCTCATCAGGCTCTTTTGTTGTGGTGTCACCTGCCCAAGACAATCTGCTGTAGAGCAGCGCGCGGGTGGAGGCGACGGAGTGGGTGGCGCGGTAGAATTTCCATTTGCGGTTGAGCGGCTCGAACAACTCGGTGTGGTTGCCGATGCTCTCCGAGGGGGAGACCAGCAACACGCCGCCCGGCTTGAGCGCGAAGTTGAAGGCCGGAATAAGATGATTTTGCAGTTCCGGTTCCAGATAGATCATCAGGTTGCGGCAGCTGAGAAGATCGAGTTTGGTGAAAGGCGGATCCTTGATGACGTTCTGCACCGCGAATACCACCATCTCGCGGATGTCCTTCTTTACCCGGTAGCCCGCGTCATGTTTGTCGAAGAAGCGGCGCAGACGTTCCGCCGACACATCCTGTGCGATGTTGGGCGGATAGATGCCGGCGCGGGCAGTGGCGATGGCGTCCTCGTCCAGATCGGTGCTGTAGATTTGCGTTTTGAAATCCAGTTGCAACTCATCTTTGTATTCGCGTAGCAGGATTGCAATGGAATAGGCTTCTTCACCGCTGGCACAGCCCGCCACCCACACCCGGAAAACATAATCCGCCGCTTTGTCCTTGAGCAGCAGCGGCAGGATCTCCTGTTTGAATGCGACGAAGGCCTCGGCATCACGGAAAAAACTGGTGACGTTGATCAGCAGCTCCTTGAACAACACCTGAACTTCGGGCGGATGCTCTTTCAGGAAACGTGCATAGACCTCAAGGTCTTCGATATTGTGTTGCGCCATACGGCGCTCGATGCGGCGCCCGATGGTGCTCTTCTTGTATTGCGAAAAATCATGGCCGGTCCCCGTGCGCAACACTTGCATGATCTGGTTCATGCTGTTGGCCGTCTCCGGGATAACAGGCGAGCCGGTTTGTACAGTCGCGGAACCCGGGGAGCCGTGGTGCAACCGTTCCGGCATTTTTTCCACGGGCAGTGTGTAAGTGGCGTATCCCGCCTCGATTGCACTCACCGGCATGCCGTCGTATTTGGCGGTGGCCGGATCCTGCACCAGGGTGATCCCGCCGGCGCCCTGGATTGCGCGTAATCCCAGCGTGCCGTCGGTGCCGGTGCCGGAAAGAATGATGCCAATCGCTTTGTCTCCTTTATCCTCCGCCAGCGAGCGCAAAAACGCGTCGATCACCATGCGTTGTCCGCGCGGCGCGTCCGGCGCGCTCAAGTGCAACATGCCGTGGGAAATAGTCATGTCGTGATTGGGCGGGATTGCATACACACAATTCGGTTCCACCCGCATCTGATCCTGTGCCTCCACCACCGGCATCTCCGTGGTGCGCTGCAAGATCTCGGTGAGCATGCTGGCGTGGTCGGGATCAAGGTGCGAGACCAGGACAAATCCCATGCCGCTACGCGCAGGCATACTACGAAAGAATTGCTCGAAGGCTTCCAGTCCCCCGGCGGAAGCGCCGATACCCACGATGGGGAAGTTGGAGCTTTCCGCCAACACGGATTCAACCGGTGTATTGGTTAGACCGGTTGGGATTTTGGGTTTTGTTGCCGGTTTTTTGGTTGCCACGAAATCTCCCTGCGCATACGGACGTCACAATTCGCCCTCATGCTACTCCGAATTCCAACCCGACCGACTTATTGAATGGCGATATCCGTTAAAATCGCCGCAACTTTTTTCAGAGACCGGCAAATGGATAGCGCACGTCGATTCACCCTGACCATCTCCTGCCCCGACCGCGCGGGCATCATCGCTGCCGTGAGCGGCTTCATCGCGCAGCATGGCGGCTTCATTGTGGAGGCGAGTTATCACACCGAGCAGGAAGAGCAGCGCTTCTTCATGCGGCAAGAGATCAGAGCCGATTCATTACCTTTTGAGGCGGATGAATTGCGCCGTCGCTTTAGCCCGTTGGCGCACGAATTTGGCATGACCTGGTTACTGGCCGATTCGGCGCAAAAGAAACGCCTGGTCATTCTGGTGAGCAAACAGGATCATTGCCTGAACGACTTGCTGCATCGCTGGCGCAGTGGCGAGTTGCAGGTGGACATCCCGTGTGTGATCTCGAATCACGAAGATCTGCGCAGTTTCGTCGAGTGGCACGGCATCCCGTTCATCCATGTGGACATGACGAACAAAGCCGGCGCCTTCGAAAAGATCGCCGCCTTGTTTGAACAACATCGCGGCGACTGCATGGTGCTGGCGCGCTTCATGCAGATTTTACCCCCCATGCTTTGCCAACGTTTTCCCGGACGCATCATCAATATCCACCACAGTTTTCTGCCCTCCTTTGTCGGCGCCAAGCCGTATCACCAGGCATACAAGCGCGGCGTCAAACTGATAGGCGCAACGTGCCATTACGTCACCGATGAACTGGATGCGGGGCCGATCATCGAGCAGGACACGGTGCGTATCGACCACGGCGATACGGTGGACGATCTGGTGCGTTACGGACGCGACATCGAAAAGACCGTGTTATCACGCGGCCTGCGTTACCACGTGGAAGACCGCGTGCTGGTGTGCGGCAACAAGACCATTGTTTTCAGATAGGGAACTGATTCCGGCTTTACAACTCTATTGCGCGGCGAACGAGGGTGATCCCCGCGTTCTTTTCGATTTCACTGAGGCTGCCGCATGACACCCTCCATCCCGCTCCGCATTGGAAACTACACCATCATCCGCCAGTTGGGCGAGGGCGCGACGTCGAATGTCTATCTTGCGATGCGCGATGTATCCCTCTCCACTGTGGCCATCAAACAATTGCGCAAAGGCTGCCAATCCGACCTGCACAAAGCCATGTTCGCCACCGAGGTCGAGCTGGGTCGCGCGATGCACCACAAAAATATCGTGCATGTGCAAGAAGCGGATTTGAACGAGAAAACGGGTGCCTACATGGTGATGGAATACATCAACGGTGATCCGCTGGATAAACATGAACACGATGCCAGCTTGCTGCCGCTGAATACCGTGATGTCGGTGATCGAACAAATGGCCGGCGCCTTGCGTTACGCGGCGAACATGGGCGTGGTGCATCGGGATGTGAAACCCGGCAACATCATCCTGATGCCGAACGGCACGGCCAAACTGGCCGATTTCGGCTGCGCCATTCCATTGAGCAAAATGGGTGCGGTGGTGGCCGGAAGCCTGGCGTATATGTCGCCGGAGCAGATGGAGGGCGAGGCACTCGATCAGCGTGCCGATATCTATTCGCTGGGCGCGGTGTTGTACCGTTTGCTGACCGGCAAACATACGTTCGAAGAGGACAACCAATTCGATGCGCGTATCGCCATTTTGAATTTCCCCATCATGCCGATCGAGAAATACCGCAAAGGGCTACCCAAGGAATTGATCGCAGTCATTAATCGCTCACTGCAAAAGAAGGCCGCTGACCGGTATGCCGATTGGGACGAATTCTTGCGCGCATTCGGTGATGCCGCGCACGTCATCCGCCTGTCCGATTACGACATGGACTTGTATCGCGGTTTCAGTATGTCCACGCAGTCCGAACTGTCGCGCAACATGGAATCAGACCGCGAGTTTTCCCGCAGCGGTTTTTCGCGCAGCACCATGCCGGAGACATTCGGAGCGTAAAAAAAAGGGCACCTTGCGGTGCCCTTGAAGAAGGAGCCGGGGAGGCTCCAGGGAGGAGAGGTTTACAGGTTGTAAGCGCGCTCGCCGTGTGAAGTCGTGTCCAGACCTTCGCGTTCGTCTTCTTCCTTGACACGCAGACCGATAGTCAGATCAACGAGTTTGTAGCAGATGAAGGCAACCACACCGGACCAGATGACTGTGGTCAGCACAGCCTGCGCTTGAATCCATACTTGCGCACTGATGCTGGTATCGATGATGGTGTTGTTCACGTAATCGATGATGCCGGTGCCGCCCATGCTCCAGGTGTTGAACACGCCGGTGAGCAACGCGCCCAGGATACCGCCGATACCGTGAATACCGAACACGTCCAGAGAGTCATCCGCACCCAACAGTTTCTTCAGACCGGTAACACCCCAGAAGCAGGTCACGCCAGCCAAAGCACCGATAACCAAGCCACCGCCGATGCCTACCCAACCGCAAGCCGGTGTGATGGCAACCAGACCGGCAACCGCGCCGGAAGCCGCGCCCAACAAGCTGGGTTTGCCCTTCAACATCCACTCCGCAGCCAACCAGGTCAGCACGGAAGCTGCCGTTGCGATCAGGGTATTAGCAAACGCCAGGGTGGCTGTACCGCCGGCTTCCAGCGCGGAACCCGCGTTGAAACCAAACCAGCCCACCCACAGCAATGCAGCGCCGATCATGGTCATCACCAGATTGTGGGGAGCCATGGGTTCTTTGCCGTAACCGATACGTTTGCCGATGAGGAATGCGCCCACCAGACCCGCGATCGCGGCGTTGATATGAACGACCGTACCACCCGCGAAGTCGAGCGCGCCTTTGGCGAACAACCAACCTGCAGTCGCCGTGGCAGCTTCAGCAGCAGCCGCATCGGTGTAAGCATCAGGACCCGCCCAGAACCAGACCATGTGGGCGATTGGCAAATACGCGAAGGTGAACCACAGTGCCGAGAACAACAGCACGGCGGAGAACTTCATACGCTCGGCGAACGCACCCACAACCAATGCAACCGTGATGGCTGCAAACGTGGCTTGGAACACGACGAAAGCGAACTCGGGGATATACACGCCTTTGCTGAAGGTGGCGGCATTGGCGACTGCGCCGGATACCGGATCAAAGATTCCTTTCAGGAACAAACGGTCGAAGCCGCCGATGAACGCGTTGCCGGTAGTGAACGCCAGCGAGTAGCCGTAGATCGCCCACAACACGGTGATCAGCGCGAAGATGCTGAACACTTGCATGAGGATCGACAACATATTTTTGCTGCGCACCAGACCGCCGTAGAACAAGGCCAGGCCGGGGATGGACATCATGATGACCAGCACGGTAGCGATCAGCATGAAGCTGGTGTCGCCCTTGTTGGGAACGGGAGCCGGGGCGGCAGCGGGCGCCGCTTCAGGTGCCGGTGCAGCTTCCGCAGCGGGAGCGGCAACGGTGGTAGTCGCCGCAGCGGGAGCCGCCTCTTCAGCGAAAGCGGGGACTGCCAGGCCGCACAACATGGCCAGCAGTGTGAATGACGCGATTAGTTTCTTCATCATGTTCTCCTTAAAGGGCTTCCGGACCGACTTCACCGGTGCGGATGCGGATGACCTGTTCGAGGTCTTGCACGAAAATCTTGCCGTCGCCGATCTTGCCGGTTTGGGCTGCTTTCTCGATCGCCTCAATGACGCGATCCAACTGGTCAGCCTTGATGGCTGCTTCCAGCTTGATCTTGGGCAGGAAGTCCACGACGTATTCCGCACCGCGATACAACTCGGTGTGACCTTTTTGACGGCCGAAACCTTTAACTTCGGTGACGGTGATACCTTGCACATCCATCGCGGACAGCGCTTCGCGCACTTCGTCCAGCTTGAATGGCTTGATGATTGCGGTGACCATTTTCATTTCACTCTCCTTTAGAACGGAGCGGCGAACCGCTCCGGGTAAATTTACATCGCGCGGCTGAGAGACAAAACTGCTGTGCCTTTACCTGTCTTGATACCTTGCATATTGGTGTACCAAGGGCTCGCGCTTGAAGTGCCGCTCAATGCCAAGCCAACGACATATCCACTGAAGTCTTTGCTAACACTTACCTTGAAATCCGTATAAGTAGGATCAGTGCCAGCAGCTTTTAGAGCATCAGCACCCGTACCGGTGAAGGTTTGTGCGCCAAAATGTCCGCCCAGAGTGATGCCAGTGTCAGCAAGAGAATAACTGGCGTTCAATTCCGCGTAAGTAGTGCCGGATGTATTGGCGATACCAAAAGTGTCGCCCGTAGAGTAGGACAGTTTTGCAGTTACGATCGAGTAGCTTATTGCACCGTAGAACTCATTCGTATCTGCCTTAACCGCGCCACCGGAATAGGTGCCAGGGTAGTTGTAACGCAGGAAACCGACGTCGTAGCCAACTCCAGCAGCTGTACCTTTGTAACCGGCATAGGTGTCCAACTCCAAACCAGAATTAGCGATACCAGAAGTTGTGCCGTTCACGCCCATATCGCTTAACCAGCTGATGCTAGAACCCCACGCACCTGCGTAGAAACCGCTGGCGTGAGAAAGATCGAAGCCGCCTTGTATCGCCGGCTTCGCACCGGTTTGTGAAATCCCGCGATACAAGTAGTCGCTCACAAAGCTGACGTTAGAGCTGAAAGTCAGATCATCAGCCAATGCTGGCAAAGCAAAAGAAGAGGCCAGAGCAACAACGAGCAGTTTTTTCTTCAACATGGTATTTCCTTTCGTTAAATTTCAAAGCGGGACAAAAGTATCCACGCAGTCTTATCAGCATCTTCCATGCCAATGCCACGGAACGCCGTGTTTGCGGGCTTTGATCGCAGGGATGGCAAAATCGGAAACTTGGCGATGCACCAAGCTCATGCTGAAATCTCCTGTGATGCACCCAGTTGGTGCAAACGAATTTGGTACACTTCGTCCACCCTTTTAATCCGGAGCACACCATCGTGTTGAACACAAAATTCTTTGAAGAGATGTCATCCAAGTTGAATGAGGCCGTTGCCAGTAGTCCCGCCAAAGATTTCGAAAAGAACGCCAGGGCGCTGTTGGCTCAAGGATTTTCCAAGCTCGATCTGGTCACACGCGAAGAGTATGAAGTGCTGGAACAGCGCCTAGTCAAGTTGGAAGCGCGCATCGCTGCACTAGAAGCCAAATAGTCTTGAATACCCTCTGCGTCATTCCCGCGCAGGCGGGAATCCAGCAAAACAAAACAAGCACACGCAGTGGACTACATCTTGGTTTTGTACCGCTACGCGGGTCTTATTTAATTATCTGGATTCCCGCCTGCACGGGAATGACGATCAGATGGGACTAGCCGTTCTTTATAGTCGCGGTCTCGCGGGCATGGATGCCGCGCTGGTCACGGTCGAAGTGCATCTCGCCAACGGTTTGCCCAATTTCACCATCGTCGGACTGCCCGAAGCCGAAGTGAAGGAAAGCAAAGACCGCGTTCGCGCCGCTTTGCAAAATTGCCAGTTCGAATTTCCCAATCGCCGCATCACCGTCAATCTCGCGCCTGCCGATCTGCCGAAAGAAAGCGGGCGTTTCGATCTGCCCATCGCGCTGGGTATCCTCGCCGCTTCGGGGCAGATACCTTCGGACAAACTCGCCGAATATGAATACGCCGGCGAGCTGGCATTGACCGGCGAATTGCGTGCGATACGCGGCGCATTGGCGATGACTTTTCGCGCGGCGAACAGTGGTCGCGCCTTCATTTTGCCTGCCATGAATGCGCCTGAAGCGGCATTGGTGGAAGACGCGGTGGTGTATCCCGCGCGTTCGCTGTTGCAAGTGGCGGCACATCTGTCGGGACGGGAGCCGCTGACGCGGCATATTCCCGAGATCAAGACCATCGCGCCGCACTACGCCGACATGTGCGAGGTGAAAGGCCAACTACAATCCAAGCGCGCGCTGGAGATCGCGGCGGCGGGCGGGCACAGCGTGCTGATGTCCGGTCCGCCGGGCACCGGCAAGAGCATGCTGGCGGCGCGTTTCCCCGGCATCCTGCCGCAGATGACGCAACAGGAAGCGTTGGAGAGCGCCGCCATGCAATCGCTGGGCGGCATGTTCGAAGTGGAGAACTGGAAGCGGCGGCCGTACCGCGCACCGCACCACACCGCATCGGCGGTGGCACTGGTGGGCGGCGGCAGTAATCCGCGTCCGGGTGAAATATCCATCGCCATGCACGGTGTTTTATTTTTGGATGAGCTGCCCGAGTTTGATCGGGGCGTGCTGGAAGTCTTGCGCGAGCCGATGGAAAGCGGGCGTATCACCATTTCGCGTGCCGCGCGCCGTGCCGATTTCAAAGCACAGTTCCAACTCGTCGCGGCGATGAACCCGTGTCCCTGCGGTTACCTCGGCCACTTCAACGGCAAGTGCCGTTGCACACCGGACCAGGTGGCGCGTTATCGCGGCAAGATCTCCGGCCCTTTGCTGGATCGTATCGATATCCAGATCGAAGTGCCCGCCGTGCCGCAGCAGGATTTGCTCAAACAGGCCGACGGCGAAAGCAGTGCCGCTATCCAGACCAGAGTGGAAGCCGCGCGGCAACGCCAACTGGCGCGCCAGGGCAAACCCAACGCGCAACTTTCCGTGACCGAGATCGATAAATATTGTGCCCCCGATACACAAGGCGAAGCGTTGTTGCGTCAGGCGATCACCCGCTTGAACCTTTCCGCGCGTGCCTATCATCGTGTGCTCAAAGTGGCACGCACTATCGCCGATCTGGCGGGCAATGAAAATATTCTCACGTCGAATATCGCCGAGGCGGTGCAATACCGCAGGATGGACAAGAGCTGAATTTGGGAAAAGGGAGGCAACAGATGTTTGAAAAAAAACTGATCACCGGCATGAAGAACTTCAACCAACTCATCCATGTGTTACTGGCATTGGCGTTGGGAATCGCGTGTGTGATGGTGATCTGGGATTTCGGCTTGAAGGCGGCCGAAGCTTGGCAGGCGGGCAATGCCGCGAACGGATTTTTTCATGCGCTGGGCTCGTTGTTCATCTTGTGGACATTATCGACTTTGATCTCTGCGGAGATGAGTTATCTGCAAACAGGGCGCATCTATGTGCGTGTGTTTGTGGAAGTCGCCATGATCTCGGTGATCCGCGAAATGATCGTGCAGCCTGTACAAGTCATCAGCAGCCCCGGCGGACATGAAGGTGCCTTCAATCCCGTGCATTACGGATTGTTATTGGCGGCGTTACTGGTGATCGGTGTGGTGTACAAACTGGTGAGTGAGCCGAACCAGGACGAAGGCCAACCCGCGCCCACAGAAAATCACAAACAAGAATAGAAATCGGGCAACCCTGCAGTTGCCCGATGAATTTAGCCCAAATAATCCATCAGGTTTAAACCCCTCCCAACCTCCCCTTGTCAGGGTAGGAGCTGGCTTGGCTCTCCCACTGACAAGGGGGAGTTGGAGGGGGTTGGGTTCTAATGGATGATCTGTATCAACCGACCTTGGGCAGATTCGCCAGCGAGGCACGCAAAAGTTCTTCCGGATAGCTGTGGTCGTCCAGTTGTCCGGCGAAATATTTGTCGTAGGCGGCCATATCGAAATGACCGTGACCGGACAAGTTGAAGAACAGCGTCTTCTTCTCACCGGTCTCTTTGCAGCGCATCGCTTCGTCGATACAAGCACGTATGGCATGGTTGGATTCGGGCGCGGGGATGATGCCTTCGGCACGCGCGAATGTGACACCCGCTTCGAACGTGGCCAATTGCGGTACAGACACAGCCTCGATCAAACCTTCGTGATACAACTGTGACACCAGCGGCGAGTCGCCGTGGTAACGCAAGCCGCCCGCATGGATGCTGGGCGGCATGAAGTCGTGGCCCAGCGTATACATCTTCATCAGCGGCGTGAATCCGGCGGTATCACCGAAGTCGTAGGCGTACACCCCTTTGGTCAAGGTGGGGCACGAAGCCGGTTCGACAGCAACCAGACGTACATTCTTTCCGGCGGCCTTGTCCGCAAAGAACGGGAAAGCGACCCCGCCAAAATTGGAACCGCCGCCGCAGGGCGCGAAGACCATGTCCGGGTAATCCCCCGCTTTTTCGAACTGCTTCTTGGCTTCCAGCCCGATGATGGTTTGGTGCAACAGCACATGGTTGAGCACAGATCCCAAAGCGTAGTTGGTGTCTGAACGCGAAGCCGCCTCTTCCACCGCCTCGGAAATTGCGATCCCCAACGAGCCCTGGTTATCCGGGTCTTTGGCCAGAATGGCACGGCCAGTATTGGTTTCCATGCTCGGGCTGGCAAACACTTGCCCGCCCCAAGTCTGCATCATGGAACGGCGGAACGGTTTTTGGTCATAACTCACGCGCACCATGAAAATACGCACTTCCAGACCGAACATCTGCCCGGCCAATGCGATCGACGAACCCCATTGCCCCGCACCCGTCTCGGTGGCCAGACGCTTGATACCGGCTTGTTTGTTGTAATACGCCTGCGGAACGGCGGTGTTCACCTTGTGCGAACCGGCTGGAGAGACACCCTCGTATTTGTAGTAGATCTTGGCCGGAGTACCCAGTGCCGCTTCCAGGCGGTGCGCACGAAACAGGGGAGACGGGCGATACAGACGGAACACTTCACGCACCGGTTCCGGGATGGGTATCCAGCGTTGTGAAGAGACTTCCTGCTCGATCAATGCCATCGGAAAAATGGCGGTCAAGGCTTCCGGGCCGATTGGTTGGCCGTTGGGGCCCAGCGGCGGTGTCGGCGCATTAGGCATGTCGGCGACGACGTTGTACCAATGTGTCGGAATGTCTGATTCGTCCAGCAGGAACTTGGTTTGCGACATGTGTATCTCCTCACTCTTTATCGTTAAAAGAACTGACAGATGGCCCTGATTGGTGCGGGGGAAAGTTTACTGCACTTGCCGGGCGAATTCACACAGAACGTGGGACAAAAAATTGAAGTGCAAAGTGTATGCGCATATAATCTGCGCATCATTCATGGAGGGAGTCATGTCCACGCTGCATTTCGACACATCCGCACCCAAGAAAGCCACCAATCTCAGCATCAATTCGGATCTGCTGCGTCAGGCCAAAGAGTTGAATATCAATCTGTCGCAGCAGGTCGAGGGTTATTTGTCCGAGTTGGTGCGCAAGGCCAAAGAGCAACAATGGCGCACAGAGAACGCCGAGTTCATAGCCGCCTACAACAGGCGCATTGAGGCGGAAGGTCTGCCGCTTGAGCAATACCGGACGTTTTGAGGGTGGCGCGTTTTGATATTTACCCCAATCCGGGGCAGTCAAAGAAATCCGACGTTCCCTATTTGCTTGACGTGCAAGGTGATTTGTTGAGCGAACTGGATAGTCGCGTGGTTGTACCTTTGCGCAGGGTAGATCGTTTTGACAAGGTGGTTTTACCCAAAAGTCTTGCGCCCGTTTTTGAAATTGAAGGTCTGACGTGTTTTATGGAAACGTCAAAATTAGCGGCTGTCCCCACCAAAATTTTGAAATCTCCGGTTGCTTCGCTGTCGAATCATCACGCTACGGTGACGGCCGCACTCGATTTTTTATTCCAAGGTTTTTAACCTCGCCTTTAAGTGAGCATTTTCCAAATGAGCAAACAGCCGCAACGCTTCGAACAACTCCTGCAACAACGCATCCTCATTCTGGACGGTGCGATGGGCACCATGATCCAGCGCTACAAGCTGGGCGAGGCCGATTATCGCGGGACACGTTTCGCCGATTGGCATAGAGACCTCAAGGGCAACAATGACCTGCTGGTCATCACCAAACCCGAAGTCATCAAAGCCATCCACTGCGAATACTTGGAAGCGGGTGCGGACATCATCGAGACCAACACCTTTGGCGCGAATGCGACGACGCTGAAAGCCTACGGTATGGAATCGCTCAACTATGAGTTGAATGTTGCCGGTGCGCGTGTCGCGCGTGAAGCGTGTGACCAATACGCCACTGCCGACAAGCCGCGTTTCGTGGCGGGCGTGCTCGGTCCGACTGACAAAACTGCAACCATCTCACCCGACGTGAACGACCCGGCGGCGCGCAACATCAGCTTCGACCAGCTGGTGGCGGATTATTCCGATGCGACGCGCGGCTTGATGGACGGTGGAGCCGACACGATCCTTATCGAGACCATCTTCGACACGCTGAATGCCAAGGCCGCCATTTTTGCAGTGAAAGCCGTGTTCGAAGAACGCGGCGCCGCATTGCCGATCATGATCTCCGGCACCATCACCGATGCCTCGGGTCGTACATTGACCGGGCAAGTGACTGAAGCTTTCTACAACTCGCTGGCGCACGCCAACCCCATCTCCATCGGCCTCAACTGCGCGCTGGGTGCGGAAGAGTTGCGTCAATACGTACAAGAGATGTCGCGCGTCGCCAACTGCTACGTGAGTGCCCACCCCAATGCGGGCTTGCCCAATCCCTTAGCGGAGACAGGCTATGACGACACACCGGAGAACATGTCCGGCCACATCAAAGAGTGGGCGAGCAGCGGTTTCCTCAACATCATCGGTGGTTGCTGCGGCACGTCGCCTGCGTTCATCAAAGCCATCGCCGAAGTCGTCAAAGACATCCCACCACGCAAGATCCCGAGCAATCCGGTCGAGTGTCGTTTGTCTGGATTAGAGCCGTTCAACATCGGCGACCAATCGCTGTTCGTCAACGTGGGCGAACGCGCCAACGTCACCGGTTCGGCCAAATTCAAACGCCTCGTGCTGGAAGGCAAATACGACGAAGCTTTGGAAGTCGCTAAACAGCAGGTAGAGACAGGCGCACAGGTCATCGACGTCAACATGGACGAAGCCATGCTGGACGGCGAAGCAGCGATGGTGAAGTTCCTCAACCTCATCGCCTCTGAACCGGACATCTCCAAAGTGCCGTTGATGATCGACTCCTCCAAGTGGAGCATCATCGAGGCAGGTCTGAAATGTGTGCAGGGAAAGTCCATCGTCAACTCCATCTCGCTCAAAGAGGGCGAAGAAAAATTCTTGGAACAAGCGCGTCTCGTTCGTCAATACGGCGCGGCAGCGGTGGTGATGGCGTTCGATGAAAGCGGTCAGGCCGACACCTATCAACGCAAGATTGAGATCTGCGAACGCTCGTACCGCTTGCTGTCGGGAGACCCAGCGCGCTTCAAAGCGACTACGAATTCGCTCCCTCTCCCAACGGGGGAGGGCTGGGGAGGGGGAGCACTCGTTGAAGGCATCGGCTTCCCGCCCGAGGACATCATCTTCGATCCGAACATCTTCGCCATTGCGACCGGCATCGAGGAACACAACAACTACGCCGTGGACTTCATCAACGCGACGGCGTGGATCAGAAAGAACCTGCCCTATGCCAAGGTGAGTGGTGGTGTATCCAACGTGTCGTTCAGCTTCCGTGGCAACGAACCGGTGCGCGAAGCGATCCACACCGTGTTCCTGTACCACGCGATCAAGGCCGGCATGAACATGGGCATTGTCAACGCCGGGCAGCTTGGTCTGTATGAAGAAATTCCCAAAGAGTTGCGCGACGCGGTGGAAGATGTGGTGCTCAACCGCCATCCTGATGCGGGCGAGAAGCTGGTGAAAATGGCCGAGTCCGTCAAGGGCGGTGGCAAAGAACAAGTCGAAGATTTGGAATGGCGTAAAGGTACGGTGCAGGAACGCCTCACCCACGCGCTGGTGCGCGGCATCACCACCTTCATCGTGGAAGACACCGAAGAAGCGCGCTTGCAAGCCAAGTTCCCGGTCGAGGTGATCGAAGGCCCGCTGATGACCGGCATGAACGTGGTCGGCGACCTGTTCGGTGCGGGCAAGATGTTTCTGCCGCAAGTGGTGAAATCGGCACGCGTGATGAAACAGGCTGTTGCACATTTGATACCCTACATCGAAGCCGAAAAACTGCGCTCCGGCGACACCAGTACCAAGGGCAAGATCGTGATGGCGACGGTGAAGGGCGATGTGCACGACATCGGCAAAAACATCGTCACCGTGGTATTGCAGTGCAACAACTTCGAAGTGGTGAACATGGGTGTGATGGTGCCTTGCCAGCAGATCTTGGATACCGCGCGTGAACACAAAGCCGACATCATCGGCTTGTCCGGCCTCATCACGCCTTCATTGGAAGAGATGGCGCACGTGGCGAAAGAGATGGAACGCCAAGGCTTCAAGATTCCGCTGCTCATCGGCGGCGCGACCACCTCGCGCATTCATACCGCCGTCAAGATCGAACCGAACTACCCAAGTGGCTCTGTGGTGTACGTCACCGACGCCTCGCGCGCCGTGGGCGTGTGCAGCAACTTGTTGAGCGACACCCTGCGCGACGATTATGTGGCCGAGATCAAAGCCGACTACCAGGCTGCGCGTGAGCAACATGAAAGTAAAAAGGGCAAGGCGAGTTATGTTTCGTTGGCCGAAGCACGCAAGCTTGGCGTGAAGACGAATTGGGGAAATCAAACCAAAAAACAAATTCCTCCTAACCTCCCTTTGCACCCAGAGGGTGCGAGAACCTCTTCGAGGCAAAGGGAGGGATCCTCTGCTTCGAATGAGGCCACTGCACCAGCCTCCCCCTTTGCCTCGCAGAGGTTCTCGCACCCTCCGGGTGAAAAAGGGGGATTGAGGGGGATTTACGTTCCGCCCAAGCCAAATCTAATGGGCGTCCACAAACTCGAAAACTATCCCCTAGAAATCCTCGTGGACTTCATCGACTGGACCCCGTTCTTCCAAGCATGGGAACTGGCTGGGCGTTATCCCAAGATATTGCAAGACGACATGGTGGGCGACGAAGCGCGCAAATTGTTCGCCGACGCACAAGCCATGTTGAAGCAAATCGTCAAAGAGAAATGGCTCACCGCGAATGCCGTGTTCGGCTTGTTCCCGGCCAACACGGTGAACAGCGACGACATCGAAATCTACACCGACGACAAGCGCAAAGACGTGGCGATGACCTGGCACAACCTGCGCCAGCAGACCAAGAAGCCAGCCGACATCCCCAACTACTGTTTGGCTGATTACATCGCACCGAAAGACAGCAAGGTAAAGGACTACATCGGCGGCTTCGCCGTCACCACCGGCATCGGTATCGATACGCGCGTGGCCGAATTCGAAAAGCAGAACGATGACTACAGTGCCATCATGCTCAAGGCACTGGCCGACCGATTAGCCGAAGCATTCGCCGAACACCTGCACCTGCGAGTGCGCCGCGAGTTCTGGGGTTATGCGGCAGAAGAAGGCTTGAGCAACGACGACATCATCGCCGAAAAATATCGCGGTATCCGCCCAGCCCCCGGCTATCCTGCCTGCCCCGAGCACAGCGAGAAGGGCCCGCTGTTCGACTTGCTGCAAGCCCCGAAAAATGCAGGCATCACGTTGACCGAGAGTTTCGCCATGCTGCCTACCGCAGCAGTCAGCGGCTTCTACTTCTCGCATCCGCAAGCGCAGTACTTCGCCACCGGGAAGGTGGACAAGGATCAGGTTGCAGATTACGCCAAGCGCAAGGGATGGACGGTGGAAGAGGCGGAGCGATGGTTAGCGCCGGTGTTGAGTTATTGAGGTAGTAGAATAGTGTTCATTCGACCCGCGAGGAGTTGCCATGTTACAGACGATTGAAGTTGAAATTGACGCACAGGGCGGCATACATCCCTTGCAAGCTTTGCCGTTGACTGCCGAGCGCAGGGCATTGTTGACGTTGGTGATACGGGAAAATATGCAGCTCGCATCCAATTGGCGCGACTACATCGGCGCGCTGAAAGACTCGCCTTGTTTCAATGATGACCCGGTTACCATTCAGCGAAAGATGCGCGATGAGTGGAACTGAATGTTTGCTTGATACCAATGTCGTAATCGGCTTACTCAAGCAGCACACTGCCGCTATTGCGCTAATCGAAGCGCATCAATTGGATTTAAATCAAGTCTCAATCAGCCAAATTACCCGCATGGAATTACTGGGCTACCCCGGCTTGCCCAAAGAAGAAGAGCGGCAGATTCAGGGCTTCCTGCAAAACTGTCGCGTGTTGCTGCTTGATGAAACGGTCGAGCAGCGCGCCATCCATTTGCGTCGTGGCGGGAATTGCAAACTGCCCGACGCAATCATCGCCGCCACAGCGCTCGTGCATCAACTGACCTTGCTTACGCTGGACGAGAAGCTGGCGGCATTCGTCAGTCAACAAACCAGTTCCTGAGGAATCTCCCTTTGATACAAGCGCAATACTTCGCCAGCGGCAAAGTGGACAAGGATCAGGTCGCGGACTACGCCAAGCGCAAGGGTTGGACGGAGGAAGAGGCGGACGCTGGTTGGCACCGGTGTTGAGTAACTAGTCGACAATGAAGAAATTTCTGTTTTTACTTGCGTTATTGCCAGTTGCATCGTTTGCCAAAGACTTCTTTGGTATTAATAACTATCAGCCGCAGGCCTTTTCGGAACAAGTATCGAAACCATTTTTCTATTCCATTGGGAACAAATTGAAGTTTGGCAATTCGATCGATGAAAATGCACCAGCACTGTTTGAGGATCCTTCATTCTTTCAAGATTCAATCATTCTTATTACAAGGGTTGGGGAAGATTCGCTTAGCAATGGAAGATCGGTATTTCCATCACCTGACGGGCAAAAGGCCGCAGTTTATATCCGAGGCAAACTCTATATCGTTGAGGCCGACAAGCCAGCCATGCTGCTCTTGGAAAATGTGTGGGCAGATAATGTAGCAAAGGACCTTCGAGTTGGAGAAACGTTCTACAAACTCTCAATGATGCAATGGGATGCTCAATCAAGACATATTTATATTGTTAAAGACAAGAAGCAGAAAACAGCGTTCGAGCAAGGATGGTCCAAGGATGCCGTGTTAGTTCGTATCGAAGCCAAAGGTGATGGCCAACCTGTAGACGCAATCTCGGACTTTCGTTCGCTCAAATATTTTTTCGTAAAGGAAGGCGGGCTATGTTTTAACTATGCGCCTGGCAATGGAGATGTTATTTGGAAATGCCAGATAGATGGCGTCACATATGATGGAGTAATGACTGACAGCGGATTGGTTCTAAAAAATGGGCGTCGGCTGGAGAGCGAATCAATTTATTTGTCTGAAAAATATGCGGGTGGTGAAATTTGGATGGCGAGCAATGGGTACTTGCTAAAAAAGATTGATCATCGCCAAGTGGGCTTGTATTTCGCACAAAATCCCCAGCCAATTTTTACAATAAATGGCGGAAAAAATTTCAAGGGACGATTTGTTGATGGAATTGGTGATGAACGGTCGTCTGTTCTTCCAGGTGGAAGGTACGCGCTGTTTTGGGTGTTGCACGACAATTTCACTGGGCAGTTGCTTGTAGATGGGCACACGGGTCAATATAAAGAGCTACCCAAAAACACTTGGGTGTATCGGAGCTGGAATTCGGACAACTACGAAAATATAAAATTTGATAAATATATTTGGCCTACATTCAAACCTACTCGAAAGTTTCGAGAGTGGGAGCTTCAGTAACTAACGGCGCAATAACCAACGGGCATAGCCCCATATGTGAAATACCTAAAAGCCAGTGCAATGTGCTTCGTGTGTTGCACCCTACAAAAAACAACTACTAAGGAACAAGCAACATGACCACCCTCATCAAAACCGATACCAAACTAGGCGAAGGCGCGGAAGCGCAAGCCGGACAAAACGTGATCGTGCATTACACCGGCTGGCTCTTCGACGAGAGTGCTCCCGAGAACAAGGGCAAGAAGTTCGACAGCTCGCTCGACCGTAACGACCCATTCGATTTTCCGCTTGGAGAGGGGCATGTGATCGAAGGTTGGGACGTTGGGGTGCAAGGCATGAAGGTGGGCGGTCAACGCACGCTCGTCATCCCGGCAGAGATGGGTTATGGCGCGCAAGGGGCGGGCGATGACATTCCGCCGAATGCGACGTTGATATTCGAGGTGAAGTTGTTGAATGTCATCCGCACCGAGATTATCGAGATCAAAAAAGGTGAAGGCGCAGAAGCTAAAGCAGGACAAACGGTGACCGTGCATTACACCGGCTGGTTGTTTGACAAGAACGGGCCGGAGAACAAGGGCAAGAAGTTCGACAGCTCGCGCGATCGTAACCAGCCTTTTGATTTTCCGCTTGGCAGGGGTCGCGTCATTCAAGGTTGGGACATCGGTGTTCAAGGCATGAAGGTTGGCGGATGGCGCACGTTGGTCATTCCTCCAGAGATGGGTTATGGCAAGCGCGGAGCAGGTGGCGTGATTCCGCCGAATGCGACGCTAGTGTTTGATGTGGAGCTTCTCGCGGTCAATTAGAGATTCGGTTCAAGACGAACGATGAACCTGATTTCTAACCCGCTGTTGGTCACCGCGCTGATGCTCGCGGTGTCAAATCTGTTCATGACCTTCGCGTGGTATGGGCACCTGAAAAATCTGGCGACTGCGCCGTGGTATATCGCGGCGCTGGTGAGTTGGGGCATCGCGTTATTCGAATACCTGATCCAGGTGCCTGCCAATCGCATTGGTTATACCCAGCTCAGTCTCGGTCAGTTAAAGATTTTGCAGGAGGTCATCACGCTGACCATCTTCGTGCCGTTCGCGGTGCTGTATATGAACCAACCGTTGAAGCTGGATTATCTGTGGGCGGGGCTGTGTCTGATGGGTGCGGTGTATTTTATTTTTAGAACATAGAGTCCGTCATGCCCGACCTGATCGGGCATCCAGTGTATTTATGAATCTGGATTCCCGCCTGCGCGGGAATGACGAAACCGGAATTTTGGGGTGAATAAATAATGAGCAAACCGAAACACATCCACATCCTCGGCATCTGCGGCACCTTCATGGGTGGCATCGCGGCTATCGCCAAACAGGCGGGTTATCGCGTCACCGGTTGCGATACCAATGTCTATCCGCCGATGAGCACGCAATTGGAAGCACAAGGCATCGAGTTGATCGAGGGTTTCGGTCTTGAACAACTCGAACTGAAGCCGGATGTGTTCGTCATCGGCAACGTGGTGTCGCGCGGAAATCCGCTGATGGAAGAAATCCTCAACCGCAATCTGCCTTATGCTTCCGGCCCGCAATGGCTGGCAGACACGCTGTTGCGCGACAAGTGGGTATTGGGCGTGGCGGGTACGCACGGCAAGACCACGACCTCTTCCATGCTGGCTTGGATACTGGAGCACGCGGGATTGAATCCCGGTTTTCTGATCGGCGGCGTGCCGCAGAATTTCGACATCTCCGCACGGCTCCCCTCTCCCCCCGGGGGAGGGGTTGGGGGTGGGGGATTCTTCGTGATCGAAGCGGACGAATACGACACCGCCTTTTTCGACAAACGTTCCAAGTTCGTGCACTACCATCCGCGCACCGCGATTTTGAACAACCTCGAATTCGACCACGCCGATATTTTTCCGGACTTGAATGCCATCGAGACCCAGTTCCACCATCTGGTGCGCACTGTGCCGGGCAACGGGTTGGTAGTGTGTAACGGACGTGAGGAATCACTGGCGCGCGTCATCAAGCGCGGTTGCTGGACAGCGGTGGAGAAATTCGGCAACGCCGAGGGTTGGGACATCGACGCTAACGACTTGGTATCGTTTATGGGCAAAGCGCAGGGAACGTTGCAATGGGACTTGATGGGTGAACACAACCGCATGAACGCATTGGCGGCACTGGCTGCCGCACGCCACGCCGGTGTGCCTGTGAAGCAGGGCTTGGCGGCACTGGGTGAATTCAAGAATGTGAAGCGCCGCATGGAAGTGCGCGGCACGGTCAACGGCATCACCGTGTACGACGACTTCGCGCACCACCCCACCGCCATCGACACCACCGTCGCCGGACTACGCCACAAAGTGGGCGCAGCAAGAATATTGGCCGTGCTGGAACCACGCTCCAATACGATGAAACTGGGCGTGATGAAAGACGCGTTGCCCGCCAGCTTGAAGGCGGCCGATATGACTTTTTGTTACGCCGGGAATCTGGGCTGGGATGCGCGCGGAGCACTCGCGCCGTTGGGTGACAAGGCAGTGGTGAAAGACGATATTAACGAACTGATCGAATCTATCGCTGCCGTGGCGAAATCAGGCGATCAGATCCTGGTAATGAGTAACGGCGGGTTTGGCGGGATACACGAGAAGTTGCTGCAACGCCTGCAAACGTTGGTGAATTAACGCAGGATATATTCGACCACTTCGTTGGGTGCTTCGCTGAACGGTTGACCCAGGCTGATTTTGCCGGCGCGGTGCAACACCACCTGTTGGTGATTCATTAATACTTCCTGATTATCGCTGAAGCGGATGTAGGTACCGTTCGCGCTGTGGTCGGTCAGCGTGAATTTGCCAAAACTGTATTCGATGCTGGCATGCTGGCGCGAAGCCAGATTATGCTGGATCACAAAATCGCAAGTTTCACCGCGTCCCAGTGTTGCAGTTTTCATCTTGTCGCTGAGAGTCAAGACTTTTTGGTTGTACCGCAAAATCAATTCGGTGGGCTGACCTGCGGGCTGCATCAGTTCAGAAATGGCGATGCCCGAAACGGTGGTATTTTCCGGCTCCCACAGCAGATGGAAGACATCGATGGATTTCATTTTCCCACGGAAATTTGCGCTCTTGAGCGGACGCGCCAGACTTGCCAGTTCGGGCGGTAACAGATCCACGAAGGCTTGCGTGGTCATGATTTGCCGGGGCCGGGTGATGGCAGTGATGCGCGCCGCCACATTCACGGCGTCGCCGTAAATATCATCCGATTCCTTGATGACATCACCGTAATGAATACCAATGCGGATGTAGACCGGCAGCAACTCTCCCAGCGGCTGTACTTCGGTGGCCATCTGCATGGCACACGCTGCGTTGAACGCCTGGGTGGCATCCTGAAAAGTACACAGGATCTCGTCGCCTATGGTCTTGATCAGCAGGCCGTTGTGCGCGGTTGCAGCCTGCACCAGCGAATCCAGTGTGCGGGTGATCACCAGTAACGCCATCTCGTCGCCGAGCTTGTCATAAATCGCCGTGCTGCCGCTGATGTCGGCGAACAGGATGACAACGCGTTCAGTGATCTGTATTTTCCGGGTCTTCATCAACCGTTGGCTCCGAACATCATGCGTTTCGCAACGAATTTTTTTGCGAGCGGAAGGTTGTCCAGCAAAGTAAGTGCAGCGGACCGCACATGACCCATCAACGGGAGATCGTTGGAAAATAACCGCACCAATCCATCCGTGAAACGGATGCCGGCATAACGGTCGATCTGGCGCGATTTGCGATAGGCGGCACATTGGGTTGCGGAGCCGATGTTATCCGGCGCGTGATCGAGAATGACTTGTGCCAGTTCCCACGCATCGCGGATGCCCATGTTGAACCCTTGCCCTGCCACCGGATGCAGAGTCTGCGCGGCGTTGCCGATGAGCACGGTGTGGGGGAAGGTGATGTCGGGAGCGCGTTTCAAGCGCAACGGGTAACTACTGCGTTTTCCGACGGCGGTAAAGTCGCCCACACGGTCGCCAAAATGTTCGTGCAAATAGTTCAGGAAGGTCGCGTCATCCCATTGCAGCATTTTCTGCACTGCCTCGTGTGATGCCGTCAACACTAATTCATAACCATCCAGATAGGGCAGCAGTGCCATAGGGCCTTGTGCAGTGAAGTGCTCGAAAGCGACTCCGGGCGATGATCGCGATGTATTGATGTGGGCGATGATGCCGCTTTGGCCATAATCCTTGATTGAGGGCGGATGTGTTGTTTCCAGCAGTTTGCCACCATCCGCAACAATGGCTAGGCGTGTGCTCAGCGCATAGGTCTGACCGCCCTGCTGATAGTTGATGACAGCGCCATCGTCAGCGCTGGTGAGACCGCTTACCGCAGCACCATAAAGGCAATTGATATCGGATTGGCGCAAGCTTTGCTGCAAGGCAGCATGCAAGGACGTGTAGGGCAGGACATACCCCATTTCGGAGACGTCCAACTCTTCCGCACGCAAAGTAGTGTGGCCGGGATAGTTCTTCTGGGTGATTTCGATGACCTTGATCGCACTGACATCACGCAACGTCTGCCAAGCCCCCAAGCGTTGCAGCAGCAGGCGTGAGCCGTAGGACAGCGCCAGTGCGCGCGGGTCGGTCGTGTTGATTTCCGATTCGCGCGCTTCGAGCAATACGACGTCAAGATCGTTGCCCTGCAAGGCCAACGCGAGGGCCGCGCCCACCGGGCCGCCACCGACGATGGCAATGTCGCATTGTGTATTAATCATGGCGCATGATTTCTTCAATTTCTTTCACGGTCTTCACAGCATGCTGGGTCAAAACGTCGCATCCATTCGCCGTGATGAGCACATCATCCTCGATGCGAATCCCGATGTTCCACAAACCGCGCGGTACATTGTCGGCGGGGCGGATATAACATCCCGGCTCCACGGTCAGCGTCATTCCCGGCAACAGCGGACGCCATTGGTCACCGACTTTATACTCACCGACATCGTGCACATCCATGCCCAACCAGTGTCCGGTGCGGTGCATATAGAACTGCTTGTAACTTTCATCCGCGATCACCGATTCCACCGTTCCGTGACACAACTTGAGGTCGATGAAACCGCGCACCAACACGCGTAATGCCGACTCGTGCGGTGTGTTCCAGGTTGCCCCCGCTGTAGCGGCAGAGATGGCTGCCGTTTGGGCGGCAAGCACGATCTCATAGACGTCTTTTTGGGCGGCGCTAAATTTACCATTTACCGGGAAAGTGCGGGTGATATCCGATGCGTAGCCGTCCAGTTCACAACCCGCATCGATAAGCAGCATTTCGCCCTCGTTGAGTTTTGCATTATTGCCGATGTAATGCAGCGTGCAGGCATTGGCACCCCCGGCGACGATGCTGGTATAGGCCGGGTGGCGCGCGCCGTGGCGGCAGAATTCGTGCAGCAATTCGGCTTCCACTTCATATTCGGATTGACCGGGACGGGTGAAACGCATGGCACGCAGATGTGCATCGCAGGAGATTTTGGCAGCACGGCGCATGATGTCAAATTCATGTTCATCCTTGATTAGGCGCATCTCGTTGATCTGTTCACGCACATCGCGGATTTCGTTCGGCACGCGGATGCCGCTGCGGGCTTTTTCCTTTACTGACTCGCGCAGTTTGATGATGCGCGCATCCCAATGCGGATCAGCGCCGACCGGATAGAAAAGCACGGGTTGGCCGCCCATCAGTTCGGCTAGTTTTTCATCAAGTTGCGATATCGGGTACGCCGCGTCGAAACCGAACTTTTCCGCTGCCGCATCCGGCCCCGATCGGAAGCCGTCCCAGATCTCGCGTTCGGGATTCTTCTCGCGGCAGAACAGGATGGAGCGCGGGGCGTCACCGGCAATGAGTACCAGTACCGCTTCGGGTTCGGCAAATCCGGTGAGGTAATAGAAATGACTATCGTGACGGTAGTCGTAGTGGGTGTCGGCGTTGCGCGCCACTTCGGGCGCGGTGGGAAGGATGGCGATACCGTGTCGCATCTCGTTTTGCAGACGTTTGCGGCGCTGGGTATAGGGCAGGGCTGTCATGTGCGGATGATAAACCGATTCGTGCGGGCCGAGGTTGTCACAGCCATCCTCCCGCGCGCAGGATGCCGATGATGCCCACCATTATCCAGAAAGTGTTGAGCAAGGTGTAAGCGGCATCTCTCTTGAGCAGCGAACACCAGGACAACATCACTGCGTCGATTGTGTTGAAAACCCAGACGAACATAAAAGGACTGGCGGGCCCGAGCCAACTTACCAGCGAGAAACTGAAAATGCGCATGAGCACCCCGGTCATCTCGATGGGTTTGATGTGCTGGCGGACGAAGCGGTTGGCAGGAGATAGGGGCATGGTGGTCAAGTGTTGGATGTGCGAAGTTGCCGGTCGAGTTCTTGCAGGCGTTGGGGTGTGCCGACATCGACCCACAGGCCGCGATGGCGTTCACCGCTTACTTTGCCTGCGGCGATCTGTTCGCGCAACAAGGGAGCGAGAGGCGCTTTGGCGCCACGGGGAATGTGTTGGAACAGTTGCGGTTTATACAGACCGATGCCGCTAAAGGTGAACTTGGGTGCGGTGTCGGTGATGCGTGTGTCATTCAGGCCGAAGTCGCCCTTGAGGTTGTGTTCAGGATTGTCCACCAGCACCAGATGTGCCATGTCAGTGCCGGTGGCGAGAGTGGCCGCGCAGTGTGGCAGACGGGAGAAATCAAAGTTGCAATATACGTCGCCGTTGACCACCGCAAACGGCTCCTTGCCCAGTAGGCCCAAAGCAAAGGCAATGCCGCCAGCTGTTTCCAGCGCCGTGCCTTCGTTTGAATAACGGATGGTCGCACCGAATCGGCTTCCGTCCCCCAGCACTTGCTCGATCTGCAAGCCAAGGTGGGCATGGTTGATAACGAGGTCTGTGATTCCCGCGCGTACCAGTCTCTCGATGTGCCACACGATGAGCGGCTTGCCACCGGCGTGTAACAAGGGCTTGGGTGTGTGGTCGGTGAGAGGGCGCATCCGCTCGCCACGACCCGCGGCCAAGATCATCGCCAGCATCTAACAACCCCTTTCGAGATTATCCCGATCCCGCTTGCGGGGGATTGCATTTGCTTGGGGTAGGTCACGTCTGTAAAGCCGCAGAAACGGAGGAAGTCACGCGGGAGAGGGGAGTAACAGGGCATCAGGGGTTGGCACTTTCCTTTTGCGCTTGTTGGATCTGCACATTTAGCTCAAGCAGGATGTTCAGCAGCGGTTTAAGGTCGATGTACCGTTCGCACGCCTTGTGCAGATACTCCATAACGAGTGGCATGTCCTTCAGATATCCGTTCTTGCCGTCACGGTGGTAGAGGCGCGCAAAGATGCCCAGCACTTTGATGTGGCGCTGAGCGCCCATCATTTCGTAATCACGATAGAAATCTCCAAAATCGTCCCGCACGGGCAACCCCGCCTTGCGCGCCTTTTCCCAATAACGTATCAGCCAGTCGATGATTTCCGCCTCTTCCCATCGGATATAGGCGTCCTTGAACAAAGAGGCCAGGTCGTAGGTGATGGGGCCGTAGAGTGCATCCTGGAAATCAAGGATGCCCGGGTTGGGTTGAGCGAGCATCAGATTTCTGCTGTGATAATCGCGATGAACGAACACCCGGGGTTGTGCGAGGTTGTTGGCAAGGATGCGGCCGAATACCTCTTCAAGTTTGGCTTGCTGTTTGGGGCTGAGCACCACACCCAGATGTTTGGCGATATACCACTCGGGGAACAGATTCAATTCGCGGCGAAGAATGGATTCATCGTATTCCGGCAAGATGTTTTCTTGGGAAGCCTGTTGTATCTTGATGAGCGAGTCGATGGCAGCCGAATAAAGTTCCGCTGCGGAATGCTCGTTCAACGCTTGCAGATAGGTGGTGTTTCCCAGATCCGATAACAACAGAAAACCTTGGCCGAGGTCTTGTGCAAATACATGCGGGACGTGTGCCCCGGCTGCTTCGAAAAGCTTGCCGACGCGCAGGAAAGGCGTGCAATCCTCCAGGTCGGGCGGTGCATCCATGACGATTTTTGTAGTGCCGTCAGGGAAGGCGGCGCGAAAATAGCGGCGGAAACTGGCATCGGCAGAAGCGGGGGTCAGGGTGAAAGTATCGTTCGGGAAGAGTCCGGAAAGCCAGTCATTAAGCTGTTTTTGACGTTGCATCGGTTTGCCTTAATCCTATTTTTGTGCGATTTTAGCACCTTAATTTATTTGTCTCTCCCCATGCGTTTTCGTTTTATTCACGTCGCGATCTTGCTGCTTGGAACGGCTTCCCCACTTTCCCGTGCCGAAGAATCAGGGCTGTCACTCAGGCTCGATCGTACTTTTATGCGGCTTCCCGCGGAAACCGAGGGGACCGCAGCCTTTATCAGCGCGCAGCGTGTCGAATCAAAGATGGGTGACCAGTTAGAGGCGCGCGGCGAGGTACAGATGCGCCAGAACGGGCAAGTGATCAGCGCGGATCACTTGTTGTATGGCCAGGAGAGCAAAGCGCTCTTGGCCGAGGGGCATGTGCGGATTGACCAGGGTGATGCCAGTATCAGCGGCCCGGTGCTGACCATGAATCTTGATACCAACATCGGGGATATGACCCGGCCGGAGTTTTTGCTCAGCGAGAACAACGCGCGGGGGAATGCCGCCACGATGCACATCGCGGGTTCGAAGAACTATTCGTTCGTGTCCGCAACGTACACGACTTGCCCGATCGGCAAAGATGATTGGCTGCTCAGGATGAGCCGTTTGGATATCGACCGTAACACCCAGGTCGGTGTTGCCTATAACGCGCGGGTCGAATTCAAGGGCGTACCGTTGTTGTACACACCGTGGATGGACTTCGCTCTGGATGACAGCCGCCGGTCAGGGTTCATGGGGCCGGTGTTCGGTAGCACCAATTCCGGGGGGGCCGAGATCACTCTGCCCTACTATTGGAGTATTGCTTCGAACTACGACGCGACATTCTCGCCGAGATTCATCGCTAAACGGGGCATCCAGTTCAATAACGAGTTTCGGTATCTGCAACCCGACTTTGCGGGCGAATTGCATATTGATGCGCTGCCGGGAGACAGGGTATCCAAGTTGGATCGCAACCGGCTGGCTTTGCTGCATAGCCAGAATCTGGGAAATGGATTTGCTTTGTCACTGAACGCGAATCATGTTTCAGACAACGCTTATTTCCGGGATTTATCGGATTCGCTCAGCGGGACTTCACAGACCAACTTGTTGCGTGAAGGTGTGGTGAGTTACGCGGGTGGGTGGTGGAACGCGACAACGCGTTTGCAGCGCTATCAAACCTTGCAAGACCCGCTTGCCCTGGTGACGGTACCCTATTGGCGACAGCCGCAAGTGAATGTGAATGCGCAATTGGCTGTGGCGGAAAGTAACGTGTCATTGGCGGGTGAATACGTCGACTTCCGCCACCCCACCTCGGTCAATGGACAACGCTTCGTATTCAATCCATCGATCAGTTATCCGCTGCTGAGTCAACCCGGTTATTTCCTTACTCCAAAGCTCTCCGTGCACCATACCAATTATGTATTGGGTGACAATAATTCCGCCAATTTGGGGAGCCGTTCCAGGACAGTTCCGATCTTCAGTCTGGATAGCGGACTGGTGCTTGAACGCAGCGACTCCTTCCTGGGCAATGGCTACATGCAGACTTTGGAGCCGCGTGCCTATTACGTGCGCATTCCGTACCATGAGCAAACATTTTTGCCTAATTTTGATACTGCCCAAGCCCCCTTCAGCTTGAGCCAGATGTTCACCGAGAACCGTTTTTTGGGGAGCGACCGTATCGGGGATGCGGACATGTTGACGCTGGCGTTAACATCCCGTGTGATCGACGATGAGGACGGCAGCGAGCGATTACGTGTGGCGGTTGCCGAGAGATTCAGCTTCAAGCCTCCCCAAGTGAATTTGGATACACCGGCCGACAACAACAGCAGGTCAGATATTCTGGTGTCGATAACTGGCAAAATGACCCGCTCGTGGCGATTGGACAGCCAAATCCAATACAATCCAAATCAGGCGCATACCGAATCCTACAGTGCGGCAGCACGTTATAACCCGGCAGTGGGAAAATTGCTTAACCTGGGATATCGCTTCACACGCAACACATTGCGCCAGATGGATGTGTCGTCGCAATGGCCGATCTTCGGCCGTTGGCATGGTGTGGCGCGTGGCAACTTCTCCCTGCAGGACAATCGTGTTTTGGAAGCGTTGGGCGGGCTTGAGTATAATGAGGATTGTTGGGCGTTGCGTTTAGTGGGACAGAGTTTCGCGACCGCCACCCAAGTCAGGACTACCGGTATCTTTATCCAGTTGGAATTGAACGATATGGTCCGCCTCGGTTCCGATCCGCTGGCTGCATTGCGTTCGAGTGTTTCGGGCTACACCAAGCTCAATGAATTACCGTCCGTCAAGCCTGTAAAAGGCTTGCACTGACATCAACCTATTGAAAGCACTCATGAAGAAAAACATTCTTGCACTATTGCTGGTCTTGGCCAGTTCGCAAGTTCTCGCCACAGAAGCGAAAACGCAGACCGTTCTGATTGACCAAATCCGTGCGGTGGTTAATGACAACGTCATCACGCAGCAGGAACTGAATCAGCGGCTGAACACAGTGGTGAACCAACTGCAGAAGCAGGGGACAGCATTGCCCGATAGCAAAGTGCTGGAAAAACAAGTGCTGGAAAGGATGATCACTGAAATGTTGCAGCAGCAATTTGCCAAAGAGAGCGGATTGCGTGTGGATGATGCGCAGCTGGAGAAGTCATTGGCCAGAATCGCCCAGCAGAATTCGTTTGTTTCGGTTGCGGAATTTCGGGCCAAACTGGAAAAGGAAGGTGTCGACTTTCTCAAATTCCGGGAAGAAATCCGCAGCGAGATCGTTTCCGTCAGATTGCGCGAACGTGAGGTCGACAGTAAATTGGTAATCAGCGAGAGCGATATCGAAGACTATCTTGCTACCCAAGCCCGACAGGGCAATAAGGGGGAGGAGCTACAACTTGCCCATATCTTGGTGGTGGTGCCCGAACAGGCCAGCGCCGATAAGATACAAAGTCACAAACGCCGTGCAGAAGAGGCGCTGTCCAAGTTGCGGTCGGGTGCGCCATTTGCCCAAGTTGCAGCGGGATATTCGGATGCCAAGGATGCGCTTCAGGGGGGCGTATTGGGATGGCGTCCGGCTGACCGGTTGCCGGGGCTGTTTTCCGAACCGTTGGCGAAGATGAATCCGGGGGAGGTGAGCGAGCTGTTGCGCAGTCCCACCGGATTTCACATCGTGAAATTGTTGGATAGACGCAGTGCCGATACGCCCGTGTTCATTACACAGACCCATGCCAGACACATCTTGATCAAGACCAGCGAATTGGTGTCCGAGAGCGAAGCCAAGGCGCGTCTGCAACAAGTCAAACAGCAGATCGACAAAGGAGCTGACTTTGCAGAACAGGCGCGGTTGTACTCCGAAGATGGCAGCGCAGCGCAGGGGGGTGATTTGAGCTGGTTGTCACCCGGTGAGACAGTGCCGGAATTCGAAAAAGCGATGGATGCACTGAAAGTGGGACAGGTGAGCAACCTAGTGCAGTCGGGTTTTGGCTGGCATCTGATCCAAGTCATCGAACGCCGCAACACCGATGTGAGTGTGGAGCAGAAGAAGCAGCAGGCTCGCAACGCTATCCGCACTTACAAATCCGAAGATGCCTACCAGGATTGGCTGCGTCAGTTACGCGACCGTGCCTTTATCGAATACCGCGAATAAGATGTATCAGCCACTCGCCATCACATCGGGCGAGCCTGCCGGAATCGGCCCCGATCTGTGTTTGCAGCTATCCGGGTATGAACAGCCACTGGTGGTGATCGCCGACAAAACGCTGTTGCAGCAACGCGCAGCGCAGCTCGGCATCGAAGTCGTGATACATGACTACGCACCAGCCGTACCTCAAATGGTGGGCAAGTTGAGTGTGTTGCATGTTCCCCTTGCGCATCGCGTAATTGCCGGCACGCTCGATCCAACGAACAGCCCTTACGTTTTGGAAATTTTGCGGCGTGCATTACAGGGCTGCCTGTCCGGAGAGTTCTCCGGCATGGTCACCACACCCGTTCACAAGGCGGTCATCAATGATGCCGGGATACATTTCACTGGCCACACTGAATTTCTTGCCGAACTTACACACACCCCTTTGGTGGTGATGATGCTGGTTGGCGGCGGAATGCGGGTCGCATTGGTCACGACGCATTTGCCGTTGCGCGAGGTGGCGGATGCGATCACGGCTCCTCTATTGGAGGAGGTGATTCGCACGCTACAGCATGATTTGCAACGCCGCTTCGGCATAAACCATCCGCGTATTTTGGTGGCCGGATTGAATCCGCATGCCGGAGAAGGTGGCCATCTCGGACGCGAAGAGATCGAGGTGATGGTTCCTGTACTCGACAAGTTGCGCGCCGAGGGGGTGCATGTCAGTGCGCCGATCCCTGCCGATACCTTGTTTGCGGCGCATCGCCTGCGCGATTGTGATGCCGTGCTGGCCATGTACCACGACCAGGGTTTGCCGGTGTTGAAACACGCCAGCTTCGGTGAAGGGGTAAACATCACACTTGGCCTGCCCGTCATTCGCACCTCGGTCGATCACGGCACGGCACTGGAATTGGCTGGAAGCGGCAAAGCCAACGCGGGCAGCTTGTTGCAGGCGATCAAGGTCGCCGGTGAGATGGCGCGACACGAAACGCTTTATGACCGGGGGCGGATATGAGTGCGCATAAAGCCAAGAAGATGTTCGGGCAGAATTTTCTGGTTGATGCACAGATCATCGCCGACATTGTTCGGGCGATTTGCCCGAAGGCCGGCGACAACATGGTGGAGATCGGTCCCGGTTTGGGGGCGTTAACGCGTCCGTTGTTGAAATACCTGGACACGTTGCATGTAGTCGAGATCGACCGCGACATCATTGCTCGCCTCAAGACAGATTATCCGCAGGACAAGATCGTGATCCATGAGGGTGATGCGCTCAAGTTCGATCTGTGCGAACTGGCGTCACCCTTGCGAATCGTCGGCAATCTGCCCTACAACATCTCTTCACCCTTGTTGTTTCATTTTGCGGCTTTCGCGAACCGCATCATCGACATGCATTTCATGCTGCAGAACGAAGTCGTGGAACGTATGGTGGCGGCCCCTTCCACGCCGGAATATGGGCGTTTGTCAGTGATGTTGCAATACCGCTTCCACATGGAAAAGCTTATGGATGTACCGCCGCAGTCGTTTCGCCCGGCTCCCAAGGTTGACTCCGCTATTGTGCGCATGATCCCGATCCCTGCCGACGTGATAACGGTTGGGGACGAAACGCTGTTTGCCAAAGTGGTCGCCACTGCTTTCGGGCAACGGCGCAAGACATTGCGCAATACACTCAAGGCGCATCTGTCGGAAAGCGAATTCCAGCAACTTGGGATTGATTCCCGGCTGCGCGCGGAGAACTTGAGTGTGGCGGAATTTACCCGTATCACCAACTACTTGAGTGGGCGCGCCCAGCCCGAGTTTCGGTTAGAATCGCACCCCATTTGATCAAAGCCGAACGGCGCCAAATCATGTCTGATATCCCACCCATCGTATTGACCTTTGCCGCCACCGACCCCAGTTGCGGGGCAGGGATGCAAGCCGACATCCTGACCATCGCCAGCATGGGTTGCCATCCTCTGTCGGTAATCACCGCGATCACCGTGCAGGATTCCAGCGGTGTGGACGACATTCAGGCGGTGGATTCCGACTGGGTGGTGGATCAGGCGCGCACCGTGCTGGAAGACATGCCGGTGGCCGCGTTCAAGATCGGTTTGCTGGGCAGCGTGGAAAATATTGCCGCGATCGCGGAAGTGATCTCGGATTATCCCGATATCCCGCTGGTGTTCGATCCGGTGCTCTCCTCCGGTCGTGGCGATGAGCTGGCTAATGAAGACATGTTGGATGCATTGCGTGAACTGTTGTTGCCGCAAACCACCATACTGACGCCAAACAGCATGGAAGCGCGTCGTCTGGTGGTGGATGAAGACAACGATGCCGACGACCCGAATCTGGCGGAGAGCGCCAAACGCATTCTGCAACTGGGTTGCGAGTATGTATTGATCACCGGCACACACGAGAACACACCCAAAGTAGTGAACACGCTTTATGGCGAACGCGGGCTGATACGCAGTGATACCTGGCCGCGACTACCCGGCATTTATCACGGCTCCGGCTGTACGCTGGCTTCAGCCATCGCCGCCCTGCTCGCGAATGGACTTTCCATGGAAGACGCGGTGCGTGAAGCGCAGGAATACACTTGGGAAGCCTTGAAATATGGTTTCAGACCGGGCATGGGGCAACACATCCCCGATCGTCTGTTCTGGGCGCGTGATGACGAAGAAGGTGATGAGGAAGGTGAAGAGACCCGTCATTAATAAACGCAATGTTGCGGGTCTGTACGCGGTAACGCCTGACCTTGCGGACACACCGGAGTTACTGGATAAAGCCAGACGTGTATTGCGGGGTGGCGCGCAGGTTCTGCAATACCGCAACAAGATCGCCGATGCGGCGTTGCGTTTGCAGCAGGCCCGTGCTCTGCGCGAATTGACCCGTGAGTTTGACACGCTCTTCATTGTTAACGATGACGCGGGTTTGGCGGAGCGAGTTGACGCCGATGGTGTGCATCTGGGCGGCGAGGACGAAAGTGTGGCGGCTGCGCGGATGAAGCTGGGTGAAACAAAGCTGATTGGTGTGTCTTGTTATAATCGCGCGGATTTGGCTATGGATGCGGTGCGCCGGGGGGCAGATTATGTGGCTTTCGGTGCGTTTTTCCCTTCTGCCATAAAGCCCGAGGCCGCCCGAGCAGATGTGGCGTTGCTGCAAAAAGTACGCGGAGAATTGAACCTTCCCATCGTTGCAATTGGCGGTATCACGTGTCACAACGGTGCGGCGATCGTGGCTGCGGGAGCCGACTCGCTGGCGGTCATCACGGCGCTGTGGGATGCGCCGGATATTGAACAGGCCGCACAAGAATTATCAAAACTTTTCATCAGGAAATAAGGCAATGACTTCGCAAAATCTAGCACTCTTCGAGCAATCACAAAAAGTAATTCCGGGCGGCGTGAACTCGCCGGTGCGCGCGTTCCGCTCTGTGGGAGGCACGCCCCTGTTCTTTCAGCGTGGCCAAGGCGCGTATGTTTGGGATGCGGACGGAAAGAAATACACCGATTACGTGGGTTCCTGGGGTCCGATGATCGTTGGCCATTGCCATCCGGAGGTCGTCAAAGCGGTTCAGGATGCGGCAGCACAAGGCCTGGGTTTCGGCGCGCCTACAGCAAGCGAACTGGAGTTGGCAACCCTGCTGTGCAAAATACTGCCCAGTCTGGAAATGGTGCGGCTGGTCAGCTCCGGCACCGAAGCGACGATGAGTGCGATACGGTTGGCACGCGGCTTCACCGGACGTTCACGCATCGTCAAATTCGAGGGCTGTTATCACGGACACTCGGATGGGTTGCTTGTGAAAGCAGGTTCGGGTGCTTTGACATTCGGTCAGCCCAGTTCTTCCGGTGTACCGGCCGAGATCGCCGCATTAACTACGGTGCTCGACTACAACGACGCGGCCGGGTTGGAAAAATGTTTTGCCGAGATGGGTAAAGAGATCGCCGCCGTGATAGTCGAACCGGTAGCCGGCAATATGAATCTGGTCACACCCAAACGTGAATTCCTCGATGCCTTGCGCAGCCTTTGTACCAAGTATGGCGCAGTGCTGATCTTGGATGAAGTCATGACCGGTTTCCGTGTCGGCCTGCAAGGGGCGCAGGGCTATTACGCTATCAAGCCGGACTTGGTTACATTGGGCAAGGTGATGGGTGGCGGTTTGCCCGCAGCTGCTTTTGGCGGGCGACGCGACATTATGCAATCTCTCGCCCCGTTGGGGCCGGTATACCAGGCGGGCACGTTGTCCGGGAATCCGGTGGCGGTGGCTGCCGGTCTGACAACCTTGAAGTTGGTACAAGCAAACGGCTTTTATGAACGTCTGTCGAGTTTGGCGCAACAACTCACGGACGGTTTGACCGCTGCCGCAAGGCGGCATGACATTCCGTTCTGCGCGCAAGCGGTGGGCGGTATGTTCGGACTGTATTTCAGCAAAGCGTTGCCAACCAGTTATGCCGAAGTGATGGCGTGTGACAAAGAGGCTTTTAACCGATTCTTCCACGCCATGCTCGAAGAAGGTGTGTATTTGGCACCCTCGGCGTTCGAGGCCGGTTTCGTTTCCGCCGCACACACAGAGGCGGATATTTCGGCCACGATCGCGGCAGCGGATAAAATCTTTTCGGCTTGGAAATAATGGGCTTGTTCTCGCAAGCGGCGTTTTATACCACCGTCAATCACATCAAAGATCTGCCGCTGCACGGCGGCAAAGAGGTGGCTTTCGTCGGTCGCTCCAATGCGGGCAAGTCGAGTGCGATCAACACCCTGGCTAACCACGTGCGTCTCGCCTATACCAGCAAAACGCCGGGGCGCACGCAACACCTGAATTATTTCGCGTTGGGCGAAAACAATTTCCTGGTGGACTTGCCCGGCTACGGTTATGCCAAAGTGCCGCCCGACGTGCAGGCTCACTGGGAACAATTGTTGAGCGAGTATCTGCAGACGCGTGAGGAACTGGCGGGATTGGTGGTGATCATGGATGCGCGGCATCCGCTAACCGAACGCGACCAATGGATGTTGGGTTGGTTCGCCATCACCCAAAAACCGGTTCACATTCTGCTTACCAAATCAGACAAATTGAGTCGCCAACAATCGACCCAAACCCTGCGCGAAGTGAATGCATTCCTGCAGGAGAATTTCCCACAATGCACTGCGCAACTCTTCTCCAGTTTAAAAAAATTGGGTACCGAAGAAGCCGAAAAAGTCATTGCGGGTTGGCTGAAACATTGAAGGCAAAAAAATACCCCTGAACCAAAGGGGAAAGATTCAGGGGTAAAATGTCTTTACAGGGTAAAGACGCCCGCTCAGGGAGGAGAAACGGGAAGCAGCTCTCGCTACTCACAGCCTCTGACGGGGACATGTGAAAATAGTTCCAGCGTCACATCAATTTTTAGGAAAAAACATGCATACACTCGGACAATATCCCCAAAGCAGAATGCGCCGCATGCGCCGTGACCCGTTTTCACGGAGTCTGATGCGAGAGCACATACTCACTTCGGCAGATTTGATCTACCCCGTTTTCGTTTTGGAAGGCACGAATAAAGCGCAGGATGTGAAGTCCATGCCCGGTGTGCAACGCAAAACTTTGGACTTGCTACTTAAAGATGCCGAGTTGTGTGTGAAGCTGGGAATTCCTGTGATGGCAATCTTCCCGGTAATCGATACCCTTCTGAAAAGTCTGGATGCGTGTGAAGCCTACAACCCAAACGGTCTCGTGCCGCGCGTGGTTGCTGAGATCAAAAAAAATTTCCCCGAACTTGGCGTGATGACCGACGTTGCGCTTGACCCCTATACCAGCCACGGGCAAGACGGGCTGATAGATAGTGGCGGATACGTCCTCAACGACGAAACAATCGCGGTATTGACCAAACAGGCGCAATCCCATGCCGCAGCCGGTGCCGACATTGTTGCACCCTCCGACATGATGGATGGACGCATCGGTGCAGTGCGCGCTGCTCTGGATGAAAATGGTCACATCCATACACGTATCATGGCCTACTCCGCCAAATATGCTTCAAGCTTCTACGGTCCATTCCGTGATGCCGTCGGCTCAAGCGGGAATTTGGGTTCAGGCAATAAATACACCTACCAAATGGATCCCGCCAACTCCGATGAGGCGCTGTGGGAAGTCGGGATGGACTTGCAAGAGGGCGCGGACATGGTGATGGTCAAGCCTGGCATGCCTTACCTTGATATCGTGCGCCGCGTGAAGGACGAATTCAAGGCGCCCACCTTTGTTTATCAAGTCAGCGGTGAATATGCCATGCTCAAAGCTGCCGCACAGAACGGCTGGTTGAATGAGGAAGCCTGTGTGCTTGAATCTCTACTGGCCTTCAAACGTGCGGGTGCGGATGGAATACTGACTTACTTTGCACTGGATGCGGCGCGCTGGTTAAAAGCCTAACGAACAGGGCAGTGATCACCCCATTCGGAGTCGAACCCGTGTGTGGCGATCCAAGTATTGGATAACAAGGCGGGGTAGAAAATCGAATGATTGGGTGCTAGACGGCCAGCAATGATTCTAATGCGGCAATATCCGCATGTGTCTCAGGGTGACGGCTACCGCTGTGTCGGGCATTTTCAGGTAACACGATGATGTGTATCAACGTACCGGTATTGCTGGTTAAAGTGTAGCTGGGGACGTTTTCCTCATGTCCCGCCACTCGTACCCGCCACTCTCCATCCTCGAATTCGAGTTCATTTTTGAGGAGAAATAACAGCACGGCTTTGGCATCGTCACTAAACACCATCAGGTTGATGTCAGAAAGCTTACCAGCGGTGCCGCTTAATACGGAACCGGTAAGATAGGGACGGAACTGTTCCAGCAACAGCATGGCAGACAAGGCTTCTTCGCGCAGTTGGGTAAGAATGTGCGGGTAACTTTCTTTGTGATAGAGCGCGCGATAGTTGTGTAATGCCTCCTCTACTTCCTCATTACTGGGAAGATGCTGGGTATCCAACGCCCCCAACTGTTTGGCGGCTTTTCGTTTGGCAAATGCAAAGTCGGCATTTTCGTTCTCTGCCAGGATGCGTGCAGCTTGCTGTGCAAGTTGCTCTCGCATCAAGTTGCGGCGTTGGGGATGTGGTTTGCTCATTAGTAAAGTTGGTCTGCGTCGCCGCCGGTTGGTTTGGCTGAATCGAAGACGCTACTACTTTGCTCGGGGGGCAGGTTTTCCTCGTAGAAATACTCGATCCGATTACCTTCAGGACTGCGTAGGCCGTCATTATTGATGCGGGCAGTGACGATGTGTTCGGGAATGGAGTACGCGAACTCAGGGGTATCCTTGAGCGCGGTAGTCATGTAGTCGATCCAAATAGGGAGGGCAGCGCCTCCACCCGTTTCCTTCTCCCCCAAACTGCGCGGATTGTCATAGCCAATCCAGGTGACCGCGACCAAGGTGGGATGAAAGCCGCAGAACCAGGCGTCCATCGAATCGCTTGTGGTGCCTGTTTTTCCGGCCAGATCCTGGCGACCCATCGACATAGCACGAATGGCTGTCCCGTGTTTGACGACATCCTGCATCATATTGACCATCGTGAAGGCGTTGCGTACATCAAGAACTTGCAATGCACCTTTACCCGCTTCTACGGGAGTGGTTTGGCTGATGATATTGTGTTGCCCATCCTCGATTCTTTGTATCAGATAAGGTGTGATGCGATATCCCCCGTTGGCGAATACCGAATAACCTCCAATCATTTGCCAAGGTGTGGATGAAACTGCGCCCAAAGCCATGGTCAAATAGGGTCCAACTCTTTCCTTGTCAAAACCGAATTTGGTAACGTAGTCTTGCGCGTAGTCCAGACCAATGGACTGTAGAATTCGAATGGAGACTAGGTTTTTGGATTTGGTCAGGCCTTGTCGCATACGCATTGGCCCCTCGAATTGTCCATCGAAGTTCTTGGGCTCCCAAGGTTCTCCACCTGTGTCGATGGGATCAACCACGAGCGGTGCATCATTGATAACCGAGGCCGGAGTGAAACCTTTTTCCAGTGCGGCAGAATAAATGAACGGCTTGAAACTTGAACCGGGTTGGCGCCAGGCTTGTGTAACATGATTGAACTGACTCCGGTTGAAATCGAATCCGCCAACCAGCGCAAAAATTGCACCATCACGAGGGCTGGCGGAAACGAAAGCGGCTTCGGCCTGTGGCAGTTGCACTACTTCCCACATTTCTTTGCTGTTTTTGCGAACCCGAATAAGAGAGCCTTTGCGAATACGCCGGTTGAGTGCGAGCTTGTCCCCCAGCATTTGCTGAGCAAAACGCAACCCTTCACCGTGTATTTCGGCAGTTAGTCCCCCTTTGAGAAATACGTCGAGTCCTTTGGTGCTGATATTTTGTACGATGGCGGGGATAAGGTCGTCGCTGATTGGAACTTCCTGCAGTGCATCTTCCAGAAGCTCGTCGGTGTTGTTCTTCTTAAGATCCACAAAGCCTTCAGGGCCACGATAGCCGTGTCGTTGGTCATAATCCATAACGCCTTTACGCAGTGACGCATAGGCAGCAGCCTGATCTTTCACGCGAATCGTTGTGTAGACGTTGTACCCTTGGGTATAAGTGTCTTCCTGAAACTTTTCATATACTTCTTGGCGGACCATTTCGGCAACAAAACCCGCGTTGACAGAAAGTTCTTGGTGATACGTGGTTTGCTTGGTTTGGATGGGTTCGTTAATTGCGATCTCGAATTCATCAGGCTTGATATATCCCAGATCCCGCATGCGCTTCAAGATATAAGCCTGACGCAATTTGGCACGTTTTGGATTGACGACAGGATTGAACGCTCCCGGTGCTTTGGGGAGTCCCGCAAGCATGGCAAATTCCGCGAGATTAAGTTGATTCAGTGGCTTCGAATAATAGGCCTGCGCGGCAGCCGCAAATCCATATGCACGTTGCCCCAGATATATGTGATTAAAATAAAGCTGAAGAATCTCGTCTTTGGTCAGATTGTGCTCGATCTTGAAAGAAAGCAGCATCTCATTGAACTTGCGCGACAGGGTTTTTTCCTTGGACAGGAAAAAATTCCGGGCAACCTGCATAGTGATGGTGCTGGCCCCCTGTTTGACCCCGCCTGAAACAAAATTTGAATAGGTAGCGCGTAACACTCCGATGTAGTCAACCCCGCCGTGCTCATAGAACCTGTCATCTTCAGCAGCCAGAATTGCCTTCTTCATCAAGTCAGGCACCTCGCCGATTTTGACTAATTCGCGCCTCTCCTCGCCAAATTCGCCGATCAAAACGCCCTCTGCGCTGAAAATGCGAAGTGGCATCTTGGGTCGGTAATCGGTCAGTGCTTCAAGAGAGGGCAATGTCGGATAGGTTAGAATTGCCGCAAATACCATAAGCATCAGCGGCAACAACGGAAATGCCAGGATGCCCAGGGCAGGATAGAACCACCAGCGAGAGGTCATAACAGGAAGTCGAAAAATAATAAGACGTCCGCGAATTATATCGCTCGGGACGAAAATTATTGGCGTTAGAAAAAACTTTACACACGTGGGAGTTATTGCTAGGATTTAAACCACTTTGTACGAAAACGCGCTAACCATCCTATGATTAAAGGAAATTTTGATATCCCGTTAGACTTTTTGCAAACGTCTACGCCCCCAATGATCGGGGTGGATATCAGCTCTTCCTCCATAAAATTATTGGAGTTAAGTGAGACTCCCAAAAAAGATGGCTATGTGGTGGAAAGGTACGTGATCGAGCCGTTGCCCTCTGATGCGGTCAGTGACGGCAATATAAACAACCTTGACGCCGTTTCTGAAGCACTGCGCAGAGCTTGGAAGCGCATGGGGACGCGTATCAGAAATGTAAGCTTGGCGTTACCTGCCGCCGCAGTCATCAGCAAAAAAATATTGTTACCCGCAGGCTTGCGTGAAGACGACTTGGAATACCAGGTCGAGTCGGAAGCGAATCAATACATACCTTTCGCCTTGGAGGAGGTTAATCTGGACTTTCAGGTGATCGGACCTTCACCAACCAATCCTGATGAAATTGAAGTGTTGTTAGCGGCTTCACGCAAAGCAAATGTCGAAGACCGAGTAGCAGCAGCACAAACTGCCGGGCTGAAAGCTGTAGTGGTTGACGTTGAACCCTATGCTGCTGAGGCAGCCTTCGCACAGATTCAAGCTCAGCTGCCGGGGGGGGCCACTGACCAGTGTGTCGCCGTT
Source organism: uncultured Sideroxydans sp. (assembly GCA_964425955.1). Taxonomy (GTDB): domain Bacteria; phylum Pseudomonadota; class Gammaproteobacteria; order Burkholderiales; family Gallionellaceae; genus Sideroxyarcus. Next base: position 42,524 of record CAYROQ010000009.1, read on the forward strand.
GTGGATATCGGTGCAAACGTGATGAACGTGAATGTGTTACGCAACGGACAATCTGTTTATATCCGCGACCAGCAAATCGGTGGCGCGCAACTCACCCAACAGATTCAAAGTGCTTTTGGTTTGTCGGCGGAAGAAGCCGAGACCGGGAAGCGGAATGGCGGCCTGCCCGACAATTATGAAAATGATGTGCTTTCACCTTTTCGTGAAAACATAGCGATGGAAGTGGCGCGGGCATTGCAGTTCTTTTTTACCTCGACGCAATATAACGAAGTGAGTTACATCGTCCTGGGCGGCGGTTGTGCTGCTCTTGCCGGATTGGACGAAGTCGTGGCGACACGCAGTCAAGTCAATACATTGGTGGCGAATCCGTTTGAATTGATGACCCTGTCCAGCCGAATCAAACCGCGTCAGCTGCAAGCAGATGCGCCGGCTTTGATGATTGCCTGCGGTTTGGCCATGAGAAGGTTCGATCCGTCATGATACGTATAAACCTGCTTCCCCACCGCGCGGAAAAAAGACGCGCACGACAACTTCAATTTATTGTCTTGAGCATCATTTCCTTGGTGCTGGGTGCAATGATCGTCGGATTTGTTCATGTTGCGATCAGTACCCAGATTTCTTACCAGGAAAGGCGAAATTCCTATTTGACGCAACAGATTTCCATCCTGGATAAACAAATAGAGGAAATCAAGAAACTGCGCGAGCAAACCCAATCACTCCTGTCCAGAAAAAATGTGGTTGAAAACCTGCAAGCGACCCGTTCCGACGTGGTGCATCTGTTGGATCAGATGCTGCGCATTTTGCCGGATGGCGTTTACCTCAAAAGCTTGAAGCAATCCGGTTACAAGATCAGTTTGGTAGGTTACGCCCAATCAAATGCTCGGGTTTCCACACTGATGCGGTCGATCGAGGACTCTCCTTGGCTGGACACACCAACTCTCATCGAGATCCATGCCGCCACGGCGGGAGGGATGAGAGTCAGCGAATTCTCACTGAACTTTAACTTGACCAAGCTTGTAGTACCAACTGAATCGGCAGGGGTCAAAGCCGGCGGAAAAGGTTGAAGCGCAAAATGAATTTTCTCGAAGAAATCAAGAACATCGACCCCAAGAAACCGGGAAGTTGGCCTTGGCTTGTCAAACTGGCTTCGTTTGCCACCATGTTCTTGGTGGTGATCATCGTGGGAGGATTGTTTGATTGGCAGGGTCAGTACGACAATTTGCAGCAAATCAGAAAAGAAGAAGAAAAGCTTCGTGATACCTATCTGGTAAAAAAACGCGTGGCAATCAACCTGGACATCATAAAGAAACAACTGATCGATACGCAAGAATCCTTTGGCGCCTTGCTCAAACAACTTCCCAGCAAGTCGGAAATGGATGCACTGCTTACTGACATCAATCAGGCAGGATTGGGGCGAGGTTTGCAATTCGATTTGTTCAGGCCAAGTGCTGAGGTGGCTACGGGCGTGTTCACCGAACAACCGATTTCAATCAAAGTTTCCGGTAGCTACGACGATCTGGGAAATTTCGCGAGTGATATTTCGTTGCTTCCCCGAATTGTGACCTTGAATGACATCAGTGTCAGTCCGACAACGGGTGGCAACCTTACAATGGATGCAACGGCAAAGACCTATCGCTATCTCGACGAAGCCGAGTTGGCGGCGAAGAAAAAAGCAGCCAAACCGACGGGAGCCAAAAAATGAGGCTATATCGCGCCGGTATATTAACGGTGTTGCTACTCACCGGTTGCGGGGGTGAAGAATTCCAGGACTTGCGCGATTTCGTCAACAATGCAGGGGCGGATATGCGCGGGAAAGTTGAACCTCCCCCTGACATTAAGCCTTATGAGCCGTTTGCTTACGATAACTCCACGTCTTTGCAGGATCCTTTCAAACCACGCAAGCAGGATGCCCGAAGTTCAAATCGAGTTGGACAGAATCAGCCGAATTTGGACAGACCCAAAGAAGAGTTGGAAGACTACCCATTGGAAAGCCTGAAGATGGTCGGATACCTGTACCAGAACAAGGTCGGTCATGCCGTCATTCGCTCTTCGGAAGGCAAAATCTATCGTGCGAAAGCAGGTAATTACATCGGCTTGAATTTTGGGCAAATCATCTCGATTGCAGAAGATGAAATGAGAATCAAAGAGATGGTGCAGGACAGTGCGGGCGATTGGACAGAGCGTGAAAGCAGTTTGCGGTTGGTTGAGTGATGAGGAGTGAAAAAATGAAACATTTAAACAGGGCGGTAGCAGGATTAATTCACTTGTTCGTGATTGCCTTCGCTTTGAGTTCGTTCACTACACAAGCACAAGACTCCCCCGAAGTAGGTGAACTCAACAGCATTCAATCCATCACAGCCCAGAGTGAAACGGGCGGCAGTCTGGTTGTCAGAATCGGTTTGAAGGACGCACCCATTTACCAGCCCGCTGCCTTCACCATCAATACACCGCCGCGTATCGCGTTCGACTTTCCCAACACAACGAATGGGTTGGGTAAATCGATGCAGGAATTCGCGGAAGGTGATTTGCGCAGTGCCAACATCGTGCAGGCAGGAAATCGCACCCGCCTGGTGATCAACCTGGCGCAGATGTTGAGTTATGACACGCGTATCGAAGGCAACGATGTGCTGATCACATTGCAGCCGAAAGGTGTGGGCGGTGGTGCGGCGCCCGTAGCGGCGGCACATTTTGCAGACACCTCTGCCGGTGCTCAAAAACATAGCTTGCGCGACATCGATTTCCGCAGGGGTAAAAATGGCGAAGGACGAGTACAGATAGATTTGTCCGATGCCGATATCGGCATCGACATCAGGCAGCAGGGCAAAGCGTTGGTGGTTGATTTCCAGCGCACCAGTCTGCCGCGCAATCTGCAACGCAAGCTTGATGTTTCCGATTTTGCGACGCCGGTACAGTTATTGGATGCCTACGTACAGGGTGGGAATGCACGGCTCTCCATCGAACCCAAAGGGCTGTGGGAATATTCCGCATACCAGGCAGACAACAAATTCATCATCGAAGTCAAAGCAGTTGTCGAGGATCCAAACAAATTGGTCAAGGGCAATGTTGCGGGTTATTCGGGCGAAAAACTCACTTTGAATTTCCAAAACATCTCCACACGTGAAGCACTAAGTGTGATCGCAGATTTCACCGGACTGAACATGGTGATTAGCGATACGGTCTCGGGTAGTTTGACCCTGCGTCTGAAAGATGTGCCGTGGGATCAGGCATTCGACATCATCCTGCAGAGCAGGGGATTGGATATGCGCAAGAACGGTAACGTGATCCAGGTCGCTCCACGCGAAGAGATCGCCGCCAAGGAAAAAATCGACTTCTCCGCACGACAGGAGATTACCGATTTGGAACCGTTGCGCACCGAGAACTTCACTTTGTCCTATGCCAAAGCAGCCGATATCGTGAAGCTTATTTCGAGCGACAAACAAAAGATCCTGACCAACAGGGGAAGTGCAAACTTCGATCTGAGAACCAACATGCTGTTCGTCAAGGATGTGCCGACCACGCTGGAAGAAGTCAGGAAACTGATAAAGCTGGTGGATATCCCGGTTCGTCAAGTACTTATCGAAGCCCGATTTGTTGAGGCGGGAGAGACGTTCAATCATACCTTGGGCGGTCGCTTGGGGTATGTTGGCCCAACTCAAGCGCAGGGAGGGACTGTAATTGCTGGTGGCACAAGAGGCTCATTGTCAGGCGGCAGTTTGAACCTTCCAGGTGCGGCTTCGGGATTGGGTGGTTTGACGATGACCTTATTTAATGCAGCTGCGACAAATACACTAACCTTGGAGCTGAACGCTTCGGCGATCGACGGTACTACCAAAAATATCGCCAGTCCCAGAGTTGTGACCGGTGACAAGACGCCCGCGACAATCGAATCGGGCGTAGAAGTGCCCTATCTGCAAGCCAGCAGTAGTGGTGCCACCAGTGTCGCCTTCAAGAAAGCGGTATTGAGTTTAATCGTGACCCCGCAAATCACCCCCGAGGATAGTGTGACCATGAAGGTGAGCGTTACTCAGGATTCGGTGGGAAATATTTACTCCGGTGTGCCGAGTATAAATACCAAAAAAGTAGATACGCAAGTCTTGGTGGAAAATGGGGGCACAGTAGTTATCGGAGGTGTTTATACACAAGATGATTCTGATTCGACTTCCGCTGTGCCAGGATTGTCGGATATTCCTGTATTGGGTTGGCTGTTCAAGAATAACGTTCAGGTAAAGAGCAAAAAAGAACTTCTGGTGTTCATCACGCCAAAGATTCTCAAGGACACCTTGGGTATCAACTGAAAACATCCGGAATCAAATGAAAGCCCGGCCTCTGCCGGGCTTTCATACTAAGCGGGCCCAATTTTTTCCGCTACAATTCTTGTCATGACAATACAACCCAACAAATACGCTTCTGGCAACATCATTCTGATAGGAATGATGGGCGCCGGTAAAACCACAGTCGGGAAAATGCTTGCAAAACAACTGGGTAAAACCTTTGTAGATTGTGACGAAGAGATACAAAGACGCACGGGTGTGACCATCCCCCATATATTCGATGTGGAGGGTGAAGCGGGGTTCCGCCATCGGGAAAGCGTCGTGCTGGAAGATTTGGTTCAACGCAAGGACCTGGTTTTAGCCACCGGCGGAGGCGCAGTAATAAATCCGCAGAATCGCTCGATGTTGAAACAGGGCGGCGTGGTCGTTTACCTTAAAAGCAGCGTGCATGATCTCTGGCATCGTACCCGCCACGATCACAACCGCCCGCTGTTACAAACCTCCGATCCCCGCGCCACCTTACAGCAGCTCTTTGAACAACGCGATCCCCTGTATCAGGAGACCGCCGACATTCTGATGCATACCGGCAAACAAAATGTGCAAGTCCTGTTGCAACGTCTCCAACAGCGATTGGACACTTGGCATAATCCCGATCACACAGAGCACGAAAACAAAATGCAAAGCTTGAATGTTGGTCTCGCAGAACGCAGTTATTCCATCCACATTGGCAGCGACTTGCTCGATTTGGTTACGTTATTGTTGCCTTACCTGCCGGGCAAGCGCGCCGTGATCGTGAGTAACACGACGGTTGCCCCGCTGTATCTGGGAAGGCTTTCTTCGGGATTGAATGGGCATGGCATACAACTGGAGAGCATCATCCTGCCTGATGGGGAGCAATACAAAAATAGTGAATCATTGAATATTATCTATGACGCACTTCTGAAAAATCGCAGTGAACGCACCACACCACTGATCGCGTTGGGTGGGGGCGTCATCGGCGACATCACCGGCTATGCAGCGGCGACCTACCTGCGCGGCGTGCCGTTCATTCAGCTCCCTACGACTTTGCTGTCCCAAGTCGATTCATCGGTCGGCGGCAAGACGGGGATCAACCATCCGCTTGGCAAGAACATGATCGGTGCGTTCTATCAACCACAGGTCGTGTTGGCAGACACGTCAACGCTGAGTACGCTGCCCGACAAAGAATTGCGCGCGGGAATCGCCGAGGTCATCAAATATGGTTTGATCCGCGATCTGGCCTTTTTGGAGTGGTTGGAAGGCAATATGGAAAAACTACTGGCACGTGACATGACGGCTTTGCAATATGCCATCACACGAAGTTGCGAGAACAAAGCGGAGGTGGTCGGTTCGGACGAGCGTGAAAGCGGTGAACGTGCATTGCTCAATCTTGGACATACCTTCGGCCACGCCATCGAGAACGGCATGGGCTACGGCGTCTGGCTGCACGGAGAAGCTGTCGCTGCGGGTACTATCATGGCGGCGGACTTGTCGCATCGACTGGGCTGGATCACCGCGCAGGACGTGGTAAGGGTGAAGGTACTCTTCGAACGTGCCGGTTTGCCCACAACGGGGCCGAAACTGGGAGCAGAAAAATATCTGAAATTGATGGGCCTGGATAAAAAAGTCGCGGACGGCAAGATTCGATTCGTACTTCTAAAAGCACTCGGGTGTGCGGTGATGACTGCCGAGGTGCCGCAGGAGTTATTAGAGCAGACATTGGATGCGTGTTGTGTCTGAACAGCAACTTGCGCGGTACGCAGTTAGCACCAGTGCGTTCGGCAGACGGATCAACGAACCCGCACCTTCGGGGCGCAGCGAATTCCAGCGCGACCGCGACCGCATCATCCACTCAGGGGCTTTTCGCCGCCTCGAATACAAGACACAAGTGTTCGTTAATCACGAAGGTGACTTGTTCCGCACCCGTCTCACACACAGTATCGAAGTGGCGCAGATCGGGCGCTCGATCGCCAGGCGTCTGCATCTGAACGAAGATTTGGTGGAAGCCATTTCACTGGCGCACGATCTGGGACATACCCCGTTTGGGCATGCCGGCCAAGATGCTCTGAACACCTGCATGAAGGAGCACGGCGGATTCGAACATAATCTGCAATCGCTGCGTGTGGTCGACAAACTGGAAGAACGATATGCCGCCTTTGACGGCTTGAACCTGTGTTTCGAGACGCGCGAGGGAATCCTCAAACACTGCTCACCGGAAAACGCCGCGCAACTGGGCGAAGTCGGCGCACGGTTTCTCAACAACCAACGCCCGTCACTTGAGGCGCAGATCGCCAATCTCGCAGACGAGATCGCCTATAACAATCACGATGTGGATGACGGCTTGCGCTCGGGTTTGCTCACCCTGGATCAACTGGCTTCGGTTGAGTTGTTTGCGCAACATCTGGACGAAGTTCGCGTGACTTACCCAAAACTGGCGGAGCGCCGGGTAGTGCATGAGACGGTGCGCCGTATGATCAACGCGCTGGTCACAGACCTTATTGGCCAGACCGAACAGAACATCCGCCAATTTGCACCGGCGAGCGTCGGAGACGTACGCACTGCGCCAGCGTTGGTGGCATTCAGCCAGCAGATGTACGAAAAGAACCGCGAGCTCAAGGCGGTACTTCGTAACCAGTTGTACCGGCATTACCGCGTTTTGCGCATGAGCGCCAAGGCCAAAAAAATCATCCGCGAGTTATACCAGGCCTTTACAGAAGATCCGCGCTTGCTACCACCACAATTTACAAAAGAATCAGAAGATTCACCAACACGGCAAATCTCCGACTACATTGCCGGAATGACCGACCGCTACGCGATCAGAGAACATCGGCGCTTGTTTGCAGTGGATGAGACGTAAATGAGTGGCACCCGGTTTGGATGCCACTTTCTGCGGCGATGTTAATCTGCCTAATCCGTCACAGTAGCCTTGGCAATTGTGATATTCCCCTTGGGGGTGGTCACCTTTACAGTCAGCGAGCCGTTGGCTGAAACGTTGGTACACGTGGACGTGGCCGCCGCATACGTTGCATCACTCTTCATGGTGAACCCTGGTATGTCGCCGAAAGTTGCAGATGCCGCTGCAGCGGGGCAACTACCACCTGTGCGGCAACCCGTTGTGTTCTGAACTATGTAGCTTCCACCGCTGACAATGGTACCGTTGTCAGTGGTGATCTCAACGGTGGTTCCCACCGGCATCGCATTGTTATTCTTATCAACCACGGTGACGGTAATAGCGCTCGAAGGAGCTAGCCCCGTAGCGGGAACACAGGCGTTAAGCGCGACGGTGGCACCGCCATTGATAGTGATGGTGGCGAACGAGCCCGATAAAACCACAACTGCGGAGTTGCGAACATGGCTAGTTTTAGTGGCGGCGCAAGTTCCTGCGGAGCTTCTTCCGGCATTGACGTTGTCGCACAACACGCCGCTGTATTTTCCGTCCGCAGCCGTGTAAATGCTATCGTTGTTGAAATCAATAAAGGGCTCGGTAGCCGCATCGCGGGAACCATTCTCGTTGTAATCAACGTATGCCTCAGCCAAGTCGGTGGTAGCCGCATTCGCGTCTATCATTTCGTTGGTTGGAGCCAGATCAGCCCAGCCATTACCATTTAGATCGACGAAGCTTTCCTCGCCTACGGCGTAAGCCAGCACAGTGATACGCCCATTGCTGGGGCGTAGATTCTGGCTGGTGAAAATGGCATCACATGCTCCCGCTATTGTGCTGCACGTAGCCACGATGGATCCGCCTTCAGACGTAAAATTCACAGGCGTCCCATCGGGGGCAGGATTGTTGAAATGGTCGGCCAAACGGGCAGTGAATACCGTCGTTGTGCCGTCATAATCCAAACCTTCGATATTGCTGAGGGTTCTGCTCAGCGAGAAACTGTCCTGGTCGGGGATTCCTGTAGTAATCGTCAAGGCATTAGAGGTGCTGTTCAAAGTAACACCCGCCGTGCCCGGCGTAGAGGCCGACACTCTCACCGGGGTGCTGACAGTGCCTGAATTGACAATGGTCTGTACCAGCCCGCTACTGTCCGAGATGGCGGTGGAAGGGGTGGGTGTCAGTGTGATACCGCCCGCAGTTGCATTTACATCTACAGCGAAAGTAACCGTTTTTCCGCTAATAGGATTTCCGCCCTGGTCGAGTACTTTAAACACGACTTGCGAAGATTCCGTACCTCCTGTTCCTTTCAGGTTGATCAACGCAGGCGAGGCGGAAACAAATTGGATTGAACCCGCAGTTGGCGGAGTGACAATTAAGGATGCCGATGATGTTGCGAGTCCGCCTCCAACCGTGGCAGTTACAGTATCCGTCCCGGCGCAGCCCATATCCCGGTAAGAGGCAGTGGCAATTCCCGCAACGGTGGTGATTCCTGTGCTGAGAGAAGCTTTACCGCTACCGGCACAAGCCGATGTGAAATTGACAGTTTGCGGTGTGGCTAGGGCAACTCCGCCAATCGAAACGGTTGCAGTGACACTCGTAGTGCCAAAGGCTGAAAGGGTTGCCGCACCGAAACTGGGCGTGGAGATAGCGACTGTTGTGGCGCCGATTGAGAACCCTACCGATCCGGTTGCGGCGACGGTTTGAACTTGCGCACTCGCCGAGATGGTGGCAGCGCCGGCGGAACTGAAGCTGGCTGGGTTTAAGGTGATCGACGCAACACCGGAAGCATTTGTGAGGGCGGTACCACCGGCGGGTGTCATGGTAGCCAAAGTGGCGTCGGTGGTGAAAGTGACCACCGTATTGGGTACTGCAACGCCGTTCGCATCGATGAGTGTAGCTTTAACCGTCGCGGGTGCAAGGCTTGAAATAGAGGTCGTGGCAGTTCCCGAGCTGTTGACGATTGAAAGAGTGAGCGACGGCGCGGGTACAATTGTCGTGCCCGCAGGAGTCAATGTTGTAGTCGTTGTTGCGGAGGTGGTAGAGGAGGGGGTTGGGGAGCCGCTGCCGCACCCAGCCATGAGGATCGTTGTTGCCACTGTTACTGTTAAAGTCAATAAGCCAGTTTGTTTCAAAAAAGTGGATATCAAGACAGCCCCCTCATTAAAAAATTAACCGCATTATTGCGAATAATTATTAACATCATTCTATAACCCATGGTTTTAATGACGCAACCCCAATCGTGGTTGGCATTTTTGGGAAAATTCAATACCTCAATAAGAATCACTTTGTGTGGTTGCCCGGAATGTTCGGAAAAGGTAACATCGCCGACCTTTCGCATGAAAATTTGGAAGGCGGCTAATGCCGCCATTTTGTTGTAATGATTGAGGTGAGGAGCAAGGTGAACAATTCTTCGTTGCCAGCGCAACAGGGTCTATACGATCCGCGCAATGAACATGATGCATGTGGTGTGGGTTTCGTCGCACATATCAAAGGTCAAGCCAGTCACGACCGCGTCAGCCAAGGACTGCAGATACTGGAGAATCTGACACACCGCGGTGCGGTCGGTGCCGACCCTCTGGCGGGAGACGGTGCGGGGATTTTGATCCAGATTCCCGACCAGTTTCTGCGTGATGAGATGGGCTGGGGCGGTATTCAATTGCCGGCGGCAGGTGACTACGGTGTTGGCATGCTGTTCCTGCCGAGCGATCCGCAAGCGCGTGCAACTTGCGAGAAGACGTTGGCGGCAAGAATTTCCGCCGAAGGACAGACCCTGATCGGTTGGCGTGATGTGCCGGTCGATAACAGTTCATTGGGCGAAAGCGTCAAGGCTGTGGAGCCGGTGGTGCGCCAAGTGTTCATTGGCAGAGGAAAAACCACCCCCGATCAGGATGCGTTCGAGCGCAAGTTGTTTGTGATACGCAAAACGGCCGAACACGCGATCAGCAATCTGGCCAAGGGGCAGGGCAAAGGTTTCTATTCGCCTTCAATGTCCTCGCGCACGCTGGTATACAAAGGCATGTTGCTGGCCGATCAGGTGGGCAAATATTTTGTCGATTTGCAGGATGCGCGTGTCAGCAGCGCCTTTGCACTGGTGCACCAACGCTTCTCCACCAATACTTTCCCCACCTGGAATCTGGCACACCCGTTCCGCATGATCGCGCACAACGGCGAGATCAACACCTTGCGCGGCAACGTCAATTGGATGGCGGCACGCCATGCGGCGATGTCGTCCAAAATACTGGGTGAAGATCTGGAGAAACTGTGGCCGTTGATTGTGGAAGGCCAGTCTGATTCTGCCTGTTTCGACAACGCGCTGGAATTGTTGGTCGCTGGGGGGTATTCATTACCGCACGCCATGATGCTGCTGATCCCCGAAGCCTGGGCAGGCAACCCGCTGATGGACGAAGAACGCCGGGCGTTTTATGAATATCACGCCGCCCTGATGGAGCCGTGGGACGGCCCCGCCGCCGTGGCATTCACCGATGGGCGCATGATTGGCGCGACACTGGATCGTAACGGTTTGCGTCCGGCGCGTTACCTCATCACCGACGATGACGTGGTGCTGATGGCTTCCGAGATGGGTGTGTTGCCAATCCCGCAAAGCAAAATCGTCAAGAAGTGGCGCTTGCAACCGGGCAAGATGTTCCTGATCGATATGGAACAAGGCCGCATCGTGGATGATGCCGAACTCAAAAAGCAGATTTCCACCGCAAAGCCCTATCGCAAGTGGATCGAACAAACGCGCTACTACCTGGACGACATGCCGTCGGTGGCCGGAAAGATCGAATCAGAGATCAGTCTTTTGGATGCGCAACAGGCCTTCGGCTACACCCAGGAAGACCTCAAGTTCATCATGTTGCCGATGGCGACCGCAGGCGAGGAAGCCACTGGTTCCATGGGCAACGATGCCGCGTTGCCGGTGCTGTCGAGCAAGAACAAGGTGCTCTACAATTATTTCAAGCAGTTGTTCGCGCAGGTGACCAACCCGCCTATCGACCCGATCCGTGAAGAGATTGTGATGTCGTTGACATCGTTCGTCGGACCCAAGCCGAATCTGTTGGGCATCGACGAGACCCAACCCGCGTTGCGTCTCGAAGTGCACCAGCCGGTGTTGTCAACGGAAGACATGGCCAAGTTGTACGCCGTCGACACGCTGACCAAAGGCCAATACAAATCCAAAGTGCTGGATCTTACCTATCCGGTGAAGAACGCTGCCGCCGGCTGCGAAGCGGCCATCGCCGCTCTGTGCAAGGCTGCCGACAAGGCTGTGGTGGGTGGATTCAATGTGCTGATTTTGTCTGATCGCGCGGTTTCAGAAAAGCGCGTCGCGATTCCCGCTCTGTTGGCGACTGCTGCGGTGCATCACCATCTGGTCAGCGGCGGGCTGCGCACCAGCACGGGACTGGTGGTTGAAACCGGGTCGGCACGTGAAGTGCATCACTTCGCTTTGCTCGCCGGTTACGGTGCGGAGGCAGTCTGTCCGTGGTTGGCCTTCGACAGTCTCTCGGCAATGGACTTGCCGTCAGGGGTGACTGCCAAGGACGCACAAAAGCGTTTCATCAAAGCCATCAACAAGGGGCTGCTCAAGGTGATGTCCAAGATGGGTATCTCGACCTATCAATCCTATTGCGGCTCGCAGATCTTTGAAGCCATCGGACTGAACGCGACCTTCGTGAAAAAATATTTCACCGGCACATCTACACAAATCGAAGGCATCGGTTTGCAGGAAGTGGCGGAAGAAGCTTTGCGCACGCATCAGGCTGCATTCGGTCTTGATCCGGTGTTGCTGAATATGTTGGAGGCGGGCGGAGATTACGCCTGGCGTACACGCGGTGAGGAGCATACCTGGACGCCGGATTCGATCGCCAAGCTGCAGCACGCGACCCGTTCCAATAATTTCAATACCTACAAGGAATACGCCAAGCTCATCAACGACCAGACCCAACGCCAGATGACGTTGCGCGGCTTGTTCGAGATTGGCTCGGTTGGGGCGGCGGTTCCTCTGGATGAAGTCGAGTCCGCCAAAGAGATCGTCAAGCGTTTTGTTACCGGTGCGATGTCGCTCGGTTCCATCTCGACCGAGGCGCATACCACTTTGGCCATCGCCATGAATCGCATCGGCGGCAAGTCGAATACGGGTGAGGGCGGTGAAGACCCGAACCGTTTCAAGTTGTTGCAAGGTGGAGAAAAATTGTCCGAGATCATCGGCAAGAACCGTATCGAAGCCGACCAGACGATGAAGCCGGGTGACTCTTTGCGCTCGCGTATCAAGCAAGTCGCCTCGGGTCGTTTTGGTGTCACGGCCGAATATCTGAGCAGCGCGGACCAGATCCAGATCAAGATGGCACAAGGTGCAAAACCGGGGGAAGGCGGACAATTGCCTGGCGGCAAAGTGTCTGAATACATCGGCAAGTTGCGCCACTCGGTTCCCGGGGTGGGATTGATCTCGCCGCCGCCGCACCATGACATTTATTCCATCGAGGACTTGGCGCAACTCATCCACGACCTGAAGAATTCCAATCCGTCCGCTTCGATCTCAGTCAAGCTGGTATCGGAAGTCGGGGTGGGGACGGTCGCGGCAGGGGTTTCCAAAGCCAAGGCCGACCATATCGTGATTTCCGGTTACGACGGTGGCACGGGTGCTTCACCGTTGTCGTCGATCAAACATGCGGGCACCCCTTGGGAGCTGGGATTGTCGGAAGCGCAGCAAACGCTGGTACTCAACCGCTTGCGCGGACGGGTCGGATTGCAAGTGGACGGCCAACTGAAGACCGGTCGCGATGTGCTGATCGGTGCGCTGCTGGGTGCGGATGAATTCGGTTTTGCCACCGCACCGCTGGTGGTTGAAGGTTGCATCATGATGCGCAAGTGTCATCTCAATACTTGCCCTGTCGGTGTGGCCACACAAGATCCCGCGCTGCGCAAGAAATTCACCGGACAGCCTGAACACGTGGTGAATTATTTCTTCTTTGTGGCCGAAGAAGTACGCGAACTGATGGCGCAAATGGGGATACGCAAGTTCGATGATTTGATCGGGCGCAGCGATCTGCTGGACATGCGCAAAGGCATTACCCATTGGAAAGCCAAAGGACTGGATTTCAGCAAGGTGTTCCATCAACCGGATATGCCGTCGGACGTGGCACGGCGTCATCTCGAAGTGCAGGATCATGCACTTGAACACGCGCTCGACAACGAACTCATCGCCCAAGCGAAAGAAGCGTTGGATGCGAAGCGTGTGGTGACCATCACGTCGGGCATTCGCAACGTGCACCGCAGCGTGGGTGCGATGTTGTCGCACGAGGTCGCCAAACGCCACGGCAACGCCGGACTTCCCAACGACACGATACAAGTCAAGCTGACGGGCACGGCCGGTCAGAGTTTCGGCGCGTTCCTGGCGCACGGCATCACTTTCCACTTGGAAGGCGAAGGCAACGATTACGTGGGCAAGGGGCTGTGCGGTGGGCGAATCATCGTCAAGCCGGCGGCAGACAGCAAGCTGGTGGCGGCGGATAACATCGTTGTCGGCAATACCGTGCTTTACGGTGCAACGGCGGGTGAATGTTATTTCAGCGGTGTGGCCGGCGAGCGTTTTGCGGTGCGCAATTCCGGCGCGGTCGCGGTGGTAGAAGGTTTGGGCGACCACGGCTGCGAATACATGACGGGCGGTATGGTCGTGGTGCTGGGGCAAACGGGCCGCAATTTTGCAGCCGGTATGTCCGGCGGCGTCGCCTACGTGTTGGATGAAGACGGCGGATTCGCCAAACGCTGCAACATGTCGATGGTGCAACTGGAAGCGATCCCCGAAGAAGTCGCGGCCAGCGAGACCGGTGAAGTTGAAGCGCATGGCCGTGTACATTTCAATCATCTGAACAAGGCCGATGAAGCGGTGCTGCGCGGCAAGATCGAGAAACATCTGCGTTATACCGGCAGCGTGCGTGCCAAGCAGATACTCGACGACTGGCGCGTCTACTTGCCTAAATTCGTGAAGGTCATGCCCACCGAATATCGTCGAGCGTTGCTGGAGATCGCGGCGCAACAAAAGGAGGCCGCATAATGGGCAAGCCAACTGGTTTCATGGAATTTGCGCGCCTGAACGAAGGCTATGCGCCTGTCACGGAACGTTTGCAGGATTACCGCGAATTTGTCGGGCATCTTGACGATGCCGGTGCCAAGCAACAGGGTGCGCGTTGTATGGATTGCGGAATTCCGTTCTGCAACAACGGCTGTCCGGTCAACAACATCATTCCCGACTGGAACGATCTGGTGTATCGCGGCAACTGGCAGCAGGCGCTGGAGGTATTGCATTCCACCAATAACTTCCCGGAAGTGACCGGACGTATCTGCCCGGCTCCGTGCGAGGCGGCGTGCACGTTAAACATCAACAACGATGCGGTGGGTATCAAGTCCATCGAGCACGCCATCATCGACAAGGGCGGCGAGAATGGCTGGGTTCTGCCGCAACCCGCGAAGAAGAAAACGGGCAAGAAGGTTGCCGTTGTAGGCTCCGGCCCAGCCGGCCTGGCTGCCGCGCAACAGCTCGCACGGGTGGGTCATGCGGTGACGGTGTTCGAAAAGAACAGCCGCATCGGCGGTCTGATGCGCTACGGCATTCCCGACTTCAAACTGGATAAGCGATTGATCGACTGGCGTATGGAGCAACTGTCCGCCGAAGGCGTGAAGTTTCAGACCGACACGTTCATCGGTAAAGAAGCGCCGGGCAAAGGCATCGCCAACGATGCGCAAAAAACCCTCAGCCCAAGCGCGCTGCAAAATGAATTCGATGCGGTGATTTTGGCGGGTGGTGCAGAACAACCGCGTGACTTGCCGGTGCCGGGACGCGAGTTGGAAGGTGTTCACTTTGCGCTGGAATTCCTTATCCCGCAGAACAAGGAGAATGCCGGAGAAGCAAAGAATCCGATAAATGCCCACGGCAAACATGTGGTAGTGATAGGCGGTGGCGATACCGGCTCCGATTGCGTCGGTACTTCCAACCGGCACGGCGCAGCGTCGGTGACACAAATCGAAGTGATGCCGCGCGCACCGGATCAGGAAAACAAGCCGATGACTTGGCCGTATTGGCCGCTCAAGCTGCGCACTTCCAGCTCGCACGAAGAAGGTTGCGCCAGAGATTGGGCCATCGCCACCAAGGGGTTTGTCGGCGAGAACGGTGTGCTCAAGGCAATCAAGGCGGTGCGCGTCGAATTCAAGGACGGCAAGATGATCGAGGTCGCGGGGAGTGAGTTCGAACTCAAGGCCGACCTGGTGTTCCTTGCCATGGGCTTTACCAATCCGTTACAACAAGTGCTGGATGCCTTTGGTGTGGAAAAAGATACACGCGGCAACGCCAAGGCAACAACGGACGGCACGGGTTGTTACCAAACCAGTGTGAAAAAAGTGTTCGCTGCAGGCGACATGCGTCGCGGCCAATCGCTGGTGGTGTGGGCGATTCGCGAAGGCCGTCAGGCGGCGCGTGCGGTGGATGAGTTCCTCATGGGTAGCTCTGTGTTACCCCGATAAGAAAAGACAAAAATGAATTTCAAAGTTAAGAACGATACTTTCCTGCGTGCCTTGCTGCGTCAGCCAACCGATTACACGCCGTTGTGGATGATGCGCCAAGCCGGACGTTACTTGCCGGAATATCGCGCCACCCGCCGCCAAGCGGGAAGTTTTCTCGGCTTGTGCAAAAACCCCGATTTTGCGACTGAAGTCACGTTACAACCGCTCGAGCGCTTTCCGCTGGATGCCGCGATCTTGTTCTCCGATATTCTGACGGTTCCGGACGCGATGGGATTGGGGCTGTATTTTTCCGAGGGCGAAGGGCCGAAATTCGAACGTCCTTTGGACAACGAAGCGTTGATCAGGGCGCTACGCGTGCCGGACATCGGCACGGACTTGAAATATGTGACTGATGCCGTATCGCAGATTCGCAAAGCGCTGGACGGAAGTGTGCCGCTGATCGGTTTCTCCGGTAGCCCGTGGACGTTGGCATGTTACATGGTGGAAGGCGGGGGCAGCGACGACTACGCCAAGGTGAAGACCCTGATGTACAAAGAGCCGCAGCTGATGCACCACATCCTCAATGTGACAGCACAGGCAGTGACCGCTTACCTCAATGCGCAGATCGAAGCCGGTGCGCAAGCCGTGATGATCTTTGATTCCTGGGGCGGCGCGTTGTCGCATGCGGCGTTCCACGAATTCTCGCTGGCTTACACCCGGCGTATCGTCGACGGCCTGATCAAAGAAAAAGACGGCGTGCGTATTCCGTCCATCGTGTTCACCAAAGGCGGTGGCTTGTGGATCGAGAGCATCGCCAATATCGGCTGCGATGCGGTGGGACTGGATTGGACCATGGATATCGGCATTGCCCGGCAAAAGGTCGGGCATCAAGTTGCGTTGCAGGGCAACCTGGATCCGACGGTGTTATTCGCCACGCCGGAAGTCATTCGCAACGAGGTGGAAAAAGTATTGAGTAGCTACGGTTATGGCAGCGGCCATGTGTTCAATTTGGGCCACGGTATTTCGCAACATACCGACCCGGAAAATGCCGCTGCGCTCGTCCAAGCGGTGCATGAACTCAGCAAAAAATATCACTAGAATCAACGACAAGCCCTTGCAGTTATAAACAGGGGGCGGAGTCAGAGTAGAGGCCGTGGAAGGTGTTTTCCACGGCCTTTGCATTTTAAGCATAACCTATTGTTTATTCAGTTATTATTGGCTTGTGCGGAAATCAGGCAACGGGAAAAAACCGTATATCCTGTTTGGAGTTAGCTCAGTTGTGCGATGATTTTCCACAACCTTATCCACAGCAAATGTGCATAAGAAAAAAATCCTATATGAGTCAACACGATTGGATAAACTCCATAGAAATAACACTAGAGATTTTTTATAACATGACCATCATTCGCGTCGCCTTGGACGTGCCGTTGTCAACCCTTTTCGATTATTTCGTAACCGACGATCTCAAGCCCGAGATCGGGCAGCGGGTGGTCGTTCCATTCGGAAACAAAAAACTCGTTGGTATCGTCATGGAACGGACAATCAACTCAGAATTGTCCGCAGAACGCATCAAGCCGGTGACGAAACTCTTGGTCGATGTACCTCCACTTCCGCAGGAGTTGCTGACCCTGTTGCAATTCTGTTGCGACTATTACCACTATCCGCTTGGGATGACTGTATTGGCCGCGTTGCCAACGCGCCTGCGTGCGACCGAACAGTTCATCCAAAAAAAATCGCTTGAATTCTCGCTGACCAAAACAGGTGAAGCGCTGGACCTGGAAGCGTTTCCAAAAAAACGTGTGGTCCAATTGCGCATCCTGCATGCATTACGTTTGGCTCCGTTGGGCGACACGCAATTACGCAGTCTCTCGCCTGGTTCGCACTCAGCACTTAAAGCATTGATGGAGGCGGGATGGGTAGAAGCCGGTGCGCCCAAGCCGCGCCCCACGTTTAACTTTGACAATGCACACACCCTTACGGACGAACAACAGCGGGCATTGGAAGCCGTCACAAGATGCAAGGGATATTCTTGTTTCCTGTTGCACGGCATCACCGGCAGCGGCAAAACCGAACTCTATGTGCATCTGATGAATGAAATGTTGCAACGCGGCGGGCAAGTGCTGATGCTGGTACCCGAGATCAACCTCACGCCGCAATTAGAGAGTTATTTCCGAAGCCGTTTTCCCGATGTGGAACTGATCAGTATGCATAGCGGTTTGGCGGACGGTGAGCGCGCACTCAATTGGGTCAAGGCGCAATCCGGCACAGCCAAGATCATCCTCGGAACACGACTCGCGGTGTTTACTCCGCTACCCGGGTTAAGTTTGGTCTTGGTGGACGAAGAACACGATAGCTCATTCAAGCAACAGGACGGACTGCGATATTCAGCACGCGACGTGGCGATATTCCGGGCTAACCAGCGCGAAGTGCCCATTGTGCTGGGTTCTGCCACGCCGTCATTGGAGAGTTGGCACAACGCGCAAAGTGGGCGCTACAACCTGTTGAAATTGACGGTACGCGCGGTGCAGGCCGCGACTTTGCCGACTGTGCGGTGCATCGATATAAACAGACTGCCTGTGTTAGAAGGATTGAGTAAGCCGTTACTTGCGGCAATCGACACCCGCTTGAGCCGAGGTGAGCAAAGTCTGCTGTTCATCAACCGGCGTGGCTATGCGCCGGTGCTGATGTGTACAGGGTGTGGTTGGTTGTCGGGATGCGGGCACTGCGCGGGTAAGCTGGTGCTGCATCTAAAAGATCGAACCCTGCGCTGTCATCATTGCGGTTTTCAACAGCGCGTACCGAGAGCCTGTCCGAGTTGTGGCGATGCCGATCTCAAGCCGGTCGGCATGGGCACACAACGCGTGGAGTTGGCGCTGCAAACACGATTTCCGGAGGCACGAATATTGAGAGTGGATCGTGACAGCACACGTCACAAAGGCGCATGGGCGGCCATGCGCAAACAGATTCATGACGGTGATGCCGACATCCTGATCGGCACTCAGATGTTGGCAAAAGGACACGATTTTCCCAACCTCACCTTGGTGGGTGTACTGAGTCCGGATGGCGGCTTGTACAGCGCCGACTTCCGTGCTTCAGAAAAACTATTTGCGCAACTCACCCAAGTGGGCGGCCGTGCCGGACGCGCCGATAAAGCCGGGGAAGTGATCGTGCAAACAGCCTTCCCGACACATCCCCTGTTCGAAGCGTTACGCAAACATGATTTCGAGTCGTGGGCCCGGATATTGCTGGATGAGCGCCAGATGGCAGGCTTCCCACCGTTCATGTTCCAGGCGCTGTTGAGTGCGGAGAGCAAGATAGAGGGCGAAGCGATGGCTTTTCTGCAACGCGCTCGCAGTGTTGCAGTTGAACTGAAGAGACAAGTAGACGTGTATGGGGCGATACCCGCCGCGATGCCAAAACGAGCGAACCATTACCGGGCGCAATTGTTGGTGCAGGGCGAATCGCGAAAGCGACTTCAGGAATTCTTGCGAGCTTGGAAGCCGCAGCTGGATCAGATGGTGACCAAGCAAATTCGTTGGTCTTTAGAAGTAGACCCGATGGAGTTTTGAAGTATTACCCGACAGGGCTATGAAGCACACGTCGGGGGGAGGATATAATGCACAAAATTTTCATTTTGACACGGGATCTATGATGAAGGAAATACAACGTTTCACTTTGGCAGACCTGACGCTGCCGATGAAGACTTTGTTCTCGGGATATTTGCTGGTGATCGGTTTGGGGTTATTGTTCGCGGGAGGGCAGATCATGCTCACACACGGCATGGCTGACGGCAAAATCGGTTTGTCTGTGGATGACATCATTTACAGTTACTACGGCAAGCGCGACGAAGGTTCCAAGTTGATTGCCAAGCTTAATGGCTCGATGAAAGACAACGCGCCCCCCGAAGTGCGACTTGCCATGATCAAGTGGGCAGAGAAAGGCGGACCACAAGAAGAGTGGGATGAAAAGGTCTCAATGGACGTCGATCAGTACTGTGCCCCCTGCCACGCGAACATTCCCGGCCTGGCCAACATCACCGACAGAGCCGTGATGGATGAAATGCTCAAAATCGATGAAGGGCAGTCACCATCGACGCTGACACGTGTTTCGCATATCCACCTGTTTGGTATTTCATTTATCTTTTTCTTCGTGGGTTGGATATTCACTTATGCAACCGGAATTACACAAATAAAAAAGGCGATCATTATCTCGGTCCCCTTCCTGTTCCTGATGGTTGACGTTTTGTCGTGGTGGCTGACAAAATGGAACCCTAATTTTGCCTGGCTGGTGATCATCGGCGGTTTTGGGTATAGCCTGTCAGCGGCGATCATGATTTTCACGGCGCTCTACCAGATGTGGATATTGCCGCGCCGAAGAGCAAGACCGCTTGACCCGCCGATTCAATAAGCTTAACGGTGAATACAAAAGATCAAATTGTTGCAGACATCGCCGCCATCCTTGGTGGCGATGCTGTTTTGACGGGTGGATCGACGCTGCCCTATTGCAAGGATTGGCGCGGTCGCTTCGCGGGTGAAGCACTCGCAGTGGTCTTTCCATCCGACACGCAGCAGGTTAGTGAACTGGTCAAACTGTGCGGTGAGCGTGATGTCAGCATCGTGCCGCAGGGGGGGAATACCAGCCTGTGCGGTGCGTCCGTGCCATTGGCCGACGGCAACACGCAGATCGTCATCAATCTTTCCCGCATGAGCCGCATCCGCGCACTGGATGCGATCAATTACACGATGACAGTTGAAGCCGGATGCAGGCTGGCATCGTTGTATGAAGCCGCAGAGTGCGCTGACCGGCTGTTTCCGCTCGGCCTGACTGCCATCGCGCCGTACTGCGAGATCGGCGGCAACCTGTCAACCAACGCGGGAGGTATTGGCGTGCTGCGCTACGGCACCGCGCGCGATCTCGTGTTGGGTTTGGAGGTGGTGCTGCCGGATGGGCGCATCTGGAACGGTTTGCGCAGTCTGCGCAAGGACAATACCGGCTACGATCTGAAACAGCTATTCATCGGCGCGGAAGGCACGCTTGGCATCATCACGGCTGCGGTGTTGAAACTTTTTCCTCGCCCAAAATCAGTAGCGACAGCTTGCGTCGCGGTGCGCGACCCGGCAGTGGCGGTGGCATTGCTGTCACATCTGCGCGCCACTTGTGGTGACAAGATCAGCGCATTCGAAATCATCTCGCGCTCTTGTCTCGATCTTGTTTTCAAGCATATCGAAGATACGCGGGAGCCGTTCACCACCGCACACGATTGGATTGTCATCACCAAGCTGGCAGATGTATTGACCGCGCCGCTTGATCGCCCCCTGCGCGAAGCGCTCGAATCATTTGGCAGCGGAATCCTGGAGTTTTCGATCTCGGTTGACGAGGCGAAAGCGGAGCGCTGGTGGAAGCTGCGTAAGAACATCGCGGAAGCGCAAAAAGCCGAGGGCATCAGCATCAAACACGACGTTTCCGTTCCAGTCAGCAACGTGCCGCGATTCATTGAGCAAGCCAGTGCCGATTTGCGCAACGTGTACCCGGACATTCGGATTGTCGCCTTCGGCCATATCGGCGATGGCAACATTCACTACAATATCTCCCAGCACGATGCGGCCAAGAACGAGGCGTTCATCCGACAACACGAGCATGTTGTGAATCGACTGGTATACGGCGTGGTGGCAACGCTAGACGGCAGTATCAGTGCCGAGCACGGTATAGGACAATTGAAGCGCGAAGAGATCACGCATTACAAGAGCGCACTGGAGTTGGAACTGATGCGGAAGATCAAACAAACTTTAGACCCGATCGGGCTGATGAATCGGGGAAAAGTGATCTGATGCGAGGGTGAGCATATTTCGCCATTGCAGTGCGGATGACACCCAATACAGTTGTTGTAGAATCTGTCCAACTTTGGGCATAGGTACAGAAATTCGGAGTAAATTTCAAAAAGAGGTTGTCATGAATAAATATAGATTTGCACTCGCAACACTTCTGCTCTTACTGGCCGGATGTTCTGAAAAGCATGGCCCACAGGATCTTTCCAAAATACCCCTCGATCTGAACGCGGGCAAAATCGTCGCCCAAAATAATTGCTCGATCTGCCATGGCATGGATGGCAGGGGTGCGGCAGATAACATCCCCAATCTGGCTGCACAAATCGAGACTTATCTGCTCAAAGCCGTGCAGAGTTATGACCATGGAAAACGCGTCGACAGTAGCGGCAATGTGATGAAAATCGCCGAAGGCTTATCCCATAACCAGTTGCGCAATGCGGTCGGCTATTACGCTAGCCTTCCTCCGCTGGGCAAGCTTCAATCCAACGTGAGGACGGAATATTCCTACTACGAGCGCGGCAAAGTATTGAGCAAACCGTGTGCGGCTTGCCATGGGGCGGATGGGAATACTACTGTTGCTGGCGTTCCGCGCTTGGCCGGACAACATCCGCAATACATCATTAAAGCCGTCAAGTCCTACCATGACGGCACGCGCACCATGCCTACAATGCATGCAAAACTCGATGAACTGAGTGCGGCCGACATGGAGAATATCGCCATCTATTTTGCGTTGAACGAACCAAAGTCAACCACCGGCAAGGCAGTCAATTCACATGAGGGGACGCAATTCATCAGCGCGTGTGTCAAATGTCACGGTCCTTCGGGATCGGGAGATGACTTTAGCGTGCCCAATTTGGCCGGACAAAACGTGAAGTATCTCAACACGGTGATCAAGTCATACCGCGACAATGTGCGCGACCACAAAGTCATGCACCAGACGCTCGCCGGATTGAAAGATAGCGAGATAAACAAGATCGCTACCTTCTTTGCGACAGAGCCTCCGGCGCAAACCAGTTTCGCGCCACCCGAGACGATAAATTCATTGGTGCAGAAGTGCGATCTTTGCCACAGTCTGGGCAGTAGCAATCCCGAGATGCTGACACCGAAGTTGAATGGCCAGAATCGCACCTATTTGATCAATGCGATGACCACCTATCGTGACGGTGATCGCGGGAATTCGGCGATGCATTCGATCAGTTCGACAATGCTCTTCGATGCGACTATAGAGGGATTAGCCGAGTATTATTCAACGCAAGAAGCAAAATGAATCGCGTTGGAGTGATTCGCATTTTCAATCGCAAATCAGGAGAAGAAAGATGAAATCCAAAATCTTGTTATCAAGTGCAGTATTCATGATTTCAGCCTGCGTCGCCGCAGGAGCACAAGCTGCAGGGGATGAGGCGGGTGTGCAGAATTTGCTGAATGAGAATGGATGCCTGAATTGCCATGATGTGGCCAAGACCAAGGTCGCGCGCTCATATAAAAAGATCGCGGCGGAGCGCAAAGGTAAGCCCGGTGCGGAAGCGGCGATCACCAAGCACCTGACTCAGCCGAACACGGTGAAAGTCGGTGAAGATATGGTCGACCATCCGCAAGTCGAAGCCGATCCGGCGCAAGTGAAGAATCTGGTCAAATGGATCTTGTCACGCTAGCGTAGTCGTGATGGGCGGCGTGGTTCCCAATGTGACGTCGCCCGACTGTCAAACTGGACGCATCGAATGACGCGCCAAACTGCCTGGAATAATTGATGCAGACTCATGTGCTGTTGTCTTCGTTGGCAAGAGGCGTATGCCTCTTGGCATTTCTTGTAACGACCGGGTTTTCGGGCAATTCGATTGCGCTGGCTGTGCCAGATCAAGTCGCGATAAAGAATGCGCCCTGCCTTGCTTGCCATGATGGCGAGAGTATCAAGCTGCACGGTAAGAGTTCGAATGGCGAGAAGCGAGAGCTGCATGCAGTTACTCCGGAAAAATTTCAGAAGAGCGTGCATGCAAATGTCGCCTGCGTGACTTGCCACATCGAGATCAGGGCGGGGCAAGTACCACACAAGATCTCGAGCGCGACAAAAAAACCGGATTGTACGGAATGCCATATTTCCTTGTGGGTTTCAGCATTGCGCGAAGGCAAGCTCGACGAGAAGCCCGGACTGAGCGTGGTGATGCGAAACATCGAGGTGTATAAGCAATCCTCGCACGCCAAACCCAATGCCGACAATCCTGATGTGCCGAATGCCACCTGCCATGACTGTCATGACGACCACACTTTTAATGTGGCCCCAAGCGGCTCGGCTGAGCACGATGAGTGGCACCACAACACGCCGCAAGTCTGTGGCGAGAATTGCCATGCCGGACAACTGGGACAGTACGTCAACTCGGTCCATGGCAAGGAGTTGTTGCAGAACAACAATCATAAGGCGGCAGCCTGTATCGACTGCCACACGACGCATGCGATCGGCAGTCCTGCGGCATCGCCGATCAAGTTGGAGATCACCAAGAACTGTGGCGGATGCCATGAAGAGAATTTCAAAACATACCGGGCAACCTATCACGGACAAGTGAGTTCACTGGGATACGCGTATACGGCAAAATGTTTCGATTGCCATGGCAGCCACGATGTGCGCAGAGTTGGCGATCCAAAGTCCAAAGTGCATCCGGACAAGCGATTGAAAACGTGCCAGAAGTGCCACAACGACAAGAAGCCGGGCATGAACACAGCCACGGAAGGATTTTTGACGTTCAGCCCTCACGCCAACAGTCACGATTTCGAAAAATATCCGCAAATGTGGATCGTGACAAAATTCATGATTGCCTTATTGGTAGGTGTGTTCATCTTCTTCTGGCTTCATTCTGTGCTGTGGTATTACCGCGAATGGAAAGAACTGAAAGAAGGCAAAGTGGTGTCGTATATTCGTGCGGGTGATCTGCCTGTGGACGAGAAAAAATTCTTCCAGCGCTTCCAGTGGGGTTGGCGCGTCGCCCATCTGCTATTCGCGTTGGTCACCATGACCTTGGTGTTGACCGGCACGACGGCCTTGTTTGCCGAGACAACCTGGGCGCCAGTGGTTGCAAAGTGGTTGGGTGGCCCACATCTGATTAATCACATCCACCGCGTTGTTGCAGGCTTGTTCGTCGCGATCTTTCTCACGCACTTCGTCTATGTGATGCAGAAGCTGCTACGGGACAAAAACTTCCGTTGGTTCGGACCGGATTCGCTGATACCGAACTGGAAGGACTTCAAGGATTGTTACGGTATGTTCAAGTGGTTCTTTGGCAAAGGACCGAAGCCGCTGTTCGACCGTTGGACCTACTTCGAGAAATTCGATTACTGGGCGGTGTTCTGGGGCGTCACCATTATTGGTACAAGCGGTTTGATGCTGGCGATTCCCCATGTGACAGCAACTTATCTGCCGGGTTGGGTGTTCAACGTGGCGACGGTAGTTCATGCCGAAGAAGCCTTCCTCGCAGCGGTGTTCTTGTTCACCGTGCACTTCTTCAACAACCACTTCCGCCCCGATAAACTTCCGCCGCCCGACATCGTGATGTTTACCGGCGCGCAATCGCTGGATGAATTCCGCAGGGATCACCCGGCGCAATATCGTCGCTTGGTGGAAAGTGGCGAACTGGAGCAATACCTGGTAGATGCGCCATCGCGCCCCATGACGCTAGGGGCAAAGATACTGGGCATCGTGTTGATCGTTTTCGGCCTGACTTTGTTGACGCTCGTTGCGTTGGGATTTTTCGGCGCTAACGCTGGTTAGCTAATTTTCGGATCAATGGGTCGGTAAAGTCTCACCACCGATCCATTCTGTTTGTGAACCACTGAAGCTAGATTTTACGAGTTAGCGGAGTGACGGGACATGGCTAAGATCCTGTTTGTCTATTCGACTACCGACGGTCATACGAAAGACATATGCCTCCGGCTGAAATCGGCGATTGAGCTAGATCAGCACCAGGTGGTGCTTACCTCTATAAAGGATTGTGGCGAAGTTGAACTGGCCGCTTTTGACAAGATCGTGATCGGTGCGAGCATCCGGTATGGAAAACACAACCCGCAGGTTGCAGCGTTCATCGAAAGAAACGAGAGGATTCTGGACAGTAAACCCAATGCCTTTTTCTCGGTCAATGTGGTGGCAAGAAAGCCCGATAAAAACCGGCCCGACACCAATCCCTATTTGAAAAAATTCATTCGCCAAATCAATTGGCGGCCACAACAACTTGCGGTATTTGCCGGAAAAATAAGTTATCCAAAATATCGTTTCTTTGACCGGATGATGATCCGTTTCATCATGTGGATTACAAAAGGTCCAACGGATACGAGAGGAGTTTTCGAATTTACGGACTGGAAAAAGGTTGATGCGTTTGGACAGCTGGTTAGCAAAATGTAGAGTGAAAATTCCCGGACAAAACCAGTAAGGTAAAGGCGGATAAAGTTAAGGAATCTCTGAATTTAATGGCCTGCCCTCACAGCAGGCCATTTTTTTGAGAATGAATAGTCCATGCAATTTGGGGGCGTGGGCGTAACATTCATCCGGTCAAATGGAGTGAGGCAAAGATCGTTAGCAACAACTGCACTACCAACAAATTAAGGAGGAACCGAAATGGCAGCCCAACCCGAGATTACCAACATGGCTTTGTTCTGCGATTTCGAGAACGTGGCATTGGGTGTGCGTGATGCGAAATTCGCGCAATTCGACATCAAGAAAGTGCTGGAACGCCTTCTGCTCAAAGGCAGCATCGTGGTGAAGAAAGCGTATTGCGATTGGGATCGCTACAAGGAATTCAAAGCGACCATGCACGAAGCCGCGTTTGAATTGATCGAGATCCCGCATGTGCGACAGTCGGGCAAAAATTCCGCCGATATCCGTATGGTGGTGGATGCCCTTGACCTCTGCTATACCAAAGCCCATGTCGATACTTTCGTCATCATCAGCGGTGACTCCGATTTTTCGCCGCTGGTCTCCAAGCTGCGCGAGAACAACAAATACGTGATCGGCATCGGCGTCAAGGATTCGACCTCGGATCTGCTGAGTGCCAATTGTGACGAGTTCATTTATTACGACGATCTGGTGCGCAAACTCGAAGCCAAGAAGAAACAAGCCGCCAAAAAGAATCCGGCGAAAGCCGCAGCTGAATCACCGAAACGTACCGAAGCAAAAGGCGATGAAGATAAACGGCAAGAAGCGTTGGATTTTCTGGTGGAAACAGTGGAGGGCCTGATTTCGGAAAGAGGTTCGGACGAAAAAATCTGGGGATCAATGGCCAAGTCAACCATGCAACGCCGCCGACCCGGCTTTACAGAATCTGCATTTGGCTACCGCTCATTTAAGGAATTGATGGAAGACGCACAGCGGTTGAAGTTATTGGCACTGGTGCGCGACGAAAAGTCGGGGCAATACACCATCCGTCTGCCGCTGGGGGATCAGTAGCCGAATTGAATCAGCCCAAATTCCAAATGCTATAATCCGCACCGCTTTGGACGGACATGGCTTCCATGCTGTTCCTGTAATACAACTCGCCTTGCACTGCTCTGTCACCCAAATCAAACCGGGTTTCGGGCAGATTTTTTGCAACGCAATTTTCACAATGAATGGTGTTGCATCATGTCAGCTGTCCTAAATTTCAAATCCCACCTCACCGATCTCTTCGCGCAGTCGTTGCGCGAGGTTGCGCCCGACCATGTCAGTGCAACGATCCTGATCGAGCGTCCCAAGCAAGTCTCGCATGGCGATTACGCCTGCAATCTGGCGATGCAGTTGGCCAAACCGTTGCGCAAATCACCGCGCGATATTGCGCATGCGTTGATCGCGGCGCTTCCAAAATCCGAGGTCATCGAAAAAGTGGAGATCGCGGGCGCGGGCTTTATCAACGTGTTTATCACCACCGCCGCGAAACAGGACGTGGTGCATGGCGTGTTGCAGGCGGGCGCGGGGTACGGTCACGTGCATGTTGGACAAGGCCGCAAAGTGGGTGTGGAGTTCGTCTCCGCCAACCCGACCGGGCCATTACATGTCGGCCACGGGCGTGGTGCGGCGGTGGGCGACTGTTTGTGCAATGTGTTGCACGCGGCGGGCTGGAATGTGACGCGCGAGTTCTACTACAACGATGCGGGTGCGCAGATCGACAATCTGACGCTGTCGGTGCAACTGCGCTGCAAAGGCATTACGCCGGATGATCCTGCGTGGCCCGAGTCCGGCTATCGCGGTGATTACATCCTGGATGTGGCGCGCAGTTATATGGCGCAGGAAACCGTTGAAGCGGACGACCAGCACACCACCGGCAAAGGTGATGTGAACGATACCGAATCCATCCGACATTTCGCCGTGGCCTATCTGCGCCGCGAACAGGATTTGGATCTGCGCGCTTTCCAAGTGGAGTTCGATGTGTTCTCGTTGGAGTCCGCGCTGTATACCGAAGGCAAAGTGGAAGAGACGGTGAACAAACTCATCGCCAGCGGCCACACTTACGAACAGGATGCGGCGCTGTGGTTGCGCACCACCGATTTCGGCGATGATAAAGACCGTGTGATGCGCAAGACCGACGGCGGTTACACCTACTTCGTGCCGGATGTGGCGTATCACCTCGACAAATGGCGGCGCGGTTTTGTGCGTGTTATCAACGAACAGGGATCCGACCATCACAGCACCATCACCCGTGTGCGTGCCGGTCTGCAAGCGCTGGATGCCGGCATTCCCAAAGGCTGGCCGGACTATGTGTTACACCAGATGGTGACGGTGCTGAAAAACGGCGAAGAGGTGAAAATCTCCAAGCGCGCCGGCAGCTATGTCACGTTGCGCGATCTGATCGACGAAGTGGGTTGCGATGCGACGCGCTATTTCCTCGCGGCTCGCCATCCCGATTCGCAACTGGTGTTCGATATCGACCTCGCCAAATCACAAAGCAACGACAACCCGGTGTATTACATCCAGTATGCGCACGCACGCATCAGCACCGTGCTGGCGCAATGGGGTGGTGAGCGTTTAGTGTTGTTAAATGCCGACGTCAGCATGTTGGACAGCGAATATGAAACACAATTGTTGCAGCGCCTGATCGATTATCCGCAAATCATCGAGACTGCGGCAGAAGATCTTGCGCCGCACCTCATCGCTTTTTACCTGAAAGAATTGGCCGCTGATTTTCACAGCTACTATAATGCCTCGCGTTTTTTGGTCGAGGACGAGAAGCTCAAGTTGGCGCGGTTGGCACTGATCGGTGCAGTGGCGCAGGTGTTGAGGAACGGTTTGGCATTGTTGGGTGTCTCAGCCCCCGAGAAAATGTAACGACTTGAAGGAACAGGCATGAGCAATGGTGGTGTGGGCGGGTCGCAAAAATCCAAAATGATGGCGACGCTGATTATCGGCGTCGTGCTGGGTATCGCTGCGATGGGCTTTGTTGCCTGGTACGTGATCGTAAAGAACCCGGCATCATTCAATAACAAAGAATTGCACGAGCCTGCAAAGCCGATGCCGCAGGCGCAGACTGCTCCGCAACTTCCCCCACCTGCCGCCTCTTCCGTGACCGAGGCTCAAAATTTCGAATTCTATAAAGTGTTACCGGACAAACCCGAGGGTGGTGTGTTGCGCAAAGCGCCTCCCGCTAAACCGCAGGTGAATCCCCCGGTTGCCAAGCCAACGCCCCAGAATTTTGCCGACCACTCAGCGTATATCGTACAAGCCGGTTCCTTCCAGAATGCGGGGGATGCCGAAAAGCTCAAAGCCAAACTGGCTTTGGCCGGGCTTGAGGCCGGAGTGCAGGTTGTAACGATTCCGGGAAAAGGCGTATGGCATCGTGTGCGTCTGGGCCCCTATAAAGGATTGGCTGATGCCAACAGCGCGATTTCAACTTTGAAACAAAACGGCGTCAGCAACGCCACCGCTTTACATGCTCAATAATTAATTGGAGAGGAATATGAGATTTTTTCGCAAGCTCGTCACTGTTCTGGTCTTGATGTGCGCCACCCAAGTCAACGCGGAAGTGGTCGCGGGCAGAGACTACAAAGTACTCAATCCGCCGCAAATCACCCTCAGCGGCAGCAAAGTGGAAGTGCTGGAATTCTTTTTCTATGGCTGCTCGCATTGTTATCACTTGCATGGAGCCTTGAGTGCGTGGGAAAAGAAGATGCCCAAGGATGTCCAATTGCAGTTGGTGCCGGTCATCTTTCGCGATTCATGGGAGCCGATGGCACGCGCCTTCTATGCTCTGGAATTGTTGGGACAACGCGACCGTTTGCATAACGACTTGTTCGAAGCGTGGAACGTGTTCAACACCGACCTGAGCGATGAAGCCAAGATCACCGAATTCGTGGCCAAGCGCGGTGTGGACCGCAACAAGTTCGGCTCCGCTTACAACTCGTTCTCATTGCAGAGCAAAGTCGCGCGCAGCAACCAGATGGTGCAAAGCTTCGGCGTGCGCGGTACGCCGACCATTGCCGTGGATGGCAAGTACATCATCACCGGGTTGGAGCCGGATCAAACCATCCGCGTGTTGAATGAAGTGATTGATATGGCGCGCAAGGAGCGTCGCTCCGGCAAGCATTGAAGCACGTGCACGGGTTAAATTGGCGGCTCGACTGGCCATGCAAAAGTCGAAGATAAAGTCGCTGGTCATCACGGGCGCGTCGAGCGGCATCGGTCTGGCCTTGGCGCGCCATTATCTTGAGCGCGGTGTTTTCGTTGCCGCCATCGCAAGGCGTAGCGACCTTTTGCAGTCGCTCTCTAACGAATTCCCCAATCAAGTAATTGGTTATGCCTTGGACGTACGCGATGCGGCAGCGCTGCAACTCGCGGCCCGGGATTTCATTTCCCGCGTGGGTATCCCGGACATCGTCATCGCCAACGCGGGGGTGAGTGTGGGTACCTTGACCGAGTACCCTGAAGATGAATCGGTGTTTCGGCAAGTCATGGATATCAACGTGCTTGGCATGGTGCAGACCTTCCAGCCTTTTTTAGCCGCGATGCGCGAAGCGGCATGTAGCCAGCCCTCGCCTCAATCCTCTGATGAAACAACTAGCCATTCGACTAAGCACGCTAAAGCTGTGCAAGTCGCGGGTTATCCCGCAAGCGGGGAGAGCGCAGCGAGGGGGGCGAAGCCGGGCAAACGAGAAAAACAATTCACCCTTGTAGGAATCGCCAGTGTCGCGGGATTCCGCGGCTTGCCCGGAGCCAGTGCCTACTCCGCCTCGAAAGCGGCAGCCATCTCGTATCTTGAATCCTTGCGTGTGGAACTGCGCAGCACAGGCATCAAAGTCGTGACCCTCTGTCCCGGCTATATCAAGACGCCGATGACCGACATTAACCCGTATGCCATGCCCTTCATTCTGGATGCGCAGGTGGCGGCGGCGCGTATGGCGCGGGTCATTGACGCCGGCTGTTCGTTCAGTGTGGTGCCGTGGCAGATGGGCATCGTGGGGTGGGTGTTGAAACGCTTACCGAATTGGTTGTACGACCGCTTGTTCGTCAACGCGCCACGCAAGCCGCGCGGCCTGATCAAGTAATTAGCGATGCGCATGTATAAGAAATTTCTGCATGGTGGTGTGCCGGAATATTTGGCACGCCATTACTGGTGGGCATACCTGTGGGAAAAAAGCATCTGGTTCTTCGATCATCAAACAATTATCAACGCCATTCTGTTCGGCCAGTACGACACCCTGCTCAAGAAAACACTGGCTCAAGTCGAGAGCAAGCCGGATTCGAGGTTGCTGCAACTGACTTGCGTCTACGGCAAACTCACCCCATCCTTGTTGCACCATACCGCAAACGAAGTCCACCTTTGTGATGTGGCAGCGGGACAATTGCGTCTGGCGCGCAGCAAAACGTCGGTCCTGTCCGGGCGATGCCATCTGGCGCGGATGAATGCGGAGTGCTTGGCTTATGCCAACGATTCGTTCGAGCAAGTGATCCTGTTTTTTCTCTTCCATGAGCTGCCGCCATCGGCACGGCAAAACGTGTACGACGAGATTGCCAGAGTGGTGAAACGCGGCGGCTCTGTGCTGATCACTGAATACGCTACGATGCCGCGCACGCATTGGTTGTATCGGATTTGGCTGACGCGGTGGGTGTTCGCACGGCTAGAGCCATTTCTGCCCGGTTTCTGGGAAGAAGACGTGATAGTGAAATTATCAGAAGCTTTGACTCGACAGGGCAAAGCGCTGGCAGGGGAACCGTCAGTCGAGTTCTGTTTTGGCCGGTTTTATCGTGTGATGCGTTTCGACATCCAGGGCTGATTCCCGCCGTCGTTCTCGAACGTTAGTGTTCTCGATTTGTGTAATCAGGAATTGGCCGGACTATCGCAGGATATTGGCCATATCGGCCGCCCCTTTTTTTAGAGCCACCTCAATGGGCGAGCCATCTTGGCTGGCCAGATTTTTGTTCGCGCCTTGATTGACCAGTAACGTAACCATGCCCAGATGGTTGCGCAACACGGCCAACATCAGCGGCGTGCTCCGGGTGTTTTGCAGCGCGTTGATACTGGCACCATTCTTCAGCAACAAACTGGCCACCGTGGTGTGTCCAAAAAAAGCCGCCCAATGCAGCGGTGTGTATTCCCCCCGGTCGCGGGCATTCACATCGGCTCCGGATTGGATCAACAGCGAAGCAATGATCGCCTGACCGTTGGCCGCAGCGATAGCAAGGGGTGTGCCGCCGCCGTCTTCGAAGTGATAATCCACGGGAATGCCGACATCCAGATAGAGGCGAACCTGATTCAGATCGCCGCGTTGCAGGGCGAGCAAATAGGATTGCGGGGTGCGATTCGCCGGAGGCAGCGATTCCCACGAACTTTCGATGGGCGGCAGCGTGAGATTCTGCACTCGGCAGGTTTCATGCAACTTGTTGATGAACAGGATCTCCGAAATCACCTTGCGTGAAAATCCCTGGCGATCATTGCGATCGCTAACCAGCAACTCTTTTACATAGGCATCGAATTGATCCTTAGCCCACAGATGCATCAGCTTGTACAAGATGCGCGGATATTCTCTTTCCAGTTCATGCGGAAAATCATCCGGGAAATTCTTGAATAACAAATCGACGCGGCGTTTGGCCATCGGGTCAACCCAGCTTGCGTTTCAACACTTCGTTTAATTGCGCGGGGTTGGCTTTGCCTTTGCTCGCCTTCATGGCGATACCGACGAAGAAGCCGAATAACTTGTCCTTGCCACTGCGATACTCCGCGACCTTCTCGGCATTGCCCGCGATGATCTCGTCCACGATTTTCTCGATCGCCCCGACATCGGAAACCTGCTTCAGCCCCTTGGTTTCGATAATGTTGTCGGCATCACCGCCTTCCGACCAAAGTACACGAAAGACTTCCTTGGCGCCCGAGTTTGAGATCGTGCCATCGGTTATGCGCAGCAACATGCGGCCGAGTTGTTGAGCGGTGATCGGGCATTGCAACATGTCCAGACCGTCACGGTTCAACTGGGCACTGACTTCCCCGATGATCCAGTTCGCACAGACTTTTGCGTTTGATGCACCTGCGATTGCAATGCAGGCATCGAAATATTCCGCCATCTCACGTGATGTTGTAAGGCAATTTGCATCATATGAGGTCAGTCCATATTCTTCGAACTCCAACATATATTGGGCTCGTAGTTCTTGAGGTAACAGCGGCAAGGTGGCACGTACTTGTTCTTTCCACTCCTCGCTGATATCCAGCGGCAACAGATCGGGATCGGGGAAGTAGCGGTAATCGTGCGCGTCTTCTTTGCTGCGCATCGCGCGTGTCTCACCGGTGTCGGGGTTGAACAGGATCGTGGCTTGCTGGATCTTGCCGCCGTTTTCCAGGGTGTCGATCTGCCACTGCACCTCGTAGTCGATCGCCTGTTGCATGAACTTGAACGAGTTCAGATTCTTGATCTCGCGCCGTGTACCGAGCGGCGCACCGGGTTTGCGCACCGACACGTTCACGTCACAGCGGAAAGAGCCTTCCTGCATGTTGCCATCGCAGATGCCGATCCAGCGCACCAGTGAATGCAACGTTTTGGCGTACGCCACGGCTTCGGCGGCGGAGCACATATCCGGTTCGGAAACGATCTCCAGCAGCGGCGTTCCGGCCCGGTTCAAGTCGATGCCGGTCATGCCGTGGAAGTCGCCGTGCATGGATTTACCCGCATCTTCTTCCAGATGGGCGCGCGTGATGCGCACTGTTTTTTCATAGGGTTTGGCGTTGCCGGAAAGCGGTTCGACCTGGATGGTCAGCGCGCCTTGCCCCACAACCGGCAAGTCGAACTGGCTGATCTGGTAACCCTTGGGCAGGTCGGGATAGAAATAATTCTTGCGCGCGAACACCGAGCGCGGTGCGATGTGCGCCCCCACCGCCAAGCCGAATTTGATCGCGCGTTCCACCGCGCCCTTGTTCAGAACGGGCAACACACCGGGCAACGCAATGCTCACCGCATCTGCCTGCGTGTTGGGCTCCGCACCGAAAGTGGTCGAAGCGCCGGAAAAAATCTTAGTGCTGGTCGAGAGCTGGGTGTGTACTTCCAGTCCGATGACGATTTCCCAAGTCATGAGATTTCCTTAAATGCCGGCTGGCATGCGGCTATGCCAGTCGGTCACTTGTTGATATTGGTGCGCCACATTTAACATGCGCGCTTCGTCGAAATAATTACCGATGATCTGCAAGCCAACCGGCATGGCGTTGTCACCAAATCCGCACGGGATGGACATGCCGGGCAGACCGGCCAGGTTCACCGCGATGGTGTAGATGTCGGACAAATACATCTGCACCGGATCGTCGCCCTTCTCGCCTAACTTGAACGCGGTGGAGGGTGAGGTTGGCCCCATGATCACATCGCACTGTTTGTAGGCTTCGGTGAAATCCTGCGCGATGAGGCGGCGGATCTTCTGTGCCTGCAGGTAATACGCATCGTAATAACCGTGGCTCAAAACGTAGGTGCCGATCATGATGCGGCGTTTCACTTCCGCTCCAAAACCCTGTGCGCGGCTCTTCTCGTACATGTCGGCGAGGTCGCTGTATTCCGGCGCACGGTAACCGTAGCGCACACCGTCGAAACGCGACAGATTGCTGGAGGCTTCCGCCGGTGCCAGCACGTAATATACCGGCACTGAAAGTTTGGAATTCGGAAGCGAGATGTCAACGATGGTTGCGCCGAGTTTGGTGTATTCGGCGATGGCGGCTTCAACGGCTTTGGCCACATCGCTCCCCATCCCCTCGGCGAAGAACTCTCTGGGCAGACCGATGCGCAAGCCGTTCAAAGGTTTGTTCAGATCGCGTGTGTAATCTTCCTTGTCCCGCTGCAACGAAGTGGAATCACGTTCGTCAAAACCGGCCATCACGTTCAGCATGAGCGCGAGGTCTTCCGCGCTGCGTCCCATCGGGCCGGCCTGATCCAGGCTGGAGGCGAAAGCGATCATGCCGTAACGCGACACCACACCATAGGTGGGTTTTAAGCCGGAGATGCCGCATAAGGCGGCGGGTTGGCGGATCGAGCCGCCGGTATCGGTGCCGGTGGCGGCGGCGCACAGCCGTGCCGCGATGGCAGAGGCGGTGCCACCTGAAGAACCACCGGGAACACGCGAAGTGTCCCATGGGTTCTTTACCGTTCCGTAGTACGAAGTCTCGTTGGACGAACCCATGGCAAATTCGTCCATATTGGTTTTGCCCAGATTCACTGCGCCGGCGCTGTTGAATTGCGAAATGACATGGGCATCGTAGGGCGAGACGAAGTTGTGCAACATCTTCGAGCCACAGGTGGTGAGCCAGCCTTTCGCGCAGAAGATGTCCTTCTGTGCGAGGGGGATGCCGGTCAGCGCCCCGGTATTGCCGGCGGCGATGCGCACATCGGCGACCCGCGCCTGCGCCAGCGAAGTCTCGGAATTCAGGGTGATGAAGGCATTGAGTTGCGGATTGAGTTGGCTGATGCGGTCGAGATAAATTTGGGTTAGTTCGACGCTGGAAATTTGTTTGGAGCGCAAAGCCGCGCCCAGTTGTGTAAGGCTGGAATGGATCATGGGGGTTACTCGATGACTTGCGGAACCAGATACAGGCCGTGTTCCACATGCGGGGCGACGGCTTGGAAAGCCTCGCGCTGGTTGGGTTCGTTTACCACGTCGTCGCGCAGACGTTGCGACACGTCCTGGGAATGCGACATCGGGGCGATTCCCCGTGTGTCAACCGCCTGCATCTCGGCGATGAGGTCGAAAATAGTGTTCAACTGCGCTTGGGCGGCGTGCAGTTCCTGCGGGTTCATCGCCAGCCGGGCAAGACGGGCGACTTTTTCAACATCGGCTAAACTTAGGGACATAACGGGGCTAAAGCTTTATCAAATCAGGCGCGATAGGTTATCATAAAGTGCTTTGTAGGCGCACCCCTTCTACCTTTCAGGACTCAACATGTTAAGTTATTTCAACGGCTATTTTTCCAACGACCTCGCTATCGACCTCGGAACGGCAAACACGCTGATCTGGTTGCGCGGTCAGGGCATCGTACTGAATGAACCTTCAGTCGTGGCGATTCGCCAAGAGGGCGGTCCCAATGGAAAGAAAGTTATCCAGCAAGTCGGACTCGCCGCGAAACAGATGTTGGGCCGCACACCGGGCAACATCACCGCCATCCGTCCGATGAAAGACGGCGTGATCGCCGACTTCACCGTCACCGAACAAATGCTCAAGCAATTCATCCGCCGTGTGCATAAATCCAGCATCTTCACACCCAGTCCGCGCATCGTCATTTGCGTGCCTTGCGGCTCCACCCAGGTCGAGCGCCGCGCCATTCGCGAGTCGGCATATGGTGCCGGCGCGCGCCGTGTGGAATTGATTGAAGAGCCGATGGCTGCCGCGATCGGTGCCGATCTGCCGGTGGAAGACGCCACCGGTTCCATGGTGGTGGACATCGGTGGCGGCACCACCGAGGTTGGTGTGATCTCGCTGGGTGGCGCGGTGTATTCCGGTTCCGTGCGCGTCGGCGGAGACAAGTTCGACGATGCCATCATCAATTACATCCGCCGCAACTACGGCATGCTGATCGGTGAGACGACCGCCGAAATGATCAAGAAGCAGATCGGTTCCGCGTTCCCCGGCAGTGAAGTGCGCGAGTTGGAAGTGAACGGGCGCAATCTGGCGGAAGGGGTGCCGCGCAGCTTCACCATCTCCAGCAACGAGATTCTGGAAGCACTCACCGACCCGCTCAACAGCATTGTCAGCGCGGTGAAGACTGCGCTGGAACAGACCCCGCCTGAACTGGGTGCGGACATCGCCAGCAAAGGCATGGTGCTGACCGGCGGCGGCGCGCTGCTGCGTGATCTGGATCGTTTGCTGATGGAAGAGACCGGATTGCCGGTGGTCATCGCCGACGATCCGCTGACGTGCGTGGTACGCGGTTCCGGCAAAGCGCTGGAAAGCATGGACAAATACAGCAGCATCTTCACCAGCGACTGATCCCGTTAAACCTTGGAAGACACCCGCACGCTACGCTTCTTCAATCGCGGCCCGAGTGCGGTCGCGCGCTTGGTGTTTTTCAGCGTTCTGTCGTTGTCCCTGTTGTTCGTGGATGCGCGTTATCAATACCTGGAATCCACGCGCCAGGTCATCGCGGTCATCATCTATCCTTTGCAACGCCTGACTTCTCTGCCCGGTGAAGTCATGCGGGGAATCGGAGCGTATTTCGCCTTGCAGAGCCATCTCATTGCCGATAACCGGCAGTTGCAATTGCAGCATGATGCGGATGCGACCCAATTGTTGCAGCTGCAATCCATCCAAATGGAGAATGCCCAGTTGCGCGCTTTGCTGGAGGTCAAACAGCGCGCCGACTACACCATGCAAATGGCGCAGATCGTGTATATCGAACGCGACATCTTCAAACGCAAATTGCTGGTCGACAAAGGGGCACAGGCCAATGTTCAACCCGGCCAGGCGGTACTCGACAATACGGGCGTGGTCGGTCAGGTGACACGGGTCTATCCGTGGCTTTCCGAAGTGACGCTGGCCACCGACAAGGACAACGCGATCCCCATCCAGATCAAGCGCAATGGCTTGCGTGCAGTGGTGTTTGGCTCGGGCAACATCGGCGAACTGGAACTGCGCTACCAGCCGGTGAGTGCCGACATCGAAGTCGGTGACGAGTTGGTCACCTCCGGCATGGATGGCACCTATCCTCCGGCATTGCCCGTGGCGAAAGTCGTCAAAGTCGATCGCGATCCCGCTTACCCGTTTGCGCATATCGTGTGTGTTCCCGTGGCGGGGGTGGACAGACACCGTACTTTGCTCATCGTATCCAGCGTGCCGCTTTTGCCCGAGCGCCCGGTTGTTGAAGCCGTCAAGCAGGAACCGGAACGTTTCAAAAAGAACGCCAAACGGAGCAAGCCATGAGATACGAGATGGCGCGAGACAGAGAGTTCATGTTGCCGGTAAGCCGCAGCTTCATCGTGCTCTCCCTTTTTGTGGCGGTGTTGCTTGAATGGTTGCCATGGAGCGGTTGGGCGCTCGCGTTGCGTCCCGATTTTGTGGCGCTGGTCTTGTTGTATTGGTGCACACACAAACCGCACCGCATCGGCATCGGCATCGCCTGGGTGCTGGGCATCTTTGTCGATGTGGCGGATGCCAGCCTGTTCGGCCAACATGCACTGGCGTATACCGTGCTGGCCTTTGGCGGGCTGGTATTGAACCGGCGGGTACAGATGTTCAATTTGCGCGAGCAATCCGTGCATGTGCTGGGTTTGCTGCTGGCCAGTTATTCCGTGTATGCCGCTGTGCATTGGCAGGTGCGCGGTTATGTCGCCTGGGAATATTATTTGGGAGTGCTCACTTCCGCGCTGATGTGGGCGCCGCTCACGCTTTTCTTGCAGGCATTGCGCCGTCCCCGCCGCGACCCGAACGAACTATGACCAGCAAGATCGAGCTGAAAGATCATCAGCGCGAAATCTATTTCTTCCGTTTGCGGCTTTTCCTGAGTCTGGGCTTCGTGGGGGTGCTGTTCCTCATCCTGCTGCTGCGCTTCTTTTATCTGCAAGTATTGCGTACCGATTATTTCGAAACGATGGCCGAGAGTAACCGGGTCTATGTGGTGCCTATCGTGCCCAACCGGGGTGTCATCACCGACCGCAACGGCGTGGTATTGGCGCGAAACTTCGCCGGTTACACGCTGGAAATCACGCCGGACAAGATCGCAAACATGCAGTCAACGCTGGCCGAGATCGGCAAACTGGTCGAGATCAAACCGAAAGACCTGCGGCGTTTCAAGAAACTGATGTCGGAGCGGCGCTCATTGGAAACTTTGCCGATCCGCACACGTTTGAGTGATGAAGAGGTGGCACGCTTCGCCGCGCAGAGTTATCGTTTTCCCGGGGTCGAAATCAAAGCGCGCTTGTTCCGCGAATATCCGTTCACTGAAGTGACCTCCCATTTGCTCGGCTACATCGGGCGTATCAACCAGCAGGAAAGTACCGAGCTGGAAAAATCCGAATTCGCGACCAACTATCTGGGCACGGACTACATCGGCAAAACCGGCATCGAGCAGCGTTACGAACAAGCGATGCACGGGGTGACCGGTTTCGAACAGGTCGAGGTGGATGCAGGCGGTCGCGCGGTGCGTATGTTGTCGCGCACCGCGCCGCAATCCGGCAAGAATCTGACCCTGACGCTGGACGCCAAATTGCAGGAAGTGGCGGTGCAGGCTTTCGGTGATTATCGCGGGGCTCTGATCGCCATCGACCCGAACAATGGCGAAGTGCTGGCGTTCGTCAGCAAGCCCGGATATGACCCCAATCTGTTCATCGATGGGATCGATTCCGAGAGTTGGGATGCACTCAACAACTCACCCGATGTGCCGCTGAACAACCGCGCATTACGCGGCCAGTACCCGATGGGCTCCACCATCAAACCGTTCATGGCATTGGCCGCGCAACATTACAACGTGCGCACACCCGAACGCACCATCAGCGATCCGGGCTATTACACGTTGTCAGGCAGCAGTCACCAGTATCGGGATTGGAAAGCGGGCGGGCATGGCCGCGTCGATTTGTTCAAGTCGATCGTGGTGTCGTGCGATACCTACTATTACGGACTCGCGACTGAGATGGGTATCGACCGTATGCACGATTACCTCGATCTGTTCGGCTATGGCAAGAAGACAGGTATCGATTTGGAAGGAGAGGCCTCGGGTTTGTTGCCGTCCACGGCGTGGAAGATGAAGCGATACCAGCAACCCTGGTACACGGGCGACACCGTGTCGGCCGGTATTGGCCAAGGCTACCATCTGATCACCCCGCTGCAACTGGCGATGGCCACCGCGACGCTGGCCAATGACGGGGTGGGCTACCGGCCGCATTTGGTGAAAGAGATCCGGCAAACAGCGGATGTTCCGCAGGCCGTTCCGCAACCCTTGTACGATCTAAAGATACCGGCGGAACATCTGGCGCTGGTAAAAAATGCCATGGCGGATGTCCTGAAACCCGGCGGCACGGCAGTCGGCGCCTTCATGGGGGTGAAATACACCGTCGCCGGCAAGACGGGAACCGCGCAGGTGGTCGGTATGAAGCAGGGCGAGAAATATGACGAGCGCAAAGTCAGCGAATACAATCGCGACCACGCCTGGTTCATCGTTTTTGCACCGGCCGACAAACCGCGCATCGCGATGGCGGTGCTGGCGGAGAATGGCGGACACGGCGGTTCCACCGCGGCACCGATCGCGCGCAAAGTGCTGGATTATTACCTGTTGGGTACGATGCCAAAACCGCTGCAAAAGATATCCGACAAATCCGCAGCAGAGAGTGATTAGCCATGTTGGTCCGACGCATCAAACAACGCTTTATGCTGCATCTGGATCCCGTTTTGTTGTACGGGCTGGGTGCGCTGTTATTCGTCAGCCTGGTGGTGTTGTACAGCGCGACCGACGGTAGCTGGCTGCGCGTATTGGGGCAACTCAGCAACATCCTGGTGGCGTTCACCGCGTTGTGGATCGTCGCCAACATGCCATTGCATTATCTGATGCGTATCGCGGTGCCGATGTATGTGACCGGGTTGGTATTGCTGGTCTGTGTTGCCTTGTTTGGTGAGATCAGCCACGGCGCGCGGCGCTGGCTCCACATCGGTGTGGCGACCATACAACCGTCCGAGTTGATGAAGATCGCGATCCCGCTGATGATGGCCTGGTATTTCGAAAAGCATGAGGCTACGCTGACCCTGAAGAATTATTTTGTCGCCACGATATTGTTGTTGATACCGGTGGCGTTGATCGTGCGCCAACCCGACCTGGGGACTTCTATCCTGATCGCAGCGAGCGGCTTCTATGTGTTGTTCCTGGCCGGTTTGAGCTGGCGCGTCATGGGGGTGACACTGGTCGCCGCACTTGCCAGTGCGCCATTCGTCTGGCACATGCTGCATGACTACCAGCGCCACCGCATCATGATGTTGTTCGATCCTTCACAGGATGCATTGGGCAAGGGCTACCACACCATCCAGGGCATGATCGCCGTGGGTTCCGGCGGTTTCCTGGGCAAAGGATATTTGAACGGCACGCAGACCCATCTGGATTTCCTGCCCGAACGCAGCACCGATTTTATCTTCGCGGTGTATTCGGAAGAGTTTGGATTCCTCGGAAATCTGATTTTGCTGGGCATCTACATCTTCATCATCGGTCGAGGCTTTGTCATCACCGCCAATGCCTCCACGTATTTCACGCGGCTGATGGCGGGCAGCATCACACTCACCTTCTTCACTTATACTTTCGTCAACATGGGCATGGTCAGCGGTATCCTGCCGGTGGTCGGTGTACCGTTGCCGCTGATGAGTTATGGCGGGACTTCCATGCTGACACTGATGCTCGGCTTCGGTGTGTTGATGAGCATTCACACGCATCAACGATTGGTCAAAACTTAGGGGATGAACATGAGAATACAGATCTTGTGGCTGTTGGGAGGCGTGGTGATGCTGAGTGCCTGTTCAAATACTCCGCAAAAAGCAAGCGTCAGGCAGGGCGAGGCAGCCCCCATCGTGGATGTACGCGCGGGAGAGACCGCAGCTCAGTCACCTTCTCAAACGACTTCAGGCGGCGGTTATCTACCGGGAGACGGCCCAACTGCCGAGGTTCCGGCAAACCTGGACGCCATTCCCGATGCTGTGCCCAAGGCCGAACCGTTACATCGTTATGCCAATCGGGCCTACTCCGCCTTGGGCAAGACTTACACCCCGTTGAGTGTCACCGGAAATTATAAGGAGCGCGGCATCGCCTCCTGGTACGGCAAAAAATTTCACGGCCAGAACACCTCCATCGGCGAGGTGTACGACATGTACGGCATGACCGCCGCGCATCCTACCCTGCCCATTCCCAGTTATGCGCGCGTGACCAATCCGGCGAACCACAAATCGGTGGTAGTGCGCGTCAATGACCGTGGACCATTCCTGCACGGACGCATCATGGATCTGTCCTACGTTGCGGCATACAAACTGGGTTACATCAACACGGGCAGTGCCGAGGTTGAAGTCGAGAGTATCGCGGTCGATCCGAATGCGCCCGTTGCTTCGGCAGTGGAAACACCGGCTGTCAAAGTGGAAGCAGTTACGGCGAGTGCTGTTATTCCGGTTGAGATCGCGGACTCAACCAAGGGAAAAGTGTTCCTGCAACTGGGCGCGTTCAAAGCGAAACAAGGTGCTGAAAGCTTCCTCGCCAAGATGCAAAGCGAGTTGGCCGACACTGGCAAATCGTTATCGCTGTATGAAAAAGACGACTTGTCGCGGGTGCATCTCGGGCCGTATGCGAATGCCGAAGAAGCACGCAAAGCGGCAATACGCCTGCAAAAGAAGTTGGGATTCAAGCCGTTCGTTAGTCAGCATTAAGGAACAGACAAAAGCCTGTTGCATGTGCCCAAGCACTTTGCCTGGGTCGTCGATCCTTTAATTTTCCCCCGCATTTCCCCAAGGCGATCCCCGGCGGGGTTGGCATCTATATTAGATTATGCTAATATTCAACCCTTGTTAACTTGGGAGTTGAAAAGATGTTCGCCAAATCCGTCAAAGAAATCGAAGTGTCCGAATTTGCCCGCTGGGTGAATGATGCCAATCATCAAATGCGCGTGATCGACGTGCGCGAATTGCAAGAGATCGCAATGGGCACCGTGCCAAAAGCACAAGCAGTGCCGCTGAACACGTTGCCCGGCAATGTACAAAATCTGTCAAAGGACGAGAAGTTGGTCATGGTGTGCCGCAGCGGCGCGCGTTCGGCACAAGCCTGTGTGTATCTCCAGCAGCAGGGTTTTTCCAACGTTTACAATCTTCGCGGCGGCATGATGAACTGGGTGCAGAGCGGCTTCCCGGCTTATCAGTTGGCTTGAATCCGCCCCCTTCAGTCAGAGATAAAACATGAAATCTAAAAAGATACTGTGGGCGCTGGCGATCTTGCTGGGTCTTGTGTTGGCCGCGCAGCAATTGCAGGCCGCAGACGGCGTGGATGTGAAACAGGCACTAAGCATGAACAAACAGGGAGCACTACTGTTGGATGTGCGGGAACCCGCCGAATATTCGGCGTTGCACGCGCCGAATGCGAAGTTGATCCCGCTGGGTCAACTGAACGCACGCCTTCAGGAGATTGCCGAATACAAAGACAAGCCTATCGTGGTGATCTGCCGCTCAGGAAGGCGTTCAGCAATCGCCGTCTCACAATTGCAAGAGGCCGGATATAAACAAGCCAGCAATGT
The DNA here is from genome assembly GCA_964425955.1 of uncultured Sideroxydans sp. Lineage (GTDB taxonomy): Bacteria > Pseudomonadota > Gammaproteobacteria > Burkholderiales > Gallionellaceae > Sideroxyarcus. The sequence continues at coordinate 85,657 of CAYROQ010000009.1, forward strand.
GAAGGGCGGAATGCTTGCGTGGGAAAGCAACGGGTTGGAAATTGCAAAGATGTAGTGGCGTGAGGTTTAAGGTTGGCGTTAATTCTTCACCTGAGTTCCGCCTTGCTTGAGAAGGTACCGTACGAACAACTCAAGCCATTGCGCTAACCCGCCACCCTAAGCACCAAGCCCTTCAAATACGCCCCCTCGGGAAAATTCAGCAACACGGGATGGTCTGCCGCTGCATGCAGTTTCGACACGATCTGCGCCTCGACTCCCGCATCGAGCGCAGCACCCGCGATGATCTTCTGGAACAGGTCGTCACTGATACCGCCGGAGCAGGAATAGGTGAACAGCAGACCACCCGGTCGCAGCAGTTTGAAGCCGAGCAGGTTGATGTCTTTGTAGGCGCGTGAGGCCTTTTCGGCGAAAGCGGCGGTGGGGGCGAACTTGGGTGGGTCGAGGACGATGAGATCGAACTTGCGGTTCTGATCGCGCAATTTGCGCAAGGCTTCGAACACGTCGGCACATAACCATTCCGCTTTGGAGGCGTCGAGTCCGTTCAACAACACATTGTCTTGTGCCAGTTGCAGTGCTTCCTGCGAGGAGTCGATGGAGAGCACCGACTTTGCCCCGCCGCGCAGTGCATACAGTGAGAATCCGCCGGTGTAGCAGAAGCAATTGAGTACATCGCGGCCGTCTGCCAGTGTTCCGGTCAGTGCACGGTTGTCACGTTGGTCGAGGTAGAAACCGGTCTTTTGTCCCGCCGCCACATCCACGGCAAAGTGCAGGCCGTGCTCCGTCACTTCGACCTTGTCCGGCAACGTGCCGCGCAATATTCCGGCACGTTTAGGCAAGCCCTCCAATTCCCGTCCGTCGGAATCGGAGCGTTCGTAAATACACTCTGGCGATAACAGTTCCTGAAGAATGTCGGCCAACGTCTCGCGCCAAAACTCGGGCCCGGCGCTGCCCAATTGCATCACAAGCACATCGCCGTATTGGTCCACGATCAGTCCGGGCAGGCCGTCTGATTCGGCATGGATGAGGCGGACTCCAGTGTTACCCCCGCCCTCAATCCCTCCCCCGGTGGTAGAGGGAAGCAAACCGAGGTCGCGGCGTACTTCTAATGCATTGGCGATGCGGTTGCTAAAAAACTCCTTATTGATCACATCTGCTTCATTCCAGGACCACACTCGTGCGGTGATCTGCGAGTCGGCACTGTAAGCCGCCCAGGCGAGAAACTTGCCTTCACCATCGCGTACCGGCAACGTTTCTCCGTTCACAGGTGATCCGTCGATGTGTTCGATCGCGCCGGAAAAAATCCAGGGATGGCGACGCAGCAAAGATTTTTCGCGGCCGGGCTTGAGATGGATACACGCTTTGGCGGCGACATTTCCCGCGCGCGGTTTGCTTGCATGCTGTGCTTCGGGAGTGGCGGCAGGTAACACGTCGCGCTTTACCCGGTTGCGGAAATCTTTGCCGCCGCGTGACTGACGGTGTGGCGTCGTATGTGTTTTTGATTTTGTTTGTGTCATGTTTTTTTCTTGGCACGCGGATGCGCACCGTCATAGATCTTGGAAAGGTATTGGAAATCGAGGTGGGTATACACCTGGGTGGTGGAGATGCTGGCGTGGCCGAGCATTTCCTGCACCGCGCGCAGGTCGCCGGAGGATTGCAACACATGAGTAGCAAAGGAGTGCCGCAACAGATGCGGATGTACGCCACTGGCGATGCCCTGGGTGATGCCGCGCTGGCGCAGATGCAGTTGCACGGTGCGCGGAGAGATCCGTTTGCCGTTCTTGCCCACGAACAGCGCAACCTCTTCCGGTTTGGCGATCTGCTCACGTATTGCCAGCCACACTTGGAGCGCAGCGATGGCATGGCTGCCCAACGGCACGACGCGCTCTTTTTTTCCTTTGCCTGTGACGCGCACTTCACCTGCTTGTAAATAGTGAAGCATCTCATCGCGCTCAAGGCTCACCAGCTCGGCAAGACGCAGGCCGGAGGAGTAGAGCAGTTCATACATCGCTTTGTCGCGCGCATCCAGGGGCGTCGCGACGGACATCTCCATCAGCTTCACTGCCTCGTCGGGGGACAAAGCTTGCGGCAACGTCTTGGGTGATTTGGGTGCGCGCAACCCGACGCAGGGATTGCTTTGACAGGCATGGTCGCGCATGAGGTAGGCAAAAAATCCGCGCCAAGCCGAAAGTACCCGCGCCAATGAGCGGCCACCCAGACCACCGCCGTGCAACTGGGCGATGAATCGGCGGATGTGGTGACTTTTAAGGTCGGCGAGCGGGATAGTTCCGGCGAGTGACAACAAACGGCGGATGTCGCGCGCATAATTTTCGGCGGTCAGCGGCGAGTAGCCGCGTTCATTGTTCAGGTAGGCGAGATAGCCTTGCAGGGTGGCAGGGGCGGCAACTACGGCAGCAGTTGGCATGATGATTTTTGGGCGTGTATGCCTCGATACATTTCCCGTTCGTCCCGAGTGCCGCGTTGTTTGCGGCGTATCGAGGGAGAACGGAAAACTCCCGGCCTGAACGGTTGCGTATTAGACATGCAGTTGGAATGCACTGCCCAGCGTTTCCGCGATGCGCTGCAAAAACAGGTTACCCATTTCCGGGTAGAAACGTTGTTTGTCTTCGCTGGCAAGGATGAGCAGACCGATGGTGTGGCCGTTAACACGCAGCGGCAAGTAGGCAAATGAACGCAGATGTTCGCCGGCATCACCGAACCAGGGCAGGGTCTCGTTCACCGCGAGGTGGGTGCATAACGGTTGCGGGTGCTGGTCGGCAAAAGCCAACACCACCGGGCTGGGAGCTTCATCTTTCCACAGACGTAGGGCGACGTGCGGAATGTCGAAGAGGTCACGCAGGTTGTGCACGATGAGGCTTTGCAAAGTGGAGCGGTCGTGCGGGCCAAACAACGCGCAGTTGAACTGGTGCACCTTCAGTTGCAGCGCATCATTCTCCTTGGCGAATACCAGCAACTCGTGCAGTTTCTTCTCCAGTTCTTTTACGCGTTCGCGCAATGTCAGCAACTGGCGCTCACTCAGGGAGATCGTGCGTCCACCGTGCGGGTGCGGCAGGTTGATCTGCGAAAGCATCTCGGCCTGCTCTTCAAAGAATTGCGGGTTGTTCTGCAAATAGGCTGCGACGTCTTCAGCTTTCATCTTTTTATACCTGTTAGAGGTTGATCTCACCTTCGAATACGGAAATCGCCGGGCCGGTCATCAGCACGGGTGACTGTTCACCCGCCCAGGAGATACTTAGCTTGCCGCCGCGTGTGCTGACTTGCACCGTCGCATCCAGCAATCCAAGGCGGATGCCGGAAACCACGGCCGCGCACGCGCCGGTGCCGCAGGATAAAGTCTCGCCCGCGCCGCGTTCGAAGACGCGCAATTTGATATGTCCCCGATCCAGGACTTGCATGAAACCGGCATTCACCCGCTTTGGGAAACGCGCATGGTTTTCGATCAGCGGGCCGTGTGATGCCACGGGTGCGGACTCGACATCTGCCACAACTTGCACCGCGTGCGGATTGCCCATGGAGAGGGCGCAGAAATTGACGCTTCCGCCTGACACCTCCAGCGACTGCAAGAAATCCTCACCGTCATTCACAAAAGGGATCTGCACCGGATCGAAAATCGGTGCGCCCATGTTCACGGTGACACGGCCGTCCTCTTCCAGGCGCGGCGAGATCAAACCGCTGCGGGTTTCCACCACGATCTCGCGTTTGCCGGTCAGTTTTTTGTCGTGCACGAAGCGCACAAAGCAACGCGCACCATTGCCGCATTGTTCGACCTCTCCGCCGTCGGCATTAAAAATGCGGTAGCGGAAGTCGGCATCGGGGCGCTGCGATTTTTCGACCAGCAACAACTGATCGCAGCCGACACCGAAGTGACGGTCGGCGATATAGCGGATCTGTTCCGGGGAAAGTGCGATGCTTTGGCGCACGCCATCAAGCACGACAAAGTCGTTTCCGGCGCCGTGCATTTTGGTGAATTTTAGAGGCATGCTGGGGCAGTAAAAAAATTTTGGTGATTATATACGGGAAGCCCGCACGGGCTAAGGTGTGACGCGGTTGCAAAACTGGTTGTAGTCGCGATACATGCAGCGATCCATCACCACGGTGATGCCGGCTTGCTGCGCACGCAGGGCGGCTTCCTCATGGATCACGCCATCCTGTAGCCAGAGGTGTTTGATTCCCAGCTTGATGCAACTGTCGACGATCTCGGGTACATGTTCGGAAGCGCGGAACACATCCACGATGTCCGGCACCTCGGGCAGACTCTCCAGGTTGGGATAAGCTTTTTCACCCAGCACTTCATCCACTAGGGGGCGAACAGGGAGGATGCGGTAGCCAAAACCTTGCAACGCTTTGGCGACGTTGAAGCTGGGGCGCGAGGGTTGCGGCGACAGGCCGACCACGGCCACACTGCGCACTCGGGTCAATAGCGCGCGAATCTGCTCGGGGGTAGGATTGGAGAAGGTCATGTCAGCTTGCTGAAAGTTGGTGTGGCTATAATAAACCATCGCAACGCAAACAATAGGGGCCTTACCTTGAGCGCGATCCATCCTTCAGAACTCTCTTTCATCACCAAACACGCACCGTTCGATCGCATGGAGCTTGGCCATGTGTTATGGATGCTGGAGCGCATGAAGCTGGGTTATTACGCGGCAAACGAGGTGATTGTGTCGCCGGAACAAGGCCCGGTAGACCGCTTCCTGGTGATCAAACAAGGCATGGTGCACGGTGAGCAGAGCGTCGCCAATGCGTCTGAAACAGATACTTGGCTGGAGTTGGGCGAGGGTGAATGTTTCCCGTTGGGAGCGTTGCTGGCGAATCGTCCGGTTGCCAGTATTTATCGTGCGGATGGCGATATATTTTGTTATGAACTGGGCTCTGCCGATTTTCGCGAACTGATCGGAATCAGTGCCGCGTTCCGCGATTTCTGCACGCGCCGGATTGCCAATCTGCTGGAGCATTCCAAACAAGTCATTCAAGCCCAGTACAGCCACTCCAGTGCCGAGCAGCAATCCTTGGCCAGTCCGCTGTCCGCCATCATCCGCCGCAAGCCGGTGAGTTGTCCGCCGCAAACCACGGTGCGGCAGGTCATGAAGATCATGCATGAACAACACGTCGGTTCCATGGTGGCGGTGGATGAACATTCGCGGCCTTTGGGAATCCTTACGTTGCCGGATGTGCTGGAGCGCATCGCCTTGCCGCAGATCGAACTGGATCAGCCGGTGATCGGTGTGATGTCCACGCAGTTGCAGGCCTTGCCGCCCCAAGCCTTGGCGCACGAAGCCGCACTGATGATGGCCAGGCACGGCTTCCGCCATGTGCTGGTGGTGGAGAACGAGAAGTTGGTCGGACTCGTTTCCGAAAAGGACTTGTTTGCCCTGCAACGAGTCGGCTTGCGCCAGATTGGCACCACCATCCGCCATGCCGATTCCACCGAAGTATTGCAACAAGGTGCAGCCGACATTCGTCATATGGCGCACAACATGATGGCGCAGGGTGTCGCGCCTGAACAACTCACCCAATTCATCTCCACCTTCAACGACCTGCTCACCGCGCGCGTGGTCGAGTTGGAATTCAAGTCCAGCGGTCTGATCGGCACGCCTTTACATGAAGGGACATGCTGGATGGCGCTGGGCTCGGAAGGCCGTTTTGAACAGACACTCAATACCGATCAGGACAACGCGATCATTTTCAAAGTCCCCAGCGGAAAAACAGCGGACCAGGTTCGTGAGCAGTTATTGCCGGTGGCAAAACGCATCAACGATACGCTGGCATTGTGCGGATTCCCGCTGTGCAAGGGCGAGATCATGGCGAGCAATCCGAAATGGTGTCTTTCCCTGGAAGAGTGGAAGCGCGGATTCTCCGGGTGGATCAGCGGTGGTTCGCCGGAAGCCTTGTTACATGCCACCATCTTTTTCGATTTTCGAGCGTTGTACGGTGATCACCAACTGGCCGTTGAGTTGCGCGGGTGGCTGGCAAGAGTCGCCAGTGAGAACAGCCGCTTCCTGCACATGATGGCGGAGAACGCATTGCGCAATCGTCCTCCCTTGGGCGTGGTGCGTGATTTTGTGCTGGGCAAGGGAAATACCCTTGACCTCAAATTGAACGGCATCACACCGTTCGTCGATGCCGCGCGCATCTTTAGTCTGGCGGCAGGCGGTTCAAACACCAACACCATTCAGCGCCTGCGTTCGAGTGCGGAAAAATTGCGACTGGACGCGTCAGAGATCGATGCCTGGGTTGATGCACTGCTGTTTATCCAGGTGTTGAGGCTGCGCCATCATGATCAGGCCAGTGCGCAAGGGGTCGATGATCAGGCGCTGGACAATCTCATCGATCCGGAAAAACTAAACGAGTTGGACAGACGTATCCTGAAAGAGGCTTTCCGCCAGGCGCGTAAGTTGCAGGCCCGATTGGCCATGGAGTATCACTTGTGATCGCTTGGCTAAAAAAGCTGCTGGGGGGAAAGCCGCAGTTGAGCGTGGAACAACAGCGACGCTTCGATGTTTGGCAAGCCTTGCCCGCGCCAAAATTGGACAAGCCGCTCACCGAGATGCGTTGTGTGGTGGTGGATGTGGAAACCACCGGTTTGAATTTGATCCGCGACCGGCTCATCTCCATCGGGGCCGTGGCCGTGGTGAACGGCAAGATCGCGCTGGGGGACAGTTTTTACGTGGTGTTGCAGCAGCAAGCGGCGAGTGACAAGGGCAATATTCTGATACACGGCATCGGCAGCGCGGAGCAACTCGAAGGCGATCCTCCGGTAGATGCACTGTTGTCGTTCCTGGAATATCTTGGCAAGGATGCGCTAATCGCCTTTCACGTGACTTTCGACGAGACGATGATCAAGCGCGCATTGCGTGTCTATCTCGGCCTCAACTTCAAACATCCCTGGCTTGATCTGGCCTATGTCATGCCCGGCTTGAATCCTCCACTGGCCAGGAAATATCGTGCATTGGATGATTGGATCGGGCATTCAAACATCCGTATCGATTCTCGCCACAATGCGCTTGCCGATGCACTTGCCACTGCGCAATTGCTGCAAGTTGCCCATGCGCAAGCGGTCAAAAAGAGTATCACCAAATTGTCCGAACTACGCGACTTGGAAAAAAACCAGCGCTGGGTAAACAGCGTAAGTTGACAGTAAGCCCGAAGCACTAACATAACTCCGGTCGTTAATCTATGGTCAGTGAATCTGTGCTGGCCGTTTGTTTTTTCTAAAGGAGCAAAAATGTCTGATCCAAATATCAATTGGCTGGCGATTGATTCCAATCCCAAGTTCCAAGCACTGCATCGCAAGAAGACACTCTTCTTGTGGGGCTTGATGGTGTTCTCCACTGTCTACTATTTCCTGCTGCCAATCGGCGCCGCCTACTACCAAGATTTGTTCAAGATCAAGGTGTGGGGTGTGGTGAACGTGGGCATCCTGTTTGCGCTGTCCGAGTTCGTGGTGGCGTGGTCGATCGCGTATGTCTATTCGCGCAAAGCGAATCGAGAGTTCGACGCCATGTCACAAGAGATCATCAACGAAGTGAACAGCGGGGGAATGAAATGAGAACGATGTTGAATAAAATCCTGCTGTCCCTCGCTGCGCTGTTTGTCAGCGGTGCGGCCTTTGCGGGCAATGGCGCAGTCGCCGACGAATTCAAGTGGATGACTTTCAGCGTGTTCGGCGTGATCATCGCTATCACCATGGCCATCACTTTTTGGGCGGCTCGCACCACACACACTACTTCCGAATTTTACGCGGCAGGGCGTTCGGTCAGCGGTATCCAGAACGGTTGGGCGATCGCGGGTGACTATCTGTCGGCTGCGTCTTTCCTCGGTATCGCCGGTCTGATTTCTTTGTACGGCTACGATGGCTTTATGTATTCCGTGGGTTGGTTGGTCGCGTACATCACCGTGTTGCTGGTGATCGCCGAGCCTTGCCGTAACATCGGCAAATACACCATGGGCGACATCCTGGCCTTCCGTAACGATCCGAAGAAGACCAAGACTGTAGCCGCGTTGTCCACCATCACGGTGTCCACTTTCTACCTGACTGCGCAAATGGTCGGTGGCGGCGTGCTCATCAAGACCCTCATCGGTATCGACTACGAAATCTCGGTGATCGGCGTGGGTATCCTGATGCTGGCTTACGTGGTGTTCGGCGGTATGAAGGCGACGACTTGGGTTCAGATCACCAAGGCTGTGTTGCTGGTGATGGCATCGTTGATCCTCGTGTTCATGGTGTGGTCGCCTTACGGTTTCAGCCTGCCCGGTTACTTGGGTAGCGTGGTTGCTGATCCTGATGTGCAGAAGCAAGTCGCTAAATTGTTAGGCGACAAGGCTGCCACGATGACACCGGAAGAACTGGGTCAGCGTTTCCTTGAGCCAGGCCTGTTCCTGAAGAACCCGATCGACCAGATCTCTCTCGGTTTGGCTTTGGTGTTGGGTACGGCCGGTATGCCACACATTCTGATGCGCTTCTTCACTGTACCGACAGCACAAGCTGCACGTACTTCGGTCATCTGGGCGATGGGTATCATCGGTGGTTTCTATGTGCTGACGTTGTTCCTCGGCACCGGTGCCGCGATGCTGGTCGGTTCTGAAAAGATCGCTTCGGTTGACGCAGGCGGCAACATGGCCGGACCGTTGTTGGCGCAATACCTGGGTGGCGGTGAGCAGTCTATGATGGGTAACTTCATGCTGGCCTTTGTGGCGGCCGTGGCGTTCGCCACCATCGTGGCGGTGGTGGCCGGACTGGTTCTGGCGGCTGCTTCGGCAATGGCGCATGACATCTACGTCGGCGTAATCCGCGGCGACCATGCCACACCGAAAGAGCAAGTGGTTGCGGCGCGTGTTGCCTCCGGTATCGTCGGTGTCATCGCGATCACGGTCGGTATCCTGGCTAAAGGCCAGAACGTGGCGCACTTGGTGGCGTTGGCCTTCGCGGTGGCTGCATCGTCCAATCTGCCAGCCGTGTTCCTCACGCTGTACTGGAAGAAGTGCAACACCACCGGCATCATCATGGGCATGATCATCGGCTCCGTGACGGCGATCGGCTTGGTGATGATCTCTCCAAACATGACCTATCCAAAGGCAGTCATCGCCGGCGCGAACAAGGTTTTGAATGGCGAGCCAGCAGTTCCGGCAAAAGAAGCTGCACCAGCAGTCGAGCGCTCTGCCTTTATCTGTGAGTTGTTCGCGTTGGATGGCTGCGTACTGGCTAAACCGGCACAAGCAGCTTCTCCAGAGAAGCCCGCCAAGTTAGGCGCTGCCGAGAAGTTGGCTGGCCTGAATGCGAAGCTGCAACCGTTGGAAGCTGCATTGCCAACCATTGCGGACGTAACGGCTAAAGCAGCTGCTGAAGCCGACATCGCCAAAGTGAAGAAAGACATCGCTGCGGTCGAGAAAGCCAAAGCCAAAGCCGAAGCTGACCTGAAGAAAGTTGAAGGCCAAACCACCAGCATGATGGGCTTGGAAAAACCATTCTTCCTGTTGAAGAACCCAGGTTTGATCTCCATCCCATTGGGCTTCCTGATGGTGATCTTGGGCTCCCTGTTCACACGTGACAAACGTGCGGAAGAAATGTGGGACGAACTGTATGTACGCCAGAACACTGGCATTAACGCAGAAGCTGCATCGGCACACTAAGAATAAAAGTTGTCGTATCGCTTAACCCCGCCGCCTCCCCGGCGGGGTTTTTTCATGCGACTTTAGGAACTGTTTAACCCAGATAGTTCATTAGAGCCGAACCAGTTCCTTCCCCCTTGCAGGGGGAAGGCTAGGATGGGGGG
>CAYROQ010000009.1:95454-101771 GCA_964425955.1 uncultured Sideroxydans sp.
TCTAGCATTTCTACCCCCACCCTAACCCTCCCCCTGCATGGGGGAGGGGACTAATAGGCTCGTTGGGTTTATTGAGATTGTTATCAGTTATCAACGGGCGTAAAGTGCCGCCCCATTCGATTTTGGCAAGCGCAAAGGCAACTGGATGAGCAATACAAAAACAAAGCAAAAAATACCCGCTCTGCTTCTCGGCGCGATCGGTGTGGTGTACGGCGATATCGGTACCAGTCCGCTTTATGCCTTGAAAGAGACCTTCGCCGGGCATCACCCGCTGCCGGTTATCGAGGCCAACGTTCTGGGCGTTCTCTCTTTGATGTTCTGGACCATCATGCTGCTGGTGTCGCTGAAATATGTGATCGTCATCATGCGCGCTGATAATCATGGCGAGGGTGGGTCGTTGTCCTTGCTGGCGTTGGCGACGGAGTTGTATTCATCGCGCCCGAATTCCAAATGGGCCATCGCCATTCTCGGCGTGTTTGCGGCAGCCCTGTTCTACGGGGATAGCATGATCACTCCGGCGATCTCGGTGCTTTCTGCGGTCGAGGGATTGAATGTCGTCGCGCCGCAACTGGGCAGCTACGTGATACCGGTCACCGTCATGGTGCTGACCGCATTGTTCATGGTGCAAAAATATGGCACAGGCGCGATGGGGATGGCGTTCGGTCCCATCATGATCTTCTGGTTCGCCACTTTGGGTTTGCTAGGCGGAATAGCTATCGCACAAAGTCCGCAGGTGCTGTATGCGCTCAATCCTTTCTACGCCTACCAGTTTCTTACGATTGATCCCTGGTTGTCTTTTCTGGCTCTGGGGACAGTGGTGTTGGCCGTCACGGGAGGCGAAGCGTTGTACACCGACATGGGGCACTTTGGGCGATTTCCGATCAGACTGACGTGGTTCTCTTTTGTCTTGCCCGCATTGGTCTTGAATTATTTCGGGCAAGGCGCTTTGTTGTTGAGTAATCCGCAGGCGGTCGAGAATCCCTTCTTCTTGCTCGCGCCGACGTGGGCGCTGTTGCCGATGGTGTTGCTCGCCACCGCCGCGACCGTGATCGCCTCGCAAGCGGTAATCTCCGGCGCATTCTCAGTGGCCAGCCAATCGGTGCAGATGGGTTTCCTGCCGCGTATGGAGATACGCCAGACATCGGACAAGGCTCACGGTCAGATCTATGTTCCCTTCACCAACTGGACGTTATACATAGCAGTCATCTATCTGGTGTTCACCTTTCAGAGCTCCAGTAATCTGGCGGCGGCTTACGGCATCGCGGTGACGGGCACCATGTTGATCGACACGATCCTGATCGCGTTTGTGCTCGTCGCCTGGCGTTGGTCGCCTGTGTTGCTGGTGCCCCTGGTCGGTGCTTTTTTGTGTGCAGACTTGGCGTATTTCGCCGCGAATGCCTTGAAGATCCCTCAAGGCGGTTGGTTCCCGCTGGGTGTCGCCCTCATTTCATTCACCGTGCTGACCACCTGGAAGCGCGGCAGAAAGTTACTGTTTGAAGAGATCGCGCGGCGCTCCGTTCCTGTACAGTTGTTTGTGGATAGTGCCAACAGTATCAACCGTGCTCACGGCACAGCGGTGTTTTTGGCCGCCCTCAACGAAGGCGCGCCGGCTGCCTTGCTACACAATCTGAAACACAATCAGGTATTGCACGAACGAAACGTGCTGCTGACCGTTATCATCGAAGGCAAGCCTTATGTGGCTGAGGGTAACCGCCTACTGATCGACGATATGGGCAAAGGATTTCATCGCGTCAGGATCTTTTACGGATTCATGGACACACCCGACGTTCCCGCCGCCTTGGAACTGTGTGGCAAACGCGGCTTGAAGTTCGACATGATGGAAACCACGTTCTTTACTTCACGTGCCCTGATTGTCTCGGCATCCCATCCGGGCATGATGCTGTGGCGCGAGCAGTTGTTCATTGCGTTGTCGAAAAATGCGGTGAATGCCGCAGACTTTTTCAAGATTCCGACCAATCGTGTTATCGAGATGGGAACGCGAATCGAGATATGATTTCGCCTGAAAAGTTTGCTGTATATCGCGTGTTAATCAGCACTGTTTTTGCAAGTCCTAACTGATGAAAATAAGGAAAGAAAAATATGGAATCCTCAGCCTCCCTTGAACTTGCCAAACACACCCTGCTGATCTTCGGCATCATCCTGGGATTGGGCACTTTTTCCGGCCTGATCGCGCGTTTGATGAAGATCCCCGACGTGGTGGTGTTCCTGCTGGTCGGCATGTTGATTGGCCCCGGTGTGCTGGGCTGGGTGAACATCACAGCGGACTCAACGATCAACCAGTTGATCCTGATCTTCGGTTCCAGCTACATCCTGTTTGACGGCGGCGCTTCGATACGCCTCAAAGTGCTGAAAGAAGTTTGGATCACCATTCTGGTGATCTCCACCATTGGCGTGCTCATTACCGGAGCGATCACGGGAGTGGCCGCCTATTATTTCCTGGGTGTTCCGCTCATCGTTGCGTTGTTGCTCGGCGCGACCTTGGCATCCACCGACCCGGCGACACTGGTGCCTGTATTCAAGCAAATCAAGATCAAGGAGCGTGTGGCACAAACGGTGATGACGGAATCCGCTTTTAATGATGCGATGGGCGCGATTTTGACCTTCACCGTACTGGGTGTGGCGATGGGCGCGGGCGAGTTCTCTGCCGGTGATGCGTTTGCCGACCTGCTTAAACAATCGGTACTCGGCATCGTAATCGGAGGTGTGTTGGGTTATCTGGCCGCCGTGTTGATCGCTCACGAAAAATTCAACTTCCTTGCAGAGTTTGCCCCGGTGGTGACACTGATGGCGGTGATCGCGGCCTACATGGCGGCGGACGGATTACATGCCAGCGGCTTTATGGCAGTGTTCGTCTTCGGCATGATGTTGGGCAACGTCGAGTCGTTGGGCTTCAAACGCTCCGCTGAAGAAAGCCACCAGTTGGAAGACTTCGTGATGACCACGGCACTCATCATGCGCATGTTCATCTTCATCCTTTTGGGTGCCCAGGTGGATTTTGCTTTGATGAACCAATACCTGTTTGCGGGTGTGGCCGTCGTTGTCATCTTCATGCTGGTCGCGCGTCCGGTGACCGTGTTTTTGTGCGCATTGCCGGACCGCCGTGCCAAGTGGACGATGAAGGAGATGGTGTTTATGTGCTGGACGCGTGAGACCGGCGTTATCCCCGGCGCGCTGGCCGGCATGCTGGTCGGCATGAACGCGCCGGGTGCGCAGATCATCGCTTCGGTCACCTTCATCGCGATTTTGATGACCATCCTGATTCAGGCGACGACGACAAAATGGCTGGCGAAAAAGCTGGATCTACTGGTCGAAGAATAGTCTCTTGACCCCGGTGTTACGAGCCGGGATCACGAGTTCTGGCCGGTTTGGCGACGCGGAAGCCGAATGCTGAATCGCGTGCCGGTCCCGTTGCTGCCTTCTTTTAGATCAAGTTCTGCGCCGTGTCGCTTGGCCACCTCGGCCACGATGGCCAATCCCAGACCGCTGCCACTTTGTCCGCTGCCCAGTACACGATAGAAGCGCTCGAACACACGTTCCCGGTGTTGCGGATCAATGCCGGGGCCGTTGTCTTCGACAAATAACGCGGCTTCGTATTGAGAGGCAACGACGCCGACAGTAATGTGACCGCCCTCCTGCGTATAACGGACCGCGTTGTCGATCAGATTGTTGAGCATCTCCACCAAGCTGGCATCGTCCCCCTGGATGAATAAAGGCTCGGTCATTCCCTCAAAGCCAAGATCGATATTCTTCTCCAGTGCCGCTTGTACCCAATTGACGGTGCACTTCTGCGCCATCAGATTCAGGTCGAGTGAGCGGAAGCTTTCGGTATTTTGTCCTCCCGGCTCATTCCGTGCCAAGGCCAGCAGTTGGTTGACCAGGCGTGTACCGTGCCGGGTGGTGGTGAGAATATGGCGCAGTGCATGTTGTTTGCGCTGCGGGTCGTCTTCGCGCAAAGCCAGTTCGGATTGTGTCTTCAAACCCGCGAAAGGCGTGCGTAACTGGTGTGCCGCATCGGCGACGAAGCGTTGTTGAGCTTGCATCACCAACTTTAATCGTTCCAACAGATCGTTCACGGCATCGATCAATGGGCGCACCTCGTCGGGTGCCTGTGTACTGTCCAGTTGGCGCAGATCGTTGCGTTTCCTTCCCATCACTTCCTGGCGCAGGCGTTCCAAAGGTGCCAGGCCTTGCTTCAGCGCGAACCACACCGCTGCCACCGCGATGAGAATCAACAACAGTTGGGGGATGACGATGTTGGCGAGGATGCCGCGTATCAGCGCCTGCCGCTGGTGCATCGTCTCCGACAGATAGAGTTGGTAAAGTTTTTTACTGTCCGGATTGAAGAAGATCAGGCTCACGATGCGCGTCTTCTCGCCCTCGCGTTCTCCGTTGCTGAACAGCGGATTGATCTTGCCGCCGCGATAGGTGAGCGGCCGTCCGAGGTTGGCATTACCGGCGAGTTTAATGCCGTCACGGTCGGTGACGGTATAGACCACATGGTCCGGCATGGTGAGTGATTTCCCGTCGGGTAGCGGCGGGATGAAATCAAGCCGTTCCTTGCCGCCGGACAACCGGAGTTGTTCTCCGACGGCTTGGGCGCGTTGCAGCAACACCATGTCGTAGGGCTTGTTGGCGTAGTTGAGTGTGGCGACATAGCCGGCGATGGTGCTGAACAGCCACAACACAAACAGCGGCGTGAGCAGCCAGTTGATGAGGTGGGCGCGAAGGGAGACTACATTGCCTTCCATAACGTGTGGCTAACTACGCGGCTCGGTGACTTTGTCGATGATGTAACCCAGGCCGCGGATGGTGCGTATGGTCACACCGGCAGGTTCGATCTTTTTGCGTACACGATGGATATAGACCTCGATGGCGTTGCTGCTGGCTTCTTCGGAATAGCTGTAAAGTCGTTCCAGCAATTGTTCCTTGCTGATGACACGACCGATACGCGAGATCAGGGTTTCCAGCACATTCAATTCGCGCGTGGTGAGTTCAAGAGATTCGCCGTTTATCATCGCACGGCGTCCGACGCTGTCCAACGTCAGCGCGCCGCAGCTATAGACCGGATTCACCCCGCATTGACCGCGTCGTATCAGGGCGCGAACCCGCGCCTCCAGTTCCGGCAGGCTGAACGGTTTGATCATGTAATCGTCCGCACCCAAGTCAAGTCCTTTGACGCGGTCTCCTTCATCATCACGCGCAGTCAGGATGAACACGGGTACTTGGTGATTTTTCTCGCGCAAACTGCGCAACACGCTGAAGCCATCCAACTTGGGCAAACCCAGATCAAGAATTACCAGATCGAACGGCTGGTCACCGCTCAAGATCAGCTTGGCAGACATCCCGTCTTTGACACAATCCACTGCATAGCCGGACTGGCGCATGGAACGGCATAAGCCGTCCGACAGTACTTCATCATCTTCCGCGATCAGGATACGCATGGCTCTGTAAGTTTAATGTAAGCAACCGGTATTATGTTTCGCCTATGGGTCGGATGGGTAAGGAAATATTTCATCCGCCTCGTATGGCTATTCTAAGTGGAGGTGGAGATTTGTCCAAGTCGCAGACAGGGTTCGGTGGCTTGGTGCTAGTTCATTCACCGTTGTTTCATTGGTTGGCCGATTAACTTCCAGCGCCTTGTAGCAATGTAGGTCCAGGCGTTTTTTCGATTAGCATAATATTTTCAGGGGGGAAACATGCAACTTACTGAGAAACATAAACAGTATTGGCAGAAGAATCTCCGATTGACAGGTATCTTATTGGTGTTGTGGTTTATCGTCACCTTCGTCATCGGTTATTACGCACGCGAACTGCAATCCATCACCATCATCGGTTTCCCGTTCTCCTTTTATATGGGCGCTCAGGGATCTTTGATAATTTACGTCGCGATCATCTGGTATTACGCACACGTCATGAACAAACTCGATCAAGAGTATGGCGTACATGAAGGAGACGATTAATGGCCACTCAATCAACCAAATCATTCTCAGCTCAACTGACGAAATATTATTCCTTCTATACCGGAGGTTTCATTGCGTTCGTTATCTTGGTCGCCATCCTGGAACAAATGGGTGTGCCGAACAAGATTCTGGGTTATCTGTTCCTGGCTGCAACGATCCTGCTGTACGCAGGTATCGGCGTGATGTCCAGAACGGCGGACGTGTCGGAATATTATGTGGCGGGACGCCGCGTACCGGCCTTCTTTAACGGGATGGCAACGGGGGCCGACTGGATGTCTGCCGCCAGCTTCATCGGTATGGCGGGTACCTTGTATCTGACCGGTTATGACGGCTTGG
>CAYROQ010000010.1:0-75742 GCA_964425955.1 uncultured Sideroxydans sp.
CGCTGCCCAATGATAGTCGCGGAAACCTTTCACCTCATCCACCGAACGCTCCTCGATGGGAATATCTTTTCCCGTGGCGATATTCATGTCGATGGTGGAAAGCGGGCACGCCACGTAAAACGGGATGTTGTGTCGCCGCGCCAGCACCGCCACCATGTAGGTGCCGATCTTGTTCGCCACATCACCGTTTGCCGCCACGCGATCCGTGCCCACCACCACGGCATCCACCTCGCCCTGCGCCATCATGTAACCCGCCATATTGTCGGTAATAAGTGTTACCGGAATGTTTTCCTGCACCATCTCCCAAGCGGTCAGCCGCGCACCTTGCAGGAAAGGCCGCGTTTCATCGGCGATGACCGAAATCTTCTTGCCGCATTCCACCGCTGAACGTATCACCCCCAGCGCCGTACCCCACCCCGCCGTCGCCAGCGCGCCCGCATTGCAATGCGTCAACACGCGAGCGCCATCTTTCAGCAAGGCCGCACCAAACGCGCCCATCGTCTTGTTGATACGAATATCCTCGGCCAGAATCTCATGCGCCTCGGCCAGCAAACGTTGCGCGATCTGTTGCGGCGTTTGTGCTGCCACGCTCTCCCAGACTTTACGCATGCGCTGCAACGCCCAGAACAGATTCACCGCTGTCGGGCGGCTCGCAGCCAGCAGCGTAAAACCCGCCTCCATACCCGCTTTGAAATCCCCGGTTTCGTCATTCCCGCGAAGGCGGGAATCCAGTTTTATTAAATCACTGGATTCCGGTTCAAGCCCGGAATGACGACTCGACAACCGCAACGCCTCCAACGCCACCCCATAAGACGCCGCCACACCAATGGCCGGCGCACCACGCACCACCATGCTGCGGATACCCTCCGCGACCGAAGCGGCGGTGTAGTAACTCAGGTATTCGAAGGCGGCTGGCAAGATGCGCTGATCTATCATTTCCAGCCGGTTGTTGAACCAACGCAGGGTTTCGACTTTCATTCAATCCCCCTCAAACTCACACAACGCAAACACCTTCTGCCCCAACTTCTCCAGCCTTGCCCGGCCGCCGATGTCCGGCAGGTCGATGATGAAGCAACATTCGATGATGTTGCCTCCCATCTTCTCGATGAGAACGCAGGCAGCTTCGGCTGTGCCTCCCGTCGCAATGAGGTCGTCTACTAGCAGCACCTTCTCGCCTTTCTGGATCGCGTCAGTGTGGATCTCGATACGGTCGGTGCCGTATTCGAGGGCGTAGTCGTGGCCGATGGTTTCGGCGGGTAATTTGCCTTTTTTGCGGATGGGCACAAATCCTTTGCCCAGCGCATAGGCCAACGGCGCGCCCAGGATGAAGCCGCGTGATTCGATGCCGGCGATCTTGTCGATCTTCACATCCTTATATCGACGCACCAGTTCGTCCACGGTGGCGCGAAAACCGTCCGGGTCTTTGAGCAAGGTGGTGATGTCGCGGAACTGGATACCTTGTTTGGGGTAATGCGGGACGGTGCGGATTTTTGATTTTATGGGCATGGTAGTTTGTATTGAGTTCTCATGTTAATTGTAGAGCGTTCCCCCACCCTCAGTCCCTCCCCCGGTGGGAGAGGGAAGACAACCAGTGAGCGACAGTGCTTATCCCTTCCTCCCTCCACGAGCAAGGAGTGGATAAGGATAAAACCTTTGCATGTTTGTGACTTCATTAGTCACGTTTCTTGTACTCGACGAACTTCTGTTTCACTTCGAACATTTGTTGCGCGGTGAGTATCTGCGGTTCACCTGCTTGCAGGGTGCGCCAATAAATCTCGCACACGAATTCGACTTCCACCGTCACGGCCAGCGCATCGGCCAAGTCTGTACCCAGCGCGATCATGCCGTGGTTGCCCAACAGGCAAGCTTTACGGTCACGCAGCGCTTCCAAGGCATGATCCGACAAAGCCTGTTCGCCGAACACGGTGTACGGCGTGCATCGGATGTTGTCGCCGCCCGCCAGCGCGATCATGTAATGCACCGGCGGCACTTCTTTGCGCAGGCAGGCGATGGTGGTGGCGTTGATGGAGTGGGTATGGATAACTGCGTTGATCTCGGGACGCGCGGCGAGGATGTCGCGGTGGAAGCGCCACTCGCTGGAAGGCTTGCCGCCTTGCAGCACGTTGCCCTCCAGGTCCATACGCACCATGCTGTCGGCTGTCATCTCGGATACGGGTAGCGCCGAGGGGGTGATTAGTATGCCGTTGCCGAAACGTACCGAAGTATTGCCCGATGAGCCGCGATTGAGGCCGAGTTCGACTAAGCGGCGCGAGATTTCAAGTAGTGCTGTGCGAAGTTGTTGTTCAGTCATAGTTATCCTTTAGCTTCTACCCCCACCCTCCACCTGCACGGGGAAGGTTAGGGTGGGGGTAAATCGTTACAGCATGCGCCCCGCTACTGCTTGCAGCTTCTCTTTCATCGCCGCATCACGCGCTTCCGGGGCAGTGATGAGTGCATATTGCAACGCACTGCGGCAACCGCACTCACAGGCTTGTGTATCTGTACCGATACGCGGCACGGCCTGTTTCACCAGCGTCTTGGCTTTGTCGGCATTCGCCAGCAACACCTTGATGATCTGATCCACGGTCACGTCGTCGTGGTCGGGATGCCAGCAGTCGTAGTCGGTGACCATCGCTACGGTGGCGTAACACAGCTCGGCTTCGCGTGCGAGTTTGGCCTCGGGCATGTTGGTCATTCCGATCACGTCGCAGCCCCAACTGCGGTACAGCTCGGATTCGGCAAGGCTGGAGAACTGCGGGCCTTCCATCACCAGATAGGTGCCGCCGCGCAACGCGTTGATACCCACTTCTTTCGCGGCATTTTCAATGTGGTCACCCAAGCGTTTGCACACCGGATGCGCCATCGAGACATGCGCCACCAACCCACGGCCAAAGAAGGATTTGTTGCGGGCGAAAGTACGGTCGATGAATTGATCGACGATGACGAAGGTGCCGGGCGTCAGGTGTTCACGCAACGAACCGACGGCACTGACCGAGATGACATCACTCACCCCGACTCTTTTAAGTACGTCGATATTGGCGCGGAAGTTGATCTCCGAAGGCGGGATCTTGTGCCCTCTTCCGTGACGCGGCAGAAAGGCCAGCTTCACCCCGTTGAGCTCGCCGAAAAGCAATGCGTCCGAGGGCTCGCCAAAAGTCGATTCGACCTTTTCCCAACGTTTGTTTTCCAATCCGGCGATGTCATACACACCACTGCCGCCGATGATGCCGATACTTGCCTGCCCCATGTTTTTCCCCATGCCTGTGATAGGCGCGGATTGAATCAGGAAACCCCATTTTTCTCAAGGTCAAGTGCTCCTGAATTTGTGTTTTCCAAATGACTCACACGAGCAACTCGCCTATCATAGACGTCCCGCATCACTTCAACCAAAGGAGTCCATCATGAATATGAACGTTGGCAACACAGACCGCATCCTGCGCATCGTCGTGGGACTTGCACTCATCGGAGTCGCTTTGTCGGGTATCAGTGCCTGGGGTTGGATCGGCATCGTGCCTTTGCTCACCGGTGTATTCAGGTATTGCCCGGCGTATAGCCTGCTTGGCATGAACACTTGTCCCATGGAAAAGAAATAACGTTTTCGTTTTGAGAATCACCTTGCGCCCGATAGACAATCCAGCCTATCGGGCGTATCTTTTCGGACGTTCAATCAACCACCCAAACTCACATGTCAACCGCTGAAAACCACGCCGAACTCCAGATCGTCGGCATGCGCTGCGCTTCCTGCTCGGCGCGCCTTGAAAAATCCCTGAACCAGATACCGCAGGTCAATGCCGTGGTCAACCTCGCCACTGAAAAAGCCAGTATCACGTTCGACTCCACACTGACCAACGTGGAAGAAATCATCAAAGCCGTACAGGACACCGGATTCGACGCACACGTGGCGCGTGATTTCGCCGCCGAAAAAGAAGCGCGTGCCAAGGTTTATCGCAAAGAGGAACTGGAATTTTTCGTCGCGCTGGCATTGATCACCCCGTTGCTGCTGGAAATGGGACTGATGTTGTTCGATTTCCATTTCAATATTCCGCTCTGGCTGCAATGCCTGCTGGCGACCCCGGTGCAATTCTGGGCGGGCGCGCGTTTCTATCGCGGCGCATGGGGCAGTTTGAAACACGGCAGCGGCAACATGGACCTGCTGGTTGCGCTGGGCACCAGCGCCGCTTATTTTTTAAGCGTCGCCATCATGCTCCTGGATATCCACCAGCCGGTCTATTTTGAGGCGGGCGCAACGCTGATCACCCTGGTGTTGTTGGGAAAATTGCTGGAGGCGCGCGCCAAAAACAAAGCCACTTCCGCATTGGAATCCCTGTTCAAACTGCAACCCAAGATCGCGCATGTGGAACGCGACGGTGAATTACTCGACGTCCCTGTCGGCCAGTTCCGCCCGGATGATATCTTCATCGTGCGCCCCGGAGAAAGCGTGCCGGTGGACGGTGTGGTGCTGGAGGGTACATCCAGTCTGGATGAAAGCATGTTGACGGGTGAGAGTTTGCCCCAGGCCAAAGCGGCCAATGACAAAGTCTATGCCGCCACGCTGAACCAGCAGGGCGTGATCAAGTGTCGCGCCATCGCCGTCGGTAGCCGCACCCAACTTGCCGCCGTGATTCGATTGGTAGAACAAGCCCAAGGTTCAAAAGCGGCCATCCAGCGATTGGCCGACAAGATCTCCGCCATCTTCGTGCCCGTGGTGCTGGTTCTCGCGGCCGCCACGTTTGCCTATTGGTTGGCGGCCGAAGGCAATTTTTCCTATGCCCTGATCAACGCCGTTTCCGTCCTGGTGATCGCCTGCCCCTGCGCGCTTGGCTTGGCCACACCCATCACCATCGTGGTCGCCAGCGGACTGGCAGCCAGCAATGGCATTCTGGTCAAAGACGCGTCCGCACTGGAGCGTGCCCACAAATTATCGGTATTGGTGTTGGACAAGACTGGCACCTTGACCGAAGGTACTCCCACAGTGGCCGACATCCGACCGAGCAGTGCCAGCGGTGTGGGCGAATTGTTGCGCATCGCGGCCAGCCTCAGCCACAACTCCACCCACCCGCTTTCCGCTTCGCTACAGCAACACGCGTTAACGCAGGACGTGGCTTGGCTGCCAGTCAGCGACTTTTCCGAAACACCGGGCAAAGGACTGCGCGCGACATTGGAGGGGGAGCATTACATCATGGGTTCTCCGGCTTTCCTGACCGAGATGGGAATCAAGCTGGACGAACCGTCTATCCTGACTTTGCAACAGCAGGGGAAATCCGTCATCGCGGTCGCGCACGAAAACATTCTGCTGGGTTACATCGCTTTCGCCGACCGCTTGCGTCCCACGAGCATAAAAGCTGTTGCAAGGCTGAGAGAAATGGGTATCCGCGTGGTGATGTTGAGCGGTGACAATCAGGCGACCGCGCAAGCCGTGGCAGAACAAGCGGGCATTGATGAATTCGTGGCCGAAGTGATGCCACAGGACAAGGCGCGTTATATCGGCTCCTACAAATCCGACCAGGGTTTTGTCGGCATGGTCGGCGACGGCATCAATGACGCGCCCGCGTTGGCTGCCGCCGATGTCAGCTTCGCCATGAAAAGCGGCAGCGATATTGCCATTGATGCGGCGGACATCACGCTAATGCGCAACGACCTGGCCAGCGTGGCAGACGCCATCGACTTGTCGCGTGTAACTCTCAGCAAGATCCGCCAGAATCTGTTCTTCGCCTTTGCCTACAATATTCTGGGCATTCCTTTGGCGGCAATGGGGTTGCTCAATCCCATCATCGCCGGCGGCGCCATGGCCATGAGTTCGTTGTCAGTGGTCAGCAATGCGCTGCTGCTTAAAAAATGGCAACCCGGATACACCAAAATTGAACCGAATCCGTTGCAACCCGTCGAACTGCAATCCGAAGCAACTGAACTGATAAAAGGAGACAGAACATGAACAACAAACTCATTCTTCCGCTCTCGTTCGTATTCCTGCTGACCGCTTGTGCCAGCGGAAAATCCGGCGATGTGTACACCCGCGATCAGGTGCGCCAGATCCAGACTTATAAGGTCGGCGTGATCGAAAGTGTGCGCGAGATTCGCATCGAAGGCACCAAAAGCCAGATCGGCACCGCTGCCGGCACACTGGTAGGCGGCATCACGGGGAGTGCGGCGGGACAGGGCAAGGGAAGCGACGTGGGGCGTGTGCTTGGCGCGGTGGTAGGCGGTGTGGTCGGTGCTGCTGCCGAGGAAGGTTATACGCGTGAGGACGGACTGGAGTTCGCTATCGCGCTTGAAGACGGCAGCCATATTTCAGTCGTACAGGAAAAGTCCGTCAACAACGAAACGTTCAAAGTCGGAGATAAGGTCCGCGTCATTGAAAGTGCCGGTGTAGTTCGCGTCACACATTGATGATTTCTTTTCCGAATAAATAACGGCGGCTCTTGCCGCCGTTATTTATTCGATCCTTCGGCCACGTTGCACCGCACGGACTGGGTGGCGCAACTGGCCACATAAACCTGAGAACCTCAATTGGCGCTCCGATCATGGCCTTCGACTCGGCTCAGGACATGCCTCGATACGCGCAAGAAAACCGCGCTACTCAGCACGAACGGGGTAGTCCTCCATTGGGTGAAAAACCGTTCGTCCTGAGTAGCACGCGTAGCGGGCGTATCGAAGGATCGTTGCAAGGCAACTGCGGTTTTTTGGATAACGCACCTGCCATTCTTTGCTTGCAGGTACGACTCCAGCTAATGCACACGATGCGTGTGTTCTTGATCGGCTTTATTGGCCGCGATAATTCTCTGCCGTGCAATGATCGTGGCGCGCGCGTCCGCATCCAAAGACTCCTGTTCGGCCTTGATGGCAAAGCGCAACGTTTCCGCCTTCATCTTCGCCATATTGAGGGCGCGCAACTCGATCTCTTCTTTCAGTTTCGCCGACTCTACCAGAGCCTCCGCCTGGATCTTCTTTGCCGCCGCAATCTCCAGCGCGCGGACTTCCAGCGCAAAACATTCGTTGTCGGCCTCGATAGCTTTTTGCTCGGTATCCATGCGCAACGTGATGGCCTCGATCGCACGCTGTTCCGCCAATATCTTTTGTTGCGAGACTGACGCGGCCTTCTCTTCTGCTTCGATCCGCTGTCTGGACGATTCGGCGGCCAACTTGTCAGCCGTGATTCGTTGCTGGATGGCGTCCTGCTCGTGTTGCTCCGCATCCAACTTGTCTTCTTCGGCTTGCCATTCGATCAATGCCTGCTGCAACCTGTGTTCGACTCCTGCCAACTGAGTATTGATGGCGTCCAATTTTCGCAGTAAAGCATAAGCGATTTTCTCTTCCTCAACTGCCAGTTGGCGTTCGGCCTCGTAAAGACGTTTTTCGGACTCGGCTTTTTCCAAGGCCAGTTTTTTAGCATGCTCCGCCATCTCCAGCCGCAGTTCAGCAACCGCTGCCGCATCTTTTTCCGCCACAGATTGTTCCTGAGCCGCACTGTGGGCAAGTTTCTCCTGCTGCTCGATCAATTTTGCCCGTTGCGCCATCTCACTTTCGATCTGCAATCTATCCTGCGCAAATTGTTTTGCCCGAGTTTCAGCGGCCAGTTTTTCGCGTGCTTCCAACTCGGCCTGCTTCAGTAATGTGATTGTTTCCTCGCGCTCCCGAGTCGCACGCTGCTCGTTTCGCACACGATCTTCCAGCAGTTGCAATGCTTGCTGGTCTGCTAACTGTTTCTTTTTGGCTGAATCGTGTAATGCCTGTTCCTGTTCGACCAAGCGCAGCGCAAGCTGTGCATTTTCCTCTTCGGCGGCAACACGGGCCGCCGCCGCATCTCTCGCCTCATTCTCCAATCTGGCGCGTTGCTGCTTGCTTGCCGCCAATTTGCGTTCTTCCTCGACTCGCAACATCGAAGCGCTTTCAGATTCAAGCTCGGCTGCGGTCCTGTTTCGCATCTCTTGCAATACCAGCGCTTCACTGTCGGTCCGCGCTTGCATCGCCTCTTGTGCTGCCATCGCTTCGGCCAACTTTGCCGTGGCGATCGCCGCCAGTGATTTTTCTTTTTCCAGAATATCCTGCGCGATCTTGGCCAGCAATTGTTCTGCGTCGGCTTTCTCTTGTGCCGCAAGCGCCGTCGCATGATCCGCCTCGGCACGACGCTGTACCTCATTGCGCAAACGCTGCTCGGCTGTTTGCCTTAACTGCAATTCGTCCTGGGCTTGTTTTTCTGCCTGAACACGTTGGCTTATCACCCCCGCAAGCCGCTGCTCCTCCTTCGATTTGTTCAGCGTCTCCGCTTCCAATCGGCGCTCCAATTCCAATCGCGCATTCACCTCCTCCAACAATTTTTCTTCAGAACGGTTTTTCGATTCGATACGGGTTGCCAGCTCCCCTTCCAGATTCGCTTTTCCCTCCGCGATTGCGCGTGCCTGGGCAGCTGCACGAGTACGAGCCTGGGCAGCGAGAAGCGCATCAGTCTCTGCCTCAAGACGCGCGCGCGATTCGATGATGGCTTCTGACTCGGCCGGATGCTCCATGTCTCGCGACGAGACCAATCTAATTTTGTTCAGGGCTGACATGCTCCACCTCGTTTCAGAACCGCCATGGATTGGCACGAGGCTAAGGTAGCAGTTGGGCATTTTCGGTAAAGACCGAATACAGGGCGAAAAACGGGGTATTTTGAACGGGACAATCAGTACTGATGCGATCCCACAAGTGTTCCCCGCCAGCAAGGAAAATTTCGTCGCGTCCCGATTCAGTCACCCATATAAAAACCGGATGAACCCAAAAACCCAGCGAATAAAGCAGTGCCTGCTTAAAAGTCCAGACGGAATCCGGTGGAGAAATAATTACGGGTGGTAGTTGAAGATGGTGCCTGATCGGGCGTGGACTTGGTCCAGTCGAATCCGATGGTCATGTCGAAAGTCAGCGTCTCCTGGATTCGATATCCCAGTTTGATATCAGGCGAGATACTGGTTTGATAACCGAGGTCGTCATTCTGCCAAGACATACGCGCAGTCGTGTCGAATGTCCATAACTCATCCGAATAAGTTCGAGTGTTCAACACCATTGATTTTCCAACTGTTGATCCGCTCTTTGAATAACTAAAGCTGCACATCGAAGAATCAGCATCAGAAAATACATTCGTCCCCGAAAACCTTTGGCTTAACGACCAGGTATTTCCGCTGGCCGGTGTTGCCTGTACAAAACCTTCTACGCCCATAATATCTGGCACAACGATTGTCTGACCTGTTAAAGGATCTGTAAATTCACCTTTTATCAACGTTCCACTTTCCGGCATACCCGAGGTGTTCGAGACCACGAAGTCCGTACCCGACTGCCATTTTTCGCTGAGTCGGCTGGTCATCCCGAGCTGAACCATATTTGAAACGGCAGTGCGTAGCTTTGCCAGCGCGATCAAGTCAGCCGTTTTCCAACCGTTCTGCAACAACAGGTCAATCGACGAAGTCGAACCGTTCACTGCACTGCGAATACTGTAATTTGGAGCACGACGCCGATCCAGCACGAAGTTGAAATCCGTCCCCTCTTCCATATTCAGCGTTCCCTGCAGGGTCAGCATGTTCAACGATTTGAATTGAATGTCGTAATCCCACATGCTCATGACAGACATACCAGGCTGGAAATATCTGAAATTTCCGCCTATGGCTTTTCGGTCTGTGTAGCCACCCGCCATTTGGCTGATGGCATAAACCGTTCCGCCGAACGGACTTCTGACTCCGAAGTCCAAACTACCGCTCACAAACTTAGGCTTGGAGCCAACCACCGCCTCGGATAACTGCCCCGTTGCGGCTTGAACACGGTAGTTATCCAGAAAACCAATCCCCGCCGTCACACCATCGAAGCGCCCCATGATGCCGCCGCCCGAGGCAGATTGCCTGCCGAGGCGCGCCGAATAATGGTCGACCCGATTTTTCACTTCGAAATACAGCGCATTCAAGCGGTTCCTTGATATTTGCCCGGGGAGCAAATTAGCCGAATAGAAATCCTGAAGAACTAATCGATTGTCGAATTCATTATTGTTAGATCTAGCCGTCATACTCAGATTGTTGATGAAGGACGATTGGTCTGTCAGTGAACGGGTCGAGGCAGACGTCACACCTGCATTGGTGATCGTGGTTTTGGTAATACTGGCACCATGATAATAATAGGTGGAGAGACTGCCGTATTGAGAGGTCTGAAATTCAGTCGGTGGTTGACGCACCGGTTCTGGTCTTTGTCTGACTGAAGGGGCGGGCAAGATCGCATTCAACTTGGACAAGCGTTCGTTCACCCAATCAACATGCGTGCCTTTTGGATAAAGCTTCAAATACGATTCAAATTCCAATTTTGCTTTTGCGGCCTGGCCGGATTTCTGCCTGGCGATACCCATCCACAGTTGCGCATCTTCCGTATATATATTGGGCGGCAAATTCAATACCTTGTTGTAGGCATCCACTGCCGAGAATATCTCGCCGGACAAAATGGCTTCCTTGCCCTTGAGCATCAAGACAGCCGCCTGATTATTGGCGTGTGCGGTGATCTCTTCCAGTGAAGGTGTCTGCGAAGGTGTGACATTCGCTGCATCTTTGTACAAGTCATCAATGTGAGGATAGACCGGTAAGCCATCCTTGCCACCCAGAGTCAGGGGGATAGCAGGACTTGGGGGAATTGCACGGGGGGCAAGTACTTGCGGCTCGGCTGTCACTCCCGACGTGATCGGAGATTGTTCATTGACTGCTACACCGTTACCTGATTTTTTGCCCGCCTTGCCAACAATGGGTGCTACCGCAACAGCGGGTACAACGATTGGTGGGGGAGAAATCGCAGGAGGTTTGGTTTCTTTCTTGGGTGCCGCTTCTTCCGGATTGAGGTGAATAATCAGGCTGCGGCCATCCTTACCAACTGTCACCATGAATTCGGTGGGACGTTTGAATTGGATCTGCACTTTTGGACCCGTCTTCAGATCGCGCGTGGTCACAGTGAACCCAGCGATACGATTTGAAGGTGGCGAACGATGCGTCTCGTAATCCAGCCATTGATCTTCAGGAACATCACCCAGAATGTTGAAATAGATATCGACGTAATTACCCTTGCGTTGTGGAAAATGGCGCAAATGAATCACCGGGACGGTGAATTTAATAATCGCATCCACATCGCCGGTGGCACCCGGCTTCAAATAGATGTCGTCAACGATGTCGGCAGAAACGTTTGAGGAAAAGCCGCACAAAATGAAAAGCGCAAAAAATACCCCGAATATTTTTTTTGCTTCTTGATTTAACATCGTTTGCGTTCTCTGCCTGTAGGGGAAAATTGAGCCGACTGAGTTGCTGTCGGCTCTGGTTTGTTATTGTTTTAATTTTACAACATGAACTACCAAGATTGGTAGACAACACCTTCCGTTCCTCTCGGCCTGTGGCAACCGGCACTGGAACAATCCTTGGTGGCACTGGCGCCTTCATGGCTCTTCTTTTGCATTGACCCCTGATAAGTCGTACCGGTGAAGTGACAGGTAATACACAGTATCGGCACGCCTCCTCCCTGCGCACCATTGTGATTCATGACTTGAGTCGTCCATGTCATCGTCGCAACCGATGCAGAGACGGCAATGTGGTGACACGCTGTGCAATCCAGCGAACCGGTGATGGTTGTTGGAATGTGCTTAGTCACTTTGCCCATCGCCCCAAGTGGGCCTTGAGTCGTGTACGAACCATTATGACAAGCATCGCAACGGGTTGCGGCTGTCAGTACGTGGTTCATCGCCCTCAAACCGAAAGTGACCACTGTAGTACCGTTGTACTTATCATGGCAGCCGTCGCACTGGATGCCCGCAACTGGAATATGACCCGGAGCATTAATCACCCCCTTGGCACCCGATCCGTTATGGCAACGCAGACAATCACCCGGCCCTATCAGGGTGTGATCCACATTAATGGTTGCACCATTGAATGTCATGTAATTACTGGTGTTGGTTTGTGTGTGGCACACATCGCATTGCTCGGTGGTCAACATATGCCAAGAAGGTTTGCCAAGCGCAATAGCTCCGTTATGGCAGGTCGAACACCTACCTGGTACGTCGCTCGGATGCGCGAAATACGCGCCCAAGAACGTCGTGTAATTGAGTGTGTTGGTTTGCGTGTGGCAGGTATCGCACTGTGCGGTCGTCACAAAGTGGCCGGGCTGTTTGCCTTTTGCCAGCGGGAACAACTGACCATCTATGTGGCAGGTGTTACATAAACCACCCGGGTTGATATGCGTCCAGACCGCGCCGGTGAAGGTTGTGTAGTTGGACGTGTTGGTCTTGGTGTGACACAGGTCACACGCCTCGTTTGTGGGAGCGTGAGTCGGCACTGCCGATGCTTTGCTTCGCGGTGCTGTTCCACTATATGTCCACGTGCCACCGTGGCAATTCGTACAAACACCCGGTGTGGTCTCGTGCACATAAACAGCCGTCCAGAATTTGTAGCTGGATGTGATGGTCTTGGTGTGACACAGGTCGCACCTTTGCAACGTCGGTACGTGGATCGCTGACTTACCCATCGGGGTCGTTGAAGCACCAAATACTGATGTGCCGTTGTGGCAAGTTGCACAGGTTCCGGCAGGGCTGGCGTGTACATAGATATTGCCACCAGCGAACGTCATGTAGTTCAGCGTATTGGTCTTGGTGTGGCACACACTACACTGCGCTGTCGTTGGCACGTGGGGGTGCGAGCCGGCCAATTTGCCCTGAGGTATCAGGGCACCACCACTGAATGAATTTCCAGTCGTTGTTGCGCTATGACAGGCAGGTGAACAGGCGCCAACCGGAGCGATATGTACAAATGTCGCCCCAAACCAAGTGGTGTAATTTCCGGTATTGGTCTTGGTGTGACATTTGTCGCAGGTTGCTGTCGTCGGCACGTGAGTTGCAGATTTTCCGTTCGGAGTCTTTGTTCCATATATCGATGTACCGTTATGGCAGGTGGAACAGACGCCCGCCGGTGTGGCATGAATATAAGCAGCACCGGCCCAACTCGCGAAAGTCGTCTTGGCATTGGCATGGCAGGTGTCGCAAGCCGCCGTAGTGGTTACATGAACTGGCATCGCAGCGATCTTGCCTTGGGGTGCGGTCGAAGGGCCATAGATCGAAGTACCATTGTGGCAGGTTGAACAGACCCCCGGAATGGCAGCGTGGACGTACTTGAATTTGACTGAGAACGAGGTGAAATCCTTAGGATCGACATCATTCTTATGGCACACATCACATGCAACCGTGGTTGGGACGTGAGTCACCGACTTGGTTCGGGCGGTTATTCCGTTGTGGCAAGTCGTACATGTCCCGGCAGTCGGAAGATTATGGATATAGCGCGCACCCAAGAAGGTAGTGAAATTAGCAGTGTTGGTAGCATCGTGACATGGAAGACAGGATGTCAAATTTGTCGCAACGTGATTAGCCGACTTGGGTCTCGCACTGGGTGAAACTCCATGACAGGTTTCACAAGCAGCAAGGGTGCCGTTTACCATATTTATTGAGTGGTCGTAAAAAGCACCAAAGAACGTCTTGTAGGTGTTCGTATTGAGCACAGTGTGACAAGCATCACATTCCTGAGTTGGTGTGTATGCGATGTGGAATGACGGCTTGCCCGTGGCTGTCGTGCCGTTATGGCAAGTCGAACATAAGCCCGCCACACCTGTGGTCGGGTGCGGGTAAAAACCACCAAGGAAGGTCGTGAAATTGGCGGTGTTGGTTTGGGTGTGACACACATCACACGCCGCAATCGTCACCACGTGATTGGCCAGCTTTCCCCGGGCAGTGGTTCCGTTGTGGCAGGTGTCGCACACTCCAGGTGGGTTGGGGTGTACATAAATCGCCCCCAAGAAATTCAGGTAATTTTTCGTATTGGCTTGGGTGTGGCAAGTATCACACGGCGCCGTCGTGACCACGTGTGCCGGTGATTTATCCAAGCCCGGTCCGCCCGGTTTATGACAATCACTACAGACACCCGGCGGTGTGGAGTGGACAAACACAGCCCCCAGGAACGAAGTGAAATTCGCGGTATTGGCCTGGGTATGGCACAGGACACAATCATCGGCAGGGTTAATAACGACGTGATTGATCGACATGTTCATCCCCGGACCACCTGGTTTGTGGCAACTCGAACACACACCGGGAGGCGTTTCGTGAACATAAGTAGGTAGCGGTTGTGTCCACGACTGACTGCCCAGAGACTGGGTATGGCAAAGGTCGCAGGCTGCATTCGTCGTTACGTGGAGCGCAAGCGTCTTACCCTTCGGCGTAGAGGTTGGACCAAAGATCGTCGTGCCATTGTGGCAAGTGGCGCAAGTGCCTGCCGGGTTGGCGTGAATGTAAGTGACAGCCGTCGCCCATCCGTTCGCAGGGTAACTCGTGCCCGCACCCTTATGGCAAGTATCGCATGCTGCAGATGTTGGTACGTGGTTTGGTGTATTGGATTTGGCGTAAGCCCTAGGATACGCTCCGTTATGACAGGACTCGCAAACACCCGCCGGAACCGGGTGAACATAGGCAGCCCCCAAGAAAGACGCCGTACTGAGGTGACATGTTTCACAGGCTGCCGTGGTCGGTACGTGAGTCAGAGGCTTACCGCGTGGTTTTTTAGTGCTAAATACCGTGTTTCCATTATGGCAAGTCTCACACGCGCCTGTCGCACTTGGGTGAATATAAGTAGCACCCAACCAACTTGTGTAGCCAGGCTTGGCATTAGCGTGGCAGGTGTCACAAGCAACAGAAGTGGGTACGTGAGACGGAATTGCGGCAGACATACCTTTCGCTTTGATGCCGTTGATTCCCGTGTGGCAAGTCGAACATACACCAGGTGTTGCGCCGTGAACAAAAACTACGTTAACGGAAAAGGAAGTGAAATTGACCGTGGGGTTGGGTGTGGCATTTTTATGACACGTATCACATGGCACACCATTTGTCGTAATGTGGACGGCTGACAGCCCTCTGGCTTTTAGGCCGTCGTGACATGACGAACAAGCTGCCAAACCAGAAGTTGGGTGATTATAGATACCGCCAAAGAACGTCTTGTAACCATTAGTAACGGATGCCGCATGGCAGGTATCACATTCTGCGGTGACTTGCACGTGATAAGGCGTTACGCCCGTTGCCGTAATTCCGTTATGGCAAGTCGAACAAAGACCCGCTACACCCGTCGTCGGATGGGGATAGTTTCCCCCCTTGAAAGTCGTGAAGTTGGTGGTATTGGTGAGTGTATGGCAAACATCACAGGCGGCAGTCGTCACGACGTGCATGGCATTTTTGCCTAATGCAGTGAGGCCATTGTGACACGTCGAGCAGGTTCCCGCCGGGTTGGCGTGAACATAGGTCGCCCCAAAAAACGTCTTGTAGCCATTTGTATTGGTGGCGTTGTGACAGGTATCGCATGCCGCACCATTGATCGGTATATGCGTCGCAGACATCCCCGTGGCGATTGCTCCATTGTGGCAATTGGCACAAACACCCGGTGGTGTGGGGTGCACATAAATCGCGCCAAAAAATGTCTTGTAGCTGTTGGTATTGGTTGCATTGTGGCAAACGCTGCATGCGGCGGTTGTCGGCACGTGTGCGGTGGATTTACCCGACGCGATGGCTCCGTTGTGACATGTCGAGCACACACCGGGATTAACGTTGGCCGGTGTGTGGAAAACCGCTCCCATAAAGGTGGTGAAATTACCGGTTAGCGCATTGTTGTGACATTGTTCACACGCTGCCGTGGTCGGTATGTGATTGACTGATCCAACCAACCCGGGGCCGCCGGCGTAATGGCAATTGGCACAAGCACCGACCGGACTGATGTGAACGAATTTCGCCCCCAGGAATGTCGTGTAATTGGCAATCGTCGCGGGCGTATGACAGATGTCGCAGGCAGCCGATGTCGGAACGTGTGCTGCGGATTTAGCCAGTGCGAAGCCACCCGTCCTATGACACGTCTCGCAGGCATCGACCATAGGGGTAGGGTGAATATAAGTCCAACCCAACCAGTTCAAATAACTGATTTTTGCATTGGCATGACACGTATCACAAGCTTCCCCGGTTGGAACGTGAAGTGCCGACTTGCCTGACGGAGTCTTGCTGCCAAATACTGAGGAACCCGTGTGGCAGGTGGCACACGTGCCCGAAGGGAACGCGTGGATGTAACTGGCCCCCAACCAATTTGCGTAAGCCGGTTTTGCATTGGCGTGGCAAGTGTCGCAGGCAGCAGCTGTCGTTACGTGCCCCGCATTTTTACCTGTGGCGGTTGTACCGTTATGGCAAGTGGCGCAAAGCCCGGGATTGGTATTGGTCGGTGAATGAAACTTTGCGCCAAGGAAAGTCGTTGTCCCGATGTGGCAAGTTTCACAGGCAGCCGTAGTCGGCACATGCGTCGCCGATTTTCCGCGCGGGATCTTAGTACTGAATGTGGTGGTGCCGTTGTGGCAAGACACACAAACACCGGTCGGTGTCGGGTGAATGTAAGTCGCCCCCAACCAGCTTGTGTAACCCGGCTTGGCATTGGCGTGGCAGGTATCGCACAGCGCGGTGGTGGGTACGTGATTCGGCGTTGCAAACGACGTACCTTTTGCAAAAGTGCCGTTGTGGCAGGTCGCACAATTTGTGCCTAGAGTATTTGCGGGGTGATATTTGGCCCCCAGGAAAGAAGTAAACACACCCGTGGTGGCGTTCTTGTGGCACGTTTCACATGCGGCGGAATTTGTGGGGATATGCGTCGCGACAGTCATGCCCCTGGCTTTGACGCCGTTATGACAAGTTGCACAAGCTCCCGGAGTCGTCGGATGGTTGTAAGTGACGTGAACCAGGAATGAGCTGAAATCTCTCCCCCCTGATGTCTCATTGAAGTGACAGGTATCACAAGCGGCAGTTGTTGCAGTGTGAAAAACCGACTTGCCTTTGGCATTCACGTCGTTATGACAATTGCTGCAGGTCCCAGCCGGATTTGTATGTGTGTAGGTCGCGTTCAGGAAATTGCTGTAATTACTCGTATTGGCCTTGGTGTGACATTGATCACATGGCAACGTCGTCTGGTAATGCGGCGGGATAGCAGCCGACTTGGATTTAGGAGTTACAGTGCCAAATGTTCTTCCGTCATGGCAGTTTTCGCAAGGGGTTGCCGTAGCCGGGTGGATATAGTTCCACACACTAAAACCACCCGTACCGACCGCGATGGAATTGGCATGGCAAGTTCCGCAATCTTCCGTGGTTGTCACGTGATTGAGTGGCTTTCCCACCGTGGTCACGGTACCGAAGATGATGCTGCTGCCATTGCTACTACCGTGGCAGGTCGAGCAAACTCCTGCGGGGCTCGCGTGAATATAAGTGGAGCCTGCCCAATTTAAATAACTGGTCTTGGCGTTGGCATGGCAGGTGTCACAGGCCGCCGTGGTCGGCACGTGTGTCACGGCATTCTTTCCGGTAGCAGTTCTGCCATTGTGGCAATTCGAACATCCCGTCGAATTGCCAGTTGGATGGAATTTTGCGCCGAGGAAAGTGGTGAAATTAGTTGTGTTGCCACTGTTGTGACAGGACTCACATCCCACCCCATTTGTTGGTATGTGAAATACCGACATCCCTTTAGCCTGCGTGCCGTCATGGCAGGTTGAACAGACTTTATTGACTGCCAGGTTCGTATCCGGGTGGGTAAAAATTGCGCCGAAGAATGATTTGTATGTACCCGTTGATACCGCATGACAAGGTACACATTCGTCTATCTTGTAGTTCGCTTGTTGGTGGAATGTATAACTCGGAATACCCAGTGCTTGAACCCCATCATGGCAACGTTTACATGTCGTTTCAGGCGTATGCGCATACACCCCGCCCAAGAAAGATTGGTAATTTCCTGTATTAGTTTGCGTATGGCATTCCGCACAGGGTCTGATACCCGTTGGCACGTGAGTAGAATTTTTGGGTATACCCGCACCACCTAACTTATGGCAAGTTTCACAACCCAGAGCCAGTGCGTCAGCCGGGTGCACATACACCGCCCCAAAGAAGGTTTTGTAATTGGAGGTGTTAGTGGCTGTGTGGCAGGTAACACATGGCTCTGATGTGGTCACGTGTGCCGTTGATTTCCCCGTTGCAAATATTCCGTTGTGACATGTCGAACAAACCCCGGGGGTAATGTTTGCAGGCGTGTGGTACTTGACCCCTAGAAAAGAATTAAATACTCCTGTCGTTGCATTATCGTGACATGTTTCACAACCTGCGGAAGGCAACGTCGGGATATGTGTGACTGATTTACCAGTGGCTACAATTCCGGTATGGCATGTTGCACACCCGGCTGAATTGCCAGCAGGGTGGAAAGTAATACCAAAGAACGTCTTGAAATTCTTGGCGTCGTGACAGGTTTCGCAGGCGGCACTGCCAATCGGAACGTGAACTGCAGACTTGGTTATCGCAATTGTCCCGTTGTGGCAAGCCGCGCAAGCGGTTATTGGATTTGGGTGAATATAGAGGGCACCCGTAAATGTCGTGTAATTCGCTATCGTGGCCGTGGTATGACATACCGCACAGTCTTCCGTGGTCGGCACGTGATTCGGGATAAATGTTTTCGCCTTTCCGGGGCCATTGGTGAAATGGCAAGAGTCACAACGATCCAGCATTGGGTTGGCGTGAACAAAAATCGCCCCGGTGAAAGTTGTGTAGTTAAGGGTGTTTGACTGTGTATGGCACTTGTCGCATGCCACCGCTCCGATAGGCACGTGATTGACGGATTTATCCAATCCCGGTCCGCCAGGCTTGTGGCAAGACGAGCAAACACCCGGCGGAGTAGCGTGAACGTAAAGCGCTCCTTTAAAGGTGGTGTAGTTAGAGGTGTTCGTTTGATTGTGGCAGGTATCGCAGGTTGCAGTTGTGGCAACGTGATTCACCGTTTTCCCCAATGCAAGCCTGCTACCGAAAGCCGTTCCTGACGTTCCGGCATGGCACGACGAGCAAATTCCGGCCGGACTGGCGTGTATATATACCGCCCCAACGAAGGACGTGTAGCCTGCTGTCACCGCATTGGCATGGCAGGTGTCACATGCCGCGGTGGTCGCTACGTGCGTCGGTACTGCTGCTGCAACTCCTTTGGCTGTCGCACCGTTGTGGCAAGTCGAGCACACTCCGGCAGGATTCGAGTGAGTGTAACTACCACCTTTGAATGTCGTGTAATTGGAGGTGTTTGCCCGTGTGTGACAGGAATCGCATGCCGCCGTCGTCACGATATGTGTAGAGGTTTTCTTTGTGGCCGTAACGGTCGCACCGTCGTGACACCTAAAACAGTTACCCAATGCTGGCGGGGTCGTTGCAGTGACGTGGTTATATTTTGCACCCAAGAACGAGGTATAGCCGTTGGTGTTGGCAGAAGTGTGGCACACATCACACTGTACGTTCGCGTCGTAGATGTGACCCGCATGTTTAACGGTTACACCTTTATATTGTCCAGCATGGCAGGCCTTGCAGTTGCTCTTTACATTGTTTGCACCACTTGTGGTGTGAATAAACGAGGCACCATTGAAGTTATCGAACTTGGTACTGGGGTGACAGGTTTCGCAAGCCGCTGTCGTTGGGATGTGTGCCACTGGTTTGAATACCACCCCCGGGTACAGTTCTGCTGTGGCGCCATGGCAAGAGACGCAATTACTGACAAGACCCTTGTGATCCATCGTCCAGCTTCTGAATTCAACTGTATTGGTGTGACACAATCCGCACGGTTGCAGCGTCGGGAAGTGGTTAGCCGGTTTGCTCGTGACCCCTTGTGATTGCCCATTGTGGCAGGATTCGCAGTTTCCAGCCTCACCTGAAGCAATGCCGGCATGGGTAAAACTCTTTACCTGAAAACTGGACGCGCTACTGTGACAGGTATCGCACGTCTCGGTAGTCTGCACATGGTTGATCGGTTTGGGCGAAGCGCCGATACGGCTGCCAGTAGTGTGACAACCTGCGCAATCCTTGGGTGTATTCTT
Organism: uncultured Sideroxydans sp.; assembly: GCA_964425955.1. Lineage (GTDB taxonomy): Bacteria > Pseudomonadota > Gammaproteobacteria > Burkholderiales > Gallionellaceae > Sideroxyarcus. Next base: position 19,927 of record CAYROQ010000010.1, read on the forward strand.
GAAGATACCGTCCAAGTGGCACTGCTCACAACGCAACGTTGTGTGAACGTCTTTAAGTATGAATCCGGTTTTGGTGTGATCAAAAAGTGCTTCGCCAGCGGCGGTGGCAGCGTGTGAAATCGGGGAAAAACACAATGCCAAACAAAGAAACAGCGCTTGGGTAATAGCGCTGCCTTTTAAGTCAAATTGAACCTTCGTTAGATCGTGCTTTTTGCGGAACAACTTCGATGCAAAGCCGAAAACTCCCCGGATGACTGCTTTCAGGAAAGTTGCAATGTGACAGTTTGTTCGGACTTTTAACAACAACCAGTTCTCCTTGATCAACTACCTGTAGATACCGAACCACGCTCAACGCAACAAAAGTTGCGAAATACCGCGAGTCGTTTTGATCTCCAGACTCTTACAAAAAGCCGTCAACCATGTTGCGGCTATCAGATTTATCTTCTTTCCACGAGTGGAAATATTCTACCAAACTCGCCCTGATTCCATCTACCCATTTATCCAAGTACGGCCAGAATGCGTGGGGATATTAGTCGAAGTTTTGTCTGCAAATAAAGTACCACTAGTCGGCTCGCGCAAAGGGGACAGACGGCAACTTTCACTTTTTCATCCATTTCTCACTGCCAACCTTGATCGTTTTCCAGGTCGATCCAATATGGCAGTTCTCACACAGGCTGCCGTATGCGCCATCGTGTTTGTCGTCTTTGTCATGGCAGCCGACACAACTGGCCGCCAAGGTGACTTTCTTGGTTACCGGCGTCTTGTGGCATTCGATACATTTGATGTTCCTGTGTTTGCCATCAAGCTTGAAATTGGTCTTGTCGTGATCGAAATCCCACCCTTTCCAATCGCGCGTGTTGTGGCAGGTCTGACATTCGGTTCCCAGCGTGCGTTTATGCACATCCTGTTTTTCGTGACAGGGCACACATTCTGACTTCGCATCTTTAAATCTGGGGGTCAGATGGCATTTCTTGCACTCAACCAAGAAGTGTTTACCGGTGAGTTGGAAACGTGATAACACATGGTTGAACTTGGCTTTTTTCCAATCCTTTTCGTCGTGGCAAGATTCACATTTCTTGCCCTCCTGACCTTCATGTTTGTCGTCTTTCAAATGGCATGACAGGCAATCCGTCTTCAGTTTGTCTTTGTACAGGTCGCCTTTATGACAACTTACGCACTTGGTGTCTTTATGTTTTCCAAGCAACGGATATTTGGTCTTTTTGGCATGATCAAACAGGATCTCCTTCCAGGATTTCTCGACGTGGCAGGTCTCGCATTTGCGCCCAAAGCTTTCCTTGTGCTTGTCATCTTTATGGTGGCAGGAATGGCAATCAGTCTTTAACTTGTCCTTGTACAAATCACCCTTGTGACAGCTCACACATTTGGTGTCTTTGTGTTTTCCAAGCAACGGATATTTGGTTTTATTGTCATGATCGAAAGTGATCTCTTTCCATGATTTTTCGATGTGGCAAGTTTCGCACTTGGGTCCAAAACTTTCTTTGTGCTTGTCATCTTTATGGTGACATGAATGACAATCAGTCTTCAACTTATCCTTGTACAGATCACCTTTGTGGCAGCTGACACACTTGGTGGTGCGGTGCTTGCCAAGCAACTTGTATTTGGTTTTCTTGTCGTGATCAAACAATATTTCTTTCCATAACGTCTCGTTATGACAATCCGCACACTTGGGACCGAAACTTCCTTTGTGTTTGTCGTCTTTCTTGTGGCAGTCATTGCATTTTGTGGGTGTGTCTTTGTATTTCTCATCGATGTGACACAGTTTGCACTTGACGTCTTTGTGCTTGCCCAAGAGTTCAAATTTGGTTTTGCTGTGATCGAACCGCGTCGTCTTCCAGTCTTTTTCCTCGTGGCAATTCTGGCATTCGGGTCCCAGCTTGCCTTTGTGTTTATCGTCTTTGCTATGGCAACTGTTGCACTTGGCCGGGGCTTCACGATATTTTTTCTTGGGCAGATGGCAGTCTTTGCATTGGACCTTGGCCGCCAAGTGCCCCCCCTTAAGAATAAACCCCGTCAATGCGTGATCGAAATTCTTGGTTTCGAATGTGATGATATTTGCATCGCGCCCCTGGTGTTCCGGGTGGCACTCTTTGCACTGCTTTTCTTCCTTCATCAGGCCGTGGTAGCCATGCTTGTCCGCGATATCTTTGCCCACCTCTTTGTGACAATCTTTGCATAATCCGGATTGGGCCGCCTTGTCGAAACGCTTATGGCATTGGTGGCAATCCTGTTCATACTTTGCGTGTCCGCTGACCACCTTGCCCGGCAACGATAGATTATCCATCGCATCGGCATGCGCCGACGTTGCGCCAAAAGCAAGCACGAGAGTGAGAATTAACGTTCTAATCAATACCGGCATAATGAATATTCAGTTCTGTTTCGTTTAGTACATATGGACTGCGATCACATGCCACACCGCAGTGAAGGCGAGCATGTAGACCAACGGGATATGGAACACGTGCCACATAGAAAATAATTTCTCATAGGTTCCAAACTGGGCAACGTCCTGTATGGTCTTCAGATACGACCGGATGAAATCCGCATTCTGATAAAAAAGCTGATCTAGCCGGTTCATCTGCGCGTTATTCCATTGCTTGTCGTTCGCGTTCGAATACATGACATCTTCCAAATCTCTGACCAGACTCATCGACAAAAGTCTGGTACGAAAACCCAGTGACAACAGCCGCCATCCCTTCAGTTTGCCAACCTTGGTGCTACCCGTTGCGTAATCTCTGAACTCGGACAACTTCTTTTGGATATCCGGAGCGAATGACAAAATGGATTTCACATCGCCCGAGCCGTCCAGATCTTCCTGATGTTGCTTCAGGTTCGCCTGCCTGCCATACAGTCCATTGTGGATCTTGGTGTAAAAAAAACGGCCAAATATCCCGCTCCCCGACACCAGCATCATGCACGTCAACGCCACGCCCGCGTTGATCGACCCGATGTAAAAGGTGGAATGGAACAGGATCAACGCCGGGCCGAGTATGCCGAACACCATGTGCCATTTGAACCATACCGGCAAGATGCCCAGATTCCGCATGAATCCTGCCCGCTTGCGCAACGGATAGAGCAACAATGAAAGCATCATCAACCCACCGGCCAGACCGATGTTGTAACCCACGTTGTCGCCCGGCTTATACAGATGATCTCGTGACATAAAGAATCCGGCGACCATTAGCAGCGTGATCACGATCAGATACAAAGACCAGCCATAATCTTTCGGCGGGTTCTTTTGTCTGGGTTTGCGTCTGTCCGTATACTCTGCCATTGAAATCTTGCGACCCTGTTAGTGCTTTCGGATCATGAATGACCCATTACCCCCCGCGCGCATTAACACGCGGAAAAAACTTACTCCCACTCGATGGTCGCGGGCGGCTTGCCCGAGATGTCATACACCACACGGTTGATACCGCGCACTTCATTGATGATTCGGTTGGAGACCTTGCCCAACAATTCGTACGGCAGGTGAGCCCAGTGCGCAGTCATGAAGTCTTGTGTTTGCACAGCACGCAGCGACACGACCCACTCATACGTGCGTCCGTCGCCCATTACGCCGACTGATTTTACCGGCAGAAATACAGTGAAGGCTTGGCTGGTCCGGTCGTACCAGCTTTTGCCGCTGGTATCACAGGTGTTGCGCAGTTCCTCGATGAAAATGGCATCGGCACGGCGCAACAACTCGGCGTATTCGCGTTTCACTTCACCCAGAATACGCACCCCCAAACCCGGCCCGGGGAAAGGATGGCGGTACACCATATCGGGTGGCAGGCCGAGTGCCACGCCCAATTCGCGCACTTCGTCCTTGAACAATTCGCGCAACGGCTCCAACAGTTTGAGATGCATGGATTCAGGCAAGCCGCCGACGTTATGATGCGATTTGATGGCATGGGCTTTCTTGGTTTTTGCTCCGGCGGATTCGATCACGTCCGGGTAGATCGTGCCCTGCGCCAACCACTTGGCCTGCTTCAATTTGGCCGACTCGCGCTGGAAAACCTCGACGAACTCGCGGCCGATGACTTTGCGCTTCTGCTCCGGATCGGTCACCCCGGCCAAGTGCTTCAGGAATTCACCGCTGGCGTCCACATAAACGACTTTCATGTGCAGGTTTTTGCCGAAAGTCTCCATCACCTGTGCGCCCTCGTGCAGACGCAGCAATCCGTTATCCACAAACACGCACGTCAATTGGTCACCGATGGCCCGGTGAATCAATGCCGCCGCCACGGAGGAATCGACACCGCCGGACAAGCCCAGAATGACTTCCTCGTTGCCGACCTGTGCGCGTATTTTTTCGACGGCTTCGGCGATGTAATCCGGCATGTTCCAGTCGGCACCACAACCGCAAATGTCATGCACGAAGCGGCTCAATATCGCCTTGCCTTGATAGGTATGCGTCACTTCCGGATGGAATTGCACCGCATAGAAACGTCGTGCCTCATCCGCCATTGCCGCAAACGGTGTCGCCTCGTTGGAGGCGATAACAGAGAAACCGGACGGAAGTGCTGTCACTTTGTCGCCGTGGCTCATCCACACATCCAGCAAGCCGTGGCCGTGTGTATTGCTCTTGTCCTGGATACCCTCAAACAGTTTGGAATGACCCTGCGCACGGATCTCGGCGTAACCGAACTCGCGCACCGTGCCGCTTTCCACCTTGCCCCCCAATTGTGCCGCCATGGTCTGCATGCCGTAGCAAATACCCAACACCGGTACGCCCAGCTCAAACACAACTTGCGGCGCTTTCGGAGTCTCATCCTCATAGACTGAATTCGGCCCCCCGGAAAGAATGATGCCTGCCGGATCGTATGCCCGAATATCGGCCTCCGACATATCCCAGGGATGCAACTCGCAATAAACATTCGCCTCGCGAACCCGGCGAGCGATGAGTTGCGTGTACTGTGAACCGAAATCAAGGATGAGGATTTTTTTGTGCATGGTTAAAGTCTGGGAAGGGTAAAGGGAGAAGGGATCACGCCTGCGGCGTTCAAGGGGAAAAGGTGCCGGTTTTACCCTTCCCTCTTCCCCCTTCTCCCTTCCCGAATTTAGTCAATATGATAATTCGGTGCTTCTTTGGTGATCTGAACGTCATGCACGTGAGATTCACGAATTCCTGCCGAGGTAATCTCGACGAATTCAGCTTTGGCATGCACGGTGGTGATATCCGGGCAACCGAGGTAGCCCATGCTGGCGCGCAACCCGCCGAGCAATTGATGAATCACCGCGAGCGCACTACCTTTGTAAGGCACGCGACCCTCGACACCTTCCGGCACCAGTTTGTCTTTGTTGTTTTCGTTGTCCTGGAAATAGCGGTCGCTGGAGCCTTGTTGCATCGCACCCAAGCTACCCATGCCGCGATAGGATTTGTAGGAGCGCCCCTGGTACAGCTCGATTTCACCGGGTGCTTCTTCTGTACCGGCAAACAGGCCGCCTAACATCACGGAATGCGCACCGGCAGCGATCGCCTTGGAGATATCACCGGAGAATCGCACACCGCCATCGGCGATGATTGGCACGTCGGTATCTGCAAGCGCGTCCGCCACATTCTGGATCGCCGTTATTTGCGGCACGCCGACGCCTGCCACCATGCGTGTCGTACAAATAGAACCGGGGCCGATCCCCACTTTGACCCCGTCCGCACCGTGATCCACCAGTGCTTTGGCCGCCGTACCGGTGGCGATATTGCCGCCGATCACGTCGAGCTTGGGGAAGTTCTTCTTGACCCACAACACTCGGCCCAGGACGCCTTGGGAATGTCCGTGAGCCGTATCGACTACCAGCACATCTACTCCCGCTTCGACCAGCAACTCGACTCGCTCTTCGGTGCCTTCGCCCACCCCGACAGCCGCACCGACGCGCAAACGCCCCAACTCGTCCTTGCACGCCAAAGGATGTTCACTGGATTTCAAAATGTCTTTGACCGTGATGAGCCCGCACAACTCGAATGCATCGTTGACCACCAACACACGCTCGATTCGATGTTTGTGCATCAAGTGGCGTGCTTCTTCGCGGTTGGAGTTCTCCTTTACGGTGATTAAACGATCACGCGGGGTCATGATATTGGTGATGGATTGGTCGAGGTTGCTCTCGAAGCGCAAGTCGCGATTGGTGACGATACCCACCACTTCCTTGCCTTGAAGTACCGGCAACCCGGATATCTTGTGCTGGCGTGTCAGATTCAAGACATCGCGCACCGTCATGTGCGAGGCGACCGAGATCGGGTCTTTTACCACCCCGCTTTCAAAGCGTTTTACTTTCGCCACATGCGCCGCCTGTTCTTTCGCGGTCATATTCTTGTGCACGATGCCGATGCCACCCTCCTGTGCCAAGGCAATAGCCAAACGCGCCTCGGTGACAGTGTCCATGGCGGCGGAAAGCAGGGGGATATTCAGACTGATATTGCGGGTTAACTGGGTGCGCAAACTGACTTCACGCGGCAGTACGTTGGAATGGGCCGGCAGCAGCAGCACATCGTCGAAAGTGAGAGCTTTTTGAATGATACGCATGGGACCTTCCTCTGCAAAGCGCGCATTATATCAAAACTTGGAAACACGGCCGTCATACCTTCAGCAGGAATTCAATGCTCAGGCTTGTTTTTGTCCCATCACATAGATGATGTGTTCAAAGAACACGTCACACCAGCTTTGGTCGTTACCTTTCAGTGTCTGCAGCAGTTTGTTTACTTCTCCGACCGGCCAGTTCGGGTTGAAACTGACCAGCATATCGAACGAATAGTCCGGGAGCAGGTTCTTGACCTTGTCGCCCCGTCTGTTGATCTCGTTCAACATAAGAGCCAAATCCTTGTCGGAGTCAATCTCGGCGGTCAGGTCACCATAGACTCTGGGGTTTTGTTTGGTAAATGCGATGAATCTGCTCAACAGAAAGAAAAACTCCCCCTGATTGTTTTGGGTGACTTCATCACCCAGCATGTAAGGGAATACCGCCAACTCCAGCCAATAATAATTCAACTTGGGATTGCGCCACTTGCTCACCCCCACGTAACCTTTGCGCGCCTGCGCGCGCGCAACACAATCGTTCAAGATTAATTTGTCGGAAGGTCGCGACACCAGGTCCGCATCTTTCAGTACAATGGGTTTGACCAGAAAGAAATCCGGAAACTCGTCGAACAATTTCCCCGTGGTCAGGTGCGAACGGTAGTAAGAACGAAACAGGCTGAGAACCAAATCCTGATTGCTTTCGATCTTTAAAAATTTTTGATCACTACCCGGCTGTTGCTTCCTCTGCGTCATTGTCTATCCCGTTAATGCAACTTTCGACCCTATTTCCGTCGGTTATTATATTCAATGCGTCTATGATAAATTGACGCTCGATAAAATAATAGGTAGTTTTGGAACCTTACGCATTTTTGGAGCATTTAAATGAAACATGGCTTTATCGTTTTCGCTTTGGTTGTATCTAGCCTCTCCGCCCATGCCGGCATGCATAAATGGGTGGCTGCGGATGGCACCGTCCATTACTCGGATACGATCCCGCCGGACATCGACAAGACACAAACCGTTCAAAGCACTTCCGGTAAAGGGCAATCCTCTACCCCAGGCTTTTCGGCGAAAAGCGTCGCGGAACGCGAAGCAGATTTAAAAAAAGCGAATAAGGAAAAAGAAGCCGCTGAAAATAAGAAATCTCAAGAAAACGCCCAGGCAGAACTCAAGAAACAGAATTGCGATGCTTTGCGCGACAATCTGCGCACCCTGCAAGAAAGCACACGCATCGTTGCCTATGATGAAAAAGGCGAAAAAATCTATCTTGATGACGCGGCTCGCGAGCAGCGTTTGAACGATGCACGCAAGGAACTCAGCGCAAGCTGCAATTAAACCTTCTTGACGGCGGTCTGGCCGCCGCCGTCTTCGTTGCTGAGCCGCAAAGCTTCCTCAATATCCACTGAGACCACCTTGGAGACACCGCGCTCCTGCATCGTCACCCCGATCAACTGCTGCGCCATCTCCATCGTAATCTTGTTGTGGCTGATATAGACGAACTGCGTCTTCTCTGACATCTTTTGGATCAGTTTGCATAGCCGTTCGGTGTTGGTATCGTCCAGTGGCGCATCCACTTCGTCCAGCACACAGAACGGCGCAGGATTAAGTTGGAAAAGAGAGAACACCAGCGCGATAGCCGTGAGCGCTTTTTCCCCGCCGGAAAGCAAGTGAATGGAAGCGTTTTTCTTTCCCGGCGGATGCGCCATCACCTGCACCCCGCTATCCAATATCTCCTCACCGGTCAACACCAGGCGGGCATCACCTCCGCCAAACAAAACGGGGAACAACTCGGACAAATGGCGGTTGACTTCATCGTAGGTCACCATCAACAGATCGCGTGATTCCTTGTCGATACGCCGAATGGCATCTTCAAGAGTCTCAATGGCATCGTTCAAGTCTTTGGCTTGCGCATCCAGATAGGTTTTTCGTTCCTGTGCGGTTTGTAATTCCTCCAATGCCGCCAGATTCACCGCACCCAGCGCAATAATCTCGTTACCCAGACGGGTCAATTCGTTCTGCAAGCCGCCCGGCTTGGCACCTTCGATCAACGGCAACAGCGGCGATTCATCCACCCCCTGCAGTTGTTCCGCCCATTGTTGATATTGCAAACGCGCCTCTTGTTCCTTGAGCGTAATCTCGCTCATTTTCTCGCGTAACGGATGCAATTTCTGCTCGCATGTCAGGCGCTCCTGCTCCAACTTGTTCAAATTCAGTGTGGCATGCTCAAGGGTGTTACGGGCTTCGGCCAGCGTCTGTTCATGTGTCTGGCGTTGTTGCAATGCACGCTGCAAGTGTTCTTGTGCATCCCCTTCGCTCAAGTTCGTCTGCTCGTTGCGACTGTGTTGTAACGCCTCCTCCAACTGCACCAGTGTCGTGGCGTTGTGGCTCAAGTTCTGCGCAAGGTCGGCCAATTTGTCTGCACACGTTTTGGCGAAGAAACGTGATTCCTGCAATTCGTGCTGCGCTTTTTGGGCGCGCACGCGAACTTCGCGCAATGCCAGGTCCAGACTGCTGGCTTGTTGCCGGGCGTGTTCGCCCCCGATCTGCAATGCGGAGAGTTGTTCCTGCCGGATCGCCATCCCTTCGGCGACCTCCTCCAACTGGCGTTGCTCGTTATGCACCCGTTCAGAAAGTTCCTCCAATTCCATGGCAATCTGGTTGCCGCGTTCCTGGCTGCGCTCGTTAGCCTGGGTCAATTTGAGTATCTGCAACTGCAACTGATGCTGACGTTGCTGCAATTCAGTACTCGCGCTGCGCAACGGCCCGATGCGCACTTCGACCGCGCGGTGTGCCTCGTCTGCCAGGGCTGTCTGTTGCTTGCCCCGTTCCAGTGCTTCCGCGCGCAGCAGGATTTCTTGCTGCAACTGCTCGATCTCGCGCTGCCGCGCCAAGATGCCGTGCACCTGGCTGTCCGGCGCATGAAACAGCACACTGTGCGCACCAATCAGGTGCCCCTGCGATGTGACCAACCAAACACCCGCCGCCAAATTGGTCCGGAGTTCCAACGCTCCAGTCAGGTTCGCTACCGCATACACGCCGGTCAGCCAATCATCGACCACGGTGGCCGTTTGCGAATCCGAGCAACTTACATAGTTCACTAACGGCACAAGACCTGTCGGTATAACCGGAATTGCCCTGGAAGAACTGCCAGCCCCATACACGGCCAACTTTGCCGGTGGCGCGTCACTCCATTCTGCCGCGACTTCCAGTTGGGGCAAGGCCAATGCATTGACCCGTTCGCGCAACACCGCTTCCAGTGCATCTTCCCATCCCTGATCGATACGGATGGATTGCCACAGGCGTGGCGTATTTTCAAGCTGATGGCGCGATAACCATGCCTTCAAGCTTTTGTCGTTATCAACCTGAGACTGCAATTGTTCGAGCGCATTCAATCGCGCTTCGGTCAGGCCCAACTGCCGTTCCAACTCCTGTGACACAGTGCGCGTTTCGCGGCGTTGTGCTTCGGCCAGCGGCAACTGTTCCTGCAACTCTTTTAGCTGGTTTTGTTGTGCCTCGTACTCCGACTGCATTTCGGCGAGTTGGCATTGCGCCAACTCTAACGCTTCCAAATTCGGTTGCGGCAGATTGTCGCGCTCCAGCATCAGGCGCGACCTGCGGCTATCCAGTTGCTGCACGTTGCCCTGGATATGACCGCGTTGCGTTTCGGCCAGTTGCAGTTGCTGCTGGATCAGCAGTTGTTCCCGTTGCACCGAGTTAAAGCGTTCCTGCGCCGCGCGAGCCGCTTCTTCCGCTTGCGGCAGATGTTGCGCTTCAGTCTCGGCATGACTTTCGCAAACCGCCTCACGTACGGCGGCTTCTTGTTGCTGTTGTTGCCAATGTGTCTGCAACGTTCTTAGACCTTGGAGCTGTGCCTGTTGTTGCGCGATCTGGCGCTCACCATTCTGTATCTGTTGCCCCAAACGATTACGTTGTTCGATCAGGAAGGCGATCTGCTGTTCCAGTCGCGCCACTGTCGCGTTGCTTTCATACAAGCCGCCCTGCTTGGCATGCAGCGCATCGGACAGAGCAAAATGTTCGCTGCGCGCGCTTTCCAGCTTGCTTTCGATTTCGCGCAATTTGGCGATTTCGGCTTCCAACTCATTTTTGTGTTTTTCGACTTGTTGCGAGAAGCGGAGGCGCCGCGCTTCCGCTTCCTGTTTGTTGACCAGCCAAAGCAGCCTTTGTGTGGTTTCGCGCCGTGCTTCCAGTTCGCGATAACTTTTCGCCACCTCGGCCTGCTCGCCCAAGTGCCCGAGTTGCTTGTCCAGTTCCTGCAGAATATCGGAGACGCGCAACAAATTGTCTTTGGTATCGCCCAGACGCAATTCGGTTTCACGCCGACGATCGCGGTATTTTGAGACGCCTGCCGCTTCCTCCAGAAACACACGCAGCTCTTCCGGCTTGGCCTCGATGATGCGCGAGATCATGCCCTGCTCGATGATGGCGTAGGCACGCGCGCCGACACCGGTACCGAGGAAGATATCGGTGATGTCTTTGCGCCGCACATTTTGGTTGTTGATGTAGTAGTTGGAATCGCCATCGCGCTGCAACACGCGCTTGATGGAGATCTCGGCGTAACTGGCCCACTGTCCGCCGACTTTGCCCAGAGTATTGTCGAACACCAATTCCACGCTGGCACGCGACACCGCCTTGCGGTTTCCCGAGCCGTTGAAGATCACGTCCTGCATCGACTCCCCGCGCAACGCCGAGGCGCGCGATTCACCCAGCACCCAGCGCAACGCATCAATCACATTGGATTTACCGCAGCCGTTGGGGCCGACGATACCCACCAACTGCCCGGGCAGCGCGATATGGGTGGGGTCAACGAAGGACTTGAAACCGGCTAACTTGATGTGGGCTAAACGCACTTCTATTTTCGATTCGGGCTGGCGATATAATGCGCCGCATTCTAACCGAACTCCCATAGGCGACCAACAATGACCACCCGGCCCGGCAAAACTCTGGAAACATTTCCCAACCCGCAACCCAAACGCGATTACCACATCCACATGGAGATACCGGAATTCACTTGCCTGTGCCCCAAGACCGGTCAGCCGGATTTCGCCACACTGGTCCTGGATTACATCGCCGACAAAAATTGCGTGGAACTGAAAAGCCTGAAGATGTACATGTGGTCGTTTCGGGAAGAAGGCCATTTCCACGAGGACGTGACCAACCGCATTCTGGATGATCTGGTTGCCGCCACACAGCCGCGCTTCATGCGTCTCACGGCAAAGTTCTACGTGCGCGGTGGCATCTTCACCAACATCGTGGCCGAGCACCGCCAATCCGGCTGGCAACCTGCGCCGCTGGTCGAACTGACGCCGTTCCAGACGCAATCCAACACGCGCGGATAAATCCAAAATGGAATACCGCAGACTCGGCAGTAGCGACCTGAAAGTATCAGTCCTGGCATTGGGCACAATGACTTTCGGCGAACAGAACACCGAAGCCGAAGCGCACGCGCAACTGGATTTCGCGGTATCAAACGGCATCAATTTTATTGATACGGCCGAGATGTACCCGGTGCCGCCGCGCGGCGAAACCGTGTTTCACACCGAAAGTTATATCGGCACCTGGCTCAAGCACCAGCCTCGCGACAAATTGATCGTCGCCAGCAAGATCGCCGGGCCCTCACGCGGCTTCGGCTGGATACGCAACGGGCCACGCATCAATCGCGAACATATCAACGCCGCCATCGAGGGCAGCCTGCGCCGTTTGCAGACCGACTACCTCGACCTGTATCAGATCCATTGGCCGGATCGTTATGTGCCAATGTTCGGCGCCACCAGCTATGACGTGACGCAGGAACACGACAGCACGCCCATCGCCGAACAACTCCACGTTCTGGCTGAATTGGTCAAGGCCGGCAAGGTGCGCCACATCGGGCTTTCCAATGAAACACCGTGGGGAGTTTCCGAGTTCGTGCACTGTGCAGAGCAACTGGGTTTGCCCAGGATTGTGAGTGTGCAAAACGCGTATCACCTGATGAACCGCACCTTCGAGAGCGGCCTTGCGGAAACTTGTCATCATGCCAACGTCGGCCTGCTCGCCTACAGTCCGCTGGCGTTTGGCTGGCTCACGGGAAAATATCTGACCGACCCGAATGCACATGGACGCATCACGTTGTTTCCAGGATTCGGCCAACGCTACAACAAACCCAATGTCCCTGCTGCTGCAAAAGAGTACGCGCGCATCGCACAGGAAGCCGGAATATCGCCGACTGTTTTGGCGCTTGCATTCGCCCGAACACGCTGGTTCACCGGCAGTGTCATCGTGGGGGCAACCACGTTGCAGCAACTGACAGAGAATATTGAAAGCGTCAGCTTTTCGCTTTCCCCTGAAGTGATTTCAAAAATCGAAGCAGTACAAAAGTCCTATCCAAATCCGGCACCCTAAGTGCTTTTGAGGGTGCAACACATTCCCAGATTCGGCTATCATAGGCACCGGTAAAGTTATATTTGCAATGTACGGAGGGGTGGAAATGTACGAGTCGGATTCGTTTAAAAAAATTGCAGCAGTAGTACTCATCTTATTGACAGGTGGCGCGTGGATCTATCTGGACATGTGGAACGAACAGGAAAAACAAGCCGCGATCCAATTACATCGCGAGATGCAACAAGCCGGTGCGCAAGCCCGATCCAGAGTTGAAACCAAATCAAAATTCGAGGCACACATTCTGGTCGACCTGAATAATTGCAAAGCGGCCGCCGAGACAGCGAAGAATTTTTATCTAAGCCAGAATCAAAAACCCGTGTTGCAGAAAAAGACTTGCCTGCTCACCGTGCCGGATGTGGTCGTTGCGGAAGCAGACAAGATGGTGGCTATCGCCAATCAGGCCTGCCAAGCCAAATATGACGCGTATCTGCAGAATGGCGGATGGTAGTTTAGTAGCCATCCTCAATCCTTTTCCTTGGGCAATAAGCAAGTTGCCTCTTTGCTTCCAAATATAGAAAAATAGCGCCACCACACCACCAACAGAAGCGGGAACAGAGCCACCCAGAACCCGTTCCCGTCTTCTGTCAGTGTGATCTCATCCCGCCACCAAGCCAGCGTGACTTTGAAAGCGGCGATCATCAACGCCAGCAACACCACCAAATACAACGGACGCAATAGTGCCTGCCGCATGTCCGGTTTCATGCTGGCCTCCGTTCCGGCAACTTCCTCGTATCAGTCAACGTCACACCACGACTGTGATGTGGTAACTCCAGATAATGCAGGGTCTGCATCTCGGTCAGCCGACTGGTGATACGCTGAGATTCGCTATCGTTCCTATCCGCTTCATACAAAGTATTTAACTCGACCTCGAATGAAGCCACCAGTTTGACGCGGTTGTCGTACAACACGTCGATCAGCCAGGTAAAACGTCGGGCTTCCGCACTATTTTCGCTGTGCATTTGCGGAATGCCGGACAGAAATAACGTCGGATAACGATGGGCGATCTCAAGATAATCAGACTGGTCATGATGTCCACCGCAGAGTGTTTTGAAATCGAACCACACGACTTCGCGCGCAACACGTTTGACCGGAATATTAATTTTTCGAATCTGAATGTTCTGCGCATCGGCCTGTTCCGCGGCCGTCAGACGCTGGAACAACGATTCCATCTGCATTTCACTTGCCGCACCGGCCGGCACCAGGAACAGCGGATCTCGCGCCATTTGTAACATGCGGTAATCGGTGTCGCTGTCGAGATGCAGCACTTTCAATTCGCTCTTCAACATGGCAATTGCGGGCAAGAAATTTTGCCGCTGCAAACCATTCGGGTACAGGTCATCCGGTGGGTAGTTCGAGGTGGTGAGCAACACCACACCGCGTTCCAGCAACGCACCCAGCAATCGCCCCAGAATCATCGCATCAGCAATATCGTCCACATGAAACTCGTCCAGACACAACAAACGGGTGGAGTGTTCGATATTGGCGGCCAGCGCCATCAACGGATCCGGTTCCTGCGCGAGCAACTTCATCTCGTGGTGCACTTCGGCCATGAAGTTGTGAAAATGAATACGCCGTTTGCGGCGATACGGCAAACAGGCATAGAAACCATCCATCAGAAAAGTCTTGCCGCGTCCGACGCCACCCCAGATGTACAAACCTTTTGGCACCTCCGGACTCAACAAACTGCGCCCGAGAAACTGATTGCGCTTGTTCTTGAATTCGACCAGTTGTTGCCACAACGTCTGCAACTCTTCGATCGCGGAAAGTTGGCGCGCGTCGCAAACGAAACCAGCCTTGTCGCACGCCGCCTGGTACCAGGCTTTCGGGCTGGTTCCGTCTTCCGGCGAAACGTTCTGTTTCATTCGCCGACCTCAATAAACTCCAGCGCATTCTGGTCCGCATCGCGACAGAAAGTCGCGCGCCGCCCGGACTGGCTTTGGGTATAAGGCACGTTTGCCGCATCCAGTTTTTGCATCAATTGCGCCAAGTCCTTCACACCCAACGCCACATGCCGGTCGCGTCCGCCATGTGCGGGGCGCTGCAAACCGGCTTCCGGATCAGGCAACAACATCAGGTGTATCTGCTGCTTTGGAGCCACGTCGTACCACACTCCGTCAAAGCCCATTTGGGGACGTGTTGGATCGGGATGCAGTTCCAGAACTCCCTCGTAAAATGCGCGAGCACGGGGGATATCGCGGGTGATGAACGTGACGTGATAGATGCCGCTGATCATCAGATTTTCACTGGAACCACTTTGCTCGCCGCCAATTTGGCACGCGCCCGCGCCTCGTCGGTGTCTTTTCCGTTTGCCAGTGCCACACCCATACGGCGCTTCACAAAAGCTTCCGGTTTGCCGAACAGGCGCACATCCGATTCCGGCACACGCAGCGCTTCATCCACACCCTTGAAAGCGATACCCCGGGAATCCATCTGTCCGTAAATTACAGCGGAAGCACCCGCTGCGCGCAGCGTGGTATCCACCGGCAGTCCAAGAATGGCGCGCGCGTGAAGTTCAAATTCATTGAAGCGCTGGCAACACATCGTCACCATGCCGGTATCGTGCGGGCGCGGGCTGACTTCCGAGAACCACACCGTGTCGCCTTTGACGAACAGCTCGACCCCGAAGATGCCCAAGCCGCCCAAATCATCCGTGACTTTTTGCGCGATGTTGCGCGCGCGTTGCAATGCCATATCCGACATAACCATCGGTTGCCAGCTTTCGACATAATCCCCTTGCACTTGCACATGGCCGATAGGTTCGCAGAAATGCGTTGCGACGTCCCCGTTCGCACCGACAGCGCGCACGGTGAGCAGCGTGATCTCGTATTCAAAGTCAATAAAACCCTCGACGATGACCCGCCCCTGATTCACGCGCGACCCGCTGGCGGCGTAATCCCACGCGGCCTGTACAGCATCGGCGTTATCCACTTTCGACTGACCTTTGCCGGAGGAAGACATCACCGGTTTGATGATGCACGGATAACCGATCACGTCGATGGCGGCGCGTAATTCTTCCAGACTGTCGGCGAATTTGTAGGGCGAGGTCGGCAGCCATAACACCTCGGCCGCCAGGCGGCGTATACCTTCGCGGTTCATGGTGAGCTGCGCCGCGCGTGCGGTTGGAATCACGCGCGCCAAGCCTTCTTTCTCGACCTGCACCAGCATGTCAGTGGCGATGGCCTCGATCTCCGGCACGATGATGTGCGGCCGTTCTTTCTCGATCAGCTCGCGCAACGCGGCACCGTCAGCCATGTTGATAACATGCGCCCGATGCGCCACCTGATGCCCCGGTGCATTGGCATAGCGATCCACTGCGATGACTTCCACGCCCAAGCGTTGCAACGCGATGATGACTTCCTTGCCCAGCTCGCCGCTGCCCAGCAGCATGACTTTGGTGGCGGAAGGTGCAAGCGGTGTGCCGAAAACGATGGATTCCATAAGCGTCGATGAATAGATTTCAGATGCCTAAAATTATACACAGCGGAGTAAGATAGCCGCTCTGTTTTACCAACCCGGGAACCTCATCATGACGAACATCGTGCAATTGTTGGGAGAAGAAGCGGATCATTTGTTGGCACACCGTTGCATCGGTATCCCCAAGGAAACACTGCACCTGCCGGGGCCGGATTATGTGGACCGGGTGGTTTCGATAAAAGACCGCAAACCCGGCGTGCTGCGCAGCCTGCAAGCTTTCTACGATCATGGCCGCTTGGCCAACAGCGGCTACCTCTCTTTGTTGCCGGTGGATCAGGGCGTGGAACATTCCGGCGGCGCATCGTTCGCGCCCAATCCGATGTATTTCGACCCGGAGAACATCGTCAAGCTCGCCATCGAAGGCGGCTGCAACGGTGTGGCCAGCACGCTCGGCGTGCTGGGTTCGGTGGCGCGACGTTACGCACACAAAATCCCGTTCATCGTGAAGATCAACCACAACGAACTGCTCACCTACCCCAACAACTTCGACCAGACACTTTTCGCCAGCGTGGATCAGGCGTTCGACATGGGCGCGGTAGCAGTAGGGGCGACGGTTTTTTACGGCTCGGATCAATCGCGCCGTCAGATACAGGAAGTGTCCGAAGCGTTTGAACATGCGCATGAGCTGGGCATGGCAACGTTCCTCTGGGCCTATTTGCGCAATCCCGCCTTCACCACCCCGGACAAGAATTACCACGTCGCCGCCGATCTCACCGGACAGGCCAACCACCTCGCCGCCACCATCAACGCCGACATCGTCAAACAAAAGATGGCCGAAAACAACGGCGGCTACAATGCCATCAAGTTCGGCAAAACCAACCCCAAGGTGTACAGCGAACTCACCTCCGACCACCCCATCGATCTGGTGCGTTATCAGGTTGCCAACTGCTATATGGGGCGCGTCGGCATGATCAATTCCGGCGGCGCATCGGGCAAGGATGATTTACATCAGGCCGTGCGCACCGCCGTCATCAACAAACGCGCGGGTGGCATGGGACTGATCTCGGGGCGCAAGGCATTCCAAAAGCCGATGCGGGACGGAGTGGCGCTGTTGAATGCGATTCAGGATGTGTATCTATCAAATGAGGTGACCGTGGCTTGATCTGACTCGATCTCGGGAGGTTCAAATGTTTACCCATCATTCCCAAAAGGCTGTGTCTTTCATTTCGCGCCCGCATTGGGTGCCGTGCCGATTTATTCTTGGTCTGGTATTTGGTTTAACCCTCAGTACGGCTTGTGTTGCCGGAGGCGCTGGCAAGGTCATCGTCAATGGTCAGGCTTTGAGCCACGAGACCTTGACGCAGTTACAGCAACTCTACCCGGTGGCTATCGCCCCGGGTCGCTATTGGTATGACCCCGTGTCGGGAGCCTATGGCGTCGAAGGTCAACCGGTGGCAGGCAAGATGCTTCCGGGCCTTGGCCTGGGCGGTAAGTTGCGCGCGGACGCATCTCGCGGCACCTCCGGCGTATTCATCAACGGCCGCCAGCTGACTTTAGGGGAAAAGGCTTACATCGAACAAACCTGCCAAACGCCCGTCATGCCGGCCCGATATTGGGTGAATGCACAAGGACTGGGCGGCTACGAAGGCGGGTTTGCCAGCTTCAATCTCGGTTTGTGCGGATCTGCGGCGGGGCAGCGCAATGGCGGGTCAAGTACACGAACATTTTGTGATGCGGACGGTTCATGCCGCTCGACGGGCATCCTCGGCTCCATCCTCACAGCTCCACAGTAAGTTGCCCGGCAAACTGTTTGGCAAGAACACGCCGCATGGCGCATTGCCTCCAGGCAACCTTAAAACGAATCCGCTTAATTCACCGTGATGCAATACCTCATGCGCGTTGCTCGTGTGTCAAAACACTGGACATCCGACATTTTCAAATCGACAATAAGCGAGGCAAAACATTTGCCGTTTTTTTTGCAGTCTTGACAGGGTGACCGGGAACGCCATGAAGAAACTAAAGAATGAATCCGCACTTTTCAAAGAAGCTTTTCTCGCGGGAGTGAAATATGCCGAAGGCCGCGGGGTGGTCGAATTCGAAGCCGGCGATTCCGCAAGCGAAAAACTCCTGTACATCTACCGTCTGATGGTTCACGACAAAGTCCTCACCCCCTTGCCGGAGGATCAGGTAGCCGAAAAATCACTGCGGCATAAACTGGCCATGTGGTACGCAAAACAATTACCCAAAGATCATCCGTTGTTGAACTGAATTCAGGGAAGCCTGATATATTTGTTCGGTTTTTGCAGGTCGGGTTTCAACCCGACGCGTACTGTTCAAACATCGTGCTTTTGTCGGGTTAAAACCCGGCCTGCAAAAATCGGTGTGGTAATTAAACCGGGAACACTCTATTTATTCCCGTCAACCTGCAAGCGACACAGACAGTTGTTATCTTCGCAGTCACAGTCCGGTAAAATGCGCGATTCGGCAGCACCTCCAGTAATTTATAACGCAATCAGATAATGGCCACTTATAACGAATCCAGTTTCAAAGTTCTGCGCGGACTCGACCCGGTGCGGCAGCGCCCGGGCATGTACACCAATCTCGAATCCCCCAACCACATCATTGCCGAGGTAGTGGATAACGCCTGCGACGAGGCGCTGGCCGGGTTCGCCAAACACATCCGCGTCACGGCGCACACGGACGGCTCGGTGTCGGTTTTAGACGACGGGCGCGGCATTCCGGTGGGCATCCACGCGGAGGAAGGGCGCTCGGTGGTGGAGGTGGCGTACACCGTGTTGCACTCGGGCGGCAAGTTCGACAAAGAGTCGGACGGGGCATACAAATTTGCGGGCGGGCTACACGGCGTGGGCGTGGCGGTGACCAATGCGCTGTCGAACAAACTCGAAGTGACGGTTTATCGCGATGGCGGCCAGCACGCGTTGCGCTTCCTTGACGGCGTGGCGGAAGCGCCGCTGGTGAAGACCGGCAACTGTCCGAAAAAACAAACCGGCACGGAAGTGCGCGCGTGGCCGAACGCGAAATATTTTGACGCGCCCAATGTCAACCTGACGCAACTGGAACATTCGCTGCGCTCGAAAGCTGTGCTGTTGCCGGGAGTGACCATCACACTCACGCTGGAAAAATCCGGCGAGACCAAATCGTGGACGTATCCCGACGGCTTGCGCGGCTATCTGGCCGAGGCGCTGGCGGAGTTCGAGTTGGCCACGCCCATCTTGTTGCAGGAAAAATTCACGCGCAAAAACGAAGGCAACGGTTTTGCCGAAGGTGAAGGTGCAACGTGGGCCTTAACTTGGTCGGCCGAAGGCAACGTGGTGCGCGAGTCTTACGTCAACCTCATCCCCACTCCCGCCGGCGGGACACACGAGGCCGGGTTGCGCGAAGGTGTGTTCAACGCGGTGAAGACGTTTGCCGAATTGCACGGTCTGTTACCCAAAGGTGTAAAGCTGGTGGCGGAAGACGTGTTCTCGCGCCTGAGTTTTGTATTGTCGGCCAAAGTTTTGGACCCGCAATTCCAGGGGCAAACCAAAGAGAAACTGGTGTCGCGCGAAGCGTTGCGGCTGGTGTCGTCCATGCTCAAAGACCCGCTGGATTTGTGGCTGAACGAACATATCGAACCGGCGAAGAAAATCGTCGAACTGGCGATCCAGCAGGCGCAGGCACGTTTGCGCTCGGCGCAAAAAGTGGAAAAGAAAAAAGGTTCAAGTGTCGCAGTATTGCCTGGAAAACTTACCGATTGCAGCTCCGGCGACGCATCGCGCACCGAACTATTTCTGGTCGAGGGTGACTCCGCCGGTGGCTCCGCCAAACAGGGGCGCAACAAAGAATTCCAGGCCGTGTTGCCCTTGCGTGGCAAAGTCTTGAACACGTTTGAAGTGGAAAAAGACCGCCTGTTCGCCAACAACGAAATCCACGACATCGCCGTCGCCATCGGGGTTGATCCGCATGCGCCCGGCGACACTGTCGACCTCACCAACCTGCGCTATAACGCCATCCTCATCATGGCCGATGCCGATGTGGACGGATCGCATATCTCCACGCTGCTGCTGACTTTGTTCTACCGCCATTTCTACCGCGTGGTGGAAGCGGGCAAAATCTACATCGCGCAGCCGCCGCTGTTCCGCATCGACGTGCCCGCACACGGCAAGAAACAGGCGTGCAAAATTTATGCGCTAAACGAAGGCGAAATGACGAGCACCCTCGACCGGTTGCGCAAAGAAAAAATACGCGAAGGCAGCTGGTCGATCTCGCGCTTTAAAGGCTTGGGCGAGATGAGCCCCGAGCAGTTGTGGGATACCACGTTGAACCCGGATACACGGCGCGCGTTGTGCGTGAAGGCGGATATGGCCTCGTTCAAAGCGACGATGGGGATATTCAACATGCTGATGGGCAAACAGGAAGCTTCAACCCGCCGCGCATGGCTGGAATATCACGGCAATGAGGTTGAGGTGGATATTTAATTTAGCCCCTCGCCCGCTAAATGATTTGCATCCCTCGCCCGCAGGCGGGAGAGGGACCGAGGGTGAGGGATGGTGATCGAAGAGTTGCACTTCAAACATAACAATATGGTGAGCATAGCCCCTCATCCCCAGCCCTTCTCCCGCCTGCGGGCGAAGAGAGCAAACCGAATCAGTGCAGCATTCACAAATTTTTACGGCAAGAACACAGAATGACAACCAACGAAATCGACCCACAAGACGAGCAGCAACCCGAATCCCCAACCCCCGCGCCTGTTGAAAGCGGTAGCGGCAAACGCGAATTCGCCCCGCTCGCAAAACTCCCCGACAGCGACGAAGTGCTCATCGCCGATTACGCCGAGCGCGCTTATCTCGAATACGCGGTCTCCGTGGTTAAAGGCCGCGCACTCCCCGAAGTCTGCGACGGACAAAAGCCGGTGCAGCGCCGCATTCTCTACGCCATGCGCCAAATGGGTCTCACGCATGGCAACAAACATGTGAAGTCGGCGCGTGTCGTCGGTGATGTGCTGGGTAAATATCATCCGCATGGCGACTCTTCCGCGTATGAAGCGATGGTGCGACTGGCGCAGGATTTTGCGATGCGTTATCCGCTGGTGGATGGTCAGGGCAACTTCGGTTCGCGCGACGGCGACAACGCGGCGGCGATGCGTTACACCGAGGCGCGGCTCACGCCGATTGCCGATTTACTGTTGTCCGAGCTGGACATGGGCACGGTGGATTTCATTCCCAATTACGATGGCGCGTTTCAGGAACCGGCGATGTTGCCGTCGCGTTTGCCTATGGTGTTGCTCAACGGCGCATCCGGCATCGCGGTGGGTATGGCGACCGAAATTCCTTCGCACAATTTGAACGAGGTGGCGAACGCCGCCGTGGCGCTGGCGAAAAATCCCGGCATCGGCGACGACGCGCTGGTGTCGTTTATCAGCGGGCCGGATTTCCCCGGCGGCGGGCAGATTATTTCTTCGGCGGCGGACATCCGCGATGCCTACAGCAGCGGGCGCGGCTCGCTCAAGATGCGCGCGCGTTGGACAGTGGAGCAACTGGCGCGCGGCCAGTGGCAAGTGGTAGTGAGCGAATTTCCGCACGGCGTGTCGGCGCAAAAAGTGCTGGAAGAAATCGACGAGCTGACCAACCCCAAGGTCAAAGCCAACAAGAAATCACTGTCGCCGGATCAGGTGCAGAACAAACAACTTATCCTTTCCGTGCTGGATACGATTGCCGACGAATCAGACAAGTCGCAAAAGATTCGTTTGGTGTTGCAGCCCAAAACGTCCAAGCAAAATCCCGACGAGATGATGGCGGTGTTGCTCACCCACACCAGTCTGCAGAACTCGGTGTCGGTCAACCTGACCATGATCGGCCTCGACGGTCGCCCGCAACAAAAAGCTCTGGCGCAAGTGTTGCGCGAGTGGGTGGAATTCCGCCTGCGCACCGTCACGCGCCGTTGCAGTTTCCGCCTCGGTCAGGTCAACGACCGCTTACACATCCTTGCCGGGCGCATGATCGTTTATCTGAACATCGACGAAGTGATCGCGCTGATTCGCGGCTCGGATAATCCAAAAGAAGACCTGATGGCGCGCTTCGAATTGTCCGATCGACAAGCCGAAGACATCCTGGAAATCCGCCTGCGCCAACTGGCGCGACTGGAAGGCATCAGGATTGAGAAAGAGATCAAGGCGCTGGAAAAAGAAGCGCGTGATTTGAAAAAGATTTTGAGCAGCGAAGATGCGCTGCGCGAACTGGTGGTGAGCGAGATCGAAGCCGATGCCAAAACTTTCGGCGACACGCGCCGCACCTTAATCGAAGAAGCACAGATTTCCAAATTAGCCGTGCCAATTAACGACGAACCGGTGACGGTGTTCATCTCGCAACGCTTTTGGGTGCGCACGCGCCAAGGCCACGGCATCGACGCGACCAGCATCGCGTTTAAAGACGGCGACCACGTGGCGAACACCTTCGAATGCCGCACCACCGACCAATGCATCGTCATCTGCAACAACGGGCGCGTGTGCAGCATCCCCGTGTCCGCGTTACCCTCCGGTCGCGGTGACGGCGCGCCGCTCGCCACCTTCATCGAACTGGCAGCGGGCGCCAAGATCACCCACGTGATCAGCGGCAAAGCCGAGACTCCCGTGTTGATTTCCACCAGTGCAGGTTACGGTTTCCCCTGCTACCTCGGCGACATGGTGGGACGCAACAAAGCGGGCAAACAATTCATCAGCGTCAAAGAAGAAACCATCCTCCCCCCCATCCTGCTCGCCCCGAGCAAAACTTCACTGGTCGTCGTGCTTTCCAAACACGCCAGATTACTCACCTTCATGTTGTCCGAATTAAAACTGTTACAAGGCGGCGGCAAAGGCATGATGCTGATCGACCTGAAAGAAGGCGACGAGCTGACAGCCTGCACGGTCGTCAATTCACCGTCGGTTAACCTGAGCGGCACGGCGGGCAGCAAGGTGCAGCAGTTGCATATTGGCGGGAAAGAGTTGCAGACGTACTTTGGGGCGAGGGCCAGGGCTGGGAAGGTGGTCGAGACGAAGTTGAAGGGGTTGAGGTTTGAGTAATCAAATCAATTCAACATCGCGTTGATTGATTTGTTCGCCTCTAGTCTTGGGCAATTGGTTAAGCGCATTTGCAGTTGGCAAGGGAGAGCATTTTGAAAAACATTTCAGCAATTGATCTGTTCTGTGGGGCGGGAGGTCTGACCGCAGGATTCATCAAATCCGGCATTAACGTAACTGCCGGTTATGACATCGACGACGCATGTCAGTACGCTTATGAAGCCAACAATAGTGGCGCAAAATTTTTCACACAAGATGTAACGAATTTGGCCGCGAATGAGTTACTTGCGCACTATCCAGCAGTGGATGTGAAGTTGTTAGCAGGCTGTGCACCTTGCCAACCGTTCTCAACCTATTCTCATGGCCGAGTTGCCAAACAACATAATAAATGGCCTCTGCTTTATCAGTTCTCCCGTTTGATTCGTGAATTACAGCCAGAACTTGTGAGTATGGAGAATGTGCCGGATGTTACGAAGCATGTGGTCTACCATGACTTCGTAGAGGAGCTGAAGGCGCAGAACTATCATGTGTGGGCGGAAAAAGTATTCTGCCCAGACTATGGGATACCACAAATGCGGTCAAGGCATGTCCTATTGGCATCAAAACTCGGCCCCATTAAATTAGTAAAAAAAACACACACACCAGCAAAATACAAAAACGTACGACAAGCGATTGGGAATTTCCCTAAACTTAGTTCTGGCGAACAACACGCGCGCGACCCCTTGCATAGATCGGCTCAATTATCTGATCTAAATTTGAGTCGAATTCGCGCCTCTAAGCAAGGAGGGACTTGGAGGGATTGGCCATCCGAACTTGTAGCCGATTGCCATAAACGCGAGTCCGGAAAAACATATCCCGGTGTCTATGCTCGCATGAGTTGGGATCAACCATCCCCGACCATGACAACGCAGTGTTTCGGCTTTGGCAATGGTCGTTTCGGCCATCCTGAACAAGATAGGGCGATATCGTTACGAGAAGCAGCCGTTCTACAAACCTTTCCTAAATCATATAAGTTTCTCCGACGTGGCGAACCATTGCAGATGACGGTCGTAGGCAGGATGATTGGCAATGCGGTCCCACCCAGACTTGGAGAAGTGATAGGTAAATCATTTCTTCGCCACCTGAAAGAACATTATGAGCGACCAAAGTAACAAGCCGTTCACTTTCAATATCTCCCTAAGCGTCCTAAATCACTTGGGGAGGAATCTATATCGCAATTTCATTACCGTCCTGGGCGAAGCCATTTCAAATGCCTGGGATGCAGACGCAAACAATGTATGGATATACATTGATAAAGAGAACGATAGCTTTGTTATAAAAGATGATGGCCTAGGTATGTCGGATAACGACTTCCAAAATAAGTTCTTAAAAATTGGCTATTCAAAAAGAAAAGGGGGCATCGCAGTATCAAAAGGCGGCAGGCCATTCATTGGTAGAAAGGGTATCGGAAAGCTAGCCTTATTATCTTGCGCCGCTGAAATAAGCATCATCTCCAAAAAAGCAAAAACCAGTTATGTCGGTGGAGTTATAGCCAACGCGGAGTTGGATAAAGCCATAACTGACGATATGGAAGTGCATGACTACGTATTGAAGAAAACGAAATTAGGCATTTTTTCAGAATACGTAGCAGGTCATAACACAGGAACGATTATTCGCTTTGATGGAATCCATGGCGGCATTACAAATACCGTCAGCTATCTAAAACAAATAATCGCCTTGTACTTCCGATTCTCTCTCGTTGACAAGAAATTCAATATCTTTCTGAATGGTGAGAAGATTACGCTGGAAAACCTACACCCCCTTGCCGAGCAAACGCAGTTTCTGTGGAACCTGAACGACCTTGATGACCCATATGTGAATAAGCAACTGACTGAACTCAAAGAAAACAAACTGATCACTTTTGAACCGCAGTCAATAAAGGGTTTTATCGCATCCGTGAAAAAGCCGAGCGGGCTCAAGATTAGGACCACTGATGAAAAAGTTAGTGTTGATCTATTCGTTAACGGTCGGTTGCGAGAAAAGGATATTTTGAAACATATCCCAACAGCGCGAATAGTCGAGAGCTACCTATACGGGCAAATTCATTTTGACGAGTTGGACGGAATTAAGGACAGCTTCACTAGTAGCAGAGAGGGCATAGTTGCAGACGATCCCAATTTTAAAAAGCTATTGAACATACTCAGAACCAAAATCATCCCGATAATTATTGAAGATTGGGATGTGTGGCGGCTGAAGCACAATCAGGATGGCGACCCAGACAATTCACGCGTGAATAAGAAGGAACGAAAATCCAGAGAGCTCTATACAGCCGTAACCGAGGATTTCAATTTCGATAAAGGGTCCAAAAACAAGATTAAAGTGGACCGTTGGGTCAATGAACTTAGCGGTGATGCTCAGTATAATTTTGGTTCTTATGCAGAGTGTTTCATCTCGGAGAATCTCATCAGGAAATTCATTGAGGAAAGAAACGAACCCTTATCGCAAGAGGCAAAGATTACCGTTGCCGAAATGAGAAGCCGAGAACAACAAAGCAAAAATAAAGGAAATGTAAGCATTGAAATTAGAGAATTGGACTCAGACCTAAGCTATCTATCGATGTCTGATCTGGCAAATCTTGTAGATAAGAAAGCGCTTGGGCAAGGGCAAGCGTGTTTGCCCAAGGATGCTCTGGAATATAAGCCTATGCGCGATGCAGTTGCCCACACAGCATTGCTCACGAATCCTGCAAAAAACAAATTGACCTCTGTCTATGAGAACGTGAAGGGAAGAATAATTACTGTCCTGCAACAGGGATAATCAACAATAGAGCAGTGATATGGAGTCAGCATCGCATTACCTTCTCAGCCTTATCCACAAAAAAACAATTCGATGCTGTCCTCTTTGATTTGCTTGATCGGAAAAAAAGCGTCTGCGGGCGCTTTGTTCATTTCCGCTTGCGGGGTTTTGCGGGAGTTCGCGTAGGCAGCCCAAAGGCGCTGCGGGAAAGATAGTCTGCCTCTGTATTGCGGTGCTGCGGAATCCAGCGTAACTCGAATTGGTCAAAGCACTTTATCTGCGAGCGGATATCGGCGAGTAAGGGGGCGAGGCGGGCAGCTTCGGTGCTACTGGCATTTTGCGCGAGGCGCACGACGACGTCGCTATCGCAGTGAATGCGCAAGGCGCTGGCTTGCAGTGTACGTGCCAGTTGCAGGGTGGCCAGCAGGGCGCGGGCTTCGGCTTCGTTGTTGCAGCCGCTGTGCGGGCTGAGTTGCGAGAGTTCGTGGCGGCTACCATCCGGTTCCAGCAGGAGGGCTCCGAGGCCGATATGGCCGGGGTTAGGGCGGGCGCAGCCATCGCACCAAGCTTGCCAGAGATGCTTTTCGTTCATGCCCACATGGTAGCGAGCAAGGCGGTGTTTGTAATTCAAATAATTCAAAGGGGCCAGGCTTGGAATATTCTCAGCAACCAAATCCGTCAGCATTCTTTCATGCCCCTGTCCCACATTTGCTAGAATCCCAACATCAATCCAGTGAGGAGCGACATGATGAACATCGCAAATATGTCTCGCACTGAAAAACTCAGCATGATGGAGGCGCTGTGGGATGACCTGTCTCGCGACCCGGCTGGGCTTGCATCGCCGGAATGGCACGAGCAGGAATTGAAGGAAGCCGAGCAAGCGGTCGCCGATAACCGGGCTGGCTTTGTTTCCTGGGACGCCGCCAAGAAGACTCTACGCAACAATAACTCATGAAGATCGAGATTCTGCGTATCGCGATGAGCGATATTCAGTTCGGTCAGCGCTTCTATGAGCAGTAATAGGAAGGTCTGGGTGTTTACTTTCTTGACTCGCTGTTTTCTGACATCGATGCGCTACTGCTCTATGCAGGTATTCACCAGCAATTTTTCGGTTACTACCGCGCGCTCTCAAAACGATTCCCCTACGCAATTTACTACCGTGTAAACGGACAAACCATTCAAGTGTAGCGCGTGCTGGATTGTCGTCAAAAACCCTCACGCATTGTGAGTGCATTGCGAACCAACTAAGGGAGACCTCACGGTCAGACTCCATTCCGAACCGAAAGACTCAGCCAAACTTACACCTTACCGAACCAGTTTCGAAAGCTTTTTGAACGAATCGGTTCCGGCAATCTTTAATAACTGAAACACGACAGACTCGGTGCTGGTCGGCACCGCCCCGGCCAGTACCATGGCTTCGATTGCTGTCTGTTTGTTGTCGCTGTTGCGGCTCATCACTGCATCTTTGACGACATGTACAGCAAAGCCGTCGGCTAGCAGTTCGATGACGGTCTGCAGAACGCAGACATGCGCCTCCATGCCGCAGACGATGATCTGTTGTCTGCCGCTCTCTTTGAGCTGTTTGGAAAATCCTTCGTTACCGCAGCAACTGAAAGTCAATTTTTCATAACAGGCTGCGGCAGGCACACGTTGCTTCAAATCGCTTAAAGTTGAACCCAGCCCTTTGACATATTGCTCGGTGAAGATCACCGGAATCGCGAGCTCGGCCGCGCTTTCCAACAGGATACCGGCATTTTTGGTCAAGCGATGAAGCGCATCGTTATCCATGGCAGCGCAGAGTTTTTCCTGCACGTCGATGACGACCAGCACGGCTTTGGCCGGCTCCAACAAAAACGTGTTTCGAATTGGCATGGTGTCCTCCATTGGATGATATTTCGCAAAGCCGGAATTATGTATGAAGGCGCCATTTTGTGGGAACGCTTCGACAAGTCACGGTAAGTGCCGCGCCCAACAATTGACGCCAGTGCAAACCCGGTCTACGCTTCACTTTCAGGTTGGCTGTTTAAGTTAAGCACGGCTCGGGTTGTTTCCTATAGACAAGGAGAATAGCCATGATTGATAAAGATAACGTGTTGCACAGACTGAAATGTAGCACTAGCCAGTACCCGCAAATGCTTGAAGAGCGGTTCCCTCACATACTTGAAAATATCCTCAAGCTCTGGGATTCTCCCGAAGCGGAACCTTATATTGCCGAGCTGTTGCGGCCCAATGTCGGCCGGTTCGACCGTGACGGTTTCCCGGATCAAGCATGGGAAGAGATCCTGCATTTGCAAGTGCTGCACGGTAAGCAATTCCACCACTGAGCGGGCACCCGGTCGGCCTAACAAGACGTGTCATTCTCCCCCTTAATCGCCGGCGTATCCGAAAGGTACGCCGGTTTTCTTTGCGGCACAGTTGCCGTAGGGTGCAATAAGCCTGTCCTGAGCTTGTCGAAGGGCGTAGCGCATTGCACCGGATGTTTTGTGATTTGGATCATACGATGCTCAACCATGAGGGTTCCATTTCATTCGGCGCAATGCCCGTTGGTTATTGCGCCCTACGTGAGGCACGTTCAAATTTCGTAGGGTGCAATAAGCCTGTCCTGAGCTTGTCGAAGGGCGTAGCGCATTGCACCGGATGTTTGTTTACTCGGCATACCCCGAACGCTCCTCACATCCGCCCGCCCAATCAACCGGATAAACGCCACTTGCAACCAAGCGATGGAAAGTCGAATACGGCCAATCCGCAACACGATTTACCAAACCATGTTTAACCGGATTGATATGCACGTAATCCATGTGCGCTTGAAAATCGCGTTCATCGCGAATCAGATGTTCCCAATATCGCCGTTGCCAAATGCCGCGTTCACCGCGTCGCACCCGCACATCAGACAACAATTCGGTCTTGGGTAATGCCTTGGAAAAACCCATTTTGATAAGTCGCCAGCGCGTGGCAAAGTCGGCATCGGTGGCAGGCAATTCGATCACGCAATGCAAATGCTCCGGCAACACTACCCAGCCATGAATTTGAAACGGATGCCGTTGCCGTACTGAAGCAACCGTGGACCGCAACAGATCAATATGCCGCACCAGTAAATCGTTACCCTGCCGTTGCAGCAGGTTCACCGTAAAGAAATAAGTTCCGCCCGGATGCCAGGCGCGTCGGTAGTCAGGCATGGCGACAGTATTGGCGAGGAAACCATCCGGCGCAATAACGATTGCGCCCTACGGGGCTGCACCGGATGTTTTGTGATTTGGATCATTCGTCGCCCATCCATGCGAGCCGCATTTCATACTACAGGGCTTTCGACTCACACTCCTGATCCGCCACATGCATCCTTCCCGACAACAGCGTGGCAGAGACGATCAGCGTCGCGCCTATCCAATCGCGCAGTTCCATGACTTCTCCCGCGAGCAGATACGATGTTAATGCGGCCACGACCAACTCGAACAGGAACAGCACCACGGCGCGGTTGGCGGATAAATGGGTGACGCCGTATTGCACGGCAAAACTGGTGGCGCAAAGCACGAGCCCCATCAACACCAGCATCACCCAGAATTGGGGAGGAATGTTCGATACTTGCGCAGACATCCCGCCCTGCCAAAGCAGCAATGGCAATGTGAGTGCTGCCGTGCCCAACCATAAGCTTAATGATTTTGCTTCCACAGAAAGATGCGCGGCGCGGCGCGAGGTCACGTTGGACAACGCGAAACCCATGCCTGCGGAAAGCCCCAGCCATTCGGAAACATTCTGCGGTAGCGGCAGACCCAGACGGGGTTCCCACAACATGACAAAAGCGCCGATCAAGGACAATGCGACGACGGAATAGCCGTAACGGTTGAGGCGCTCACCCAGCAACCAGAAGGAGAACAGGATGGTCCACACCGGGGCGAGGTAGAACAACAACAGCACACGCATCACTTCACCGTGCAACATGCCCAACACGTAGCCCAGATTCGCCCAGCCCGCGCTGAGCACCAGCAACAGCGCCCACCATCCAAAGGTGGAGCGTTCGCGCCACACTCGCGGCAACATGAAAGCACCGCACACCATCGCCAGCAGGTAGGTGAGGAATGTCGCCATCGCGCCGGACATACCGAATTCTTGCAATACCCGGTAGGGGTACCAGATCAATCCCCACACCAGCGCGCCGCTCAACACACCGACGATCGGCAAGACATTTTGTTTTGATGGCACTCGTTAGACCTTTATAATTCCGCGACTCGAAAATCGCCGGATTCCCGCCTAAGCGGGTAAAACACGCGGGAAGAAAATGAACCCTGATTTGAATCTGCTACAGCCCTACCCGTTCCAAAAACTCGCCAAATTGTTTGGCGAAGTCACGCCGAATGCTGCCTTAAAACCCATCAGTCTGCACATCGGTGAACCGAAACACGCCACACCGCAATTCATCAGGGAAGCACTGATCGCCGGTCTGGACGGCTTGGCAAATTATCCCACAACCCTCGGCAGTGACGCGCTGCGTGGCGCCATCGCCGGTTGGCTAACACGTCGTTATGGCATTGCGTCACCGGATGCGAAGACGCAGGTGTTGCCGGTGAACGGTAGCCGCGAGGCGTTGTTTGCTTTTGCGCAAGCGGTGATCGACCGCAGCCGGAATGATCCGGTGGTGGTCTGCCCCAATCCGTTCTACCAGATCTATGAAGGTGCCGCGTTATTGGCAGGTGCAACTCCGTATTTCCTCAACACCTTGCCGGAAGACAACTACGCGCTGAACTTCGGGCAATTGCCGGAGGACATTTGGCAACGCACGCAACTCATCTACGTCTGCTCGCCCGGCAATCCCAATGGTCGCGTGATGCCGTTGTCGGAGTGGAAGACGCTTTTCGAAATGAGCGACCGTTACGGCTTCATCATCGCCGCTGACGAATGTTATTCCGAGATCTATTTCGGTGAAGACAAGCCTTTGGGCGCGCTGCAAGCCGCACGGCAACTGGGTCGCAACGATTACACGAATCTGGTGGTGTTCTCCAGCCTGTCCAAGCGTTCCAATGTGCCGGGTATGCGTTCCGGCTTCGTTGTGGGCGATGCCAGGGTGCTGGAAAAGTTTGCGCTGTATCGTACTTACCACGGCTGCGCGATGAATCCGGCGATCCAGAGCGCGACTATCGCCGCCTGGAACGAAGAGACACATGTCGCGGAGAATCGCCGCTTGTACGCTGAAAAATTCGGCAAGGTCATTGAACTGCTTGAACCCGTATTGCCCGTGTCCAAACCGGATGCGAGTTTCTATCTTTGGGTGAGGACACCCATGACCGATACGCGCTTCGCCCAAGCGCTTTACCGCGATTATAATGTGTCCGTTTTACCGGGGAGCTTTCTGGCGCGCGAAGCACAAGGAATCAACCCCGGTGCGAACTTCATCCGTTTGGCACTGGTCGCCAATCTGGAAGAAACGCTGGAAGCGGCACACAGGATCGCCAAATTCTGCCGTTCTTTGCAGATCGGGCTTGACCCGGCATAACAAGCTGAAACATCACCCGACGATAAACGGCCACCCATTTTATTAATCAAGGAAATACCATGCCCCAACTACAAGCCATCATCGAAGAAGCCTTTGAACGCCGTGCCGAGATCACCCCGCGCAACGTCGATGCGCAACTGAAAGAGACCATCAACACCGTCATTGAATATCTGGATAGCGGCAAACTGCGGGTGGCGGAGAAGATCGACGGGCAGTGGGTCACACATCAGTGGATCAAGAAGGCCGTACTGTTGTCTTTCCGCATCGAGGACAATGCTTTTATCAAAGGCGGCTTCACCAATTATTTCGACAAGGTTCCCTCCAAGTTCGCCGACTACAACTCCAAAGAATTCCGCGAAGGCGGCTTCCGTGTGGTGCCGCCCGCAGCCGCAAGACGCGGTGCGTTCATTGCCAAAAACGTGGTGCTGATGCCCTCGTACTGCAACATCGGGGCGTATGTGGATGAAGGCACCATGGTGGACACCTGGGCAACCGTGGGTTCCTGCGCGCAGATCGGCAAGAACGTCCACCTCTCCGGCGGTGTCGGCATCGGCGGCGTATTGGAACCGGTACAGGCCAATCCCACCATCATCGAGGACAATTGCTTCATCGGTGCGCGTTCGGAAGTGGTCGAAGGTGTGATTGTGGAAGAAGGTTCGGTGATCTCGATGGGCGTGTTCATCGGCCAGAGCACCAAGATCTACGATCGTGAAACCGGTGAGGTATTTTATGGTCGCGTGCCGGCCGGCTCCGTCGTGGTCAGCGGAAACCTGCCTTCGGCCGACGGTAAATACAGCCTGTATTGCGCGGTGATCGTGAAGAAAGTGGATGCCAAGACGCTGGGTAAGGTTGGCATCAACGAGTTGCTGCGCGGAATTTAATTCGGCAGGTAGGGGGCCAGGCTTTTGTGCACACAATGTATGTGACCGCACGGGCACAGAACCGTGCCCACCCTACTTCAAGGAGTTCATCATGATCGTTACCCCGCTACTACAACTCGCCGCTGACAAGCTGGCTTCCGATTTGTTCTTCTCGGTCGGCGCACCAATCAACATCAAGATCAACGGTGTGGTGATGCCGGTGAATGCGCAGGTGCTGGATGCGGACAACATCAAGCAGATCGCGTACGAAATGATGACGCCCGAGCAGATCGCCGATTTCGAGATGCACATGGAGCTGAATTTTTCCTTCCGTGTGGCGCACATCGGCAACTTCAGGGTCAATGTGTTCCGCCAACGCGGCAGTGTTGCGATCGTCATCCGTTATGTGCGCGGCAACGTGCTCAATATCGAGGAATTGAATCTGCCCCTGGTGCTGAAAGACCTCATCATGGAGAAACGCGGTCTGGTGCTGATGGTGGGCGCAACGGGTTCGGGCAAATCGACGACCCTGGCTTCGATGATCCAGCATCGCAACGATACCCAGACCGGACATATTCTGACCATCGAAGATCCGCTGGAATACATGTTCCGCCACAACAAATCCATCGTGAACCAGCGCGAGATCGGCACCGACACGGCCGATTACGGGGCGGCTCTGGTGAGCGCCATGCGCGAAGCACCCGACGTCTTGATGATCGGTGAGATCCGCGACCGCGAAACGCTGAAACATGCGCTGATCTTTGCCCAGACCGGGCATTTGTGTCTCTCCACGCTGCACGCCAACAACAGTTACCACGCCTTGAACCGCATCGTGAACCTGTTCCCCTACGATGCGCGCAACAGCATCCTGTCCGATCTCTCGCTTTGCCTGCGCGCCGTTATTTCGCAACGCCTGATCCGCAATACGCAAGGCATGCTGGTGCCCGCAGTCGAGGTGTTGCTCAATTCATCGCTCATCGCGGACATGATCAAAAACGATCAGCTCGACAAGATCCGCGATGCCATCGAGCAAAGCGTCTCGCCCGGTTCCCAGACTTTCGAACAAGCGTTGTACAAAATGTTCAAGAGCGGCCAGATCAGCAAAGAGGAAGCGCTGCGCAATGCGGATTCAGCCAGCAATCTGTCGTCGCTTATCGACTATTCTCAAACCAGCAAGATGAAAATCTACGATCCCAATTCGAAACAACCCGCCACCCCGGTCGCGCCTGCCGCCAACTTTGGTTCCATCAAGCTCAACATCGGCGAACCGGACGCGCATTCCTAATGAAACTTTACGGCATCCCCAACTGCGGCACGGTGAAGAAAGCACGAACCTGGCTGGATGAACACGCTGTGGAATACCAGTTCCACGATTTCAAGAAGCACGGTGTTACTGAAGAACTGTTATCCGGCTGGCTCAAACAAATCGGCTGGAAAAAGCTGTTGAAAAAGACCGGTCCGACCTGGGGGCAACTGGATGACTCGATAAAAGCCTCGATCAAAGATGATGCCTCCGCCTTGTCACTAATGCTGGAAAAACCCAACGTCATTAAACGACCCGTGCTGGAACACGATGGCAAAGTGCTGGCGACCGGCTTTGATTTAACACATTACGAAAATCTGAAACGATAAACATTCCAAAACATGCCCCAGAATAATTCACAGTGTGAGTACCACCGCTCCGCCTCCCCCTTTGAAAAAGGGGGATTGAGGGGGATTTTGCGCGTCTCAAATCCCCCCTCCCCCCCTTTTTCAAAGGTGGAAAACAGCTTCCTGAAAATAGTTAAGAGGTCCATTCCAACATGAGCAAAACTTTAGAACTGACCAAACAACTTATCGCGCGTAAATCCCTTACACCGCTGGATGACGGTTGCATCGACATCATCGGCGCCCGCCTGGCACCGCTCGAATTCAATCTGGAAAAGATGCGCCATAACGAAGTGGACAATCTGTACGCGCGTCGCGGACAGAAGTCACCCGTTGTTTGCTTCGCCGGCCATACCGACGTGGTGCCCACCGGCCCGGTGAACAAGTGGGACAGCGATCCATTCATCCCCGGCGTACGCGACGGCATGTTGTACGGTCGCGGCGCGGCGGACATGAAAGGTTCGCTGGCTGCCTTCGTCACCGCGATCGAGAAATTCGTCGCGACACATCCGCAGCATCGCGGCTCTATTGCTTTGTTGCTCACCTCGGACGAAGAAGGTGTGGCCGTGGACGGCACTGTGCGTGTCGTGGAAGCGTTGCAAGCACGCAATGAAAAGTTGGACTACTGCATCGTGGGCGAACCCACTGCGGTAAGCAAAATGGGCGACACTATCAAGAACGGTCGGCGCGGTTCGTTGTCCGGCACGCTCACCGTCAAAGGGGTGCAAGGCCACATCGCGTATCCGCATCTGGTAAAGAATCCGATCCATCTTGCCTCTCCCGCCATCGCCGAACTGGCCGCGACAACTTGGGACAATGGCAACGAATATTTCCCGCCGACTTCCTGGCAGATCTCCAACATCCACGGCGGCACCGGGGCCACCAACGTGGTGCCGGGTACGGTGGAGATATTGTTCAACTTCCGCTTCTCCACCGCGAGCACCGTGGAAGGCTTGAAACAAAAAGTCCACGCCATCCTTGACCGCCACGGATTGGAATACGATCTGAAATGGGAATATTCCGGCAAGCCCTATCTCACCCCGCGCGGCGATCTGGTGGACGCGGTGAGTGCGGCCATCAAACAAGTACAGGGAATAGACAGCGAACTCTCCACCAGCGGCGGTACCTCCGATGGGCGCTTCATCGCCGACATCTGCCCGCAAGTGTTGGAAGTGGGTCCGGTGAATGCCACCATCCACAAACTCAACGAATGTGTAGCGGTGAACGATCTGGACGCGTTGTCAGAAATCTACTATCTGACGCTGGTCAAATTATTGGCCGAGTGAGATGAAATTTTTCATCATCCTGCTGTTGGTCTTAATCGTGTTGTGGCTGTTTTATACCTCACGCCTGAGTCGCGGCAGATCAAATGAAAATGGCAGCACAGGCAATTCAAACGATTCAAGTCCATCCTCTGCACACTGCAACGATCAAAACAACGGTTGCAATGGCGGGGACGGCGGAGGGGGAGACTGATGAGCAACATACGATATTCCGAAGCATGCAGCACACTCAACACGGTGCGCGACTGTTTGCGTTTTGCGGTCAGCCGCTTCAACGAAGCCAAGTTGTTCTTCGGCCACGGCAGCAGCGATGCCTACGACGAGGCTGCCTATCTCATCCTGCACACGCTGCATCTGCCGCTGGACCGTCTTGATCCCATCCTCGACGCGAGGCTCACCCACGCCGAATTATTGGAAGTGCTGAACATCCTCGAACGGCGGGTGGAGGAGCGTATTCCGGCAGCTTATCTCACGCACCAGGCTTTCCTGGGCGAATTCGGTTTCTATGTGGATGAACGTGTCATCGTGCCGCGTTCGTTCATCGCCGAATTGCTGCGTGACCGTCTTGCACCGTGGGTGAGTGAAGCAGAATCGGTCGATAGCGTTCTGGATTTGTGCACCGGCAGCGGTTGTCTTGCCGTGTTGGCTGCACATGCCTTCCCCAATGCCCAAATCGATGCGGCAGACCTGTCGCCGGACGCCCTTGATGTGGCGCGTCGAAACCTGGCGGACTACAGTTTGGAAGCGCAGGTCGAACTTCTCGAATCAAATTTGTTCAGCGGACTGCATGGCAGAACCTACGACCTCATCATCAGCAATCCGCCGTATGTCGATGCGGAATCTGTCGCCGCGTTACCGCAGGAATATCTGCATGAACCCAAAATGGCATTGGGCAGCGGCGAAGATGGTCTGGATGCGACCCGCGTGATTCTCGAACAAGCCGCAATGCATCTGAATCCAAACGGACTGCTGGTAGTCGAGATCGGCCACAACCGCGACGCGCTGGAAGCGGCCTATCCATCACTGCCCTTCACCTGGCTGGAGGTCAGCGCGGGTGACCAGTTCGTGTTTTTGCTGCGCCGTGAGGATCTGTTGTAAACCATGAACCTCCACCTTGACCAAGTTCGACGCGAAGCCAGCGCATTGCTAGATTCAAAGCGTCGTGCCGAACTGGGTCAATACATGACGCCGTCTTCCATTGCTGAATTCATGGCGTCACTCTTTACATACAACGGACAGATCAAGCTGCTTGATGCGGGCGCAGGTGTAGGCTCTCTCACTTCAGCGTTTATTGAGAAAGCTCAATTTGAGGGCGCGAACGTTGTTGCTGAAGTTTGGGAAATCGACCCCCTGCTGGGCACTTACTTAAGAACGACGCTAGCCGACTGTATTGCTCAAGCTTCAGGCAATATCAGCGCACACCTGCATGCCACCGACTTCATTGAAGATGCGGTCTCCGCTATACAGTTTAATTCTGAGGATCGCTACACCCACGCCATTCTCAACCCGCCATACAAGAAGATAACTTCCCATTCCAAGCACCGCAAGCTGTTAAGGTTGGTCGGTATCGAGACGGTGAATCTGTACACTGCCTTCGTGGCACTCTCCATTTTGATGATGCGTGAAGAGGGCGAGATCGTCGCCATCATCCCGCGCTCATTTTGCAATGGCAGTTACTACCGCCCCTTCCGCCAGTTACTTTTGCGTCAATGTGCCATTCAACAACTGCATTTATTTGAAAGTCGCAGCCAAGCATTTCAAGACGATGATGTATTGCAAGAGAACATCATCCTTCACCTCATCAAAGGTCGGAAACAGGGCGCGGTCATCGTATCCACCTCGCTTAATGCTCAATTCACTGGCTACCAGCAGGCCACTTTTGATATTCAAGATATCGTTCAAGCGAATGACGCTGAGCAATTCATTCGCATTCCAACCACATTAACTCATACCCACCTACCCGCTTTGTGTACCCATACTTTGCAAGAGCTGGGGTTGGCGGTCTGCACGGGGCCTGTGGTCGACTTTCGATTGAAAGACTATTGGTGTGAGGCTGACAGCACCGATGCCATTCCCTTGCTTTACCCGCACCACTTCAGTCAGGGAGAATTTTCTTGGCCGAAAGTGCACAAGAAACCTAACGCACTACGCCGCTCGCCTGAGATTAAAAAATGGCTGATGCCGCGCGGTCACTATGTACTGGTAAAACGTTTTTCCGCCAAGGAAGAGCGGCGCAGATTGGTGGCTTACCACCTATCCGCAGATGAGCTCAATGCGAGCCATTTCGGATTTGAAAACCACTGGAACATTTTCCATACCGACAAACATGGTTTAAGTGCGGAAGTCGCAAAAGGTTTAAGTATCTTTCTCAATTCCACCCAACTGGATGAGCACTTCCGAGTATTTTCAGGGCACACCCAAGTCAACGCCACTGACTTGCGCAACATGCGCTACCCAAATCTTGAGCAACTATGTGAGTTGGCCAGACGGGCTACAGGGTTAGCCCAGACCCAAACCAGTATTGACCGACTTGTTGAGGAGCTTGAAATTGCATGAGTAAAATACGGGTTCGCATAGACGAAGCACTATCGGTACTGACTCAACTAGGTATGCCTAATGAGCAGCTCAATGAGAGAACTGCCATCAGCTTATTGGCGCTGCTCGACTTACCGGTTACCAAATCTTGGAGTGAAGCCAACAATCCGATGTTGGGTATTCGTGCAATCCTCGATTTTTCACGTGAGAAGCTTAAACATCCTTACGCGGAGAACTCGCGCGAGAGCTTTCGCAAATACAGTGTGAAGCAATTGGTTGCAGCCGGCGTGTTGCTGCTCAACCCGGACGAACCTGAACGTGCCGTTAATAGTGCTAAAAATTGCTATCAAGTGGAAGCCAGCGCCCTCACCTTACTACGAAAGTTTGGCACCAAGAGTTGGGGAAAGTCACTCGCTACCTATTTGGAATCCAGACAAACGTTAGCCGACCAATTCGCCCAACATCGAGAGTTGCAACGCATTCCTGTTGTCATCAACTCCAAGTTGGAAATCAAATTGAGCGCAGGCAAGCACTCAGATTTAATTCGTCAAATAATCGAAGAATTCATTCCGCATTTCGTACCCGGCGGCGAACTCATTTACGTTGGAGACACCAGCACAAAGTGGGGATACTTCGATGAGCCACTGCTCCAGAGCCTAAGTATCAAAGTTGGCGCTCATGGAAAAATGCCTGATGTGATCATTTATTATCGTGAAAAGAATTGGCTCATTCTTGTCGAGGCGGTAGCCAGTAGCGGCCCTGTTGATGGTATACGTCACACTGAATTAGCCGCGCTCTTTAAATCCTGCACTGCGGGGCTTGTTTATGTCACCGCATTTCCGGATCGCGGCGAAATCATGCGCAAGTTTCTTTCTGTCGTTGCTTGGGAAACTGAAGTTTGGTGCGCCAGTGACACCACGCACTTGATTCACTTCAACGGCACTCGCTTCCTCGGCCCCTACGCCAAATAATCAGCATGCCCGTCGATCATTACGAAAACTTCCCCGTTGCATCCATCCTTTTGCCCAGGCGGCTGCGTAAGCCGGTCGCGGCCCTCTACCATTTCGCCCGCGCGGCGGATGACATTGCCGACGAGGGCAATATTCCGGACGAAGAACGCCTGCGCCAGCTGGATGATTTCCGCGACGAACTGATGCACATCGCGGCAGACGAAACACCGCTGCTGCCGCTGTTCCAACATCTCGCGACCGAGATCAAACAACATGCGCTTCCCATGTTGCCCTTGCACGATCTGCTCGATGCCTTCTCGCAGGACGTGGTGAAAAAACGTTACGCCAACTACGACGAACTGCTCGACTATTGCCGCCGCTCCGCCAATCCGGTTGGTAATCTGTTGTTGCATTTGTATGAAGAAGCCACGCCGGTCAACATCGCGTATTCGGATGCGATCTGCACCGCCTTGCAACTCATCAACTTCTGGCAGGACGTGGCAAAGGATCACGCCATCGGCCGCATTTATCTTCCGCTGGATGAGATGGCGCAATTTGGTGTGAGTGAAGCGCAGATCGCGCAAGGAAATTGCAATGACGCGTGGCATGCCCTGATGATGTTCCAGGTAGATCGCGCCCGGGCACTCATGCAACAGGGTGCGCCGCTCGGCAGCATCCTCAGCGGACGTATCGGCTTGGAGATGCGCATGATCATTGCCGGCGGTTTGCGCATCCTCGACAAACTGGAGTCTGCAGATTACGACGTGTTCCGTCGGCGCCCGGTATTGCGCCCGTTCGACTGGGTTATCATGCTGGCGAAAAGTGCGCCGTTTTAAACCTAACCCCTCCAAACCTCCCCTTGTCAGGGGAGGCCACGTAAGCTCCTCCCCTGACAAGGGGAGGCCGGGAGGGGTTTAAGCACCTCGAATTTATTTAATAACTGAAATGAATCCAGATCAATATTGCCAGGACAAAGCCGCCGCCAGCGGCTCCAGTTTCTACTACAGCTTCCGCTTTTTGGGCAAAGACAAGCGTCGCGCCATCACCGCGCTGTATGCCTTCTGCCGCGAAGTGGACGATGTGGTGGATGAATGCTCCGATGCCGAGGTGGCACGCACCACGCTCAATTGGTGGCGCAGCGAAGTGGCCGCCGTTTATGGCGGTACACCGCAACACCCGGTGACACAGGCATTGGTTCCCATCGTAAAACAATTCAACATGGCGCAGGAGCATCTGCTGGAGATCATCGACGGCATGGAAATGGATCTGGATCAACCGCGTTACGCGGATTTCAAATCGCTGCAACTGTATTGTTACCGCGTCGCCTCGGTGGTGGGATTGTTGTCGGTCGGCATTTTCGGCTACACCGACCGTCAGACTTTGAAATATGCGCACGACCTCGGCATCGCTTTCCAGCTCACCAACATCATTCGCGATGTGGGCGAAGACGCACGGCGCAACCGCATTTATTTGCCGATGGATGAGTTGGCGCAATTCGGCGTGACGGCAGCGGACATTCTTAATGGACGCGAGAGCAAAAATTTTCACAAGCTGATGGCATTCCAGATCGAACGCGCGCAACGTTTCTACCAGCAAGCACTCGATCATCTGCCGACCGTCGACCGCAAAGCCCAACGCACCGGACTTATCATGGCTGCGATCTACCGTGCGGTTCTGGATGAAGTAGTCGCCAGTGGCTGCCATGTTCTGAAAGAACGTGTCTCGCTCACTTCGCGTTACAAACTGTGGTTGGCTCTCAAAACGTGGCTGAAAAACTAAAGGGCACTCCCCCACCCTCCTTCGACAAGCTCAGGACAGGCCAAGCCTCCCCCGGAGGGAGAGGGGGCTATCGTGAAAAGCAATTTGTAAATCCTGCAATCATCGGTGGTGGCTACGCCGGTATGGCAGCTGCCGTGGAGCTGGCTGCACAGGGAATAAAAGTCACCGTCTTCGAAAGCGCCAAGCAACTCGGTGGTCGCGCGCGCGGCGTGATGTACAACGACACGCAACTCGACAATGGCCAGCACCTGCTGCTCGGTTGTTACCGCGAAACCTTGCGCCTCATCGAATTGGTCGGCGGGAAAATCGAAAATGATTTCCTGCGTCTGCCGTTGCAACTCGACCTGCACGGGCAGTTCTCGCTCAAAGCTCCACACCTTCCCGCTCCGCTGCACCTGCTGGTTGCACTGCTCAAGGCACAGGGTTTGAAATGTGGCGAACGTTTGAAGGCCGCGCGTTTCATGCTCACGCTGCGCCGCATGGATTTTCATCTCACTACCGACATGACAGTCACCCAACTGCTCTCCCGATACGACCAGGATGCCAACCTGACATTCAAACTGTGGGAACCGCTGTGCATCGCCGCCCTGAACACGCCTATCCATAAGGCTTCCGCACAAGTGTTGCTCAACGTGTTGCGTGACTCATTGAACCGCAAGCGTGCGGACAGCGATATGCTGTTGCCGCGTATCGACTTCACCGCGCTGTTTCCACAACGCGCAGCGAATTACGTTGAACAACACGGTGGAAAGGTTTTTACCTCCTGTGGTGTCGAAGCCATCGTCCCGAAAGATAAAGGGTTCGAACTGGTCACGACTCAAGGCAACATGACATTCACTCACGTCATCTGCGCGACACCGCCCAGCACCACCGCAAAACTGTTGCGCCCCATCGACGCACTTGAAGGCACCGTGACGCAGATCGACAGTTTGGAACAGCAGCCGATCTACACCGTGTATTTACAATATCCAGAATCTATAACGTTGCCCCACCCCATGCTCGGTTTACATCGACGTCTTTCGCAATGGCTGTTCGACAAGGGACAAATTTCCGGACAGCACGGTCTGCTTGCCGCCGTGATCAGCGCGGAAGGTATCCACCAGGATTTAAGTCAGGAAGTGTTGGCGCAAAAAGTAATTGCCGAATTGAAACAAGAATTCAATTTCACCGAACCACCCAAATGGTTCAAGGTCATCGCCGAGAAACGCGCCACGTTCTGCTGCTCCCCCGATCTGCAACGCCCCCCGCAACAGACTGCTCTGCCCAAGCTGTTGCTGGCGGGTGACTACACATCGGGCGATTATCCGGCAACGATGGAAGGCGCGGTGAAAAGCGGCGTGTGTTGCGCGCGACTCTGCC
This sequence comes from uncultured Sideroxydans sp., assembly GCA_964425955.1. GTDB lineage: Bacteria > Pseudomonadota > Gammaproteobacteria > Burkholderiales > Gallionellaceae > Sideroxyarcus. Next base: position 62,018 of record CAYROQ010000010.1, read on the forward strand.
TGCCTGTTCTGAAATAAGCTGTGTTGTCGTAATAGTCGGCACGCTCATTTTCTGCCGCCCACCCCGGCACCCCCAATAACGGCACTGGCGACAACTCACGTGTGTCTTGGCAATTTTCCGGTGCTGCAAGATGACGTGCTAATTTGTCGTCCAGATAAGTCAGGCGTTGCGCCAATGACCAGTTGAAGAATTCTGGTTCGACCCGCAACAGCAAGCCCTGTCCGGTCAACCCGATATAGGGATTTAATGCTTTCTCGTACAAGCCATGTCCGAACAAATAGAAACCCATGCCTGAAGAAATTTCAGCTCGGCGCTGCCAGAATAATTCTTTCCATTGAAACTCACGCAACAGTGTTGCCAGTCCTTCATCGGAATAAGCAACGATGACCCCGGATTCGTCGAGCAGCGTGAGTGTGTCGCGCACGGCACCGCGTTGGCTGAGCGACGGCTGTTTTCCCGTCGTGAGTGACCGGTAATGCAGGGCATTGATGGCCGCCTTGGTCTTGGGAAAAGTCAGCCATATCAGCGCATTGAGCAAGTCATGCCAGTTAAACTCACGCGTTGGCACTTCTCCTTTGAGGTAACAGCGCGGCTCGTATTGTGCTTCAAAGGGTAACTTGCCATTTTCCTGCGGCACGAACCGGAGCGGCAGCCCGTTGGACACACAAATGGCAGAAGTGCGCGCCTCAAGCAACGCGTTGCACGCTTCCAAAGCCGGGAAAGAATCCTGACTAAAGCGCGAGATCAAGGCATGCAAAGGTGAAAAAATCTGCGCGTGCAGCAATGCTTGTTTATCCCATGCCGGTAGAGTGTTCATGGCGTGAGTTTAGCCGAATTGAGCTACCCAACACAGCCGCCCAAGCTTGTGGTAATTTGCGCGCATCTATTGGTCACAGTCAGGAAATACGATGGACGAACTTGATGCCATACAAGCCAGCCTTGCCAGTTTTACCAAACATCTGGACGAGGCGTCTTCGGATCGTTTCAATGAACTTCGCAAATGTTCTTTTTTTGACCCCATTCCAAGTGAGTGGCTAACCCCCATTGCCGCGCAAGCCACAATTAAAACCTTTGCAAAGGGCACTGCTTTGACCGTTGAAGGCGAAGACATGAACTCGCTGTTCGTGATCCTGTTCGGCAACGCCACCGCCTTTGTGAAACACCAGGAAGTCGGCACCATCCATGGCGGGGAATGTATCGGTGAAGGGGTGTGTTTTTCCACCGAGACATTGGAACGTTCCGCCACGGTGATCGCGGACGAAGATGTCATCGTGGCCGAGATCAAGAAGAGCGGCCTGGACAACATCCGGGGTGATGCACGGGCCTATATGGACAAAGCGTTGCTACTGGCCCTGTTCAAAAAACTGCAGGGCGCGAACCGCAAGATCGGGGAGTTGCTGCGCTAACTTCATGAGCATCATTGCAGTCTTCAACCAAAAAGGCGGCGTCGGCAAGACGACCACCGCCTTGAATCTTGCAGCCGCGTTGCAAAGAAGCGGTCGAACAACCCACGCGGTCGATCTTGATCCGCAGGCGCAACTCAGCGCCATCTCGGACATCACCGCCGCGTCGGGTAGCGACACCGTATTGAGTCTGTTCCAACATAACCGTCCGTTGCGTGACCTGGTGCGCCCCTCGCCCAACGGCCTGCAGGTAATACCCGCCCACACCGAACTCACCAAAGTCGATGTTTTGTTCGGCAAGGGTTACAACGTGGTCAACAAACTGAACAGCGAATTACACGCAGAACGTTTTGGTGACCGTGACTTTCCGCTCATCATGGATTGCAGCCCGCTCATCGGTGTGTTGTCGCTCAACGCCATCTTTGCCTGTGACGGGTTGATCGTACCGATCTCAGCCGATCATCTGTCCACCCGGGGTGCACTGCAGATCGAGAAGACACTGAATGCCTTGGAAGGCGTCCTCAAGCGCAGGGTGAAACGGCGTTATCTGATCACGCGTTTTGACGGTCGTCGGCGCATGGCTTGGGATGTTTTGGAACTGCTGGAAGCGCGCTTCGGCGCAGAGGTCTGTCGCACCCGGATCGTCGAAAATGTCAGTCTTGCCGAAAGTCCGGGATTGAACAAGACGGTATTCGAACACGCGCCGTCGAGTCGCGGCGCGCTGGATTACGAGGAATTGCTCCAAGAATTGATGGCTGACGGTTTTATCGAGTAAGTGTCATTTCGAAATCAAGCTGATGATGTCCTCAACCGAGATCATCTGCTGGGACTTGCCGTCATCCGACTGATTCGTGTTGCAACTCACCACTTCACAGTGGCGATACATCTGGCGTAGCTTGCGTTCCGCATCTTCCTGGTCGCGACCGGCGATAACAACACTCACGATACGTTGTCCATCGCGCGTCAGAATCGAAAAATCGTATTTTTGCATTCGGCCGCCCTCTGGAAAACACTAAGTCGCCGCCCTTGATCTTCTCGCCTCGTACAGGCAAATCCCGGTACTCACCGACACATTGATACTCTCCACGCTGCCCTGCATCGGGATGCGCACCAGCTGATCACAGGTGTCTTTGGTCAGGCGGCGCAAGCCTTCTCCTTCCGCGCCCAATACCCAAGCCACTGCGCCTTTGTGCTTGACCTCAAACAGACTGGTCTCGGCATCGCCGTCCATCCCGATCACCCAAATATCCCTTTCCTTCAGCTCGCGCAACGTGCGCGCCAGATTGGTGACGGTGATGTAGGGCACGGTATGCGCCGCACCGCAGGCCACTTTCTCCACCGTGGCGTTAATGCCCACCGCGCGGTCTTTGGGCGCGATTACCGCATGCACACCAAAGGCATCGGCACTGCGCAAACATGCGCCCAGATTATGCGGATCCTGCACGCCATCCAGCACCAACAACATGGCCGGTTCGGTCAGCGTATCCAGCGCGTCGTCCAGATGCTGGACTTTTTGCGACGCGTCAACCCGGGCTGCAACCCCCTGGTGACGGCTACTTCCGGCCATGCCATCCAGCCGTTTACCATCCACCTGAATGATGCGCACTCCGTTACTTTCCGCCAGTTTTGACAGGTCGCGCGCACGCGGATCCTTGCGTTGCGGATCAACGTACACCTCCATCACGCTGTCGGCGTTTTGCCGGATGCGGGCGGTAACCGCGTGAAAACCGTGAATGATGCGCGACTCAGCCATGACGTTTCCCTGTCTTTTTATTTTTAGGTTCTGTTTTTAATTTCTTGGGTTCTGCTTTGGCTTTCTTGGGCGGTGCCGCACCCCATGCGCCGACGTTGATGCCTGCTTCAACCGATTCCGTGACGCTTTCCAGCACGAAATCGATCTTGGTGCTTTCCATATCCACGCGTACCACTTTCACCCGCACGCGGTCGCCGAGGCGGTAACGTTTGCCGGTGCGTTCACCCAGCATCTGGTGCTTGGTGGCATCGAAGTGGAAATAATCCGCACCCAATTCGGATACGTGAACCAGACCTTCCACGTAAAGATCGTCCAGTGCCACGAATAAACCAAATCCGGTCACCGAAGAAATCGTGCCCTCGAAAATACTGCCCAGATGGTCGCGCATGTAGAAACATTTCAGCCAGGCTTCCACATCGCGTGTGGCATCGTCGGCACGGCGCTCGGTCATCGAACAATGCACACCCAGTTCCGCCCACTTGAGTTGCGGTTTGTATTGTTTGCCCTCAAGCACCGCCTTGATCGCACGGTGCACCAGCAGATCGGGGTAACGGCGAATCGGCGATGTAAAGTGTGCATACGCTTCGTAACCCAAACCAAAGTGACCCAGATTTTCCGGCGCATACACCGCCTGGCGCAGCGAACGCAGCATCACGGTTTGCAGCAGACCGGCATCGGGACGCCCTTTGATCTGCTTGAGAAGAACAGAATAATCACCCGCCTGCGGATCATCGCCCCCCCCCAGTTGCAGGCCGAACTCTTTGAAGAATTCGCGCACCGCTTCCAACTTCTCCGGCGTGGGGCCCTCGTGTACGCGGTACAACACGGCGTGTTTATGTTCATTCAGGAAAGCGGCCGCGCACACGTTGGCCGCCAACATACATTCCTCGATCAATTTGTGCGCATCGTTGCGGATCACCGGAATGATCTTCTCGATTTTGCCCTGGTCGTTAAAAATCATCTGCGTTTCGACTGTCTCGAAATCGATGGCCCCGCGCTTCGCGCGCGCTTGCAGCAAGGTTTGGAATAATTTGTACAAATTGTTGATGTGCGGCAAAACAGCGGCATATTTCTTGCCGTTCTCACCCTGCGGATTTCCCAGCATGTCGGCGACCTGGGTGTAGGTCAGGCGCGCTTGCGAGAACATCACCGAAGGATAAAAACGATGTTGTTGAATCTCGCCGTCGGAACTGATCTGCATATCGCACACCATGCACAGTCGTTCGACATTGGGATTGAGCGAACATAATCCGTTGGATAATTCTTCCGGCAACATGGGAATCACGCGGCGCGGGAAATACACCGAGTTGCCGCGATTGATCGCTTCTTTGTCCAGCGCGTCTCCGGATTTCACATAGGCGCTGACGTCGGCAATCGCCACCACCAGGCGGAATCCTTTGCCATTGGGTTCGCAATACACCGCATCATCAAAATCACGCGCAGTCTCGCCATCGATGGTTACCAACGGCAAATTGACCACACTCTCACGTCCGGCGTAATCGGCGGCTTGCACCAACGGCGAGAATGCCTCGGCCTGATGTTTTGCATCCTGTGGAAACTCATTCGGCAGATCGTGTTTGCGCAGCGCGATCTCGATCTCCATACCGGGATCGGCATAGTTACCCAGTACTTCGACGATGCGGCCGATGGGTTGCGCATGTTTGTTGGGTTGTTGCAGGATCTCCAGCATCACCACCTGGCCCGCTTGCGCATTGCCGTGTTCACCCGCAGCAACCAATATGTCCTGGCTGATGCGGCGGTTTTCGGCCACCACGAATTTGATGCCGTGCTCTTCGTAAAGTCGGCCGACCACGCGTGAATTGGCGTGCTCCAGCACCTCGACGATCTTGGCTTCGCGCCGACCCCGCCGGTCTTCGCCGCCCACCCGCGCCATCACCGTGTCGCCGTGCAAAGCCTTGTGCATCTCTTTGGCACTCAGCACCAGATCGGCACTGCCATCGTCCGGGATAAGGAAACCGAATCCGTCCGGATGTCCCTGCACCTTGCCTTTGATCAGGTCGAGCTTGTCCACCACGCAAATCGCACCCTTGCGATTGCGCATGATCTGGCCGTCCCGCTCCATAGCGCGCAAGCGACGGTTGAACAGATCTTCCTCGTGTAATTCAATCTGCAGCTGACTGCAAATATCTTCCTGGTCGACCGGCACACCCTTCTCTGCCAGCAATTGCAGAATGTATTCGCGGCTGGGAAGCGGGTGTTCATATTGTTCGCGCTCGCGTTCCAGAAACGGGTCGAGTTCGCGCATGGTTTTTTTCTTTTTCGTCATTGACACAAAATCCTATAGCAATTAAAGTGCGCACCCTCAAGCAATGCCCGGATGGCGGAATTGGTAGACGCGCACGGTTCAGGTCCGTGTGCCGTAAGGTGTGGAGGTTCGAGTCCTCTTCCGGGCACCAAGTTTATAATGGCTCGCGCAAGCGGGCCATTTTCTTTTGCACAACTACCTTGTAAAAAAACACGCACCGCAATCGCGATACGTGCACTTTGCAACTTTCGATTTCACTTAGACCTTGAACGGGTGACGCAACACGATGGTCTCGTCGCGGTCCGGCCCAGTGGAGACCATATCCACCGGTACTTCGCAGATCTCGGCGATACGCTTGAGATAATTCTGCGCCTCGACCGGCAATCCCTCAAAATGTTTTACACCTACTGTCGTGCCACACCAGCCCGGCATGTCCTCATATACCGGTTCACAACCCACCAGCGATTCCGCACCAACCGGAAGGATGTCGCTGTATTTCCCGTCGATCTTGTACCCCACACCGATACGCACGGTTTCCATCCCGTCCATCACATCCAACTTGGTCACACACAAACCGGACACGCCGTTGATCTGGATGGAACGTTTGAGTGCCGCAGCATCGAACCAGCCGCAACGGCGTGCGCGACCGGTGGTGGAACCAAACTCATGCCCCTTCTCGGCCAGCATCTTGCCGATCGGATCCTGTTTCGATTCCGCATCGTAGAGTTCTGTCGGGAAAGGGCCGGAGCCCACACGGGTTGTGTAAGCCTTGGTGATACCCAACACATAATGCAACATCTGCGGCCCGATGCCTGCACCGGCGCAGGCGGCACCGGAGATACAGTTGCTTGAAGTCACAAACGGATACGTGCCGTGATCAATGTCGAGCAAAGTTCCCTGCGCGCCTTCGAATAACAGATTCTGACCCGCCTTGTTGGCCTCGTACAAAGCACGCGGCACATCCAATACCAACGGTTTGAGACGCTCGGCAAGCGCCAAGGCATCGTCCATCGTCTTTTGGAAATCCACGGTGGGCGCGTTGAAATAATTCTTCAACACGAAGTTATGATAGTCGAGTACTTCGCCCAGCTTCGCGGCAAAACGTTTGCGATGGAACAGATCCTGAAGACGGATCGCGCGCCGCGCCACCTTGTCTTCATAAGCGGGACCGATACCGCGTCCCGTGGTGCCGATCTTGCCCGCACCTTTGGCGATTTCACGCGCTTTGTCCAGCGCCTCATGGTAAGGAAGGATCAACGGACACGCTTCGGAGATTCTCAGCCGCTCATAGACATGAACACCGGCCTCCGCCAGCTTGTCCATTTCCTTGAGCAAGGCAGAGGGTGACACCACCACTCCGTTGCCGATGTAGCACATCACGTCTTCGCGCAGGATGCCGGAAGGAATGAGGTGCAATACCGTCTTCTCGCCGCCGATGACTAGTGTGTGTCCGGCATTGTGTCCGCCCTGAAAGCGCACCACGCCTTGGGCGTGGTCAGTCAGCCAATCGACCACTTTGCCTTTGCCTTCATCGCCCCATTGGGTACCGATCACTACCACGTTTTTTGACATGCTATTTCCTATCGTTGCGTGGACAAACTTACGCCCACCGTTTTTTCCGTTTAGGCATCCAATGCCCACCCTGCACATTCATTTTTTGAATTCGACGACGACCCATTTCCCGTCACGCAGAACCAACTGCCGATCGCAGTTCAGTTCGCTGTGAAACTCTGCCTTACCCAGTAGATCGATCACCACGGCTTGCCCTTGTTTGCGTAAGTCACTGATGGCCAAATCCAGTGCCGCATCCTTTATGTGCGGTGCATGAACCGCTTGCGGCAACGTGTGTTTGGGAGCCAACGGGTACAGCTGGCGCAAGTCCATGCTGAATCCGGTGGCAGGACGCGCCCGTCCGAAACTCTTGCCAACGTCATCATAACGTCCGCCCAATGCGATGGCATCGTGACTGTTCGGGTGATACGCGGCAAAGACCATTCCGCTGTGATAGTGGTAGCCGCGCAATTCCGCCAAGTCGATACCGACACTTCCCGCGTGAGGTTGCAGCTGGGTGGCGACGTGCTCCAATTGATCCAATGCCGCCCCCACCTCGACATCGGCGGGTAATGCGGCACGTGCCTTGGCGATCACTTCGATGCCACCGGAGAGCTGTACCAGCGCCCGCAATGCGGACTGGACATGTTCGGGCAGGTCTTCCACCAAAGCGTTCAGCGTGGTGGTGTCTTTGTGTTGCAAGGCAGTGAACAACGCGTCTTCCAGATCTTCATTGATCGCCGTGTCCCGCAACAACGCGCGGAAGACGCCCACATGACCCAGATCGAGATGTACGCTGTGTATACCTAGGGATGCCAATGCTTGCAACATCAGGCGTTGGATCTCCAGATCACTTTCAACTCCGGGATGACCGTACAACTCCGCGCCGATTTGCAACGGTTCACGCGTGCGCATCAATCCGGCCGGTTGCGTGTGCACTACACTCCCCGCGTAACACAGCCGGGCGATGCCCTGCCGATTCAAAAGATGCGCGTCGATACGCGCCACTTGCGGTGTGATATCGGCACGCAAGGCCAGGGTGCGTCCGCTGATTTGATCGACCAGTTTGAAAGTGCGCAGATCCATGTCGGCACTGTCGTTGATGAGCAACGATTCGGCGTATTCGATCAGGGGAGGCGCAACCAGTTGATAGCCGGATAGGCGCAACAACTCCAATACTTGATGACGCATACCGTCGATGCGCCACGCTTCGTCCGGCAGCATGTCCTGGATGTATTCCGGCAGGAGCCAGTTCATAAGGGGTCCACTATTTGATCCAGTAAATCAGTAATATCCCGCTCAACATTAAAGTCAGCCCCAGAAAACGCACTTGCCCGTCCTGGAACTGAGCGATCCTGCTCAGGGTTTCGCGCCATGCTGCGGGGAAAATGAAAGGCATGATTCCTTCCAGCACCAGCATCAATCCTAAGGCAATCAGCCAATAATCAAACATCCCGACGATTACTTGCCGCCCCTGCTGGAACTTTTCAAGTATTTGAAGAAGGATGAACTCGGGTCAAGCACCATCACATCGCTCTTGTTCTTGAAGGTCTGTTTGTACGCATCGAGACTGCGATAAAACGCGTAGAACTCGGAATTTCGGCCAAACGCCGAGGCGTACAGCGCCGCTGCTCTGGCATCACCCTCGCCCTTGATCTTTTGCGCATCGCGGTAGGCTTGGGCCAATGTGACTTGACGTTGCCGGTCGGCATCGGCGCGGATCTTCTCGCTTTCGGCATTACCCGTTGCACGCAGTTCATTCGCCACACGTTTACGTTCTGCTTCCATACGACGATAAACAGAATCGCTGATCTCCACCGGGAAATCCACGCGCTTCAAACGCACGTCCAGCACTTCCACACCGATCTTGCGCGCATCGCCATCGGTCTTCTCCTGCACCACGCGCATCAGTTCATCACGCTTGCCCGACACCACATCATGAATGGTGAGCTTGCCGAACTCTTCGCGCATCGCGGAATTGACCGTTTGCATCAAACGCGTCTGCGCACGCGCCTCGTCACCGCCCACACTGATGTAGTACTGCTTCACATCAAAGATGCGCCATTTCACAAACGAATCCACCAGCACATTCTTCTTCTCGGCAGTGATAAACCGTTCGGGATCGGCGGAATCAAATGTCAGGATACGCGAATCGAAAAAGCGCACGTTCTGCACCAGCGGCACTTTGAATTTGAGTCCCGGAGTGGTTTCCACCCGCATGACCTCACCCAACTGGAACACGATCGCAGTCTGTCTTTGATCCACCACAAAAGCACTCATGCCCAGCAGGATCAAAACAACCAGCGCGCCCATCAATACATTTCTAGTACTTGGTTTCATCTCAACGCGCCTCCCGATCACGACCCAAAGACCCATCCCGAACCCGCGGCTGCAGGGCAAATTCACTGGTAGGTGTCACTGCCTGCTCGGCTACTTTCGCGGCTTGGATAGCTTGTGTCGATTCTGCCGTGGCCGGATTGGTACTCTGAATCAATTTATCCAGCGGCAGGTACAACAAGCTGCCATTGCCACTCTTCTGGTCGATCAGCACTTTGCTGCTGTTGCTGAGAATCTGCTGCATCATGTCAATGTACATGCGCTCACGCGTCACTTGCGGTGCTTTTTCATACTCCACCAAAATCTGCTTGAAACGGCTGGCATCACCTTCCGCATTGGCAATCACGCTCTGCTTGTAACCGTCCGCCTCCTGCATCAACCGCGCCGCCGCACCTTTAGCCTTGGGCACCACGTCGTTGGCATACGCCTGGCCTTCGTTCTTTTGGCGCTCGCGGTCTTGACCGGCTTTGACCGCATCGTCGAAAGCGGCCTGAACTTGTTCGGGCGGCTGCGCATTCTGCATGGTGATCTTGCTGATCAGAATGCCGGATTTATAACGATCCAGAATATCCTGCATCAGCTTGGTGGTAGCTGCGGCCACCTGTTCACGGCCTTCGTACAACACAAAATCCATCTTGCTTCTACCGACCACTTCACGAATGGCAGTCTCGGCCGCCTGACGCACGTTCTCGTCCGGTGCGCGGTTATTAAACAAATATTCACCCGGATCTTTGAGGAAAAATTGCACCGCGAACTGGATGTCGATGATGTTTTCGTCATCGGTCAACATCAGCGATTCCTTCAACATCTTGTTCTTGACGTTTTCGCGATAACCGACTTCGACCGTGCGCACCTGGCTTAGACTGACGATCTCGACTGTCTCGATCGGATAGGGGATATGCCAACGCGGACCGGCCTCGGTCACCTCGACTTGTTTGCCAAAACGCAATACCACACCACGCTGGCTGGCATCAACGATGTAGAAACCGCTGGCGATCCACACCAGCACCACGATCGCCACGATCAATCCCACGCCGCCTTTGAATCCGCCGGAATTGCCGCCCGATCTGATCGGTGAACCGCCGCCGGACTTTCCGAACAGCGACTGGATCTTGTTATTCAGATTGCGCATCACTTCCTCCAGATCAGGAGGGCCGCCGTTATTTTTGTTGCCCCATTGCGGGTCATTCAATCCCATGATTTCATCACACTTTCATTCATTAATGGTCATTCAGAGGGTGCCACTCTTCGGCTTGTATTTGCTTCTTTGGTACGTCACGCACTTCCATCAGCGCAGCACGCAAATCATCCAATCCTTGACCTGTCTTCGCGCTCAAATTAACGGCCGAGATATTACCATATTCGCCACGCTGCAAACCCGGCTGCAAGTCCTGTAAATCGATCTTGTTGTAGACCACGATCTGCGGTATTTCCTGGGCACCGATCTCCGCCAACACCTTGTTCACCTCGGCCACCTGGTCGTGCCTCTCCGCACTGTTCACATCCACCACATGCAGCAGCAGATCCGCCTGTGACGTCTCTTCCAGCGTGCTGCGGAATGCCGCCACCAGGCCGTGGGGAAGGTGCCGGATGAACCCGACCGTATCAGACAGGATCACTTGCCGTGCGCTGTCACCCGGCAAAAAAATCTTGCGCGCCGTGGTATCCAGAGTCGCGAACAACTGGTTGGCCACATACACATTCGCGTTGGTCAAACGATTGAACAAAGTCGACTTGCCCGCGTTGGTGTAACCCACGATGGACACCGACATCACTTCGGAACGGTTGCGCGCTTTGCGCTGCAACGCACGATGGCGCTTGAGTTGTTTCAGGCGCTCATTCAGCAGATGCACACGTCTGTCCAATTTGCGCCTATCCAATTCCAATTGGGTTTCCCCCGGTCCGCGCGCGCCCACGGCGAACTTCTGTTGTCCCATATCCATATTCATGCCGACCAGCCGTGTGGACAAATATTTGAGTTGAGCCAATTCGACCTGCACTTTGCCTTCATGACTCTGCGCACGCAGGGCAAAGATATCCAGGATCAGCATGGTGCGATCAATCACCCGTGTCTGAATCTTGGCGGTGAGGTTGCGCATCTGCGCGGGTGACAAGTCGTGATTGAAAATGACCAGAGGCGCTTCCAGCTCTTCAACGATGGCGGCGATCTCCTCCACCTTGCCGCTCCCCGCAAAGGTGGACGCATCGGGACGCTGGCGCTTGCCTTCCACCAGCGCAAGCGTTTGCACACCGGCACTTTCCGCCAGTAAACGCAACTCTTCCAGGCTTTCTGTGTAATCAGGCGCGCCGAAATCGAGACTGACCAATACCGCTGTATTGGCTACAGCCGTTGCTTCAGACATTACTCTGCATCGAAGGGGATATTGACGGCACGCGCGGGAACGATGGTGGAAATAGCGTGTTTATAGACCATCTGGGTAACTGTGTTCTTGAGTAGCACCACATACTGATCGAAAGACTCCACCTGCCCTTGCAGCTTGATGCCGTTAACGAGATAGATCGCGACCTGCACATGTTCCTTGCGCAGTGCATTCAGAAACGGGTCTTGTAGTTGTTGCCCTTTAGTACTCATTTTGTCGGCTCTTGTTGTGGTTGGGACGGCGTCACTCTACTGGAAAACAGCCCGTTACGGAAGTGCCGCACGCGGATGCTTCGGTTGCACTTGCATGGCTAGCGGTCATTGCGGCGGCGACTGTCCAACGCCGTTTTCGCCTCGGCCACACCCGCACTTGCCAATAATATGAATGTAACCAAAGTCATTAACAGCAATACAAATGCCAAGATAAATAGCTTCATGATGCTCTCCTATCGTTCCGATTTACGCAACACCCTTGAGTTGGGTTACGGCACCGCCCGAATGGACTTTAGATTTTTCTGAAATTCACTGCGGAATGCTCTCTCGCACAACTTGTTAATCTTCAAATACCAGTAATCTTATCTGCCATACAGCCTGCGTCCGCGAATACGCGCGCGGTGCGCTGCGCGCTCTTCGCTCTCGGTCAGCGGACGCGGCTTTTTGTCGGCAAAGGGATTGCTGCCGGATTTGAAGTCAATACGCAACGGCGTGCCCTGCAATTTGAACGCGTCGATAAAACATTTTTCCAGATAGCGGCGGTAACTTTCCGGCACTTTATCCAGTGCGCTGCCGTGAACCACGATCAGCGGTGGATTGCTCCCACCCTGGTGCGCATAACGCATCTTGGGCCGGAAGATGCTTCCGCGCGGCGGTTGTTGTTTCTCAACAGCCGCCAACAGCACCCGCGTGAGTTGTGGGGTGGGCAGCTTGGTCATGGCAGCGGTATACGCTTGGTTCACCGACTTCAGCAGGGCATCCACACCGGTGCCGTTCAATGCCGAGATGAAGTGATGTTTGGCGAAACTCAGAAAATGCAATTTGCGCTCGATGTCGCGTTTAGCCGTGTCGCGTTTGTATTCGTCCAGCCCGTCCCATTTGTTTACGGCCAGTACCAGCGCACGTCCCGCCTGCAACACAAAGTCCGCCAAATGTGCATCCTGCTCGGTGATTTCGTCGCGTGCATCCACCACCAGAACCACCACGTTGGCATCCTCGATGGCCTGCAGCGTTTTGACCACGGAGAATTTCTCGATCGCCTCGTCGATTTTGCCTCGGCGGCGCACGCCAGCAGTATCGATGATGGTGTACTGCTTGCCTCCGCGCTCGAAATCGATATAGATCGAATCGCGTGTGGTGCCCGGCTGGTCAAAAGCGATGACGCGCTCTTCACCCAGAATGGCATTAACCAGCGTGGATTTGCCCACGTTGGGACGGCCCACAATGGCCAGCTTCGGATGATCGGATTTCACTTCGCCCTCACCCTCGATCAAGGGCAATTCTTCCAGGGCCAAGTCAATCATTTCAGCGACGTTGTCGCCGTGGGCAGAGGAAATAGGGATCGGTTCGCCCAGCGCCAACTCATGAAAATCCAGTGTGACGCGGGCGCGCTGCATCCCCTCGGCTTTATTCACCAACAACATCACCGGCCGCCCCGTTTTGCGCAATTGCGAGGCGATGATGCGGTCTTGAGGCGTCAAACCCTCACGGCCATCCACAATGAACAGAACCAGGTCCGCTTCATCGATCGCCTGCCGTGTCTGCTTGGCCATCTCATGCAGGATGCCTTCTTTGGCCACCGGCTCCAATCCGCCTGTATCGACCACCAGATAAGGCCGTTCGCCCAACCTGCCGCGCCCATAGTGACGGTCGCGCGTGAGTCCCGGCATATCCGCCACCAGCGCATCGCGACTGCGGGTGAGGCGATTGAATAACGTTGATTTCCCGACGTTGGGGCGTCCGACAAGGACTAGGGTAGGTAGCATGATTTTAGGGCACCTCTAATAATTCAAAGTTCTAAGCAAGACAAGGCGCGAACGAA
>CAYROQ010000011.1:0-69299 GCA_964425955.1 uncultured Sideroxydans sp.
CGACCTCTCCCTTACCAAGGGAGTGCTCTACCACTGAGCCACATGGGCCTAACTTTGTGGAGCGGGTGAAGGGAATCGAACCCTCGTCATAAGCTTGGAAGGCTTCAGCTCTACCATTGAGCTACACCCGCACAACTACCAACACCAGCCCACTTAATACAACAGCAAACTGCTAAAAATTTCTGGTGGAGGGGGAAGGATTCGAACCTTCGTACTCTAAGAGGTCAGATTTACAGTCTGATGCCTTTAACCACTCGGCCACCCCTCCAAAAAGAGCGCGCGATTATCCATAGAACGGCCCAGCCTGTCAAAGGGAAATTACGGAAAGTGGTGAAAATACTTCCGAAGACGCCTTCGCCGCTTTGCACGGCGCGGACAATTCAACTATTCCCGGGATGAGGGCATCACGGATGGCGTCCACCTATATTATGAGACGGAACATCGATTCAGTTATAACAGACCACGCTCGGCAAACGACAGGCACCCCGCACCCGCTACAATAAAATGGTCCAGCACGCGTACATCCACCAACTGCAAAGCCTGTTTAAGTGCTGCGGTCAGCAGCTGGTCGGACTGGCTGGGCTCGGCCACGCCCGAAGGATGGTTGTGCGCGAAGATCACCGCCGCCGCGTTGTGATGCAATGCCCGCTTCACTACCTCGCGCGGATACACGCTGGTTTGTGTCAAAGTGCCCCGGAATAATTCCTCGGTAGCGATCACCCGGTGTTGCGCATCCAGAAATAATGCAACGAATACTTCCTGTTGGCGTGTGCGCAACAACAGTTGCAAAAACTCGCGCACCGCGCCCGGCGAATTCAGCGCATCACCGGATGCCATCTCTTCATGTAATGCCCGGCGCGAGATCTCCACTACCGCCTGTAACTGCACGAACTTCGCCTGCCCCAGCCCATGAATACCGCAAAAGTCTTTTTCGCTTGCCGCGATCAACCGGGTGAGATCGCCAAACTTCACAATCAACTCACGCGCCAAATCGACCGCGCTTTTGCCTGTCACGCCTGTGCGCAAAAAGATCGCCAACAATTCCGCGTCGGATAAAGCCGCCGCGCCGCGCTGCAATAGTTTCTCGCGAGGACGTTCACCAGCAGGCCAGTCTGTGATCGCCATCGCATTGACTTTCTTGATAAGATGCGCGGCATTATGGGACATGACCAACAAAAGCGCATCGTGCTCGGTATCACCGGCGGCATCGCGGCCTACAAAGCGGCCGAGTTGGCGCGGCTGTTGGTGAAACAAGGAATTGCGGTACAGGCGGCGATGACGGAAGCCGCCACTCATTTCATCACACCCGCCACGATGCAGGCACTCACTGGCAATCCGGTATTGCTCGACCAGTGGCAGGACGACAAAGGGATGGCGCACATTCATTCCAGCCGAATCGCCGATGCCATTGTGATCGCCCCAGCCACGGCGGATTTCATCGCCAAGCTGGCGCATGGTTTGGCTGGCGACCTTCTCTCCTCTTTATGTTTGGCGCGCGATTGCCCGTTACTGGTTGCACCCGCGATGAACAAACAGATGTGGTCGAACGCGGCCACGCAACGCAACGTGTTGCAACTCGGCGCCGATGGCGTAACGTTACTCGGCCCGGCCAGCGGCGTGCAAGCCTGTGGCGAAGAAGGGATGGGGCGCATGTTGGAAGCGCCAGCGTTGGCACGGGAGGTGTTGTTTTTTTTGCAAAACAGCGATTCGCCGAACGCGGGCTCCACCGCCCTCCTTCAGCAAGCTCAGGACAGGCCAAGCCTCCCCCGAAAGGAGAAGGAACTATGCGGGGTGAAGGTACTCATCACTGCCGGGCCCACTTATGAAGCCATCGACGCGGTGCGCGGCATCACCAATCGCAGCAGTGGCAAGATGGGCTACGCCATCGCGCAAGCCGCACTGGAACAAGGTGCGATCGTCACGCTGGTCTCCGGCCCTACTGCCCTGGATAAACCTCTTGTTGCACAAGTAATGGAGGTCACCAGTGCCGCCGAAATGTTCGATGCTGTTAAAAAGAGGGTGGCTGAAAACGACATGTTCATCGGTGTTGCGGCGGTAGCGGATTATCGTGTGGCCAAACCGCACGTTAACAAGATCAAAAAAGACGATGCCCCGCTCACGCTGGAACTGATCCCCAACCCGGATATCCTTGCTTATGTCGCCAGCCAGCCGAATCCGCCGTTCTGTGTAGGATTTGCCGCAGAGACTGATAATCTGCGCGAGCACGCCCTCTCCAAACGTAAGAAGAAAAACATACAATTGCTCGCCGCCAATCTCGCACAGACTGCTATCGGCAGCGACGACAACGAATTGGTATTGTTTGACGAAGCAGGTGAGCACGTCTTGCCTCGTAGCGACAAACTGACTTCGGCGCGTGCACTGATCCAACATGCCGCAAGACTTTACAAGAAAGGTAATACAAGATGAAAAAAGTGGATGTCAAGGTTCTCGACCCGAGACTGCATGATCAGCCACCGGCCTATTCGACACCCGGCTCTGCCGGCATCGACTTGCGTGCCTGTATAGAAAGCAGCATGACTATACAACCCGGCCAATGCGAACTCATCCCCAGTGGCATTGCGTTGCATCTGAATGACCCGCACTATGCAGCGGTGATCTTGCCACGCTCCGGATTGGGACATAAACACGGCATCGTATTGGGAAATCTGGTGGGGCTGATCGATTCAGATTATCAGGGCCAGATTTTCATCTCTATCTGGAACCGCGGACATCACCCGTTCGCTCTGATGCCGATGGAGCGCGTCGCGCAATTGGTGATCATTCCGGTAGCGCAGGTGCAATTCAATCTCGTGGAAGAATTCCCCGTTAGCCAACGCGGGAGCGGTGGATTTGGCAGCACCGGCAAACATTGAATATTAAAAAAAATGGACAAGCCTGCGATGCGGACTTGTCCTTCTTAACGACCCCTGGTACCGGATCAGTTTTTTAACTTCAGCTCCAACTCCGTATCATCGCCCTTGCGCACCGACACCTTTTCGGTGGCTACCTGATACCCCTCCAACTGGACATTTACTTCCCGCACACCTGCCCCGATCTCTGCATGCAACGGGGTCAATCCGTAGTACACCCCATCCACATAGACCTTGGCTCGAGAAGGGATGGAGCTGACAGAGAGCGTGCCGTTGCCTGCAACCGGTTCCGAAGCAGCAGATGCCGGAATTGCTGAAGATGCGGCACCAGGCATTGCATTGGAATACACGGTGACGCCATGCACCGGCTTGACACCCACTTCCAGGTTGAACAACTCGGGACGTGATGACATCAACACCGAAAGAATCGATTCGCTGGTCTTGGTTGTCGCGATGCCCAATTCCTTCCGCAAATAGTCGGCGACATCTTTTTTGCTGTTGCCGGAAACTCCTGCATAACGCTCGGATCTTTCCACCACCACACCCGACCAGATCACCTTGCCACTGGCGATTTCGGTCAGCGTCGATTCGATCGCAATATTGACGAAATCGCGATCTTTCACATCAATGCTCATTTCTTTGACTGAACCGGTCAATTGGAACTGAGCTGCCGGAGTATCCCCTGAAACCACCTCGATACCTGACTCGGCCAGCCGTTTCTTCAAAGACTCGACCACCAGTTCGGTCGCGTCACGGTCTGACCATATCGTTTTCCCGGTGAGGCCCAATATTCTGCTGGACGATGAACCCAAAAACCGCGGACCGTCAGACTGACGCGCATCCGAATAGCCATTCAACCGAATGGTGAACGGGTATTTTTCTTTTTTTGCGTTGGCGCTTGGCTTGCTGTCTTCACGTATTCGGATCAAATTTCCCGACTCGGTTATCGAGCCGAACATATTTGTGCAGCCTGTGACGGCTAGCGTGAACAGGCAACACACGGCAAGCAAGCGGAATTTCATCATCGCAACCTCACTGTACTTACAGACGGAAGCGTAGTGACCGACGACGCGGTTTCGCAGCGCAACATTAATGGCAGATCAACCGTGAGCGATGACAGATTCAATCTCGGAGAACGTGCGTGCCAGCTCGAAACTTTGCACCGGTGCCCCGAGTTGGCGGGCAATCTGGGTGATGGAAAACAGACCGCAAACCGACTGATGACCGTCTGGCGCTTCGGACGCTACCAAGGTATGTTGCCGATTGGCTTTTTTCAGACTGGCCACGACATCCCCGACCCTTGCGTTCTTCACGTCCTGAATACTCAGCACTTCCAATTCGCGCTGGGTAGACATAATGTCGCGCACCATGATGTCCGCATGCGTTCCACCCATGTTCTGCAGAAAGTGCATGGGCTTCTCGCCCAGCACGTCGGTTGCCGTGATCAGCCCCGCGATTTGCTCGTTGTCATCCAACACCAGCAACATACGCACGCCATATTTGATCATCTTGGCATTGGCCTTATCCATTGACGTTCTGGCACGCACACTGACCACAGAAATCTTGGTCAGATCGGTCATGACGTCTGTGGCAGGATTGCTCAACTTGACCCGCTCGGGCAGCGACTGAGTGGGGCGCAAGAACGAAGATCCTGTCTTCAACGGATTTGATTTCAATGCATTGTATTGCGTGGTCATGTTTCCTCCTGTGGTAAATCTATAACTGTTATTCAGCGTGGAATTTGCTGCTGTATCTGGGCGGGCTGAACCTTGGACGCCGGAAGAAAGCGCACCAGTTCGTTCAGTGCCAAGCGGTATACCTCGCGCTTGAATTCAATCACGTTGTCCAATTCGATCCAGTACTCATGCCAACGCCAGGCATCAAACTCCGGATGGTCGGACGCGCGCAACGAAACATCGCAATCACGTCCGACCAGCCGAAGCAAGAACCAAATCTGTTTTTGGCCTTTGTAATGCGAACGAGACTCTTTTTTTCCCCAATTCTGCGGCACATCGTAACGCATCCAATCGCGGGTTCGTCCCAGAATCTGGACGTGGCAACTTAGCAGACCGACCTCCTCATGCAGTTCACGATACATCGCTTGCTCCGGCGTTTCGCCGTGCTGTATGCCGCCCTGCGGGAATTGCCAAGCGTCTTGCTTGATGCGCTTACCCCAAAATACCTGATTTTTTGCGTTAGTCAGAATGATGCCGACATTCGGGCGATAACCTTCACGGTCTATCATATTCGCCCCACTCTGTTTTTCAATTGGGCGGATTGTTCCACAATTCGGCCACACTGGAAAGACGAAAACTGCTCCTTAAAGTAGAATCGCGCCCTCCAACCAGCACGACGAGTAGCGAATATGCGCGTTTCACAATTTTTCATCTCCACAATCAAAGAAGCCCCTTCCGAAGCCGAGCTGCCCAGTCATCGCCTGATGTTACGTGCGGGATATATACGCAAACTTGCCAGCGGACTCTATACCTGGATGCCTCTGGGCCTGCGCGTCCTGCGCAAGGTGGAGGCAGTGGTACGCGAAGAGATGAACAGGAGCGGCGGCATCGAATTATTGATGCCGGCTGTTCAACCGGCTGAATTATGGCAAGAGACCGGACGCTGGGACGTGTTCGGCCCGCAGATGCTCAAGATCCATGACCGCCACAATAATCTGTTCTGTTTCGGCCCCACGCACGAAGAAGTCATCACCGACATCGCCCGGCGTGAAATCAAGAGTTATCGCCAATTACCGCTGAACTTCTATCAGATCCAAACCAAATTTCGCGATGAAGTGCGCCCGCGTTTCGGCGTGATGCGCGCCCGTGAATTCCTGATGAAAGATGCCTAC
The DNA here is from genome assembly GCA_964425955.1 of uncultured Sideroxydans sp. Classification (GTDB taxonomy): domain Bacteria; phylum Pseudomonadota; class Gammaproteobacteria; order Burkholderiales; family Gallionellaceae; genus Sideroxyarcus. The sequence goes on from CAYROQ010000011.1 coordinate 5,719, forward strand.
TCGTTCCATAGCAGCTTCGACAGTCTGGAACAGACTTACCGCGTGATGTACCAGACCTACACCCGCATCTTCACGCGTTTGGGATTACAGTTCCGCGCTGTATCGGCGGACACCGGCGCCATCGGCGGCAGTGGTTCACACGAGTTCCACGTGCTGGCGGATTCCGGGGAGGACGCATTGGCCTACTGCCCCACTTCTGACTACGCTGCGAATGTTGAATTGGCTGAAGCGCTTGCGCCTGCGTCACCACGGCAGCCACCCGCCGAAGCAATGCGCAACGTGGATACACCCAAGCAAACCACGTGTGAGGATGTCGCAGCATTGCTGGGCATCTCCCTGCAACGCACCGTCAAACTGATTGCGCTGATGGCGGCAGACAAACTGCACATTTTGTTGCTACGCGGCGACCACTCGCTGAACGAAGTCAAAGTCAGTAAATTGCCGGGTTTGACTGATTTTCGGTTTGCCCGCGAGGATGAGATTCGCGCATTCTTCAATTGCCCACCCGGCTTCCTGGGGCCGGTCGGCATCGACCGTAGCTGCGTGAGCGTTATAGCCGACCGCACTGTGGCAGCCATGAGCGATTTTGTGGTCGGTACGAATCTGCCAAAGTTCCACACCGCCGGTGTGAACTGGGTGCGCGATTTGCCTGAACCCGATCTGGTCGCCGATATCCGCAACGTGGTAACGGGTGACGCGGCGCCGCTTGGCCAAGGCACTTTGGAAATCTGCCGGGGCATCGAAGTCGGTCACATCTTCCAATTGCGCACCAAATATTCCGAAGCGCTGCAGGCCACGTATCTGGATGAGACCGGCAAAGCCCAAGTAATGGAGATGGGTTGTTATGGCATCGGCGTTTCGCGCATCGTGGCAGCCGCGATCGAACAGAATTTCGACGAACGCGGTATTACATTGCCCGCCGCAATGGCACCCTTCCAGGTCGCCATTGCGCCTATCGGCATCAAGAAAAGCGAGGCGGTACGCAACGCGGCGGAACAGCTCTATTCCGAGCTTACCGCCGCCGGTATCGAAGTATTGCTGGACGACCGTGACGAACGTCCCGGGGTGATGTTCGCCGACCTGGAACTGATTGGCATACCGCACCGAATCGTCATCGGGGACCGCGGACTCAAAGAAGGCACGGCGGAATATCAGGGCAGGTGCGACACCACAGCTCAAACCGTAGCCTTGCAAGATGTCGCCAAGCTCGTACAATCCAAACTATGAAATCAGATCGAACAGGATGCGGTGTTCGGGATTCAGGATTCGAGAAGTTACACTCGATCTTGAATCCGCGATTCTTGTTACTTGCCTCGGGTTTGTTTTGCTCGACCTGCGCATTTTCCGGTACACAACGTGAAGAAGCTTTATCCGCCAGCGTTCGCTCGATGATGCAACACGCCGTATCCGATCAAGCCGCTCCAAAATTGGCATTCTCTTCGCAACAGGAGGCACAGGCTTGGTTGGATGAGATGTCGCAGCGCCTGTCAAAAAAGATACCTGACGCTGAATACCGATTCGATCTGTTAAGCACGGTGCATTACGAGGCGACGCGGGCGGGGTTGGACCCGCACTTGGTATTGGGATTGATCGAGGTGGAGAGCGGCTTCCGAAAATACGCAATCTCCAAATCCGGCGCGCGCGGTTACATGCAGGTAATGCCGTTCTGGACCAAGGCGATTGGCGCACACGAGCATAATTTGTTCCACCTGCGCACCAATCTACGCTACGGTTGCACCATCCTGCGCCACTACCTGGATATTGAAAAAGGTGATTTATACCGCGCCCTTGGGCGTTACAACGGTAGCCTGGGAAAACCTGAATACCCCAATCTGGTCAAAACCGCCTGGAACAAACACTGGACACCCACGCCAAGTCGGCTCGCCCGCAATGGCTGATCTTCATTTATTGTTCTTCATGTACGACTCGACGCTGCTGCGCGTTACCATGCCCTGCTGATAACTGACCAACTCGCCCTGCGGGTTGTACATGTAAGTCGTCGGCAACACTTCCACCTCGCCAACTTGTGCTGCAAGTTCGTAATCTCCCAGCACGATCGGATAACTCACGTGGCGTTTGGCAACGAACTCTCTGACCGACTTTTCGGATGAATCCAGCGCCACGCCGATTACCACCAAATCCGTCTTCTGGTGTGCTTCGTGCAATGCCACCAAGTCGGGTACTTCTTCCAGACAGGGCGGGCACCAAGTCGCCCAGAAATTCACCAGCACCCACTTGCCCCGGTAATCCTGCAAACGCTGTTGCTTGCCCTGCATGTCCTTGAACACAAAGGGCTGCGCGGTTGCGGCCAGTGCCAAGCTAAATAGCGTGACCGCAACCAATATTCTCACTCGGGATGACATCAATGTCCTGATTTAGGATCTTCGGTCGTGTTATCCGCTTCATCAGCCTTGCCCGATCCGTGACCATCAGCCGCATGTGTCCAATACAGCGCCAAAGCAATCAACGCAATGGCCGCACCGAAATACACCAGGTCGATTGGAGCCGCGATATGAATGTTCAGCGCCTCTTCAAACAGGGTCACGATCATGATCATCAGGATCACTTTCGCCAGCCGCGATTTCAGATCATCCAGATTGCTGATCACCAGAATCTTGCTCGACGCTTTGCTGCCATGTGCCTGATCGATGTCGCTGATGAACAACTCGTACAAACCCAGCGAGAATATCAACATTACGGTGGCCAACAGATAACCATCCACCACTTCGACGATGTGCGAGACCGTGCTGTCGTGCAAGGTTTTGCGCGCCTCTTCGGTCATTGAGGCATCGGCATAATGCAGTGCGTGTTGAAACAAAAAGACCACGTCCACCGTCGCCATGTAGAAAATCGCGAAGCCTGCCAACAGACTTCCGACGACTGCGGTCAAAATCACAAACCGGCTATTCCACAGTGCGCCTTCAAACAACGTTTCAAAAAACTTCATTTATTTCTCCTGAAAAATCAATCCAAACATTCAAAGCAAAAATTAGGCGTCGCGCATTAAAGCTGAAAAGTGAAAACTCGGCAACTCTACACAACTACTTTGCCCATATATCTTGCAGGGTCAAGCCGTTGGGCTCGGACAGTTGCTTTGCAATTCTGCCGAACCAAGTCTGGATATCCGCATCGTCGGTTTGCTTTGGCAGCAAACTCACATCGAGTAGAAACAGTCGTGTCAATTCGGACAATTGAATATGTTCCGGACTTCGCACCATCCCCCATCCATGTCCGGAAAGTTTGCCCACCATCTTTGCACCGGCCAGCTTGTTCAGGATCGCTTCGACATCTTCGTACCCGATACGCAATTGTTTGGAGAGGCCGGGCAACTCCTGCACCTCACCATTTTGCATACCTTTGTGCATCAATTTAAGGATGCTCAGAGCGAAGTAGAGTCGTGCCGCCTGGTCAAGTTTCAAGGCGTGGGTGCTTCTCCAGTGCGACAGAGCCGCAGTGATGATCGCCCCAAACAAAAGCGTAAGCCACGACAGATAGATCCAAAGCAAAAAGATCGGCACGCTGGCAAAAGCGCCATACACCAGCTTGTAAGTAGGGAAGTGCGAAATGTAGAAAGCGAATGCGCGATTCATCGACTCGAACGTGATTGATGCGATGACTCCCCCGATAACTGCATGGCGCAACGGAACGTAACGGTTTGGCACGACACGAAACAACAGCGTAAACGCGGCAGTAGTAAGCAGGACGGGTAGAAACTTCAGCATACTCACCCCGACTGCCGACATCTCTTTGGCATAACCGACCGACAAACCCACCAGCCATGATGTCAACGAAAGACTCCCGCCCACCAACAAAGGCGCCAGGGTGATTACTGCCCAATACACCAGAACACGCTGCAACATATTGCGCTGGCGGGTCACGCGGAAGATGCGGTGGAAGGCATTGTCAATCGTCAGCATCATCCACATCGCCGCGACTGCCAGGAACACGATACCCACTGCTTTGAGGCGGGAAGCACTTTCCGCAAATTGCTCCATGTAGCGGGAGATCATCTTGCCGCCAGTCTCCGGCAACATGTTCGACAAAACGAAGCTCTTGAGATTGGTCGACAGATCCGCGAAGACCGGAAATGCCGAGAAAACGGTTAGCATGATGGTGATGAGAGGTACCAGCGACAGCAATGTGGTGAAAGTGAGGCTGGCCGCCATCTCGGCGCATCGATCCTGTTGCAGTCTCACGCCAACAAGACGCAAAAAACGGAAAGCGTCGTGCACACCCAGATTTGGAAGTTTCATATTTTTGTACAACTACATAGAATGGCGGCATGATAACCGACAAGACTGAACCTCTAAACAACGCCCGTATCGCGCGTCAATTATTACGCGCCCACCGCTACGGCGCTCTCGGCACCTTGTCCAAAAAATTTGACGGCCATCCGTTCGGATCCATCACGCCTTACCTGGTGAATCAGGATGGCAGCCTGATGATACTGATCAGTGCCCTGGCCGAACATACCAAGAATATCCGGCATGACCCGAGAGTCAGTCTTATCACTCACAATCAGGACGATCCGCATATCCAAACCCAGGGGCGCATCACGCTGGTGGGTAACGCCAGTTTGTTCGCGGATCGTGAGCAAGCGGGCAAGCGTTATTTGCGCTATTTCCCCGAGGCGCAGACCTATTTCGACATGCCCGATTTCACCTTTTTTCGCATTGAACCGCTGGCGTTACGCTACATCGGCGGCTTCGGAGACATCCATTGGGTGAAGGCAAACAACTATCTCGTTTCTGCCTACCCGCTCATCACGGAAGAGGATGTCTTGCTGGACCAGCTCAACACCTCCCGTTCAGCGGCGCAAGGCAAATTGATCGGCATTGATTGTGATGGTTATGATCTGCGTATCGAAGAACGTAATGTCCGCCATAATTTTTCGACACCTGTGCTTGACGCTGTGCAGGTTATGCGGCAATTTCAGGAGCAGCCATAAAAAGGGCATCGCGAACGATGCCCAATCAAGCCCGGCCGGGAGTTTGCCTATCCGCGCACGCCTTTCAATTGAACTGACCTGTCCGGCTCCTCATGCGGTTTCACCAGTACGTCATCCCCCTTATCCGTAACTGAAGAGGAAGTGTTCAACGCATCGCTTTCATCGGTTCTTTTTGTTGGGGCGCCCTCTCTGATTGCCAGGGGAAGCATGTTATCCATGTTGACAGACGGTGACGTTTGCACCGCCATGGACTTTGCTTTCCCCTTGCGACGCTGGGTATCTTGAGTCGAATTCGGCTCCACCGCATGCACCACACCCGGGAGCACCGCCCCCAAGAGCACCACTCTTGCGACTCGTCTTCTCATCACGATCCCCTTCAGTTGGGGGCGTCACACTTGCGGGTGCGCCCGATCGGCTCCGGTATCCAGTTTGTTCAACGCATTCAAATAAGCTTTGGCGGATGCCACCACGATATCGGTGTCCGCCCCCTGCCCATTCACCACGCGACCACCTATCGCCAAACGCACCGTAACTTCACCCTGTGCATCCGTGCCACTGGTGATGTTGTTCACCGAATACAGCAACAACTCGGTGCCGCTGTGCACGATCTGTTCGATGGCCTGGAACGTCGCATCCACCGGACCACCGCGTTGCGCTTCGGCTTGATGTTCTTTGCCACCCACACTCAGCGTGACTTGAGCCTTGGGCAAAATTCCCGTTTCGGAATGGGCGCGCATGGAGACTAAACGGAAATGTTCGCTCACATGCGTCACCCCTTCGTTGCTCACCAATGCCTGAATATCCTCGTCAAAGATTTCGCTTTTGCGGTCGGCCAGTTCCTTGAATCGCGCAAACGCGGCATTTAACGCGTCTTCATTCTCCAGCACAATACCCAATTCCTGCAACCGGGTACGGAAGGCGTTGCGCCCGGATAATTTGCCCAATGACAATTTGTTCGCGCCCCAACCCACATCCTCGGCACGCATGATCTCGTAAGTCTCGCGATGCTTCAACACACCGTCCTGATGGATTCCCGATTCGTGTGCGAAAGCGTTGGCACCAACAATGGCCTTGTTCGGCTGCACCGGATAACCGGTGATACTGGACACCAGTTTCGAGGTCGGCACGATCTGTGTGGTATCGATGGTCGTATCGCAGGTAAAGATGTCACGCCGCGTCTTCACCGCCATCACGATCTCTTCCAGCGCGGCATTGCCCGCGCGCTCGCCCAAACCGTTGATGGTGCATTCCACCTGGCGGGCGCCATTCATCACTGCGGCCAGGGAATTGGCGGAGGCCATACCCAAATCATTGTGGCAATGTGTGGACCAGATCACTTTGTCACTGTTGGGTACACGCGCGATCAACTGTTTGAACCGATCACCCCACAACACCGGGATGCTGTAACCCACGGTGTCCGGAACATTCAAGGTCTTGGCACCCGCCTTGATGACCTCGTCGAATATACGCACCAGAAAGTCGATTTCCGAGCGCACCGCATCTTCAGCTGAAAACTCGACATCATCGGTATATTCACGCGCCAGTTTCACCGCCGCGACGGCGCGCTCCACGACCTCATCCGGAGACATACGCAACTTCTTCTCCATATGGATGGGCGAAGTGGCGATGAAAGTGTGGATGCGTCCGCGTTTGGCCGGTTTGATCGCCTCGCCCGCTGCGCGGACATCTTTTTCACTCGCACGCGCCAAAGAACAAACCGTTGAACGCTCGATCACTTTGGCGATGCTATGAATCGCATCGGCATCGCCGGGGCTGGCAGCAGCAAAGCCCGCCTCGATTACATCCACGCCCAGCTTTTCCAACTGGCGCGCGATGCGCAATTTCTCTTCTTTAGTCATGGATGCGCCGGGACTCTGCTCGCCGTCGCGCAAGGTTGTGTCGAATATGATTAATTTGTCAGTCATGATTTACTCCATCGCAATTGTTTATCCACGGCTCACACCAAACGAGCCGCCTGATTTGAAAACTTGGGGGTGGGTTTAGTTTGCGCGCGAGCGCAGTTCCGACACGTTACCGACGAAGTCGGCAGCTTGCGGGAGGAACTGCGATGCGCCCGCTCCCGCACCGGAGGGCTCCGCCCCACCGTGTCGCGGGCGCAGCTTCAGCGCCGCCAGCAGGCTGGAAGTGGATTGCGATTGCGAGATGTGTCTTGAGAAGTGCATGGTCGCGAATATAGCTACTTTTATTTATGGGTGCAACAAATGCGCAAGTTCTGCCCTGGAAAACAATTCACCCTGCTAGCCACAAGCCCACAAAGGCGGGATTCTTCAAGCATCACACCACTCGACTCTGCCGATACTTCTGCACCAACCCCACCCGATTCAGACATTCTGCGGTATCGGGTGCTGATGTTTATCACATCATCAAGATCTCTTGCACCAATCTCACCTGGCCTGCGCTGAATGAGTACAGGGCGCCTCTAATTCGGAGCACCGCTCAGATCCAAATAGGCGACGACCTCGGATCCGTTTCCTCCATATTCCAAAATGTCGCAAATTCCCCTTAGAAGGCTGATTCCACGTCCATGTCTTACCAGGGTTTTACCCCCCCCGGGTTCCAATGCTGCGAAATCAAACCCTCCACCGCTGTCGCACATACGTATCTTTAACCAGTCTCCAAAACTCGACTGGATCCTTTCCAGACCGATCACGATCTGTCCCTCTCTCAGCCCGGCCAATCGCGCGGTACGTTCATCATAGTAGCGGCCCATACCATCCTCATGCTGTTTCAGGGCCGAGTCCAGTTTGAGCACGCCGTGATCCAATGCGTTGTTAAACAGTTCGGACAGCACCATGAAAATGGCACTGTCCGACTTGCCCGCTTCAATGGTGTTGGTGAGCCCGGTCAGCATGGGCACCACGTCCAGATATTTAAGTTGGGGGGCAGTCAATGTGAGATCCATTTTCCAGGTAACCTGATCGACCGAGTCTTCAATCTCTACGGCCGATTCATGCTGCGCAGCACTGGTCTTGGTCTCCTGATGCGGTAACGTTTTGGCAGGTGTAAACACGGCACAGTCTGCGCATACCAACGCGATGTCATCCCGGACGTGCTGGTTGCGCGATTTATCCGTGACGGATTGCACCAAGTACTCGAATTGGTTTGGCAGTTTGTGGCTTTCAAGCAGCCTCGCTTCCAGATCAAAAGCACTCCCCTGCTCCAGACCCAGTTCGGTCACACCATCCGAACACATGCACACACGACATTGTCTGCTGCCGTATTCATAATGCTCGATCGCGTTGTCAAAATCGCGTTCACCAAGCACACCCAGCGGCAAATGGGCCGACTTGAAACGGTGCAAGACGGCGCCATCCGCGTCCAGCACAAGCCCGTCCGGACAACCGCCATTCCAGGCCCGCACCGTGCGTTCCCGTGTATCAATTGCAATGACATTCGCAGCCACATATCGCGGGAGTGAGACGTATTTGCGCACCCGGTTATTCATCTCTTCCACAATGCTGGAGATATCAAATCCCTTCGCGGTCATCTTATAGAACGGCTCCACCACGGGCATGATAGTCAGTGCCGCCGCCAATCCATGGCCTGCGCTATCCGCCAGCATGACGTGCAAACAACCGTTGGGAGCACGCGCTGCGGCAATCAGATCACCGCCAAAATCCTCGGCCTGGATCAGGTGAAACTTGACTGCCGCATCGGTGATGCGCTCAAGCGCGGACAATCTCTCCATAAATCGCACTGCAACAACCCGATCGTCTTCCACATGAGTCTGGAATTCGGCCAACTCTTTGTTCTGTAGCGACAATTGTGACAGCAAGCGCTGACGCTCATGCAGCGCTTTGATTTTGGCCTGCAACAATTCGAAGTGCACCGGTTTGTGCAAATAGTCGTCCCCGCCGGCATGTAGTCCTTCAATGACATCCTCCGGCTTGGTCATCGCGGTCAGAAATACGATTGGAACCCGCCCCTGCTCCATCTGGCGCATTGCCCGTGCGGTATCGTAACCACTCATGGTCGGCATCATCACGTCCATCAGCACCATGTCCGGTTGCTGCTCGCGCAACAGTTCCAACGCCCGTTGGGGGCCGTCGGCCAGTATAGGTACATGCCCCATTTTGCGCAGCATCGCCTCGATCACCAGGCGGTTGATGCGTTCGTCATCCACCAGCAATATGCGCAAGGGAACGTGCGGCGAAAATTCGGAGTTAGGCACCTCCACCTCAATCCATCTTGAAAAGTTTGCCAAAATTGGCGATTATCAGGATCTTGCGCACCGTCTCGTTCGGCTTGCACAATTCCACGGTCTTGCCGGCTTCCTGCGCACGTTCGCGCATCAGCATCAGCATGCCCAGCGCGGAGCTGTCCAGATATTCCACTTTGGAGAAATCGATGCGTATAGCCCGCACTGTTGTATCCGCCAGCAGAGGATTGTAGGCCGTCCGAAATTCTTTCTGCGTGTTGAAGTCAAACCGGCCGCCCAGATACATTGTTGCCATCCCGTCTGTCGTGGTGATATTGATCTGTGTTGTCATGGTCATCCTCCCGAATAGTTTCTAATTTTTTCACCGTGTAAATCGTGCCAGCACCCGTTGCGCCATGTCGCGTATGCCCACCACCTCATGCACCGCACCGATGTTGATGGCCTCGCGCGGCATGCCGAATACTACACAAGATGCCTCGTCCTGGGCCAAGTTATAGGCGCCCGCTTGGCGCATCTCAAGCATCCCAACCGCACCGTCCTTGCCCATTCCGGTGAGCATCACGCCGATGGCGTTAGACCCGGCTTGTTGTGCCACCGAGCGGAACAACACCTCGACCGAAGGCCGGTGATGATTGACCGGTTCGGATTGGCTCAATTCAGCGATGTAGTTGGTGCCGCTGCGCTTTAATAACAGATGGGAATGTCCGGGTGCGATATAGACATGCCCGGGCAATACCCGTTGATTGTGGGCAGCCTCGCACACGGTCATCTTGCACAATGTATCCAATCGCGCCGCGAAAGACTTGGTGAAAGCCTCGGGCATATGTTGCGTAACCAGGATGGCGGGCGTGTCCGCCGGCAGGGGGGTAAGAAATTCCTTGAGTGCTTCCGTGCCCCCGGTGGAAGCTCCCACCGCGATCAGTTTCTCGGTGGTCGTCAAACGGTTGCCGATGATCGGCAAATTCTGCGACGGAAGCGATGCCTGTCTGGCCAGCGGACGCGACAGGAAAGCCACTTTGATCTTGGTGGCGATCTCTTCGGCATAGGCTTGCATACCCTCCGCCACACCCAGCTTGGGTTTGGAAACGAAATCGACCGCACCCAGTTCCAATGCACGCAGCGCAATCTCCGAACCGCGCTCGGTCAGACTGGAAATCATCAACACCGGCATCGGTCGCAGGCGCATGATTTTTTCCAGAAACGTCAGCCCGTCCATCTGCGGCATCTCCACATCCAGCGTCAATACATCCGGATTCAGTGTCTTGATCATCTCGCGTGCCATCAGCGGATTGCTGGCCACACCTACCGCCTCCATATCCGGCTGGCTGTTGATGATTTCTTTCAGAATGCTGCGGATCAGCGCCGAATCGTCGACGATGAGCACTCTGATTTTGCGCGGTTGTGTAATCTGATTCATTTTAATAACCCATCAATCCGTCATCCCCGCCTGCGCGGGAGTGACGGACCTTTTTTGAAATACAAATTGATTGTGTTCATCAAAACAATTCCACATCACCCTGCACATCGGAGTTCTTGATGCGTTGGCCGTATTGCAACTCGCGCTGCAGGATGGTGTCGTTATGCGCCACCCGCAATTGCTTGACCAATGTACGTCCCGTCTGCGGGAAGTAATACACCTTGCGCGGGAACAGCCCAAGCAGATCCTCGGCCAGCAGAGCGATCTTTTCCGTCTGCAGGTAATCGATCACAAACTCGGCATTGCGTTGGCCCACATTCGCCACGGTGAAGCCACGCAACACATTGCCCCCGCCAAATACCTTGGCTTCCAGATTGCTGCGTTTCGCGCCTGTCTTGAGCAACTGGTTGATCATCAACTCCATCGCGTAAGTGCCGTAACGCGCCGATGTGCCGGTTGGCGCAGTTTCGGAATCGCTGCCCGGCAGCATGAAATGATTCATGCCACCTACGCCGCTGGTACGGTCGCGAATACACGCGGCGACACACGAACCCAGCACCGTCACCAGCACCATATCGCGCCCGGTCACGTAATATTCACCGGGCAATATCTTGACCGCATCCGATTTAAAGTTGCGGTCAAAATACTGGTTGGGTGAGAGCACTTCTTCGTAATTATGGTCGGGCATGTCGTCCCCGTTACACGGTGAATTTGTGCGGCTTCGTTGATTGGCTCGGTGCAGTCTGATGATGCGTTGCTTTGAATCCGTGTGAAAGTTCGTACACCGTCTTGCCGCGCAGCTTGAAATACGCGTCGGCGTGATAGAAATTTTCCGAATGGCCGGCGAACAGCAGGCCGTCCTCACGCAGCAGGGGAGCGAACTTCTTCAAGATGGCAAGCTGTGTCTCCTTGTCGAAATAGATCATCACATTGCGACAGAAAATACCGTCCAGTCCGCCATGGATCGGCCACTTGGCATCCAGCAGATTCAATTGGCGAAAGGTGATCAGACGTTGCAGTTCCGGACGCACCTTGACTTGCCCGGTATGACTTCCCTCGCCTTTTAGAAAGAATTTTTTGAGTTTCTCGTCTTCCAGTTTCTCCACGCGATCAATCGAATACACCCCTTTGCGCGCCGTTTCCAGTACGTTGGTATCCAGATCGGTCGCCAGAATGGTGACCGGCGGAGTGAAACTTTTGAAGGCTTCAACCGCCGTCATGGCCATGGAGTACGCCTCCTCGCCGGTCGAACTGGCCGAGCACCACAACTCGATCGGATGACTGCCGCGTTGTTGGAGCATGTGCTCGGCCAGCAGCGGAAAGTGGTGCGGTTCGCGAAAGAACGAGGTGAGATTCGTGGTCAGAGAGTTAACGAACGCTTCCCACTCCTGCTCGTCGTTTTGCTCCAGCCGTTGCAGGTATGCACCGAACGTCCGGATGCCCGTAGCACGCAGGCGGCGCGACAGGCGGCTATAGACCAGTTCCTGTTTGCTGTCGCTCAGTGTGATGCCGGCATGCTCATGGATCATTTTGCGCACCCGGTGAAAATCCTGGGTGGTGAAATGAAACTCTCTGCTGTCCGGATCTTTCATCTCTGCCATATTATTTACCCAACCCAATTTATCTTAGGAGCGGGCCATGACCGCGCCTGCAGTTCTTAAAATTCTTTCCAGTCGCCCTCTTCATCATCTTCTACCGCTGCGGGTAACGGGCGCGTACTGCGTTTCACCGGCGCGGGTTTCGGCGCCGCCGGTTTTGCCGGGGGCAGTTGGCGGGGAGCGCTGCGCACCGCTGCAATCGCGCGGGGTGCCTCCCCCGATAACGTGAAACTGCACATCATTTGAGCCAGCGCCTGTGCCTGCTCTTCCATCGACTCTGCCGCTGCGGCGGCTTCCTCGACCAGCGCCGCGTTCTGCTGGGTCACATCGTCCATCTGGGTGATCGCGGTGTTCACCTGCTCAATGCCCTGACTCTGCTCGGACGAGGCGGCCGTGATCTCGCCCATGATGTCGGTCACGCGCTTGACGGCGTTGACCACTTCTTCCATGGTCTTGCCGGCCTTGTCCGCAAGCTCGGTGCCCAGGGTGACTTTGTCGACCGAGTCGCCGATCAGCGTCTTGATTTCTTTCGCCGCCGCCGCGCTGCGTTGGGCCAGGTTGCGCACTTCGGAGGCCACCACGGCAAATCCGCGTCCCTGTTCGCCTGCGCGTGCGGCTTCCACGGCGGCGTTCAGCGCCAGGATGTTGGTCTGGAAGGCGATGCCGTCGATGACGCTGATGATGTCGGCGATTTTCTTCGAGCTGTCACTGATGGACGACATGGTGTGCACGACTTGATTCACCACGTCGCCGCCTTTGGCCGCGACGTCGGAGGCGCCTACCGCCAGTTGGTTGGCCTGCCTGGCGTTTTCGGCGTTCTGTTTCACGGTCGAGGTGAGTTGTTCCATGCTGGCGGCAGTCTCTTCCAGACTGGAGGCTTGTTCTTCGGTGCGCTGCGACAGGTCGGTGTTGCCCGAGGCGATCTCTTTGGAGGCGGTGTTGATGGTGTCGGCCGCTTCTTTGATGCGGCTGATGGTCTCGGTCAGTTGCGCTACCGTGGCGTTCGAGTCTTCTTTCAATTGTCCGAACGTGCCCTGGTAATCCCCGCTCATAGTCTGGGTCAGGTCGCCATTGGACAACGCACCCAACACCCGCGCCACTTCTTCCAGTCCAACCGAGCTGGTCTCCAACAACTGGTTGATGTTCTGTGCCATTTGCAAAAAGAATCCGCTTTTACCTTCCAGCGTGATGCGTTGCGTAAAATCTCCGCGTGCTGCGGCCGCAACGATGTTGGCGATTTCTTCTTCCACCGCCAACTCGATGGTGCGGTCTATCCATTCCACTGCCGAGCCCAGGTGGTCGCCTTTGTCATTGACCACCGCGCTCACCGTCAGCGTAAAGGTGCGGCCACCCATCTTGATGGTGGCTTTTTGCGAACCGCGCAGGCGTTCCAGTATCTGTGCCTGATGTGCCGGATTCTTGTGGAACTGGTCGATATTGGAACCCAGCAGATTATTCGCGTCGAAGTTGGGGAAGTCTTTGCGGATGGCTTCCTGCGCCGCCCGGAACATCTCGGTGATCGCCTTGTTCATGTAGATAATGTTGCGGTGCTTGTCTGCGATCATCACGTTGGTACTGACGTTGTCCAAGCCGATCTTGACGCGCGTCACCTCGTCATTGATGCGCCGGGCATCCGATACCTCGAAACCCATGCGGATCTGCATCGCCTTCATCGAGTACAACAACAAGCCGACTTCATCATCGCGTTTGACCGCGATCACATCGTGATAATGGCCTTGCGAGATACGCGTAAGTTGTTCCCGCGCGGTGCGGATCGGCTCCAGCACGGCCCGCAACAACAGCCAGGCCAAAATGAGCGCGAGGCCGGTCGAACCGGCGAACAATGCCACTTGAATTTCTTCGCCCGTCTTTGACGCTTCCGCTGACTTCTCGTAGGCGTGGATCGCGCCTAACTTCTCATGCTCGGCTTGTGCCGCGATCGTTTCCTTGGCTTCCTGCAAGCGTGGATTGATAACCTCCAGCAGCAATACACCGGCGTTTTCAAATTCCCCAAGCCGGATAAATTCGGCTGCCGGAAGGATGCCTTCCTTGACATAGGTCTCGCGCGCCGATTTGACCTTGGCCAGCAAGGCCCTGCCTTTTTCCGAATGCGCGTTTTCATCCAGCACGCGCATCACTTCATCGATGTCTGCTTTATTCTTGCTGATCGCCTCAAGATGTTTCGCGACGGGATGATCGTGAAGCCGGGCAAATTTACCTTTTGGATCATGTTGTAACGCCAGCATGATCTGCGCCCGGTTGTCCGCCAACAGGAACTGCAGGCGATTAACCTCGCTGTTTAATAACAAACGCCGGGTGGCCACGTCCCGGAACTGGTCGGACGTTTGTTGCACCGTAAGATAATTGAAGATCCCGGAGATCACCATCGCCGCAATCATGATCACGAACACACTGATCATGCGATTGCGTATGGTCATGTGCGACAGGCTGCGCTTGAAACCGTGATACATGCCACTGCCCACTGCCTTGCCTTCGAGGATGCGCAAACCGCCCTGCTTGCCTTCACGGAACAGACGATAAACTGCTTCGTGGGCTTCGATCTGCGCCCGCGTCGGTTTACTGCGTACTGACATGTAACCGATGCAACTGCCGCCCTCGAAAATGGGCGTGGCGTTGGCGATGACCCAGTAGAACCCCCCGTCTTTGCGCCGGTTCTTCACCAATCCTGTCCACGGCCTGCCGGCTTTTAAGGTACGCCACAGATCGTCGAACGCCTCCACCGGCATGTCGGGATGACGCACCAGATTGTGCGGCTGCCCAATCAATTCCTTTTCGGTGAATCCACTGGCTTCGATGAAGTCAGGGTTGACGTAGGTGATCAATCCCTTGGGATCGGTCTTGGAAACGATGGAAGAACCCTCTTTGAGTTCGTACTCGACGTTGGTTACGGGCAAATTGGTTCGCATGACTACTCTCCTCAAAACTTATTTGGTCAATTTTCCAACACTTAATCGGCAAGCCCTAAGTTTGTCTCTCCGGCAACTTGAGTCCCGAATTAACTACGGTGGTCCCGTCTTCCACTTTCGATTGCAATGTTCGGATAGCTTTCACGGTCTTGGTCGAATACTGAAAAAAATCCCCGCCCAATTTGTGCATGGCTTCGTCTTTGTTATGGTCATGCACACATTGCACGATATGCCCGACACTGCTGTGGAAATCCGCATGATTTTTCTTCAGCTCCGCATATTCTTGCAGCTTGGAATAACGACTGGCATCACCGTACAACCAATTTCCCAACGGGCACACATCATCGCGCGAGACCTTGCTGACTTCGAGTTGCTCATTGCTGACGCCCTTGATGTAGTCGATCAGGCGCACCTTCCACTTGGTATGCGCATTGACGGCATCATCAAACGAAAAAGCCGTATCACCAACGACCTTGGCGGGCAAACGCGAAACGGGGGCAAGTAACTTTGCCGGCTTGTCCCCGGACAGGCGGAAGGTGGACAACATCTGAGCCAGTGCCTGTGCCTGCTCTTCCATCGACTCTGCCGCTGCGGCGGCTTCCTCGACCAGCGCCGCGTTCTGCTGGGTCACATCGTCCATCTGGGTGATCGCGGTGTTCACCTGCTCAATGCCCTGACTCTGCTCGGACGAGGCGGCCGTGATCTCGCCCATGATGTCGGTCACGCGCTTGACGGCGTTGACCACTTCTTCCATGGTCTTGCCGGCCTTGTCCGCAAGCTCGGTGCCCAGGGTGACTTTGTCGACCGAGTCGCCGATCAGCGTCTTGATTTCTTTCGCCGCCGCCGCGCTGCGTTGGGCCAGGTTGCGCACTTCGGAGGCCACCACGGCAAATCCGCGTCCCTGTTCGCCTGCGCGTGCGGCTTCCACGGCGGCGTTCAGCGCCAGGATGTTGGTCTGGAAGGCGATGCCGTCGATGACGCTGATGATGTCGGCGATTTTCTTCGAGCTGTCACTGATGGACGACATGGTGTGCACGACTTGATTCACCACGTCGCCGCCTTTGGCCGCGACGTCGGAGGCGCCTACCGCCAGTTGGTTGGCCTGCCTGGCGTTTTCGGCGTTCTGTTTCACGGTCGAGGTGAGTTGTTCCATGCTGGCGGCAGTCTCTTCCAGACTGGAGGCTTGTTCTTCGGTGCGCTGCGACAGGTCGGTGTTGCCCGAGGCGATCTCTTTGGAGGCGGTGTTGATGGTGTCGGCCGCTTCTTTGATGCGGCTGATGGTCTCGGTCAGTTGCGCTACCGTGGCGTTCGAATCGTCCTTGAGGCGGCCGAACGTGCCTTTGTAATCATTGCTGATGGTCTCGGTCAGGTCGCCGTGAGCGAGCGCGCCCAGTACACGCACCACTTCGTCCAGGCCAACCTCACTCGTCTCTAGCAGCCGGTTCATGTCTTCGGCCAACTTCAGAAAGAATCCTTCTTTCCCCGTCAGACTGATGCGGCGTGCGAAATCGCCGTTCGCCGCCGCTTCTACAATGTTGGATACTTCCGCCTCGGCCAACAGTTGATCGGTTACATCGATCCATTGACCCACCGTACCTAGCTTGTCACCCGCTTCGGTAATGATGGGGGTGGTCACCACATCGTAGTTGCGCCCACCCAACACCAGCCTGGTGCGCATCGTCGATGTCAGATTACGCAACCGGGTGATAGCGGCCTGCGGATCGGCATAGAACACCCCGATGCTGCCCCCGACCACCTTGTCGGCCACAAATGCCGGATTTTCCTGCTGGAAAGCTTTCTCGTATTTGCGCAAAACATCGCGTAATGCATGATTGATATAGATCACCTTGCCATCGCTATTTGCCACCCGCACACACATGGTCACATTGTCGAGGGCACATTTCAGTCTCGACAATTCGCGCGCCGCGCGTTCGTCTTCTTCCTGGCGTTCCACCAACTTGGCCTGCATCGTTTTCATCATCGCCATCAAACTGGTGGTGTCGCCCGTTTTGACATTGACCGTTTGGGAAAAATCATCTGCCGCGATACGGCTTGCGGCTTCTGCCGCCTCTGCCGGTTCGCCACCCAGCTGTTTGAGCAGATTGCGGACGATCCACTGCCCCACGAACAAAACAAAAACACCGCCGACCAAAATGATCGCGATCAATAAAACGGTGCGGCGCTGAATGACTTCTGCCGCCTCGGCTTCATCCTTCGCGGTCTTCTCATTGACCTTGACCACCAAATCATCGATCACCTGACGGTGGGCGCGATATTTTTGATCGAGCATGACCAAAGCGATTTGTGCGGCTGCCTTGTCACCCCGTTGGATTGCCGGAATAAAACGTTCATCACGCACATCCAGGAACGCTTTCCCGGGAGTGTAAGAATCAACCAGAATCAGCTCTTTAATTTTTCCTTCCGACAGTTTTTCTGACCAGTATTTGTGGCGCTCTTCGTAATCGATCCGGAGTTGTTTACTCTTCGCGACCAGTGCGGGAATCTCTTTGGCATCTGCCTGCAAAAGTTGCAGCACGACGAAGTAGGCTTCGATCAGATATTCGGGGGGAGGAAGGATGTCGGCGACCAAATCTTTTTGTAGCACGACACCTTTGTAGATTGGGCCGTTTACTTTGACCAGATTCAATGTGGTTAAGGCCACTGCGCCCACCACGATGAAACTAATTGCAAAAACACCCAACAGGAGGATAAACCGATTTGTCACTCGCATAGTGTTCATGGCGATTCCTTCAGTGTGTTAATTCGCTGCCACTTCATCCGTCAGCGCCATCTCGGCACTCGACATCAGCTTCTCGATATCCACCAGGATCAGCATATGATCGGCCACCGTACCCAAGCCCAGGATGTAGCGCGTGTCCAGGGCGGCGGAAAGATTTGGCGCGGGATGGATCTGTTCCGCTTTCAGTGTGAGCACGTCGGATACGCTATCCACCACGATGCCCACGATACGGCTGCCCAGATTGAGGATGATGACCACAGTGAACTGGTCATACTCGATCGCTGCCATATTGAATTTGATGCGCAGATCCACGATGGGCACGATGGTGCCGCGCAGATTGATCACGCCTTTGATGAAATTGGGCGTGTTGGCAATGCTGGTGACCGCGTCATACCCGCGTATCTCCTGCACCTTCAAGATATCGATGCCGTATTCCTCTTTACCCAGGGTGAAGGTCAGGAACTCGTTGTTGGCGAGCCCCGCACCGCCCATCGAATGATTTTCTGTCGTCGCCATTTGTTTCTCCTTGTGCACTTTCCTCGCTTCGCGGGTGCGAATTTATTTGCACCTACTCCCATCCGGCTTCTCTATTGAAAAAAGGGGGAATTCCATCACGCCGCCAATCGATTTTGCTGTGACGGTGTCATACTTAACGCCGCCACATCCAGGATCAATGCCACTTTGCCATCGCCCATGATGGTTGCGCCGGAGATACCCGGCAACTTGCGGTAATTCGATTCCAGGCTCTTGATCACGACCTGGTGTTGGCCCAACAATTCGTCCACCCACAGCGCGACTTTCCGGCCTTCCGCTTCAACGATGACCACCACGTCGCCCACCGATGAGGTCGTGTCCAGCGGTAGATTGAACAACGCTCGCATCGATACCAGCGGCAGATATTCGCCGCGCACATGGATCATGTGGCCTTTGCCACTCACACTGCGTGTATCCGTTTCGCCAATGAGCAGCGACTCGATGATGTTGGTCAGCGGGATGATGTAAGTCTCGGCACCGACCGCAACCGACAGGCCATCAAGTATCGCCAGTGTGAGCGGCAGACGGATGGTGATGCGGGTTCCCAGGCCTTCCATCGAATTCAATTCGATACGTCCGCCAAGCGCCGCGATATTGCGCTTGACCACGTCCATGCCGACACCGCGCCCGGATACATCGGTGACCACTTCAGCCGTGGAGAATCCCGGTTCAAAGATCAGCATCCATACTTCCTGATCGGTGATGTCATCGCGCACCGGCAGGCCGCGCTCAATCGCCTTGCTCAAGATCCTGCCGCGATTCAACCCTGCTCCGTCGTCGGAAACTTCGATCACCACGTTGCCACCCTGGTGCGCGGCTTGCAGGGTGATGGTGCCTTTGGCCGGCTTGCCGGCAGCGAGGCGTTTCTCCGGATTTTCGATGCCATGATCGAGGCTGTTGCGCACCAGATGTGTGAGCGGATCGGCGATTTTCTCGATCAACCCTTTGTCCAGCTCGGTGCCTTCGCCCAGGGTTTTCAGCTCAACCTGTTTGCCCAACTTTCCCGCCAAGTCGCGCACCACACGCGGGTAGCGGCTGAACACAAACGAGATCGGCAACATGCGCACCGACATCACCACTTCCTGCAGGTCGCGCGTGTTGCGTTCCAGCTGGCGCAAGCCGCTTTGCATTTTTTCGTACATGACGTCATCCATCTCGGATGCCGACTGCGCCAGCATCGCCTGTGTGATAACCAGTTCGCCGATAAGATTGATCAGCTGGTCAACCTTCTCGACATTCACGCGGATAGAGGTATCGGCAGCGGCGGGAGCGGCCTTGTCGCTACTGCGGCGGCCCACTTGCACGGCTTCCTCTGCCGTATCGGTGGCACGCCGGCCCGGATTTTGCGTTTCCGCGTGGCTGTCTTGCTCGGTTGGCTGGGGTTTGAGTTTTTTGAAGAATCCGTAACCTTGTTTGGCTTCCTGCCTGGCGGTCACTTGTGCCGGCAGTTCCTCGACCTCGGTAAAAAATCCATAATCCTCTTCGCTGAGGAGGATCGTTTGGGGAGCGGGTGATTCACTCTTTTGGGGAGCGTCGTCAAAAAATCCGAAGGCCGCTTCCGTGTTGGCCTGTATCGCACCCGGCACATCGTCATCGAAGAAACCGTAGACATCTTCCGTAGTTGGCTGTGCGGAGCTCGGCTCATCCTCGAAGAATCCAAAAGCCGTCTCTGCGGGCGCGACCGTTGCAGAAGTTGCCGGGGCTGCCTGGGAGGTGCCGCGCCCGTTCAGTTCGGCCAGTTTGTCGCACGCCATCTTGACCTCGATCGGCTCAACATGACCTTCGCCGCGATGGGCAGCCAATTGCATATGGATGACGTCACCCGCCTCCAGAAACACATTAACCATTTCGTCGGTCAACTGCATCTCGTGTTTGCGCAACTTGTCCAACAGGTTTTCCAGCACATGCGTCACTTCCACCATGTCTTGAAAACCAAAAGTTCCGGCCCCCCCTTTGATGGAATGCGCCGCACGAAAGACGGCATTCAAATCATCGTCACTGGGTTGGGTGACATCCAACCCCAGCAGCAACGATTCCATTGAAGCCAGATGCTCCGCCGCTTCCTCAAAGAACACCTGATAGAACTGGGAGAGATCGATGGACACGATTTTCTCTCGGTTATCCGATGCACTTCTTCACGACTTCCAGCAGCTTGGCCGGATCAAACGGTTTCACCAGCCAACCGGTGGCGCCCGCCGCTTTGCCCTGTGCTTTCATCGCGTCGCCCGATTCGGTGGTCAGCATCAGGATCGGTACCGCTTTATAGCTGGGCAAACTGCGCAGTGTCTTGATCAGGGTGAGGCCGTCCATGCGCGGCATGTTCTGGTCGGTCAAGACCAGATCGGCATTTTTCGCCTTGGCCTTGTCCAGCCCATCCTGGCCGTCCACCGCTTCGATCACCTCGTAACCCGCCCCTTTGAGCGTGAAAGTTACCATCTGCCGGATAGAGCCGGAATCGTCAACCGTGAGTATCGTCTTTGCCATTTCTTTCTCCCTCAGTCATTCAACAATCCAATCCATAACTTGCGCCTGCTAAAACAACTCAACATCCCCCGTGGTCATGCTTTCCTGCCGCACCGGTTTGCTTCTATTTGTTGAGTTGGCTCGCGAAAGAAGCTCGTTGACCTCGTTCAGCATCTGTTCTTTCATTTCGCGGGATGCTTGTTCGCCGTGGCGCGAACTGTCCGACCATTCGCCCAGTTTGTCCCATGCCGCATGGATGCTCTCCATCCGCTCCGACGAGTGTTGCAAGAGCTGGTTCATCATGTCCTGGAATTGAAGCGAAGTGATCGCCTTCCTCACCACAGTTTCAACCTCTTCAGTGATCTTGGATTGCTCAGCCAGTGCCACCGCCATATCACGATTGATTTCCTGTGCGTGTGACATGGTGGTTGACAAGCGCTCCTGGGATTTCAAAGCAAACTCCATGTCCAGCGAGGCCATCTGATTGATGGACACTTCTGCATCGCTGATCGAGGTGTGCATCAAATTGATGTTGCCCCGAATCGCTTTACTGAAATGCTCTGCCCTTGCCGAAAGCTTGCGCACTTCGTCCGCCACCACCGCAAAACCGCGCCCCGCCTCGCCGGCGCGAGCCGCTTCGATGGCGGCATTCAACGCCAACAAGTTGGTTTGTTTCGAGATGGAATCGATCTCGCCCAATCCCTCCAGCACTTTTTGCACCTGCTGGCTCACCGTCTCCATCTTCTCGACCAACTCCATACCTGCCTTGCTGTTGTTGAGAATACTTCCCACCAGAGACTGCAACGTCTCTGCTGTCTCGGTCATGAATTCATGCAGGAGCGAATCCGAACTTTCCCGGCTATTGGTCTGATGCTCCAATACCGCATTGGATGAGTTTCGCTGCGCCTCGATCAGCTTGTGCATGCCCGAAAAACTCTCAAGCAATTTTTCGATCGCATGCGCCAGCAAACTTTTCGCCTGCTCCAGATCTTCATTGGCGCCGGCAAACTGCTGTGCAAATTGCGGATGAGTCTGCAACACAACAATCTCGACCGCACTCTCAAATTTCGGCGTCTCGGGCAACTGTTCTCCCAAAGCGTGAACCCGGCGAGCGATGTTCCAAACCACCACAGCCACCAACACTGAGATCGTTGCATGCATCAACAGGCTACCCATCCCCAAGTCGACCCATTGCGACAGCATATGGGCCACACCCGCCACGAACAGCACGGCAAGCAATTTCGGGAAGTAGTTCTTGGTCATATTTCCTCCTAGCTCCCCATCCGTTCCATCAATAATTCTTTGATATCGAGTATCAACACGATATCGCCTTCGCTGGACATCGTGACACCTGCCACGCCCTTGGGCCTGAAGGTATCCAGGGATTTGATCACCACATCGTCGTGACCCGCGAAGCCATCTGCCGACAGGATGAAATTGTTGCTGCCGATCTGCATCAGCACACCCACCTCGGGCGTACCCTGCTGCTCCCAGCCGATGAGTTGCGCCAACGGCAACACGGGTAACACCTCGCCGCGCACGACCATGGTGGCGCGACCGGATACTTGTTGCAGCTGTTCCGGGGTGACGGAAAGGATCTCGCGCACCATGGAAAGGGGCACCGCAAAAGATTGCTCGCCCAAGCGCAGTATCAAAACGGGCAAGATCGCCAGAGTTAAAGGTAGTGAAATGGTGAGCAAAGTTCCTTTGCCCGGCTCGGATTGAATCGCCACATTTCCGTTGAGTTTTTGGATGTTGGTCCGCACCACATCCATACCTACACCGCGTCCGGATACGCTCGAAATCTCATCCTTCGTCGAGAATCCGGGCAAGAAAATCAATTCCAGACACTGGCTCTCATCCAGCGTGTTCGCCACCTCATTGGTGATGAGTCCTTTCTCGATCGCCTTGCTGCGGATCACTTCGGGACGCATTCCTTTCCCGTCATCGGCAATCGTGATCACGATGTGGTCACCTTCCTGCTTGGCTGAAAGTTCAACCAGACTCTTTTCCGGCTTGCCCGCAGCGATACGTTCTTGCAACGTTTCCACACCATGATCGACCGCGTTGCGCACCAGGTGAACGAGCGGGTCGTTCAGGTCCTCAATCATGGTCTTGTCCATTTCGGTATCCTCGCCGGACAGAACCAATTCGACGTCTTTGCCTAAAGACCGTGCCAAGTCACGCGCAAGACGGGGGTATTTTTTGAACAGGCGACCGATGGGTTGCATGCGTGTCTTCATCACCGCGTTCTGCAGATTCACCACCAGCATATCCAACTGTGAAACGGCCTGATCCAGCTCGCGCAGAGTCTCTGCATCTTTTCGTCCCTGCAGAATGTCCGAACGCAAATGGGTCAACCGATTCTTGGTCAATCCGATTTCGCCGGACAGATTCAACACCTGATCCAACCTTTCGGTATCCACGCGAATGGTGGTTTCTTTGGATTCCGCAGAGGGGACATCTCCTCCCCGACGGCCTACTGTCGCACCCGGAACATCGGTATTGCGCCGCCCGAATGCTTTCTTGGTGGACTCTTCCTCATTGATAGCCTGCTTGATCTGCTCCGGATCACGCTTCACCCCCAACTGCTCGACGATGTCATTGCCGGTGATCGCTTTATAGAGAGCATCCCAGTCCACGCTCTCCGTTCCCGGATGTTCAGAACCGGGCGGAACGGGGTTGTGAACAGCGTCTTGAGTCTGCTCCGCTGTCGTGCGCGGAGCCGGTGAGACATCAGGAAATTTTTGCGCAAGGGGATTTTTGACCACAACCGGTTTTCCATCGAGAACCGATTGCAGTGCGGCAATGATGTCATCGGGTGCCGCCGTCGGCTGCTGATTCTTTTGCAGCGAACCAAACATGCGACGCACTTCTGAAGTGGCGGCAAAAATCACATCCATCAACTCCGCACTCAAGACAAGTTGGTTGTTACGCAACTTGTCGAAAAGGTTCTCGGTGAGATGGCACAAGGTGACCAGTTCGTTGGCATTCAAAAAACCAGCCCCGCCTTTGATGGTATGGAATCCGCGAAAGACCTCGTTCAACAGACCGGCATCCTGTGGACGTTTTTCCAGCTCCATCAATTTGCTGTCAACATCGGAAAGCATATCCCCCGCTTCCATCAAGAAGTCGCTCAACAGGTCTTCCATTCCGGCGAAATCGTTCATTGCTGACTCCTATTCAGTTAAGGGAGAAGAGGTAAGGGAGAAGGGTTCAAACTTTCGCGCCATTGCCACCCTTCCCTCTTCTCCCTTAACCCTTCTCATCTTAAAACCCCAAACTTTCCAGCAGATCGTCCACTTGGTCCTGGCTGGTCACCACATCATTGCGTCCCGAAGCGTTGATCACCGGTCCATTCAGCAACCCGGAATGGATTTCCGCTTTGACAGCGGCGGGCGCGTTCTCCAACAGCAGCGCCAACAGTTGTTGTTCCATTTCTTGGGTCACTTGAATAATCTTTTTGATGACTTGTCCGGTGAGGTCCTGGAAGTCCTGCGCCATCATGATTTCTGTCAGATAGGCGTTGGTCGTCTTGGTCTGTTTGGGCATCTCATGCAGAAACGCGTGGGTCTTCGTTACCAGTTCTTTGAACTGCTGCACATCGAGTTTCTTCTCGAACAACATGTCCCACTGCGAAGCCAGACGATGCGATTCCACTCCCAATTTATCCACGACCGGTTGCGCGGCCTCGGTGGCATTCAACACACGTTCCGCCGCCTGCTGCGTCAGCGTCGCCACATAGTTCAAACGGTCGCGCGCGTCGGGAATGGTCGATGCCGCTTTTTCGATCTCTTTGTGTAATCCCAATTCGCGCAGCGTGTCGTGCAGCTTGCGTGCGATATGCCCTACCTGGTTGATCACTTTTTCCTGCTCGGCCTCGGCGTTAAAGACAAGCACTTTCGCGGATTCCGGTTTGGATTGTTCGGAATTCGCGGCGATGATGCTGTCGAACAATGCTTCTAGATCGTCCGAGTCCTGGGTTGCAGTGTTAGTTGCCATGTTCGCCTCACTTGTTAAGGTGCGGAAATGCCGCGAATATCTTCTTCAACTTCTCATCCAGAGTGGCTGCCGTGAAGGGTTTGACGATGTATCCGGATGCACCAGCCTGTGCCGCTTCGATGATGTTTTCCTTTTTGGCCTCCGCCGTCACCATCAATACCGGCAGATGTTTGAGGTTGGTGTCTGCTCGTATCCCGCGCAACAGTTCGATGCCGGTCATGTTGGGCATGTTCCAGTCGGTCACCACAAAATCGAATTGATCCGAGCGCAATTTGTTGAGCGCATCGATCCCATCCTCGGCTTCTTGCACATTGGCAAAACCCAGTTCTTTGAGAAGATTGCGCACGATACGTCGCATCGTGGAGAAATCATCCACCACCAAAATTTTTGTGTTCTCAATTCCCATTTCAATCTCCTGCTTTGGTTGTATTACGCAGACCTGTCTGCGCCCCACAACTGCGGCGACATGCCGCCGCACTCCATATCAGATCAACAACGGTCTGAGAGTCGATGACAATATCGACGAGTCGAACTTGGGCACGTAGTAGTCCACACCTACCCGTTTACCCATTGCGCGATTCGCTTCCGACGAAAGTGACGAGTGCATCACCACGGGAATTCCCTCGAATCGAGAATCCATCTTGATGTTCTGGGTCAACACATAGCCGTCCATTTCCGGCATTTCGGCATCCGTCAGGATCACCTGTATCTGGTCATGCAGATTGATCCCGGCACTTTGTGCTGCTTCAGCCATCGCTCTCAGTCGCTCCCATGCTTCACGGCCATTGTTGGTCTGGATATGTTTAACGCCCATCTTGTCCAGTACCTCGACAATCTTACGGCGCGCGATCATCGAGTCATCCGCGAAAAAGACGCACAATTCATGTCCATATTCCACCGGCTCTACATTGCCAACCAACGCCTCACCAAAGGCATCGGACAATATCTGCTCCACATCGAGGATCGAGACCAGCGTTCCGTCCGGCAACTCGGTGATCGCGGTGATCAGTGCTCCTTTGTCCGAGAGCATGCCTTCGGTCGCGCGAACCTTGTCCCAGTCCACACGGATGATTCGATCAACTCCTTTGACCAGAAATCCCAAAATGTGGGTGTTGTATTCAGCCACCAACATGGTCTGGTGCCGAACCGGCACCTCCATACCCATGAATCTGGCCAGATTCAGTACCGGAATCACGTGTCCGCGCAGACTCACTATTCCGTCCACCCCCCGCGGCATATTGGGCGTGCGGGTGATTTTGCCGGCATTGCACACTTCCTTAACCTTGAACACGTTGATACCGAATTTTTCCTCGCTGCCCAAACTGAATAGCAATATTTCCATCTTGTTGGTGCCGGCCAGATTGGTACGCGCATCGACCTGATCCAACAAACCGTCTTGGCTGGTGTTCAAAATTTCGTCTGTATAGGTCATATGCTTCTCCTTGCTCAGGCCAACAGACGCGTCAGCGTCTCTGCCAATCTTTGCGGTTCGAACTTGGGTACGTATTCATCCACACCAACCGTTTTTCCCAGCTGCTGATTGGATGAACTGGATAAGGAGGAATGCATCAGTACGGGAATGCCGTTGAAACGTTTGTCCGCTTTGATCTTTCGCGTCAGCATGTAGCCATCCATTTCCGGCATCTCCACGTCGGTGAGGATCACCTGCACCAAATCTTTGAGCGGTGTGTGTGAAGAGTCCGCATATTCGGCCAGTTTGGAAAGCTCCAGCCAGGCTTGGCGGCCATTGATTGCGGCGATAGATTTCACGCCCATCGCATCCAGCGTGCGCTGGATCTGATGACGCGCCACTGTCGAGTCATCCGCAAAAAATACGGTACGGTTGTCTTTCCCGATATTTCTGACGGCTTTGAAAATCATGTCGTCCGTGCCAAAACGCGCCGTCTCCGCCAATACCTTTTCAACATCCATCATCATGACCAGACGCCCGTCTTTCAATTCCGTAATCGCCGTCACCAGCCCGCCCAGTTCCGCCACCAACATTGCCGGTGGGACGCGCATGGATGACCAGTCCAGACGCAGAATATTGTCAACGGCCTTGACCAGAAAACCCTGGGTATGTCCGTTATATTCGGTGACGATCATGATCCCCGCTTTATCATCCGTCTGAATTCCGGCATATTTAGCCAGGTCGATCACCGGAACCAACACTCCGCGCAGACTGACCATGCCTTCCACGGATTCCGGCATCTCGGGTGCACGCGTGATCTGTGGGATGCGCATCACCTCACGCACCTTGAACACGTTGATGCCGTAAGTCTCCTGTCTCCCGGTCCGGTTATCCAAACCGAGTGTGAACATGAGGATCTCCAGCTTGTTGGTGCCGGCCAGTTTGGTTCGTGCATCAATGTTTTTTAGCAAGTCAGACATGACTGTCCTCCAGAGTTACACTTTGAATCGGCCTACTGCCGTTTGCAATTCAGTGGCCAACTTATCCAGCAACATGATTCCCTGTTCGGATTGGGTAATCGCCGTGTGGTTTGCCTCAGCCATTTGGGCAATACGCTCCACATTTTTGGCGATCTCGTTGCTCGCTTTGCTCTGCTCTTCCACCGCTGTTGCAATGTCATTTACTCCCGACGCGGCATGTTCCACCGACTGCCCGGCCTGTCCCAGCACAACAGAAACTTCGTCTATATGGCGTTGTGTCGATTGCAAAGAACTAAGTCCATTCTGTACTGAGTGTTCGACTTGAGTTGATTGTTCTTCCAGAGTCTGGGTGATTCGGTCGATCTCGTTGGCCGATTGGGCGGATTTCTCCGCCAGCTTTCTCACCTCATCGGCGACTACGGCAAATCCGCGCCCCTGTTCACCGGCACGCGCAGCCTCAATCGCCGCATTCAATGCCAGCAGATTGGTCTGTTCCGCGATATCCTTAACCTGCTGGGTCATGCTCGCAATCGAATGCGCGCTTTCGATAAATTCGTTTACCGACTTGGCGATTTGGCTGACGGTACGTTCAATCTCCCTAATCTCAACGATCATCTCGCCGGTACTCTTGTTGCCTTCACGGGTGTGCAGCAGACTCTGTTCAGAAAGCTGCCTAACAGAGGCCGTGTTATCCGACACCGAGTTGATACTGACGGTGACTTGCTCAACCGCCGCCGCCGTCGAAGCCGCCGCTTCGCTCTGCGCCAAAGAACTGCGTGTGATTTGTGACGAGGAGGCCGCCAGTTGTGTGGCCGTCCCGCTGACGCTGTCCGCGTTGTTGCGCACTTGAGCAACAACTTGCCGGAGATTGTCCATCAGCGAGTTGAACGCAACACCCGCCTGTGAGACCTCGTCGCTGCCGATTACGTTGACCGTTCGGGTCAGATCGCCATCCTCGACTGTGCGCCTCATCACATCCCGCATTTCACCGGTCGAACGGGCGATTCCAATGATGATCGAGTAAGCCAATAGTGTGCCCCCAACCAAACCCAGCAGCAGGATCGTGGCCGAAACCGTGAGCAGGGTTGCAGCGACGTCGAGCCCATCGTCGTACAAATTTTTTGCTTCGCGTTCCTGCAGCTCAATCAATGCGTCAACCTGCACTTTAAGTTGCTCATACAACGGCCTGATACTTTGACCTTGGATGAGTTTCATTCTTTCGATATCACGTTTCCCCATTGCAACCAAAGCGGGGTTTATCCCCTCCTCGACAAAACGCTGCCTGGTTTCGGCAAATTTCGCCGCGAGGACTTTCTCTTCTTCGGTCAGATAGGTTGCCATGTACGCTTCCCACAGCTTACTAATCTGATCCCGGTTGGCCTCGATCTCATAAATCAGGTTGGGAATTTCTTCCGGGTGAATTACCCCATTGGCGATTGCGAGCCGATTGCGCAAATTTTTTCTGGCGATGTCATTCAATTGCGCGACCGGAATCAGCCTGTCGTTATAGATCGAGCGCAAAGATTGGTTCGAGTGATTGGCGGTAACCACCCCCAACACACTGATAAAAACGGACAGCACCATCAATATCAGGACCAGTCCGATCAGCCTTGTTTTAATTGTCAAGTTACGCATCATTCCAACTCCCGATCCAGATTTCGCAACCGTCGGGTTGCCATTTTTAAATTTTGAATTTCGCAACCGAGTTCTGAAGCTCATGGCCCATTCGGCTCAGTTCCGCGATATCGCGTGAAGACTGCTCGATCGCCGCATAGTTGCTTTCCGCCATCCGCGCTATTCGTTCGACGTGCTGTGCAATGTCAGCGCTGGCCTTACCTTGCTCACTGACCGATTCGGCAATTTCAGCTACGCCCAGATTTGATTCTTTGACTGCCGAACCGGCTTCCGTCAACACGGCGGACATCGCTTCCACATGTTTGTGTGTTGACAGCAATGACTGCTCACCCGATGCGATCGCCTGTTCCACTCTCGAGGATTTCTCATCCAGTTTGCTGGTCACTTTGTCGATCTCGCTGGCTGATTGGGCGGATTTCTCGGCAAGCTTCCTGACCTCGTCGGCCACCACGGCGAACCCACGACCCTGCTCACCCGCCCGAGCCGCTTCGATTGCCGCATTCAATGCCAGAAGATTTGTCTGATCGGCGATGTCTTTTACTTGTTGAGTCATGCTGGCGATGGTGCGCGTGCTTTCCACGAATTCATTTGCAGCCAGCGCGATCTGTTGAACTGCACCTTCGATGCAACGGATCTCTTGCACCATCTCGGCAACACTACTGTTTCCCAGCTCGGTTTGCTTTAGGCTTTTTTCGGATAATTTCCGCACAATATGCGTGTTCTCGGAAACCGAATTGATGCTTGCCGTCACCTCCTCGACCACTGATGCAGTCGAAATAGCGGCATCACTTTGGGCGCGCGAACTACTGGTTATGCCTGTAGACGTATCCGCGATATGTTTTGCCGTCTCATTCATTCGCTCTGAATTTGTCAGAACATTGCGAATAATCCCGGTGAAACTGTCGATTAATGCATTGAATGCCGCAGCCGTCTGACCGACCTCATCCTTACTCCGAATCTCCACTCTTCGCGTCAGGTCTCCATCCGCTTGCATCGCCAGCATGGTTTGCTGCAATTCACGCGTGGGGAGCGTCACCTGGTTGATCAGCCAGCCGATAACAAAAAACAACATCACCTGTATGAGCAGTTGACCGCCCCAAAGCAGGGCACTGGCTTTTTGCATAGCCTGATATTCGGCCGTTATATCCAGTGTCACACTGACTGCTCCAATCACCGCGCCATCGGGTACCGAGTGGCATTGAAGACAGTTAGTACCTGTCCCGCGAAAGTCTTTTGCAGCTGCAAATGGCTCGACTACACGCAGCAGATGTTTGCCATTTATTTCTGTTGCTTTACTTTGTTGCTGTCCGGATTGCAGAGCCATCCTGTCCAGTTCATCTTGCGCCTGGGCCTCTTTATCGCCTTCACCATACTGTTGCTGAATGGACAGGCCGCGGATCAATCTCAATTCGTTCGCGTTGCTTGAAACGGCCATCTTCTTCACAAATATTCGTCGCTGTTCAGCATCACTGATTGTTCCGTTCAGCATCATCATGTTCAATCCGTTGAAAACTCCGTCAGCCGGTATAGCAGCCCGATTTATTGCATCTTCCAGAACTCTTACTTCGTATTGCTGGAAGGCCCAACGCTGGGCAAAAACCAGTACCACAAGCAGCAATACCTGAATCGGAATCTGCAACTTGTTTTTTATTGACAGTTCACTCCACCACTTGCTCATTTTGATCACCTCATTGTTCGGTTCTCTTATCGTTCAGACTTTAAATCTGCCGACCGTCTTGCTCAGATTCTCCGACAACGTCTCCATAGATTTGACTGCCGCCACGGTGCGTTTGACAACGGTATTTCCCTGACTGGCCATCGTTGCAATCTGATCAACATTCCGTGCGATCTCTTGTGTCGAATCACGCTGTTTGTTGACGGATTGCGATATCTCTTCCAAACCATGATTGACTTTTTCAACCGATGCGTTTGCTTCAGTCAGGACACCCGCAACTTCTTTTATGTGCTCCTGACTGCTTTGCAATGCAACCAGCCCCCGCTGCACGGTTCGTTCTACTTGACTGGACTGCCCTCCCAACAACTGTGTGACCTCATCAATCTGTGAAGCGGAGTGTGCAGATTTTTCGGCCAATTTGCGCACTTCATCCGCCACCACTGCAAAGCCTCGGCCCTGCTCACCCGCACGAGCGGCCTCGATGGCGGCATTCAAGGCTAGGAGGTTGGTTTGTTCCGCAATATCGCGTACCTGCTGGGTCATACTTGTAATGCTTTGGGTGTTGTTTACAAATTCACCTACCGCTGTTGCGATCTCCTTTACTGCGATTTCCACACGTTCAATCTCCTGCACCATCTCCTGCAAACTCGCCTGACCACGATTGGCGCGTTCAAGTGTTTCCGCCGATAGTCTTGCGACTCTATCCGCGCTATCCGCAACCATCGCCCCGCTGCTGCTAACTTGTTCAACCGTGCCTGATGTTATGTTCGCGGTATCAGATTGTTTCTGCGAGCCCAGCGAAAGTTCTTCAGCGTCAAGGGCAAGCGAATGCGCCGCGCTGGCAACATGCTTGGCATGCCCCTCCACTTGACTGACAATCACCTGGAAACTATTGGCCAGATCATTGAACGATCGTGCTGTCTTGCCGATCTCATCCTGACTCCTGACCAGAACGCGCTTGGAAAGATCGCCGTCCGCCTGCATCGCCTGCATCACTTTTTGCAATTCCTGTGTGGGACGTATGACCAGGCTGATCAACCATCCGATCAGGAAATACAGGATCACTTGCACACCGATCTGTGCCGTCCAGAGAATGACGTTGGCGCGATTCATTACTGCAAACTCTTCGGTGATGTCCACTGTGATACTCGCCGCCCCATTCACTGTCCCCTCGGGGACGGTATGGCACATCAGACAGTTGGTACCTCTGAAATTCTTTTGCGCAATGAAGGGAACCACGACACGCAACGAGTTCTTGCCATTGGATGCCAATAATCTGGTTTGCTCTTTTCCGGAGGACAACGCCAGGCGATCCAAATCATCCTTAGCCTGCTCAGTCGGTAATCCCGGGCCGAATTGATCTTGTACCGGTTTGTTTCTGATCACTCTAAGGTCGATTACATGATCTGAAGCACCCATCTTGTCCACGTACAGTTTGCGCTGGTCTGCATCGCTGATGATGCCGTTGAGCATCAGCATGTTGAGGCCGTTTAATACGCCATCCGCCGACACCACCGCTTTTTGGCGCGCTTCTTCCAATACCCGCTCCTCGAACTTGTCCAGAGCTGTACGCTGAGCCATGATCATGATCACCAGCAAAATAAACTGGATCGGAAATTGCAGCTTGTTCTTTAGCGAAAGTTTGCTCCACCAATCATTCATGATCTTCCCCTGTCCGGTGTTGTTGCATAAAAATAATTCCCTCGGCTATGTTCATTTCGGCATGGCAATGTTGTTCTTTAATGCCCGGTCGGCTGGGCAACTGGTTGGGCAACCTGCTGGACAGCTGCATCATTCGTCGCTGCCGGAACGCCGGAAGCGCCAAGCGCTTCTCCCACATCACCATTCTCTGCATCAATTTGCACAGTCCCTCCATCCTGCTGCGCTGCCTCTTCCGCTTTTTTGTTCATTACGATGATGCTGATACGGCGATTGATCGGATTTTGCGGCTGCTCCTTGTCGAACAGCACGGCGGATGACAGTCCGACTACTCGAACGATTTTTTCGTCGCCTAAACCTCCCACAATCAGCTCGCGGCGAGAGGCGTTGGCACGGTCTGCGGACAACTCCCAATTGCTGTAGCGTCCTCCTGCGGTGACATATGCCTGTGCATCGGTGTGCCCCGACAGGCTGATTTTGTTGGGCATCTCATTCAGCATCTTGCCGATTTCCCGCAAAATATCGCGCGTGTAATCTTCCAACTTCGCACTGCCGCTCTGGAACATCGGGCGGTTCTTTTCATCCACGATTTGAATGCGCAATCCTTCAGTGGTCAGATCCAAAAGAATCTGTTTTTTGAATTGCTGGAGTTTTTTGTTGTTCTCGATCGAGGCTTCGATGGTCTTTTTCAATTCCCTCAGATGATCGATTTCTTTTTTGGCTTCCAAGCGCAGAAATTCTTCATTGGCCGCCTTCAGGTTGATGGTTTTCTTTTCCGAAGGCAGCTCCCCCTCCTTGACCTGACCTTCGGTACGCGTAAGATCTTTACCGCCTCCCTTGATGATGCTGGAACTGTCACCGCTACCTGAACCGCCCATCAGAGCGACTTTCAATGGCGTTTTAAAATATTCTGCAATTCCCTGCAGGTCACCTTTGGCAGTCGAACCCAACAACCACATGAGTAAAAAGAACGCCATCATCGCTGTCACAAAGTCCGCATAGGCGATCTTCCACGCGCCTCCGTGATGCCCCCCGGCCACCTTTTTGATGCGCTTGATTACGATGGGGCGCTTGTTTTTGTCGTCAGCCATGACTCAACGATTTCTATTTTTTAACGTTTTTGTTTGACGTGTTCTTCCAGTTCGGCGAAGCCCGGGCGATCGGTCGAGTTCAGCACCTTGCGC
Organism: uncultured Sideroxydans sp.; assembly: GCA_964425955.1. GTDB lineage: Bacteria > Pseudomonadota > Gammaproteobacteria > Burkholderiales > Gallionellaceae > Sideroxyarcus. The sequence goes on from CAYROQ010000011.1 coordinate 39,072, forward strand.
CCAAACTCCACGGCCATCGCCGGTGCATATCCGTTGAGATTGGCGAGCAACACGACTTTGACCGCCTGGAACATCTTGCTGCCTTCCTCGGCTTTCTGTTCCAGTGTCGCTGCAAGAGGCCCGACGAAACCGTATGCCAGCAATATCCCAAGAAATGTTCCAACCAGTGCATGAGCAATCAATATTCCAAGTTCCGCAGGAGGAATGCCGACAGACTCCATAGTATGAACAACGCCCATCACCGCAGCGACGATACCGAATGCCGGCATACCATCCCCCAGCTTGGCTATAACGTGTGATGAAACCATTGCTTCGTGGTGATGCGTTTCGATCTCGAGATCCATCAGGTTCTCGATCTCCATCGCGTTGAGATTTCCACTCACCATGATCCGCAAATAATCGGTGATGAACTCGACCACATGGTGGTCTGAAAGTATCTTGGGGTACTTGCTGAAGATCGGGCTGTCTTCGGGCTTCTCAACATCACCCTCAATGGACATCATGCCTTCCTTGCGCACTTTGCCCAGCAGTTCGTACATGAGTGCCATCAGCTCCATGTAAGTTTCTTTGCTGTATTTGGCACCTTTAAATACATTTGGCAGGTCTTTGAATGTCGCTTTGACCGCCTTCATGGTATTTCCCACTAACAGTGCACCCATGGCTCCACCGCCAATCATCAACACCTCAACCGGCTGCCAAAGGCCACCCAGGTGCCCCCCGGCTATAGCGTATCCACCGAACACCGAACCCAGAACCACAATATAGCCAACGATCACTAACATGATTCACCCCGTCGCTTTTGCATTTGAAATTGCACCACTGAATCCTATCAGCCAAAAAATTCGTTCATCCCACGAACAACTGGATATTTCCATGACTTTTCATGTTCTGTATCCGGTAACGAAAAAGCCGCCACTCCTGAGATAACTCTTCAGTAGTAGCGGCGGCGGCAATTCTTTCTTTAGGCGGCAGCGAGTTCGGCCAATGCTGCTTTCTTGGTTTTTCCTGCACGCGAGGGAGGGCGGCAAATTCCGCAGATATACTCGTCATAGAGTTCATTGGTATGTATAACGAACTGTCCGCCGCAATCCTTGCAGGTAGTAAGTTGCAACATGCCCGCATCAAAAAAACGTATCAGAAACCAAGCCCGGGTAACACTCAGTACCGGTTCACCGCCGCTCACTTCGATCTGTTCAAGGTACAAACGATAACTCTTGATCAGTGCTTCTACGCCAAGCAGATTGGCGTTCTTCAATAAATATTGGTGTACGCCCATGAACAGGGATGAGTGGATGTTCGGTAGCCAACTCATAAACCAGTCCGTTGAATAGGGCAACATGCCTTTTGATGGAGATTCGCCCTTGACTTCCTTATAGAGTCGCAGGAGCCGCTCACGACTGAGATGAGTCTCTTCCTGCAACAGCTGCAAGCGAGCACCCAATTCGATCAGTTCTACTGCGATTTGAATCTCGCGCGCCTCGTTCACCACACTCGTGTTTCGCATCATCGTCTCCGGCTATGCGGCGAGCAATTCTGCAGGCTGACCGGCCATCAGAATGGTGGTATGTGTCTGAGACATCATGCGGTCTTTGTTGTAATCGGTGATCATGTTCAACAGCAACCGTTCATCAAAACGGAATCTGCACAGAAGCATATTGGATGCTGCCATCTTTAACATCTGCGCCGGTGAAAGGCCTACGATCAATTCGGCCAACTCATCACTGACTCCCAAACGAAAGATCGCACTTGCTTTGTCGTCCCTGATCATTTGTTGAGCCAGCATCATGTATGAGAGATTGGTTTCCTTGATTTCTTCGTGAATTTGATTGGTGTTCATTTCAGCCCCCTCGCTTAAACAGTTTGGTGTCTCATTTCGACGGTCGCATTTTGCGAGAGGTAGGTGCATAAGAAAATCGGTGATTTTCTGATATTCATGTAGGGAAAAAACCTACAAAAAAATGAGCCGCTCCTGTATGCAAGCAGGAACGGCTCGGGGGGGAGTGCCAATCACCGCGAGGGGGCACGGTCAGAAGCACAGATCACGTATCGGCGCTGTTAGAATTAACTTTAGCGATTTCTTGAAATATTTTATAGTGCCGCTATCCTTCTGAATTATTGAAATAATTATTCCAGCGTCGCGGAGTTACTTTCCAGATGGTGACACCATCAGGCAAGCTACGAAATTATTCAACCGGCAACTAAGTATCATCTCAGCTCTGAATTCCTCTTTTCGTCCCAATTGTCTCAAGACCATCCCCTTACCAAAATGATATCGGTCATCATTTCCATTGATGGAAATGGCTGCATCAAACTGCGCCAGCGCTTCCTGTAATCGGCCCGAGTTTCTGTACGCCTCGGCCAGCAAGTGATGTATCGGGGCGAGTTGCGGACTTAACGATACAGAGCATTCGAAATCTTTCGCTGCCTCGTCCCACTTTTTCTGTGCCAACAAAGCTTGACCTCGGTTGTAGTAAACCCGATCAGCACCGGCGACACGATCATGTTTCAACAATATCGCCGCGTCGTTCCACAGCCGATAGCTGTCCGCAAAGACCCACAACCGATTCCAAGCCAGAGGAATGAGCATCACAACCAAACATCCAAAAATCAATTTCGTTTTGATTGTGGGGAATTCCATCATTAACAAAGGTACAAAAATGAGCATTCCCGGCATCCACAAATAGCTGCGGTAGAGAACGAACGGCTCCTGCACACGAATGCCAACCAACTCAATGCCGAACTGCAACCAAGGGTAGAGCAGTGCAAACCCGATCAAACCCATTTTCCCTCCACGCAATAACCATCTTGTCGCAACAATGCCGTAAACCATGAACGCTAGCAGGCACATCCAGCCGTACCAGTCGGTCGAAGTTGTAACAAAGGGTTCGCGCATATCCACCGACATCCACGATACGTTCGGAAATATCCACAAAAAGAGGTATTTGAAAAACAAACCTGCTTGCGTCATTGCGCTTAACAAATGCAACATTGGCGTGCTTGCCAACAGGCCTTGTTGCTCAAACAATTCTGCCGCCATGGGTTCATAGGCAATACCCAACACCCCGCGTGAACGCAACGTCACCAGCACGGCTACCGCGAATAATGCACTCCAAGTCAGCCACAAAGCGCGCTTCGATATGGATATCTTTGATCGCAGCAAAAGCGTCAACGATGCCAGGATTGCGGGAGCAAGAAAACTGTGCTCTTTGGAGAATACCGCCAGGAAGTAACATGTAACTGAGAGAACCAACCAGCGTATTTGGCCTGTCAGCATTCCTCTCAAGTAAGCCATTTGCATCAACAGTACGAACAAGGTCGCCATCACGATGCTGCGCTGGATGGTATAGCCAACTGCAAACACGGCGACGGGATGTACAGCAAATATCAGCGCAGCGATCCACGCACCCAGTATGAGTTCCGGTGAGTTTTGGCGATCTTGATTCACTGCCCCGACAATCTTGCGCAACACGTAAAAAACCAAAATCGTGTTGGTTGCATGCAACAGCAGATTGCCCAAGTGAAAAAAGTGCGGCACAACATCACTGAAGACTTCCTCTGTCCATCCAAGAGAGTAATAGGGAAACCAACGCAGATTGAATTGAAATATCGAATGCGCATACTGACCCGGTATTACACCCGTGAAGAAATTCAGGTCATCGAAGAAAAACGGATTGCCCAAAAACGGCAAATAGACGCAGCAGCAAGCTACAAAAAGTGACAACACCCAACCGCGGTCATGTTGGTGAAAGTATCGGATTATTTTTTGCATTTATTGACGCACAAAAAACGAACCCCTCCGCAGAGGGGTTCGTCTAGCAACATAAACTTCAATTACACGCAGTTATAGTATTTCTTAGCAACTGTTGAAGTAACTGTAGTGCTAGCAGTTGTGCAAGGCCATGTAATTCCAGTTCCGCCAACCAGTGCGGTCTGGACCAAGATCAGACCATCAATGCCAGTTCCAACACCAGTGCCGGCAAATGTCAACGACAGCACTCCACCTGCGTCCACAGTGATCGAAGCCAATTCGGCGGGCACAATCGGGATGTAAGTCAAGCCAAGGGAACTCCACAGATCGCCTGCTGTTACAGCAGTTTGAGTCGTTGCCGTGCTGGTGATGCTCGCACTTGGAAAGCTACCATTCTCTTGGTAGTACTGCACCATTGCCAGTTTCAAAGGATCCAGAGTGGAGGTCACTTTGGACAACTTGGCCTTAGTCACATAGTCCTGATAAGCCGGAATTGCCACCGCAGCCAGAATACCGATGATCGCAACCACGATCATCAATTCAATCAGCGTAAAACCTTTTTGAACTTGCTTCATAATTTTTCTCCTTGGAGGATTTTAAATTTTCCCTTAGCGGGATACACACACGGTGTGCGGGCGAATACTAGCAGGTTACATGCCACCGTCAATATGTACTGTTAGGCACTGCTTCAAGCTGCAATTTGGTAACCCGACCTACGAAATGCGCAAGATGACTGACGTTTTTTGTCAGTCACGGGACGTATCCGGGAATCTTGCTTTCATCGACCGCATCAATTTGTTCAGCCGCCAAAAAACGGTGTGCATATTCCAAGTAGACTTTTTCGCGAATGAACACATCGAACAGGTCGGGATCAATGTGACCACTTTCTTTGAACTTGCCTAAAATATTCAGCGATTCAGTCAGCGTTTTGCCTTCTTTATACGGGCGATCTTTGGCGGTAAGCGCCTCAAAGATGTCGGCAATGCCCATCAATCTCGCCTGTACTGACATTTGTTCACGCGTCAGGCCTTTGGGGTAACCCTTGCCATCCATCCGCTCATGATGCCCGCCGGCGTATTCGGGCACACGTTTTAGGTGATTTGGCCATGGCAGTGATTCCAACATCTTGATGGTGACCAGGATGTGGTGGTTGATGATCTGGCGCTCATTAGCCGTCAGCGTGCCGGCTCTGATCGTCAGGTTTTCGAGTTCTTCCGCAGTAAGAAAATCAACCCGTTCGCCCTGCACGTTGCTCCATTGGTACTGGGCGATCCGTAGCACGTGTGCCACGTCGGACTCAGACATCTTCTCTGTACCAATATTTGAATGACGCAGAAATTCACGGTCTTCGTCGAGTTGCCGGACAGTGCTCTCAAATTCATCCTGCGTTTTGATTCCACGTAAGTATTCGATCTCCGCGTCCCGTTTCAGCACTTCGAAGCGCGTATCAACCAAGTGGATCCGATCAAAGATGGTTTGTAATTTGGTTGATTTATCGACCACGTGTACCGGCGTCGTGATCTTGCCGCAATCGTGCAACAAACCCGCGATCTTCAATTCGTAGCGATCTTTGTCGGTCAGGTTAAAGTCTTTTAACGAGCCGTGTTTGGAACGGTTCGCCGCTTCAGCCAGCATCATGGTCAGCGTTGGCACCCGTTCGCAATGTCCGCCGGTGTAAGGCGACTTGTCGTCGATCGCGGTGTTGATAAGACTGATGAAGGATTCAAAAAGATCTTCAAGTTGCTGGATCAGCCGACGATTGCTGATTGCAATGGCAGCCTGGGAGGCCAGTGATTCAAGCAGTTTCTGGTCGTCTTTCGAGAACCTCAACACCTTGCCTGTAGCTGCTTCCGTCGCATTGATGAGCTGCAACACACCAATGATCTCGTTATCGTGATTGCGCATCGGCACGGCAAGGAAAGAGCGGGAATGGTAGCCGGTCTTGGCATCGAATTTTTTGGTGCCGGAAAAGTCGTATCCCGCCGCAATGTAGGCGTCCGAGATATTCACCGTCTCCCCGCTTAATGCCGCGTGGCTGACCACCATCGCGTTATTGGGCTGGCCGTCAACATAGAGTTGAATCGGGTAGAACGGAATCGGAACGCCCGACGTTCCGCCCATGCGAATCTTGAGCGAATCGTTGCTAAGGATCTCAAAGGTCAGTATCTGTTTCTCGACATCCACCAGATACAACGTCCCGGCATCCGCATTGGTGATTTTCTTGGCTGCATCCAGAATATTTTCCAGCAGGCGATTGATATCGCGCTCGCTGGACAACGCGGCACCGATGGCATTCAGATTGCTCAGGCGGTTGAGTAATCCTTCCACCATGGCGCGCTGTTCTTTTTCTTGCGCCTTGAAGGAAATCATTCTGGTGTTATCCATGTTTCATTCTCTTCAAATTACTTGATACAAACTGCGCGCACTTGATGGATATCGGTAATGCCGCTCAATACTTTTTCAATCCCGTCCTGTTTCAGTGTGCGCATCCCCTCTTCCAGGGCAATCGCAAAAAGTTCGGCCACACGTGCATGCTCCTGTATGGCTTTTTTCACCGGGTCTGTCCCGATCAGCAACTCGTGCAAACCGACCCGCCCCCGGTAACCTGTTCCTGAACACTTTTCGCAGCCCACCTTTTCGTAAAGCGTGATCTGACCTTTATCGTCACTGAATAACTTGACCCACTCCGCATAAAGATTCTTGTACGCAGTGTTCGGATCCATCTTCCACGTCGCGGTGTTCATCAACTCAAGTGCATATTCCGACAGCAACGCTTTGATCTCATCCTGCGTGGCCACATGTGCCTTTTTGCAGTCCTTGCACAAACGCTTGGCCAGGCGTTGCGCCAGGATGCCCAGCAACGCATCGGCAAAATTGAAGGGATCCATGCCCATATCCAACAAACGGATGATAGATTCCGGTGCGCTGTTGGTGTGCAAGGTGGCGAACACCAGGTGCCCCGTAAGGGATGCTTCGATACCCGTCGCCACGGTTTCTTTGTCGCGCATTTCACCGACCATAATCACATCGGGATCTGCACGCAAAAATGCCCGCATGATGGTGGCGAAGTCCAGTCCAGCCTTCTTGTTGATTTGTACCTGGCGCAAACCTTTTTGGGTAATTTCTACCGGGTCTTCAGCTGTCCAAATCTTGGTGTCCGGCGTGTTGATATGTTTCAAAATCGAATGCAACGTAGTGGTCTTGCCTGAACCGGTTGGACCGCAGACGAAGAACAATCCGTACGGCTTGGAAACCGTCTGTTTGACGAGTTTGAGGTTACGCTCGGAGAAGCCCATCTTGTCCAGCGGGATCGGATCGCCGGAAGCCAATATACGCATCACCACGTCTTCCACTCCGCCCTGCGAAGGTATGGTCGCAACACGAAGTTCGATGTCCAACGGCCCGTATTTCTTGAATTTTATCTTGCCGTCCTGCGGCTTGCGCTTCTCGGAGATATCAAGGTCGCACATGATCTTGAGGCGCGTCACCAATGCATTGCGATAGTTTGATGGAACCTCGATGTAATTCAACAGCGAGCCATCCTTGCGCACACGGATCAACGTTTTTCCCTTACCGGGAGCGGGTTCGATATGAATATCCGATGCACCCATCTTGTAGGCATCCACGATAATCTTGTTGACCAGTTTGACCAGTTCGTTGTCTGCCGCAGCACTGACATCGTCCTGGTTAAGACTGCTCATTTCTTCGTCTTCATCGCCACCCAATGAAGTGAGCAAATCATCAACAGAACCTTCCATATCCGAGAAGCTTCCCGTGATATCGCCTACTCCGCCACCGCCACCTCCATAGAACAGATCCAGAGTGGCACGGAACTCGCGCAGGGTGCAGACTTTGTAGATCAGCCTGTTTTTGGGAAAGATGTTATTGACGACGCGCGATGCTTGGATCCTCTCAGGATCCGTTGTCAGTATGACTACCCCATCGGGGCTGTCATCGATCGGCACCCAATGACTGCTCTCAACGTATTCGCGTTTCAGATTTCTCAGCAATTCGGTGGGTTTGATACGATCGCCCTTGTGAGGCTCATAGGGCACGCCGAAGAAATTCGAGAGCGCCTTGCCCAGCGAATCCGGTTTGACCTGAAATTCGTCCAACAATACATCTTCAACGTCCACGCCTTTGCGTCTTGCCGTGCGCGTTGCCAATTCGAATTCTGCCGCAGACATCACAGCGTCTGACACCAGATAATCGTATTTGGTCTTGACCGACCCAGCCTGTTGCTGGCGCTGGCGTAATGCCACGGCCAAGGTTTGTGCCAACTCACGCGCACCTTCCTCTACCATGACCGGGAAGGGCAATCCCGCCTTGTTGTTGATGACCTGCATCACCCCGACCAGATCACCGTTTTCCTCGACGATCGGGGCGACCAGCATCTGTTTGGTGCGGTATCCGGTGCGCTTGTCCACATCCTGCAGGAAATGCAACGTGGCGCTGTGCAAGGACAATTCCTGCGCGTCGTAGACATCCTTCAGATTGAGCAGCTTTTTATTGAATGCGGCAAAGCCCGCGATACTCTGTTCGGCGATGGGGAGTTTAAGATCCTTGAAAGAGTTCAGTCCGGTCTTGACCTTCGAAACCAGTGACGCCTTGTCATCCCCCACCACATAGATGGTGAGACGGTCGGCGTTGAACAAGGCGCAGATGTCTTTGCTGACATCCAGCATGATCTCGTCGATGTTGCTGGTCGCATGGATTTTGTTGGTGACATGATTGAGGCTGCGGGTGAACTCCAGCCTGACCCCCATCTCACTTGCACTACCCTGCACTGGACTATTCATCTACTTTCCCTGTCTTTATTGTTGTTGCGTCTTGGGTACCGACCACAAACCGTTTTCCAAAACATAGGTGTCATAACCTGCCTGCGCCAGGATGAATGCAGCTGCCGCACTTCGACGTCCACTTTGGCAATAGGCAATATAAGCGTTCGATTTGTTTAATACATTGATCGCATTTCGAATGTCATTCAATGGTACGTTGATCGCGTTGGGCAATTTGTCATAGCGAAATTCCGGCGGATGGCGCACATCCAGCCAGATCGCACCCTGCGAGATTTTCTGCTTCGCTTCCTGAAAATCGATACGTCGCAGCAACGGCTCTTTCATCAACTCCTGGAAATCCTGTTTCTTCAACCGCAACAATACGCCGTTGCTTTTCATCGAGACTGTGGCGTTTCGCTTGGATTCCGAGATAAGTGCTTCTTCGCCGAATACATCTCCGGCTTTTAGTTCCGCCAAAATAAGATTGGCTCCTCCTACCAAACGCGAGACCTGTGCGCGACCACTCTCGATAAGGTAATAATAATCGCCTTCCTCTCCCTCGCGAATGATCACATCTTTTTCCCAAACTGCGAGCGCCTCGACCCTGCCGAGTAATTTTCCGATATTCGCGGGCGGTAGGTGCGCGAAAGGCCCATGGTTCAGATTCTCTGCGCTGAACATGCCAGAATTAAGCAACCTGCGCACGGATGCTTCCGGGCCATCCTTGTCGTGATTGGGTTTGGCATCATCCTGGTTGGCGAACTGATCCCACGTCACCATCCTGTCCAGCAATTCATCATCCACTCTTAGCAACTGCACCAGACTCAAGGCCTTGGACGAACGGATCGCCGGCTGGCGCTTGCCTATCGGATGTCTGGCCCACTCGGAATTAGCCCGAATCACCACACGATTACCGTCGATGTAGTCAACCTCCAATTCACCCCGCAACAGGTAGACCGACTGCCCGTCCAGCGAACGCTCCGCAAAGGGGTCCTGACCGGGCGCGATACTTTCCACGTGACAATAATCAAGTATTTCACGCAGGCGTACCGGACTAAAAGAGGAAATAGGTTCCAATGCAGCCAGCACACGGATGTCCAATACATTGTTCATATTCGCGTTTCGATCAAAGTTCGAATTTCTGTCCGTTTTTCAAAATCCGGGGGGCCAGACCCCGCACTTTTTCGCTGATCTCGCGCATCGTCAATTCGACCTCACCTGGCTTCAGATGTGTGATGTAGATTTCCGGGCGCAATTCAAGTTTATCCAACTCGATTGCAAGCAAACTTGGGCAAAGGTGTTTGGATAAAACTGCCAATTCTTTTTCAGCATCAGAAAAAGCGGTTTCAACGATGAGATAGCGCAGATTGCCAATCTGATTCACCGCCCGCCAAAATGCATCACACGTAGTGGTATCGCCGCTGAATACCAAACTGCATTTTCCGCTGTCAATGTGAAATCCCACGGCAGGTACCACGTGATTGACGGGTAGCGGAGTCAGCTTTCTGCCACTCAAATCCACTGTCTTTCCCAGTTTGATTTCCTCGTAACGCATCACCGGTTGATTGAGGTTGGGAATCGCCGCGAAATCGGGCCATATCTCCCAATTAAAAATATGCGTTTGCAGTATGGCCAGCGTCTCGGCAGTGGCATGAATGTTCAGAGGCTTGTTGCGCAAGAATCCAACACTATCTACCAGCAACGGCAGGCAGGCGATGTGATCGAGATGGGAGTGTGTGATGAAAATATGATCGATCCGGCTCATTTCCGCCAGACTTAATTCGCCTAATCCGGTACCCGCATCGATCAATACATCGTGATCCAATAAGAAAGACGTCGTGCGAGAATTCCCACCGATGCCTCCGCTACAGCCTAATACTCTGAGATTCATCGAGATTTACTCATTTTGTTTTGAAGACGAAAACTCCGTCCCAATTTTCCCCCGGTGGGTTCCTACGGCAAAAAGCCACTCTCTCGGCGTAGACCTTATACAGCTTGCTTTGCGGATTCATGTTGCACAAACTCAGAAGTTGCAATTCCGCTTTATCCCAATCCTGCTTGCGATACAGCTTCAATACTTGGTGAAATAGCTTGAGTTCCTCCAACACCTCCATAGCGACTTCCGAATTCAGCCCGATCGGTTCGAAGATCGTCACCGGTTTCTCTTTGCCCTTGACACGGACTAAATCAACTTCACGGTAGGCAAACTCGGGAGCTGCAAGTTTGGTCAATTCTCCAACCAGCATCTGTGCTCCGTATTCCTTGGTGATACCTTCCAATCTGGAAGCGAGGTTCACCGCATCACCCATCACCGTATAGGCCACTCGCACTTCCGAACCCATGTTTCCCACGCTGACACGCCCGGTGTTGATACCCACACCAATTTGTATTTCAGGCCATCCGCGCGATTTGAAATGCGGCTGAAGTTCAGCCAATGCTCGCTGCATCTCCAGACCCGCCATGATCGCGTTATACGCATGCCTCTCATCCGCCAACGGTGCCCCCCAGAATGCCATGATGCAATCGCCCATGTACTTGTCGATCGTGCCGCGTTGCTTATAGATGATGCGTGAGAGCGGGGTCAGAAACTCATTCATCAACAGTGACAATTCTTTGGGCTCAAGCCCTTCGGATATCGTAGTAAACCCGCGCACATCTGAAAACAGGATGGACATCTCGCGGCTTTCGCCCTCCATCGAGACAGCTCCGGGATTCTTCGCCATTTCATCAACCAATTCACCAGGGACGTATTGACCAAACAAGCCGGTGATCTGTTTCTTTGCGCGTGATTCCACGAAATAGCCAAAGGTCATGTTCAAGGCGAACAAGGTCAGAATCATGAGGATGCCGCCAGCCAATGGCAATGCGATATCTCCGCTGGACCACAGCCATTTATTCAGCACAATATCGGCCATGATCATGCCGATTGTGACCAGCATTCCCCGCACCGGACTCAATAGCGGCAAAATCAGACTCAAGGTCAATCCTATGAGCAGCAACAAAACAACGTTCGCACCCACAACATATGGCGGATTCTGTTTCACACTCTGGCTGAGGATGCCGCTGACCATATTCGCATGCACCTCCACACCGGGATACACCTCGCCCACAGGGGTAGTTCGCATATCCATCAATCCGGGAGCAGAAGTACCGACCAAAACGATCTTGTTTTGCAAGTCTGCGACCTGAACGCGCTCACTTAACACATCTGAAACCGAAATATAGCGGAACGTCCCGCGCCCTCCGCGAAAGGGGACCAATGCACTGACTTCCCCATCAACGGGTATATTCAAGTTACCTTGCGGCGACTCCAGCGTGAGCCATTCCAGCCCGCCGTAGTCTTTGTTCTGCCCCGTCACGAAACCGGGTACCAACTTGGGCATGTCCAACACGGAACGCACCACAGCCAGCGAAAGTGATTCGTAATAATTGCCGTTGTGTTCAACGATCATTGGAATACGTCGAACCACTCCGTCAAAATCAACAACGGGATTGAAATGTCCCGCGCTGGCAGCTTTTATTTGCAGTTCGGGCAGGTTGGCGCCGAAACTGTCCCACTTCATGAAGTTGATCGAACGGCCTTTGAACGAACCGGCAGTAAATGCCGGTTCCGGAAGTGCGCCAGAGGTACTGGCCGTAACGCCCGATTCGCTATTGCTGAAGTAATAACCCAAAACCACTTTGCGCTGCTCGAGCTTGCTGGCAAACATCGCGTCATATTCAAGATGCGGCTGCACTTGGCTCAACACCGTCTGGAACTGCTCGACATCTTTAAATTGTTTTTGACCTAACTCCTGCAGAACTTTCAAACCCGAACTGGTGTCTTTTTCAGCAAAGACCACGTCGAAACCGACTACGGCCACATTGTAGTGATCGAACAGTTCGTCCATGAGTTTGGAAAGTTTGTCCCGTCCCCATGGCCAACGACCTTCCTGTTTCAGACTTTTTTCATCGATGTCCAGTATGACAATACGATCATCGGAGTCGTGCGGCAGGGTAAGCCTCATCCTGTAGTCATACAATTTCGCATCAGCAAATTGTACAAAACCAAGGTTGTAGAACTTAGCTGCATCGCCGATAAATAGCAGAACTGCCAAGAACCCCAAGCCAATGAGAAGTGCGTGCTTTTTCATGTACCTCTCTTCTCCTCAACTCAAGGCTTGATCAGACTAATGGTCAACCTGCTTGCTCTGAATCAGGCTTTGAAATAGAACTCCATCTTGATACCGGCCAGTTCAATAATGTCATGATCATTCAACTGATGCGGCTGCTCGCCCGCTGAAGACCCATTCACCAAAGGAAAACTGCCTCCTTCAACGTGTGTGATGAAATATCCATGAGGGCGGCGCGCAAGTACGGCCACCTGTACGCCGGGCTTCCCTAGTGTGGTGAGGTTCTTGCTGAGCTCCAGCTCTTTACCCAGATTAGGGCCATTCAGAATCTGTATCACGGCTGCCGGTGTTTGGTTGACTACCGGAGCAGGAGTCGCGGGTGAAACATCGACCTTTGGGGAAGTCGCATTGAATTTTGTGGTCGATTCATGTTTGGGCACACCACTCACCACATCGACTTGGGTTCGGTTAAAACTCTCATCCGCTTTGGGAGCGGGTGACCCCTTGACTGGTGCACGCAACACCATGGTCTTTTCGAAATCGTCAGCCGATGTCTGGGTTGGCTGGTCGTTCAAATATTTAAGTTTGTATTTTCCGATTTCAATGATGTCGCTATTCTGAAGAAAATGCTTTTGTGTGGACAGTCCGTTGACAATGGAGCCATTGGTGCTGCCCAAATCTTCAAAGAATGAGTCGTTCAAAATAGTGATGATGGCCGCATGCTCGCTGCTCACAGCCAAGTTGTCTATGACAATATCATTGTGCGGTTTGCGCCCTATAGTGGTCCGCTCTTTGGTAAGCGGATACTCTTTGATCACCGCCCCGTCCATACTCAGTATCAGTTTTGCCGACATTTCAATTTTCCTGTATTAACTTGTTACAGCTTCAATTCTTAAACCAAGATTTCAACTTCGTCCACCATCCTTTGGGAGTGGCATAACTCGCCTTGACCTTGACCAGAACTACGGACACATTATCGCGACCACCGTTGTCATTTGCCTGTTCCAGCAGCTGACTGGCCGCCAGCGTCAGGTTGCCCCGCAGCATCTGTACCGTGGAGCAGATATCTTCATCCTCCACCATATCGTTCAATCCATCCGAGCAGAACAGGTAGATGTCATCGACCTCAACCTTATGTACATGCAATTCCGGAACCACATCGGCCTCGACACCCACCGCGCGGGTCACCAGATTCTTGTTTTTTGATAGTTTTGCCAGTTCTTTGCTGATGACACCGCTATCAATCTGATCCTGCAACAGAGAGTGGTCTCGCGTGATGGTTTCCAATACCTCCCCACGCAGGCGATATAGGCGTGAATCTCCCACGTGCGCAACAACCAGACGGTCATCGTAGAATAAACCGGCAACGATGGTGGTTCCCATTCCCGCATATTGTGGTTGACTTTGCGCAGCGTTGAAAATGGAAAGATTGGCCTTCTTAACATTGTCGCGCAATAACACCACTCCGAACTCGTCACCTGATGCCACGTCCGTCTTCGCCGGATCAACTTCTTCGAGGCGGTGCCTGATCTCGCTGGTCAGCACAGAAACCGCAATGCCGCTGGCAACTTCACCCGCGTTATATCCACCCATTCCGTCAGCGAGTACAACGAGGCCGTGCTGCGCATCAAAGGCCAGGCTATCCTCATTATGTGAACGCACCATACCCGGATGGGTTTGGCTGACTATCTCCAGCGCCTCATTCACGTTCACGTCCTGTCCTCGCCCTTGTTATTCATTTCAGTGTCGCAGCACACTGCCGAAGCGCCTCTGCCATCGCCGCGCCATTTTCATACCGGTCTTCAACCTTCTTCGCAATTGCCTTTTCGATTATGGCGACCACACATGGCGGGACATCCGGGTTGATCATCAGAATGTCCGTTGGCGGTTCATTGGCGATTCTGAACATCAATTGCGCCATCGAATCACCCACGAAAGGAAGCTTACCACACGCCATTTGGTAGAGACTCACTCCCAGCGAGAACAGATCGGATTGTCCGCCGATCTTGGCTCCCGACAGCTGTTCCGGTGACATGTAGGAGGGGGTTCCCAACACCATGCCGGTCTTGGTTTTACTGGAATCGGTGATGCGCGCGATGCCGAAGTCGGTCACCTTAACGGTATCGCTTTCCAGGTCGTACATGATATTGGCCGGTTTGATATCGCGGTGCACCACATTCAACGAATGTGCATAACCCAGAGCTTCTGCCACGCGCGCCACGATACTCAGCACCTGTGGCAAAGGCAGCAGACTGTCCGGCTTGGTGTACGCCACCAGATCCTTGCCTTTGAGGAATTCCATGGCGATATAGGCCAAGTCATGCTCCTCACCGGCATCGTACATGGTGACGATGTGCGGATGGTTCAATCGGCCGGCTGTCTCGGCTTCACGGAAGAAGCGGGCTTTCACCTCTTCCAATTCATCCGCCTCGAACTCCTGCGCCAATGCCATGGTCTTGATCGCCACGACGCGGCTGATCTTGGGATCTTTGCCGAGATACACCACCCCCATGGCACCCTTGCCCAACTCCTTCTCGATCTGGTAGCGCCCCAACATCGGCTTGGCCATCCCGACCTGATCCAGCTTCATCGTGCTGTCATTGCCCCTGCCGGATGACCCGCCGAGAATAATCGTTTCTGCCATGGCTTTGGATTGCGCGGTCCGAGCTTCCAGATCGCGGAATTTCGGATTGTGGTCGGCCATATATTTGAACACCGACTCCGCCTTGTTGAACTGGCGTTTGCGCTCAAAATCCAAACCGAGGTTGTATAAAACGTCCATCAAACTATCGTCCAGCGGCACCTTGCGGAACTTGTCGAAAGCCATATCAAGCTGGCCTTGCCCCTGGAAGGCCAAACCCAACATCCTGTTGCTTTCGGCCGAATCGGCATCGGATTTTTCCTTGCCTTTTTCGGTCATCAGGAAACGTTTGGTCGTCAGCAACAAATGACCGACCAGCAGAAGTGCGGCAGGCAACATCAATTGCAGCCACATCGCTTGCGTTGTCATGAGCACAAAATGGATCGCCAGCAACAACACGAATAGTCCGCCGGTGATCGCGGCCCCCAGGCCGGCGCTCAAGCGTGGCAACAACAAGATCAGATACAAAGCAACCGTCAAGAATATACCCAGTTCCGCCCACGCGCCCCAACTGGGAGTGATGAAGAAATCTTGCTTCAAGATGCTGGAGACAGAATGTGCCAGCGTGAGTACCGGCGGTGTCGCCGCAGAGATGGGAGTGACCTGCGTCGCACCGACACCTGCTGCGGTTGAACCGATCAAAACGATCTTGTCCCTGTATTTTTCTGGCGGGATCTTGCCGGTCAACACATCGTAAAAGGAGTCCACTTGAAAAGCGGGTTTGTCATCCCGGTCAGCATAAAAATACGTAAACATTCGCAGCGCCGGATCCGTCGCGATACTGAGATTACCCAGCTTGACACCCTCACCCAAGGTCACGTTGATATCCTTTGGCTCAAGGTTCAGGCTCTTCGCTGCGATCATCAACGACAGGGAAGGATAGTACTGGTCGTAATAACCCACCACCAGAGGCTCGGTGCGTATCCCTCCGTCAACATCGGGAGTGGCGTTCAGATGACCGATTGCGACAGCCTGTTGTCCCAGCACAGGGATCGGAAACAGCGCATTGAATGACGGGACTGGCAACGGCGCATCGGCAGAACCCTGCACATTCACCAGATTATTTTTCACAACAAAGTCAGGCAAGGGCGAATCCGGATTGCCTTGGGGCTCACCCAACTCAAAATACAAGCCGAGCAATACATTGTTGACCTTGGCCATGCTCTCGGCCAATTTTTGATCATTATCCAGATGCAGTAACGCATCCTGCATCAAGCCTTGCAGCTCTTTCCATTCGGCCGGATTGGTATTCTTAAGGGAGGTCTTTTCAAGAACGCTGGCGATATTGAGGATGTAGTCCAGGCCTGCATCTACTTGCGGCTCGAAGAATAGGGCGGTCTGTCCGACGACTTTAGGCTGACCTTCGGCCAGTATCTCCAGCATCTTCCCCTGAATCTCACGCGGCCAAGGCCAACGTCCAATATTCGCGATGCTGGTATCATCAATAGCAATCACGGCAATCTTGTCGCTGGGAGTGCGTGTTGAGGCCACGACTCCCCAGTCATAGGCTTTGCGCTCCAAACTCTGGACAACTCCCGTATTTCCGCTAAACAAAAATACCAGGGCGACAACTAAAGCAGTGAACCAGTCTGATTTATGAAAGGATGTTTTTCTCATGTGCGCCTTGCGGTGATCTTGTAATTTCTGAGGTTTCTCGGGTCATGCGCCGCAGATACTAAAACATTTTTCAATCTCAGACCATACCCGATTGATTTATCAGTAAATTGAAATTTATTTACGGGTGATCGTGACGGGCACTTTCGCCAGATTAGCCACTTTGCTGGTCACCGACCCCAGCAACAAATTGGCCAGACTTTCATGACCTTGAGCCCCCACGACGATCTGATCCACGCCCTGTTCTTCGGCATATTGCAAAATGGCTTCGGCCGGTTGACCGATGCTGATGTGGTATTGATAGGGTAGCTCGGCAGCTTCCAATGCGGAGCGGGCCACTTTCAAAGCCTCCATGCCCTGCTCACGGTAGTAGTCGTTGATCGTATCCTGGTTGATGAACAACTTGACGTTACCCGCTGCCACATTCCATTGCACATTCAACAAAAACAACTGCGGACTGTTCGCCAATTCTTTCGATAACTTGATGGCGTAGTTCACCGCACTGATTGCGTTGTCAGATCCGTCGACCGGAATCAAAATTTTCATTTTTCTAGCTCCTGTCATTTTTTATTTGAAGTATCAACCCGCTCATCCACCAGATCCACAACTTGAACCTCGGCTCTTCTTTGCAATGCCAGCCATTTGCCCACCGCCAGCACCAACACCGCACACGCTATCGGAATCAACCAATGCAACGCATGCTGTGTTTCCAGAAGTGGAAGCAACACGGGCTCCCCAACCAGCATCTCACCGGCCACGTAGCCCAGCAACGCTCCGCCGGCCAATATGATCAAGGGGAAGCGGTCGATCATTTTCAACACCAGCTGACTGCTCCACGCGATCAGCGGAATACTGATAAGCAGACCGAATACCAGCAAGAACACGTTGCCTTTTGCTGCCGCTGCGACACCCAGCACATTGTCCAGACTCATCACAAAATCGGCGATGATGATGGTCTTCACCGCTGCCCACAATTGCGTTTCTGCCTTGATATTGCCTTCGCCGTGCCCTTCTTCTTCCGGCAGAATCAGCTTGACGCCGATCCACAACAACAAAGCCGCTCCGACCAGCTTTAGGTAAGGCAAAGACAATAGACTCACCGCAAAAAACGTCAACACAACACGCAAACCGATCGCGCCGCCGACCCCGTACATAATGCCTTTACGTCTCTGAGCATCGGGTAAATTTCGACAGGCCAGCGCGATCACCACCGCGTTATCACCCGAC
The DNA here is from genome assembly GCA_964425955.1 of uncultured Sideroxydans sp. GTDB lineage: Bacteria > Pseudomonadota > Gammaproteobacteria > Burkholderiales > Gallionellaceae > Sideroxyarcus. The sequence goes on from CAYROQ010000011.1 coordinate 57,192, forward strand.
AACAAAAGATCGATCATTATGATCTTGAATACATCCACCCAAAACTGCGGTGCTGAGAACATCTCTAACATTTACAAACCTTTCTAGGGAGGGGATAAGGGGGCGCACCTGCGGCGCTCAAGGAAGAAGGGTAAATAGCGTTGCGCTACCGCGCAAATACTCTTCTCCCTTCTCTCCTCTACCTTCTCATGTTTTCAACACTTTTTGCATGGTGCGTCCCATTTCCGCCGGATTACGCGTGATGTGGATACCGCATTCTTCCATCACGTCCAGCTTCTCGTTCGCACCGCCTTGACCTCCGGAAATGATCGCGCCGGCATGTCCCATACGTTTACCCGGCGGTGCTGTGACGCCCGCGATAAAGCCGACCACCGGTTTACGCATATTGTCCTTGATCCAGCGCGCGCATTCTTCCTCATCACTGCCGCCGATCTCACCCACCATCACCACTGCATCCGTATCGGGGTCATCGTTGAACAGCCTCATCACTTCAAGATGTTTCAGGCCATTGATCGGATCACCGCCGATACCCACACAAGACGACTGTCCCATACCCAGGGCAGAAAGTTGCCCCACGGCCTCGTAGGTCAGCGTGCCGGAACGAGACACCACGCCAATACGTCCCTTCTTGTGGATGTGGCCGGGCATGATGCCGATCTTGATCTCATCCGGCGTAATCAGACCGGGGCAATTTGGCCCAAGCAGTATTGTTTTACTGCCACGCATTTTGTAACGCGTCTTCAACATGTCATGCACCGGAATCCCTTCGGTGATGCAGATGACCAGATCCAGTTCGGCTTCCACCGCTTCGTTGATCGCTGCCGCCGCGCCCGAGGGTGGTACATAGATCACCGAAACCGTCGCACCGGTGGCTATTTTTGCATCGAGGACGCTGGCATACACCGGTATACCCTCGAATTCTTCACCGGCTTTTTTCGGATTCACGCCCGCTACAAAACAATTCGCACCGTTCGCGTAACTCTTGCAATGGAAAGTGTGGAACTGGCCGACCTTGCCGGTCATGCCTTGGGTGATAACCTTTGTGCCTTTGTTGATAAGGATGCTCATTTTTGACCTCCCGCTGCCGCAACCACTTTTTGCGCCGCATCCGCCATATCGTTACCGGAAATAATAGGCAATCCCGATTCTGCCAGGATCTTCTTTCCCAGCTCCACGTTGGTTCCCTCCAGACGCACCACCAGCGGCACTTTGAGGCTGACCTCGCGTGCTGCCGCGACCACCCCTTCGGCGATCACATCACACTTCATGATGCCGCCAAAGATATTCACCAGGATCGCTTTGAGATTGGGATTCTTCAGCATCAGCTTGAACGCCTCGGTGACTTTCTCCTTGCTTGCACCGCCGCCCACATCCAGAAAATTCGCCGGATTCCCGCCATAGAGTTTTATGATGTCCATGGTTGCCATCGCCAGCCCGGCACCGTTCACCAGGCAGCCAATATTTCCGTCGAGTTGAATGTAGGCCAAGTCAAATTTTGAAGCCTCGATCTCGGCCGGATCTTCCTCATCCAGATCACGCATCGCGACCAACTCAGGATGGCGGTACAGCGCATTCGAATCAAAATTGAACTTGGCATCCAAAGCGATCACGTTATTGTCGGCGGTCAGCACCAGAGGATTGATCTCCGCCAGCATCGCATCTTTCTCCACGAAGGCACGATACAAACCTTGCAGAACCTTGACTGCCTCGCCGGTTGCCACATCCGGGATACCGATATCGCGTGCGACTTTTGTGGCCTCGGTTGCGGTCAGGCCGGATTGCGGATCGATACGAACTTTGTGGATTTTTTCCGGCGAATGTTTGGCGACTTCTTCGATCTCCATACCGCCCTCGCTACTCGCCAGCAAGGTCACACGTTGTGATCCGCGATCCACCACCATGCCCAGATAGAATTCCCTGACGATCTGCGCGCCCTCTTCGATAAGCAGTCTGCGCACCACTTGTCCTTCGGCTCCGGTCTGATGCGTGATCAGATGCATGCCCAGAATCTGCCCGGCGTATAAGCGAACCTCTTCCAAGGATTTGGCCACCTTCACACCGCCGCCCTTGCCGCGTCCACCCGCGTGAATTTGCGCCTTGACCACCCAAACCTTGCCGCCCAATTGCCGTGCGGCAGCAACCGTCTCTTCAACACTGAAGCATGCAACACCGCGTGGTGTCGGCACATCAAATCCGCGCAATATCTCTTTCCCCTGATGCTCATGAATCTTCATTTAGCCCCCTTCAAGATTGTCGGAATTTACCAGACTACACACGAATTCGTTTTACCAAAATGAAACGGGGTCACCGGATATAGTCCGGCGACCCCTTGCTACTTATTCTCAGCCAATCACCTCAGAAATCCCAGCGTACCCCGCCTGAGAAAAAGAAACGTGTCGTCTTGTTCGTTTGTTGCCCACCGCCATAATTGGTAATTTCATACCCCACATCGGCATCCAGAGTGATCTGCTCCTTGATCCGATACGCTCCGCGCACCATGGGCGAAAAACGTTTCGTGGTGCCACCGAACTGATCCTTCTGGTTATACAACTGCATCGAAGAATCGATTGCCCAGCCCTGCTTAAGCTGGGTGTGGTTGTACAGGAACAGCGAAAGCCCGTTGACCGCGCTGCTGGTATTGAGTGTGGTGCTAGCCGACCAAATGTCACCTACCTGCAACAGATTGCTGCCGATCACTTGCCCCGTGATGCTTTTCTCTGTGCCACGGCTTGCAGAGGCAGGCAGAACGCCCTCAAGTGCCGTTTCTCCACTGGCACTCAACCCGGTGATGCTGGACAAACGAATATCTCCGCCCACTTGCCATTTGTCTTTATACGGGAGTGTCACACCCAACTGCCCACTATTGGCAGTGGCTGTACGTGCCAGTGCCAAACTGCGCAGGCTGCTTGCCGAAGTCGCCTGCAACAGCGCATTGATGGAAGATGTACCCGCTCCGTTCAGTGCATTGCGGATACTTAATGACGGCGTCTTGCGATGATCGAGCATGAAATTAACCATGGCATTCGATACATCGACAGTACCCATCACCTGCGCGGCATTCAGTGCTTTGAAATTCGCGTCGTAGTCCACCAAGGCGAAATAGGATTTCTTATCCTGGTAATACCTCCACTCGGCACCCACCGCGCGACGATCCAACAACCCGTCCACATTCTGATTAATGCCGTAGAAAGACATCGCACCCGCATCGACACTTGCCCCGAAAAATGTGGGTTTGCTACCCGTGGAATAATCCGCCAATGTGCCCGCCACACCGTTGAAACGCAAATCCTGCGAGTCACCATAAGAACCGGCCAATCCGTCGAAGCGACCCATGACACCGCCGCCATAAGCGGACTGCCGCCCCACACGCAACAGGTAACTCTGTTTACGGCTCTTGATTTCGCCGTAGGCAGAACTCACGCGGTTGATGCTGGACTTATTGGATAACAGATTCAGCGTGTTCACATCCCGGAACACCAGACGACCGTCGTAGTCTTCGCTGAGATAACGCTCGGAAGCATCCACGCTGCTGATCAGCATGGACTGATCGGTCATAGAGGTGGAAATGGTCTCGGGCGCATTGTTGAAAGTCTGGGTCGTATCGAACTTGGATCGACCATAGTAGTAACGCGACGAGATACTGCCGAAAGTCACCAAACGTGCCTTTTGTGTTTTCTCTTTGGTCTCGATGATGCCAACCTCGGTGTCTTTGCCGGACATACTTGCCAAGCGTTGCGCCACTTGCGCAGCGCCTTCGCCGTCCGGATACAGCCTCAAGTACAGTTCATATTCGACCCGTGCTTTGTCCAGCTGCTTGGCACGTTCACGCGCCACCCCCACCCATTCCTGACCGTCTTGTGAAAAATCATTGGGCGGCAACAACAGCAATTTGTTGAACGCATCCACGGCCGCTTCGTTGTTCTTCGCCACCAAGGCTTCTCGCCCCCGCACCATCAGGGTGCGTGCCTGCGCGTTGATATCCAACATGGCAGCCGCTTCGCTGGTAAGCGATTCCGCAGCTACTGCGGCGGGTGCCGGTTTGATGGCAGGCAGCAGGGGTAACGGTCCCGTGGCCATCGGTCTTTTCTCGGGCCGGATGGTGACCAATAAACTGCGGTTGTCTTTGCCAACCGCCACACTGTATTCGGCTTCGCGCGAGAACTGCACGACAAGTTTTGGCTTGGTTTGCTGGTCACGTGTTGTCACGGTAAAGCTCGGAATGAGATTGGAAGGAGGTGATTTCCTAACCTCGTTATCCACCCAGTTCTCAGTATTCGTCGCACCCTGTACGCGGTCATAGAAGATTTCCAGCGTCTTGCCGTGGCTCTCGGGGAAATGGCGCTGATACTGAACCGGTCCGGTCAAACGGATTGTGGCGACGACGCCTTGCTCACGAAACTCAAGACCCACGTCATCCAAAGGCTGCGCTTCTGCAACGGTGCAACCCATCCACACCCATAAAACCAACAAAAACCGTTTCAATTTTGAAACTTGACCGATAGCCATTCTTTAATCCCCCCACGATTCGATGTAACTTCAACAACCAAATAACCAGGCTGCCCTGCCTATAGTTTCGCGACCGTTAGAACAGAATAATTAATTCCACTTAGTGTATGCGGTTCCCTGATTTCCCAAAGGCCTGTGACACCCGCTTGCGGAACAATCCCCGCCAGGGTTGGCAACCTTATCAGGATTATGCAGGCTATTTAACTTCTGCATTTTTCCAAGGTAGTTATTTGCCAAGTGACAAGTCGTACAAGTAGAAGATACATAGGTGTGCAAAGTTGCTCCCGTCACCACCGCATTACCAATACCGGAAGTATGACAGGCCGTACAACTCGCCGAGGCGTTGTAGGGAATGTGGTTGGCCGGTTTAGCGCCAAGCGCGCCCGCGAATGATATTGTGCTCAGGTGACATTGATTGCATTCCATGGGCCAACCTATAAAACTGTTGTGGCTGATTGGCCAACCTTTCGCGACCGATCCATTATGGCAACTCGAACAAGCTCCCCCCGTGTTGTGTTTAAAACGAGCGGGTAACCAACTGTTAAACCCGTGGCAGGAATCACACTCAAGAGTCCCTTTAAGCGCAGGAGCCGCGTGACTTGCCGGTTTGCGGTTTGAAATGGAAACATCCGGGCTGCTGATGTGGCAAGTTGAGCACGTACCTGCCGCTATTTCCGTGTGATTCCAGCTTGCAGGCAACCATGCGGAGGATCGGTGACAACTGTCACAAGTTTTGGATGCTTTGTTTCCGGCGGAATGACTGGACGGCTTGCTTCTGGAAAGCCTGCCGTTATGGCAGATTTCACACTTTCCCGGTTGCGCATTCGCATGGTTAAACCGTGCGCCAATGAAAGTTGCCGTGTTGAAGTGGCAGGTTTCACAGGGTGCATCGGTCACGATATGGGCACTGGATTTTGGTGTTGCCACAATGCGTTTACCCAATGCGTGGCAACCGTCACACGCTTTCGGTGTGCCTTTGAAAACACCTCCGATGTGGCAGGTTTCGCAAGCGGCTGTGGCATGACCGCCAGTGAGTGGAAACCCCGTCGACATATGGTTAAAGTCGCGTCCACTCAGTTGAGTTTCGGCCATGACCTGAAGAGAAAATACAGCTAATGCGATGAAAAACAAGTTGCCCGCAATTCGAACTGGTCGTTTCATGAACTACCTCCGTCAGTTAAACGATGCCCTGTAATTCAAATTTAAAATCAAATTTTTCGTCTTGACTTGGAACAACAAAGTTAAGTTCTTGAAGCTCTAACCCGGCGAGAAACATCTGGGCAACCCAATCCAATCCCTGAAGTTGTATACAAATTACCTCTCGACAATTCAATAATTTCTTTACGACTATGCCCCAAGCGGCGAGCCGCGCATTGATTGAATGCGCGGCTCCAAGTCTATTCATAACCTACCAGCCCCCATAACTGCCAGAGTTCGAATGTTCGTGACAGCCCGTGCAGTTGTTCCCGCTACTTCCGTCATGCGATTTTCTGGTTTCTTGATTGTTTCCCGTGTAACTGTTGGGGGTGATATGGCAGGTTGCACAGGTACGCGAAGCAACACTGTTGGCATGCAATACGGTTACATTGACCTTTGCCAATCCAGTATGGCAATTACTGCAGTTAGCTCCCGGATTGAACGGAATGTGGTTGCTCGGCATAGCACCTAACGCGCCCAAGAATGTCGTTGTTGAAAGGTGGCACTGATTACATTCTATCGTTGTCACAACGTGACCAGAACTCTTGCCAATGGCTAACGTACCATTGTGGCAACTTGAGCAAACTGCCGTTGTATTGTGGTTGTAGCGGGCAGGCGACCATCCGCTGGTAACGTGACAATCTTCACACGGTTTTTGGCCTTTGATCGCGGCGGCTGTGTGGCTCGCGGGTTTGCCCGTCGCTGCACTGCCATTGTGACAACTTGAACAGACTGCAGGCTTATTGTGTTTGAAACGAGCCGGTGACCAACCGGTGAAATAATGGCAGTCGTCACATTCGTTGATACCCTTGATCAGTGGTGCCGCGTGGCTTGCCGGTTTGCTTATTTCACTTTGCCCACCCGGAATGTGGCAGGTCGTACACGTTCCCGGACCGACTCCGTTGTGGTTCCAACTTGCCGGTAGCCAAGCACTTGAACGATGGCAACTGTCACAGGCTTCCGTCAGTTTCTTGCCGTTGCTATGTGAAGAAGGTTTGGTAATGGAGAGTCTGCCGTTATGGCAGATGTCGCATTTTCCCGTTTGCGCATTCGCATGGTTAAAACGGGCGCCGTAGAACGTGGCGGTGTTGAAGTGGCAAGTCTCGCACGGCGCATCGGTCACGATGTGTGCACTGGATTTGGGCGTCGCCACGATGGCTTTCCCCAACGCATGGCAACCGTCACAGTTTCTGGGTAAACCTTTGAACACACCGCCGATGTGGCAGGTCTCGCAGGCTGCCGTGGCATGCCCTCCGGAGAGTGGAAAACCCGTGGACATATGATTGAAGTCGCGTCCGGCGAGTTGCGATTCTGCCACGACTTGAAGTGAAAGTGCGGTTAGCGCGATGGCAATCACGTTGCCCAAAATTCGTCCTAGTCGTTGCATGAACCACCTCCGTCAGTTATCGATACCCTGTAATACAAGTTTTACAAACTATTTCTTTTTGACCACAACCTTGCCGGTTTCCTTGCCCGCCACCACCACACCCAGCTTTATATCTTTCCAAGTGTTGCCGTCATGGCAACGGTCGCAGCGGTCACCGAAATTCCCGTTGTGAACGTCATCCCGGTCATGACAACTGCCACAGGAGCTGGACAACACCACTTTCTTATCCATCGGTTTGCTGTGGCACGAATAACATTTGTTTGCCGATTTCTTGTGTGGTCCGTCCAGTTTGAAATCGGTCTTGTTGTGGTCGAAGTCCCAAGTTTCCCACGAGCGCGTAGAGTGGCAGACCTGACATTCGGTTCCCAGGCGGCGCTTGTGAACATCGTCTTTTTCATGACAGCCCATACATTCTTTGGGGGCATCCTTGAACAAAGGCGTCAGGTGACACTTCTTGCAGGCAACCAGAAAGTGCCTTCCCAGTAGCGGGTATTTGGACATGCGCTGATGGTCGAACGTGGTCTTGTTCCAAGATTCCGCTCCGTGACAGGTCTCGCATTTTTTGCCTTCCTGTCCTTTATGCTTGTCGTCTTTCTCGTGACAGGAGAAACAATCCATCGGCAACTTGTCTTTGACCAGATCACCCTTATGGCAGGCGGTACATTTCAGCGGCGCGGGTGATTTGTGCTTGCCGAGTAACGGGAATTTGGTCTTCTTATCGTGATCGAAGACCGACTTCTTCCAATCATTTTCGTCGTGACACGTCTCGCATTTGGTGCCGAATTTGCCCTTGTGCGACTTGTCGTCGTCTTTCTTGTGGCAAGCGATACACGTCATTTCGAGCTTGTCTTTATACAAGTCTCCTTTGTGGCAGCTGGTGCATTTCAGCGGCGCGCGGTGTTTTCCCAGCAGCGGGAATTTGGTTTTTTTCTCATGATCGAAGGTGATCTCTTTCCAATCTTTTTCGGTATGGCAGGTCTCGCACTTCGGCCCAAATTTCCCCTTATGAGCCTTGTCGTCATCTTTCTTGTGGCAGGCATTACACAGCTTGGGGGTGCCTTTATATTTTTTGTCGATATGGCATTTATCGCACTTCACTTCTTCATGCTTGCCCAATAACTTGAACTCGGTCTTGTCGTGATCGAACTTGGTCGTTTTCCAGTCTTTTTCACTATGGCACTTGGCGCAGTCTGTACCCAGCTTGCCCTTGTGAGCCTTGACGTCATCTTGCTTGTGACACGCGACACAGGTCTTCGGGGTATCTTTGTATTTGTGCTCGATGTGGCATTTGACGCACTTCACATCGACGTGTTTGCCCAGCAATTTGAAATGGGTCTTGTCGTGGTCGAACTCGGTGGTCTTCCAGTCTTTGTCGATATGGCACTTGGCACAATCCGTCCCCAGACCGCCTTTGTGTTTGTCGTCTTTTTTGTGACAGTCGTTGCAGTAGGTCGGTGCCTGGCTGAATTTCTTGTCCGGTTTGTGGCAGCTGGTGCATTTCACCTTTTCGCCCAGGTGAGCGCCCTTAAGGACAAAGTCGGTTTGTTTGTGATCGAACTTGGCGTGATCGAATTCCGCAATCTTGGCATCACGGCCTTTGTGTTCGGTGTGACATTCCTTGCATTCTTTTGCTGCATCAAGCCGGCCATGAAAACCTGATTTGCCTGCCACATCTTTGCCGATATCCTTGTGGCAATCCATACACAACCGGGGCTGTGCGCCCTTGTCGAATTTCTTGTGGCACTTCTCACAGTCTTGTTCTTCTTTGGCATGCCCTTTGATGACATCGCCCGGCAATAACAAATTACTCGCTTGAACCTGGAGCGGGTTCGCAAACAGCAGTATCAGCAGGGCGATGGTGCGGATCAGCATAGGCCTTATTCAGCGTTGGGTATCAATAGGCGTGCACAGCATACACGTGGTAGAAGGCGCTAAAAACCATCATATAAACCAGGGGAATGTGGAAGATGTGCCACCACGAAAACAAGCGCTCGTAGGTATGGAACTGCGCAGTGTCACGCACCGCCCGAATATACGCGATCAACTTTTCGCGATACTCCTGATACATTTTTTCCATCCCGGCCATTTGCTGCGCGTTGAAATTATTATCACGCGCTTGTTTGTGCATGATCTGATGGATTTCTTTGGACAAGGAATGCGTCAGCGAGGAAGCTTCGAATCCAATTTTAATGAAGTGAACGAATCCATAACCGGACTCTTTGGAGTATTTGATCCCGCGTTCGTGAAATTGGTCGAGTGCCATTTCCACGGTCGGTGCAAAGTGGAACACTGATTTGACCTCTTCGGTCGTTTCCATTTCCGCACGTATTTCATTCAAGGTGGTTTGACGGCCGTAAAGCCCGTGGTGGATCTTGGTATAGAAGAACCTTCCGAAGGTGCCACTACTCGACACCAGCAACATACACACCAGAGCCACGCCGGCATTGATGGAGCCAATATGATAGGTCGAGTGAAAGATGATCATGAGCGGACCCAGGATACCCAACACCATGTGCCATCTGAACCAGGTGGGCAGGAAACCCAGGTTCTGCATAAACCCGGCACGCTTACGCAGCGGATAAAGCAACAGGATCAGCATCATGATGCCGCCGATCAAGCCGATGTTGTAGCCGATATCGTCACCGGACTTGAAGAGTGTCTTGGGCGACAGTACGAAATATCCAGCAAAAGTAATTGCGCCGATGATGCTGATAAAGATCAGCCAATGCGTGTGTTCGGATTGATTTTTGGCCTTCATTGATAATCTTCTCTTAAAGGTTAGGAATTGGAAGGGACGCGCATTGTAGCGACCAACGCTGTTTCTATCAAACTCGGCAATTGTGTTAAGTTCGGTTGCGGCATAAAATCTCGCGGCTTGGGACAAATGCAACTTGAGGTAGTTCCTTCTGACACGATCACTTGGGCATTTTTGTCTACGTCCGCTTAAATCGGATTACTTTGACATCACATTTTGATTGAAAACCTACCATGACCCTGACCGATTTATCCGTTTACCTCATTCCGTTGGCCGTCATCTTTTTCTTCTATATGAGCGGCAAGCGGAAAAAAGAACATTCCTCCGCCGAGCAAATGAATGAAGCCATCGAGGCCGGTCTGACCGAACCGTCTTCTCTGCATCCGGAGATCGATCCCCGCTTGTGCCTGGGTTCGGGAAGTTGCATTACTGCATGCCCGGAAGAAGCGATCGGCATGATCAAAGGTAAGGCGGTGTTGATCAATCCGACCCTGTGCATCGGGCACGGTGCCTGCGCGGCTGCCTGCCCCCACCATGCTATCTCGCTGGTTTTCGGTACCGAGAAGCGTGGCATGGACATCCCCCAAGTCGATCCCAACTTCGAGACCAACGTGCCGGGCATCTTTATCGCCGGCGAATTGGGCGGCATGGGTTTGATCCGCAAAGCGGCAGGTCAAGGCACACAGGCAATGGATTCCATCGCCAAATTGAAAGGCAGTGCAAATCCATATGATGTAGTCATCATTGGTGCCGGACCTGCCGGTATGGCTGCCTCCCTGGGGGCTATCGAGAAGAAGCTGCGTTACGCGCTGATCGAACAAGAGTCCTCGCTCGGCGGTGCAATCTTCCAGTACCCGCGCAATAAAGTGGCCATGACTGCTCCCGTCAAACTGCCCATCATCGGTCAGATGCAATTCAAAGAAGTCAGCAAGGAAACGCTGCTTGAATTCTGGTTGGGCGTGATTGAGAAAGTCGGCATCAAGCTTAACTTGAACGAACGTATGGAAACCATCACCAAGACCGATTCAGGTTTTATCGTAAAAACCACCAAAGGAACGTATGAGACGCGTGCGGTGTTGCTGGCGATCGGCCGTCGCGGTACGCCGCGCAAATTGGGTGTGCCCGGCGAGGACTTGCCCAAAGTGGTGTATCGCCTGATCGACCCGGAACAATATAAAAATATGCACGTGTTGGTCGTCGGGGGCGGCGACAGCGCACTGGAAGCAGCCATCGCCATCGCCGAACAACCCGGCACGACCGTCACTCTGTCTTATCGCAGTGACGCCTTCGGACGCGGCAAACCCAAGAACCGCGTGCGATTGCAGGAAATGTCCGACAAAGGGAAATTGACGGTACGCTTGAAATCCAATGTCAAACTGGTCGAGAAGGACAAACTCACGCTGGAGCAGGGCGGAGAGAAATTTGAGATCCCCAATGATGCGATCATCGTCTGCGCCGGCGGTATTTTGCCAACCCCTTTCCTGAAAGAGATCGGCGTGATGGTGAACACCAAGTTCGGTACGGCCTGATCGGTTTTGGCGAACGATGCAAGATTTCAAAAAGAAGCGCCAGGAATAATACTGGCGCTTCTCATTCAATAGCAGTGATTGCCTTCAGCCTTCCAACTTAGCACGACGCCTTCGGCCGAAAGCGTGAAATCCAGTTTGCAAAAATACGTCTTTGAACTGACGGGCAGACTGCGCTCCCGCTCACTGTATATCCACCGACCCCCCACCCCGTTCTGATTCGGCACATAGATTGAAACAGGAATCGGGTAGGAACCGCCGCCGGATATTCTGGTTTGCGAACTTGAATATTCGACGATCCTGCTGCCGTCGGACAACTTGGCCTCGCCGCTGGGCACCCCCAACTTCCTGACCAGATCATCAAATGACTGGCCAATCAGTTGGTTATTTTCCGCCTCATATTTAGCCTGCTGCTCTTTGATGCGCTGAGTTCCGCACCCGGCAAGTGCAACCACCAGCAATGCGAACATCAAAATGTTCTTCATGGCACTTCCCTTCAAAACATTGCAGTGTTTCAAAGATATCAGCACACACGAACATTCGCAAAATTTCGATAAAAATGAAAAGCCCCGCATCTCTGCGGGGCTTCATTTTATTGGTGCCGCCAATCGGATTCGAACTGATGACCTACCGCTTACAAGGCGGTTGCTCTACCAACTGAGCTATGGCGGCGGTGAAACTAGAAACTGGTGGGTCGGGCGAGATTCGAACTCGCGACCAACGGATTAAAAGTCCGC
>CAYROQ010000012.1:0-65717 GCA_964425955.1 uncultured Sideroxydans sp.
AAAGACATCGAAGTTCGTGACTATCTGAAGAAGAAGCTGGCAGGCGCTGGCGTTTCTAAGATTGTCATCGAGCGTCCTGCCAAGAACGCCAAGATCACGATTTACACAGCACGTCCTGGTGTGGTGATCGGCAAAAAAGGTGAAGACATCGAGCATCTGCGCAACGAACTTAAAAAGCGCATGGGTCTCCCGGACGTTGGTCTGAACATCGAAGAAGTTCGTAAGCCGGAAATCGATGCGCAGTTGATCTCCGAGTCCATCACCCAGCAACTGGAAAAGCGCATTATGTTCCGTCGTGCAATGAAGCGTGCGATGCAGAATGCAATGCGTCTCGGCGCGCAAGGTATCAAGATCATGAGCGCGGGTCGCCTGAACGGAATCGAGATTGCGCGTACCGAGTGGTACCGCGAAGGACGCGTGCCATTGCATACGCTGCGTGCCGACATCGACTACGGCTTCTCTGAAGCCAAGACGACTTACGGCATCATCGGTGTCAAGGTGTGGGTCTATAAGGGCGATGCCAATTCACAGCAAGAAGTCGCGGCAGCAGTAGCGGCTGAGCCAGAGAAAAAAGTAAGAAAGTCGGGAGCAAAGCATGCTACAGCCAGCTAGAAGAAAATACCGCAAGGAACAAAAAGGCCGTAACACCGGTGTTGCCACTCGCGGTAATAAAGTGAGTTTCGGTGAGTTTGGTCTAAAAGCAGTTGCACGCGGTCGTTTGACGGCGCGCCAGATTGAAGCTGCTCGTCGTGCCATGACTCGTCATATCAAACGCGGTGGTCGTATCTGGATTCGTATTTTCCCGGACAAGCCGATCTCGCAAAAGCCGGCCGAAGTTCGTATGGGTAACGGCAAAGGTAATCCGGAGTACTACGTTGCCGAGATTCGTCCAGGCAAGATGTTGTACGAGATGGACGGTGTGGAAGAATCGTTGGCACGCGAAGCGTTCAAATTGGCTTCAGCCAAGTTGCCGATCGCTACCACATTCGTTGTTAGACAAGTAGGGGCGTGAGCATGAAGTCAAGTGAACTGAAAAACAAGTCAGCGGCTGATCTGCAACAAGAGTTGCTGGCATTGGGTAAGGAGCAGTTTGGTCTGCGCATGCAATTGGCAACCCAACAATTGAGCAACACCAGCCAGTTGAAGAAGGTGCGCCGAGACATCGCGCGTGTAAAAACCGTATTGACCGAAAAAGGTGTGCAGCAATGAGTGCTACGAATTTGAAACGCGCGCTGACCGGCACAGTCGTCAGCAACAAGATGGACAAGACAGTCACTGTATTGGTTGAACGCAAGGTCAAGCACCCAGTTCTTGGCAAGATTGTTCGTGTCTCCAAAAAATACCATGCCCATGCCGAAAACAACGAGTTCGGTCAAGGTGACGTGGTGACTATCGAAGAGACGCGACCACTGTCAAAAACCAAGACATGGCGTGTTTCCAAGTTGGTAGAGAAGGCGCAAGAAGCATAATTATCAATTTTCGCTTGCGCATACGCGCAAGTTTGAATAGAATGCGCGGCTTCGTTTCCTAGCCCTCTGCCTAGTTTGAGATACGGACTATCAGAGGGAGCGAAGAAAAGCAAAAATGAATTCCCGCTGCTTGCGGCGGCCTAACCCGAACGGGTTCCAAAACTAGCCGCGGTATGCGGAATAAGTTGGAGATTGAAAAATGATACAAATGCAGTCTGTTTTAAATGTGGCTGACAATACCGGAGCGCGCTCAGTCATGTGCATCAAGGTCTTGGGTGGCTCAAAACGTCGCTACGCCAGCGTGGGTGACGTGATCAAGGTGAGCATCAGAGATGCCGCGCCGCGCTCCAGAGTCAAAAAGGGCGAGGTGTACAGTGCTGTTGTGGTGCGAACAGCCAAGGGTGTTCGTCGTTCGGACGGATCGCTGATCAAGTTTGATGGCAACGCTGCCGTATTGCTGAACAACAAATTGGAGCCGATCGGTACCCGCATTTTTGGGCCGGTGACTCGTGAATTGCGCACTGAGCGCTTCATGAAGATCGTCTCTCTGGCACCAGAAGTGCTGTAAGCGACAGTCGAGGATAAATCATGCGCAAGATTAAAAAGAACGACGACGTTATTGTCATCGCCGGAAAAGACAAAGGTAATCGCGGCAGCGTGCTAAGTGTTGCTGGTGAACATGTGCTCGTCGGTGGTATCAATAAAGTTAAAAAGCACCAAAAGCCGAATCCGGTTAAAGGGACGACTGGCGGGATCGTTGAGATCGAAAAGCCGCTCCATATTTCCAATATCGCCATCTATAACTCGACCAGCAAGAAGGCTGATCGTGTGGGCGTGAAGTCGCTGGAGGACGGTCGCAAAGTGCGCGTGTTCAAGTCCAGCGGCGAAGTGATAGCGTAAGGGGTTAAGACATGGCTCGTTTAAACGACTACTACAAAAAGACCGTCGCTCCGCAACTGATGAAGCAGTTCGGTTACGCTTCAGTGATGGAAGTGCCGCGCATCCAGAAGATCACGCTGAACATGGGTGTGGGTGAAGCGGTGGCAGACAAGAAGGTAATGGATCATGCGGTGGGTGACATGCAGAAGATTGCGGGTCAAAAACCGGTCGTGACAAAATCCAAAAAATCGATCGCGGGTTTTAAAATTCGCGAGAACTATCCGGTTGGCTGCAAAGTGACTTTGCGCCGTGAACGCATGTACGAATTCCTTGATCGCCTGGTGACAGTGGCTATTCCGCGTATCCGTGACTTCCGTGGTATCTCCGGCAAAGCATTTGACGGCCGTGGGAACTACAACATGGGTATCAAAGAACAGATCATTTTTCCCGAGATCGAGTATGACAAGATTGATGCGCTGCGTGGCATGAACATTACCATCACGACGACGGCGAAAACCGACGAAGAAGCCAAGGCTCTGCTGTTGGCATTCAAATTCCCATTGAAGAACTGAGGGTGATATGGCTAAGGTTGCTGTAATAAATCGCGAACAAAAACGCCGCGACACGGTTAAGAAATTCGCTACCAAGCGCGCCGCGTTGCTGGCGATTGTTTCAAATGTGTCGCTGAGCGAAGAAGATCGCTTTGCGGCTCGTCAAAAACTGCAAGCGTTGCCGCGCAATTCCAGCCCGGTGCGTTTGCGTAATCGTTGCGCGCTTACGGGGCGTCCGCGGGGTGTGTTTAGTAAGTTTGGTTTGGGGCGCACAAAGTTGCGTGAATACGCGATGCGCGGAGAAATTCCCGGTGTAGTTAAGGCCAGCTGGTAAGGGTGAATCTATGAGTATGAGTGATCCGATCTCCGACATGTTGACGCGCATTCGTAATGCGCAAATGGCGGAAAAAATAACGGTTTCAATGCCTTCTTCGAAGATCAAGACGGCGATTGCTAAAGTGTTGCAAGACGAAGGCTATGTAGACGGCTTCAAGGTCACTGACCATGATGGCAAGCCTACATTGGAAATCGGCTTGAAGTACTACGCTGATCGTCCTGTGATCGAAAAGATCCAGCGCGTGAGCCGTCCCGGACTGCGTGTCTACAAGGGTAGCGAAGATATTCCGCGCGTGATGAACGGTTTGGGTATTGCGATCGTTTCCACCTCCAAAGGTCTGATGACGGATCGCAATGCACGCGCCAATGGTATCGGTGGCGAAGTGCTGTGCATCGTCGCTTAAGGAGGAATCATGTCTAGAGTT
Source organism: uncultured Sideroxydans sp. (assembly GCA_964425955.1). Taxonomy (GTDB): domain Bacteria; phylum Pseudomonadota; class Gammaproteobacteria; order Burkholderiales; family Gallionellaceae; genus Sideroxyarcus. Next base: position 3,661 of record CAYROQ010000012.1, read on the forward strand.
GCTAAAAATCCAGTGATTGTTCCTGCAGGTGTTGAGGTGACGGTTGCGGCAGATTCAATTTCAGTGAAGGGTCCGTTGGGAACGCTGACACAAGCACTTAAAGGTGATGTGTCTGTAGTGCGCGAAGGTGATTCCCTGTTGTTCAAAGCCACGAACGACTCTGCCCAGGCGGATGCCCAATCCGGAACGATTCGTGCCTTGCTGGCAAATATGGTTACCGGTGTGAGCAAGGGGTTCGAGCGCAAGCTGACACTGGTCGGCGTTGGTTATCGTGCTCAAGCTGCCGGTGATTCGCTCAACTTGACGTTGGGATTTTCACATCCTGTAGTGCATAAGATGCCCAAGGGTGTGAAGGTTGCCACACCGACACAGACCGAGATCGTATTGACTGGGTCAGACAGGCAGCAAGTAGGACAAGTCGCCTCCGAGATTCGAGCTTATCGTTCGCCTGAGCCATACAAAGGCAAGGGTGTGCGGTATTCCGACGAAGTGGTAATCCTCAAAGAAACCAAGAAGAAATAATCGAGGTTGATATGTTGAACAAGAATGAAGCGCGTCAGCGCAGATCACGCAAAACCCGTGCAAAAATTGCCGAACAGAAAGCAGTACGCTTGGCAATCCATCGCACCAATCTGCATATTTATGCCCAGGTGATTTCCGCCGACGGTGGAACGGTGCTGGCAAGCGCCTCCACGCTGGAAGCGGAAGTTCGCGGCAGCGTGGGTAACGGCGGCAACGCGGCTGCAGCTGCGGCGATCGGCAAGCGTATCGCGGAAAAAGCCATAAGCGCAGGCGTAACGGCAGTAGCATTCGACCGTTCCGGTTACAAGTACCATGGTCGCATCAAAGCGCTGGCTGATGCCGCGCGCGAACATGGCTTGAAATTCTAATTCGGGGTGCATCATGGCTAAAGCTCAACAAGGTAAGAATCAGCAACAAGAAGACAAAGGCGACGGTCTCATCGAAAAGATGATTCACGTCAACCGTGTCACCAAGGTGGTGAAGGGCGGACGTATCATGGGTTTTGCCGCTCTCACCGTGGTGGGTGATGGTGATGGCCGAGTCGGTATGGGCAAGGGTAAATCCAAGGAAGTGCCGGTGGCAGTTCAAAAAGCTATGGAAGAATGCCGTCGCAAATTGGTCAAGGTGAATCTGAGAGAAGGCACTTTGCACCATCCAGTCATAGGTCGCCACGGCGCTGCCAAGGTTGTGATGTTGCCTGCCTCGGAAGGTACTGGAATTATCGCCGGGGGCGCGATGCGTGCCGTGTTCGAAGCGGCGGGTGTGCGTAACGTTCTGGCCAAATGCATCGGTTCCAGCAATCCTTACAATGTTGTTCGCGCCACACTGAATGGCCTGCAAGCTCTGAATTCACCTTCCGAGATCGCGGCCAAGCGCGGCAAAAGCGTTGAAGAGATCACGGGGTAAATCATGGCACAAGCAAAAACATTGAAAGTGACGTTGGTTAAAAGCATCAACGGAACCAAGCAGTCACACCGTGCCACTGTGCGCGGACTCGGTCTGCGTCGTATCAATCACACGGTGATGTTGGAAGACACACCGGCTGTACGCGGCATGATTAACAAAGTGTATTACCTGGTCAAGTGCGAGGCATAAATGCAACTCAATCAAATCAAACCTGCTGAAGGTTCTAAACACGCAAAGCGCCGGGTCGGTCGTGGTATCGGTTCCGGCTTGGGCAAGACTGCGGGTCGCGGTCACAAAGGGCAAAAATCCCGCTCCGGCGGTTTTCACAAGGTTGGATTCGAAGGCGGACAAATGCCATTGCAACGTCGCCTGCCAAAACGTGGCTTCGTTTCTCTGACGCGTTATGACACCGCGCAAGTGCGCTTGTCTGATTTGCAGAAGCTGCCGGTGGATAACATCGACCTTCTGGCACTGAAACAGGCGGGTGTAGTGCCCGCATGGACATTGACTGTCAAGGTTATCCAGGCTGGCGAGATCGAGCGTGCTGTCAAGTTGCAAGGTTTGCAATTGACCAAAGGTGCGCGTGCCGCAGTGGAAGCTGCTGGCGGCAGCATCGCCGAGTAAGGATAACCCGTGGCCAAAGCGGTGACTAAGGGAAAGTACGGTGACTTGGGGCAACGCCTCTGGTTCTTGCTGCTGGCGCTGATCGTATATCGCATCGGTGCACACATTCCGGTGCCGGGGATTGATCCAAATGTACTGGCGGATCTGTTCAAGTCACAAAAAGGCGGAATCCTGGGCATGTTCAACATGTTCTCGGGCGGAGCACTGGAGCGCTTCACCATCCTTGCGCTGGGAATCATGCCGTACATTTCGGCTTCGATCATCATGCAGCTGGCGGCGATCGCCGTGCCGCACCTTGAGCAGTTGAAGAAAGAAGGCGAAGCCGGTCGTCGCAAGATTACGCAGTACACGCGCTACGGCACATTGGTGCTGGCGTTGTTCCAGGCCTTCGGGATCTCGGTTGCTTTGCAGTCACAGGCGGGATTGGTGTTGCACCCTGGTGCGATGTTTCAACTGACTACCGTGGTGACGCTGGTAACCGGCACGATGTTCTTGATGTGGTTGGGTGAACAGATCACCGAGCGCGGTTTGGGGAACGGTATCTCGCTGATCATCTTTGCGGGTATCGCGGCAGGGTTACCCAGCGCGATTGGGAATACATTGGAAATGGCACGTACGGGCGCGTTCTCTATCCCGTTGGTGTTGGCTTTGTTCATCGGAGCGATCCTGGTGACTGCGTTGGTGGTCTTTGTTGAGCGCGGTCAGCGCAAGATTTTGGTCAACTATGCAAAGAGGCAAGTGGGTAACAAAGTGTATGGCGGACAAAGTTCGCATCTGCCTTTGAAATTGAATATGGCTGGAGTGATTCCACCGATCTTCGCTTCCAGCATCATCCTGTTCCCTGCCACCCTGGCAGGATGGTTTGGATCAGGCGAAGGGATGAACTGGCTCAAGGACGTTAGCGAGAAGTTGTCTCCGGGACAGCCGATTTACGTATTGTTCTATGCGGCAGCGATTGTATTTTTCTGCTTCTTTTATACGGCGCTGGTGTTCAGCCCGAAAGAGACTGCTGAGAATCTTAAGAAGAGTGGCGCGTTCCTGCCTGGCATACGCCCCGGGGATCAAACCGCAAAGTATGTTGAGAAGATCATGCTGCGCCTGACTTTGATCGGAGCGGTGTATATCACGCTGGTGTGCCTGTTGCCGGAATTTTTGGTGGTCAAGTGGAATGTGCCGTTTTACTTCGGTGGCACATCGCTGTTGATTCTGGTTGTGGTGACCATGGATTTCATGGCGCAGGTGCAGTCTTACCTGATGACACACCAGTATGAAAACTTGTTGAAAAAAGCGAATTTCAAGGCTGGCTTGGTGCGTTGATGGCGAAAGAAGACGTCATCCAGATGCAGGGTGAAGTTGAAGAGTCCCTGCCCAATGCGACTTTTAGAGTGAAGCTGGAAAATGGGTTTGTAGTGCTGGGACATATCTCCGGCAAGATGCGGATGCACTACATCAGAATATTGCCGGGCGACAAAGTGACCGTTGAGGTTTCGCCCTACGATTTGAGCAAAGCGCGCATCGTATTTCGCGCCAAGTGAACGAGTTAAGTTGAAGAAGCAAGGAGAAATAAATGAAAGTCCAAGCATCCGTGAAGAAAGTGTGCCGCAATTGCAAGATCGTGCGTCGCAACCGAGTAGTACGTGTGATTTGCAGCAGTGATCCACGCCACAAACAGCGCCAGGGTTGATTGAGATTAATCGACTCTGGATGATAGAATTCGCAACTTTTGAACGATAGGGTAGCTGCATGGCTCGTATTGCCGGTGTAAACATTCCAAACCATCAACACGCTGTAATCGCGTTGACTGCCATTTATGGCATCGGCCGTACACGCGCACAGCAAATCTGTGCCGCAGCGGGCGTAACAACCTCAACTAAAATCAAGGATGTCAGCGACACCGAGATGGAAAAACTGCGCGATCAGGTCGCGAAGTTCACGGTTGAAGGCGATTTGCGCCGCGAAATTTCAATGAACATCAAACGTCTGATGGACTTGGGCTGCTATCGCGGTCTGCGTCACCGTCGTGGTTTGCCTTGTCGCGGTCAGCGTACTCGCACCAACGCCCGCACACGCAAAGGTCCGCGCAAATCCATCGCCGGCGCCAAGAAGTAATTTAGTAGAGGATAGCAATTATGGTAAAGCCAAGCACGAAAGTGCGTAAAAAAGTAAAGAAGAACGTAGCTGAAGGTATTGCTCACGTTCACGCTTCCTTCAATAACACCATCGTTACCATCACCGATCGCCAGGGCAATACTCTGGCATGGTCGACCAGCGGTGGAAATGGTTTCAAGGGTTCCCGCAAGAGCACCCCGTTCGCCGCACAGATCGCCGCCGAGGTTGCCGGGAAGTCTGCAGTCGAGTGCGGAGTCAAGAATTTGGAAGTGCGTATCAAGGGCCCAGGCCCGGGTCGCGAATCCGCAGTGCGCGCACTGAATGCCGCAGGTTTTAAAATCACCAGCATTTCGGATATCACGCCGGTACCGCACAACGGTTGCCGTCCCCCGAAAAAGCGTCGTATCTAAGGAGCGTAGATCTTGGCTAGAAATCTAGATGCAAAGTGCCGTCAGTGCCGTCGCGAAGGCGAGAAGCTGTTCCTCAAAGCAGAGAAATGTTTTACCGACAAATGTTCGGTTGAACGCCGCGCCTATGGTCCCGGTCAACATGGTCAGAAGAAAAATCAACGTCAGTCCGAATACGGCGGCCAATTGCGTGAAAAGCAAAAGTTGCGCCGTATCTATGGATTGTTGGAAGGGCAGTTCCGCCTGACTTACAAGCGTGCTGAACAATCTCGCGGCATCACCGGCGAAGCCCTGTTGCAATTGCTGGAATCGCGTTTGGACAACGTTTCCTTCCGTATGGGTTTCGGCGGATCTCGTGCCGAAGCGCGCCAGACCGTGCGTCACAATGGCATTTTGGTCAATGGCAAGCGCGTCAACATTCCGTCTTTCCATGTGCGTCCGGGTGATGTGGTCGAGGTTGCAGAAGCATCCAAGAGCCAGTTGCGCCTGAAAGCGGCCGTGGATGCGGCAGTACAGCGTGGTTTCCCGGAGTGGATCGAAGTGGATGCCAAGGCTTTTAAAGGCACTTTCAAAGCGGTTCCGCAACGTTCCGAATTACCTGCAACGATCAACGAGCATCTCGTGGTCGAGTTGTATTCCAAGTAATCAACGCGGAGTAGGAAATGCCAAACAATAATCTGTTGAAGCCCCGCATCATCGACGTACAGCGCGTCTCGGCCACTCAGGCACGAGTGGTGATGGAGCCTTTTGAGCGCGGTTATGGTCACACGCTGGGAAATGCACTGCGCCGTATTCTGCTGTCTTCCATGCCCGGCTTTGCCGTGACCGAAGTCAAGATCGCCGGCGTGTTGCATGAGTACTCGTCTATCGACGGCGTGCAAGAAGATGTCGTGGAAATCCTGCTGAACCTTAAAGGTCTGGTGCTGAAGTTGCATGGTGCTCGTGAAGCGACCCTGCACCTGAAGAAATCCGGAGCCGGAGTGGTCACAGCTGCCGATATCGAAGTTGATGCCGATACCGAAGTGGTCAACCCCGGTCATGTGATTGCTCACCTGACCGCAGGCGGCAAGCTGGAAATCGAAATGAAGGTCGAGCAAGGTCGCGGATACGTTTCCGCCATTTCGCGCCAACAACCCGGTGCAACTCGTCCTGTTGGGCACATCGCTCTGGATGCCTCGTTCAGCCCGATTTCCCGTGTCAGCTATGCGGTGGAAAGTGCGCGTGTTGAACAACGTACCGACTTGGATAAGTTGATTCTTGATATTGAGACGAACAGCGCCATTGATCCGGAAGAATCGATTCGTAATGCGGCTCGCATCCTGGTTGAGCAGTTCTCGGTATTCGCTGCTCTGGAAGGCACACCCGCCCCAGTCGAGAAGCCGCAGGCTCCGAAAGTCGATCCAATGTTGCTGCGTCCGGTCGATGATCTGGAGTTGACTCCGCGCTCTTCGAACTGTCTCAAGGCACAGAGCATTCATTACATTGGCGACCTGATCCAGTACACCGAAGCCGATCTGTTGCGCACCCCGAATCTGGGTCGCAAGTCGCTCAATGAGATCAAGCAAGTGTTGGCCGAACATAGCCTGTCTTTGGGTATGAAGTTGGACAACTGGACTGCAGTGTCCGAAAAATAAGCTCGCTTGGCATATGCCAGGTTTGAAAGCAAGAGAGGAAAATCATGCGTCACCGTTTAGGACTTAGAAAACTCAATCGCAGCAGCAGCCACCGTTTGGCAATGTTGCGTAACATGACTGTTTCGTTGCTGCGTCACGAAGTCATCAAAACCACACTGCCCAAGGCCAAGGAACTGCGTCGCGTCGCCGAACCTATTCTGACGCTTGGCAAGAATCCAAGTTTGGCTAATCGCCGCCTGGCTTTTGCCCGCCTGCGTGATCGTGACATCGTCACCAAATTGTTCGACGAACTGGGTCCGCGTTACGCAGCACGCAACGGCGGTTACTCGCGCATCCTAAAATTCGGTTTCCGCAAGGGTGACAATGCCCCGATGGCGCTGGTCGAGCTGCTTGATCGTCCAGCCGAGGCACAACCGGTAGAAGTATCAGGCGAGTAAGTTATTACCCGTTGATGAAATGAAGAAGGCCGGATTCAATCCGGCCTTCTTCATTTCGGGCTGATTTTTGCGAGTTAGTTGGCGGGCGGTTTTAAAATCAATACGGTTTTTCGCCTACCCAATTGCCTGCAGGTTGGTACTGGCAGACCCACACTTGCTCCTTCGAGTCTTCACAGATTGCGATGGCGCAACCCACCTTCGTTGTGCTGCGCCATACTACTTGAGTGAAATGTCCGCACATCTTGCCTGGAGTGCAGCTGTTGAGTTGATAGTTGTAATCAGTGCGTTCACTGGCCCAATCATCGACGACTTTGGACGATAAAACTTTCTGCAATTCTCGTTTGCCGTCAGACCATAACACCGCGCTTGCCCAATACAGGTTCTCTCCGTAGGCCCCCTCCGATTTGCTGTGCTTCATTTTGCATTGCTGGGTTTGCTTGAGTTGGTTTGCCCAACTTTGCGAGGAGGCGGCCAGTGCGGCCGAATAGGTCAAAGGAGGCACCCCGACGGTTGCACGCCAGTGATTATGGGTGGCAACCAACTCCGCCACATCAAAATCAATAGCCTGTGCGGACAGCGCGGGACAAATGCAAAGTGCAATTAGCAGTCGCTTCATGATTTCTCCAATAACTTCTTCAGATATGGGCCCGTCACGCTGTGCGGATTATCCGCGATATCCCCGGGTGATCCCTGCGCCACGATGCGACCGCCGCCGTCTCCGCCTTCCGGTCCAAGGTCGATGATCCAGTCGGCTGTCTTGATCACATCCAGATTATGTTCGATGACCACCACGGTGTTGCCCTGGTCGCGCAGTTTGTGGATCACTTTGAGCAACAGCGCGATGTCGTGGAAGTGTAATCCGGTGGTCGGCTCATCCAGGATATACAGCGTTCTGCCGGTGTCGCGTTTGGAAAGTTCCAATGACAACTTCACACGCTGCGCTTCACCGCCGGACAGTGTGGTCGCACTCTGACCCAGCGTGATGTAACCCAGCCCCACATCAAGCAAAGTTTGCAGCTTTCGCGCAAGGATAGGGACCGCGGAGAAGAATGTATGCGCGTGCTCCACCGTCATTTCTAACACCTGATGGATATTTTTGCCTTTGTATTGCACCTCAAGCGTCTCGCGATTGTAGCGGTGGCCGTGGCACACATCGCACGGCACGTAGACATCGGGCAGGAAGTGCATCTCAACCTTGATGACGCCGTCGCCCTGGCACGATTCGCAGCGGCCGCCCTTGACGTTGAAGGAGAAACGGCCCGGCCCGTAGCCGCGCTCACGCGATGTGGGCACACCGGAAAACAGATCGCGGATCGGCGTGAACAATCCGGTGTAGGTGGCGGGGTTGGAACGCGGTGTGCGCCCGATGGGCGATTGGTCGACGTTGATGACTTTGTCGAAGAATTCCAGACCGGAAATTTCCGCGAAGGGGGCGGGTGCCGCGTTGCTTCCGTACAAGTGTTGCGCGACCGCGTTGTAAAGCGTGTCGTTGATCAGCGTGGATTTGCCCGAACCCGAGACGCCGGTGATACTCACCAGCAGCCCGACAGGCAGATCGAGCGTAACATCTTTCAGATTGTTGCCACTGGCGCGAATGATCCGCAGGTAACGCTCCGGATCGGGGGTGCGGTATTTCTTGGGTGTTTCGATACTTTTGCGTCCGGAAAGATAATCCCCGGTAAGTGATTGCGGATTGCTGATGACCTCATTCGGCGTGCCCTGAGCCACCACGATTCCACCGTGCTCGCCCGCGCCGGGGCCCATGTCCACTACGTAGTCGGCCGTCAAAATCGCATCCTCGTCATGCTCCACCACGATCACGCTGTTACCCATGTCGCGCAGACGTTTCAGCGTATCCAGCAGACGGTCGTTGTCGCGCTGGTGCAATCCGATCGAAGGCTCGTCCAGCACATACATCACCCCGGTGAGGCCTGAACCGATCTGGGAAGCGAGGCGGATACGCTGTGACTCGCCGCCGGAAAGTGTTTCGGCAGAACGGTCCAGCGAGAGGTAATCCAAGCCCACGTTGTTGAGGAAAGTGAGACGACTGGCGATCTCCAACACGATCTTCTCCGCAATCGCCTGCTTGTTCCCGGGCAACGTCACGCCCTGGAAAAACTTTTGCGCCTGTTTCAAAGGCAGAGCACTGAGCTGGTAGATGGTGTGGTCGGCCACACGCACATGGCGCGCTTCTTCGCGCAGACGTGTCCCTTTGCATTCCGGACACGAACACGAGTTGAGAAACTTGGACAACTCCTCGCGTACCGTCGGCGAATCCGTCTCTTTGTAGCGCCGCTCCAGATTGTTGACGATGCCTTCGAAGGCATGCTCGCGCAGAATCTTCTTGCCGCGCTCGTTCAAATATTGGAAGGGGATATGTTCATGTCCGCTGCCAAACAACACCACCAGCTGCGCCTTCTCGGGCAACGATTCAAAGGATTGCTCCAGATCAAAATCATAATGTTTTGCCAGCGTGTCCAGCATCTGGAAATAGAACTGATTGCGCCTGTCCCAACCCTTGATCGCACCGCCGCTCAAACTCAACTTGGGAAACGCCACGATACGCGCCGGATCGAAGAAACTGATTACACCCAACCCGTCGCATTTGGGGCAGGCGCCCATCGGGCTGTTGAAGGAAAACAGACGCGGTTCCAATTCCTGCAATGAATAATTACAGATCGGGCAGGCGAACTTGGCCGAGAACAGATGCTCTTTTTCGCTCTCCATCTCCACCGCCAGTGCACGCCCGTCGGCGTGGCGCAATGCGGTCTCGAACGACTCCGCCAAGCGCTGCTTGATGTCGGCGGAAACCTTCAGCCGGTCCACCACGATCTCCACCGTATGCTTCTTGTTCTTCACCAGCTTGGGCAGGTTGTCCATCTCGCACACCTTGCCGTTCACACGCAGCCGCACGAATCCCTGCGCGCGCAGTTCGTCGAACAGATCCTCCTGCTCGCCTTTGCGTTCCACCACGATGGGCGACAGGATCATCACCTTCGTGCCTTCCGGCAATGCCAAAACATGATCCACCATCTGACCCACCGATTGCGCCTGCAACACCAGATCGTGCTGCGGACAATACGGGTCGCCCGCGCGCGCAAACAGCAGGCGCAAATAATCATGGATCTCGGTGACGGTACCCACCGTGGAACGGGGATTGTGCGAAGTGGCTTTCTGTTCGATGGCAATCGCGGGAGAAAGTCCCTCGATCAGATCGACATCCGGCTTTTCCATCAATTGCAAAAACTGGCGTGCATACGCCGAAAGCGATTCCACATAACGCCGCTGTCCCTCGGCATACAAGGTGTCGAACGCGAGTGAAGACTTACCCGAGCCGGATAAACCGGTGATCACGACCAGCTGATGCCGGGGCAAATCGAGGCTGATGTTCTTCAGGTTATGGGTGCGCGCACCGCGGATTTTGATGTATTCCATGCTGGAGATTGAGTCCGAAAAACGACTCGACAATATACGCGAAAAAGATGGCTTACCCAACCGCCGATTGCCCCATCCCGGTTGGGATTGGCGTAAGGCTGAACTCCGTCATCCAACCCTCATCACGGTTAATCCGCCGGTTCGACCGGGTGTGACGGGGAACCTTCCAGCATCGGCTCGGGTGCGCGGCGCAGATCCAGCGTGAACGGGTAATCGGGATTGCGACCTTCGCGGCGAATGTGCATCTCACCCGGCGTGTGTCCGTGTTTCCAAAAACGCGCCACGCGGCGCGCCTCCGCTTCATTGGCATTCACCGGGAAAGTATCGTAGTTGCGTCCGCCCGGATGCGCCACGTGATAGGTGCATCCGCCGATGGAGCGCCCGCTCCAACTGTCCACCAGATCGAACACCAGCGGGGCTTGCACGCCGATGGTGGGATGCAACCCCGAAGGCGGGCACCAGGCGCGGTAACGTACCGCCGCCACATATTCGCCACGGGTACCGCTGGGAGTAAGCGGTAAAGGGCGACCGTTGCAGGTGACGATGTGGCGGTTGTCATTCATGTGACTGACCTTGATCTGCATGCGTTCGACGGAGGAATCGACATAACGTGCCGTGCCGCCCGCGCTGACTTCTTCGCCCAACACATGCCACGGTTCGATGGCTTGTCGCAGCTCGATTTCGATACCGTGATAGGCGACCGTGCCAAAACGCGGGAAGCGGAATTCGAGAAACGGCGCGAACCAGTCGAACTCGAACGCATAACCCGCACGTTGCATGTCGAGCACCACGTCGCGCATATCCTGGGCGACAAAGTGCGGCAACATGAAACGGTCATGCAACTCCGTTCCCCAACGCGTCAGATTGCCGCTGTACGGTGTCTTCCAGAAGCGTGCGACGAGCGCGCGCAGCAACAACATCTGCAACAGCGACATCTGGGCATGCGGCGGCATCTCGAAGCCACGGAATTCCACCAGTCCCAAACGTCCGGTCGCACTGTCGGGCGAATACAACTTGTCGATGCAGAATTCTGCACGGTGTGTATTGCCCGATAAATCAACTAACAGGTTGCGTAGCAATCTGTCCACCAGCCACGGCTGCTGGCTCTCAACGCCAGGCTTCAATTTTTCGCTCATCTGTTGGAAGGCGATCTCCAACTCGTACAAGCTCTCGTGCCGCGCTTCATCCACGCGCGGCGCCTGGCTGGTGGGGCCGATGAACATGCCCGAGAACAGATACGACAGCGCAGGATGATGTTGCCAATAGGTGATGAGACTCATCAGCACATCGGGGCGGCGCAAGCAGGGCGAGTCGGCAGACGTGGCTGCGCCCAATGTGACGTGGTTGCCGCCGCCGGTTCCGGTGTGGCGTCCGTCCAGCATGAACTTCTCCGTGCCCAACCGGGTCAGGCGCGCTTCCGCGTAAAGTGTTTGCGTGTTCGCAACCAGTTGTTCCCATGTGCTTGAAGGATGGATGTTCACTTCGATCACGCCGGGATCGGGCGTGATGCGGAACTCTTTCACACGCGGATCGGCGGGCGGTGTGTAACCTTCCAGCCGCAATGGCAACTTCAAAAGAGATGCAGTGGATTCGATTGCATTCAGCAATACGATAAAGTCTTCCAGCATGGGAACGGGCGGCAAGAACACACACAACACACCCCTGCGCACCTCGGCACACAGCGCGGTGTGCACCACTTCGCGCGGGTCGTATTTTTCTTTGCTGATCGCTGTCTTGGATTTTTTACCGGAGGCTTTTGCAACGGGTGCCTCATGCGTCGCGTCGAACGGATCGCGACCAAAAGCCTCTTCTTTGTCCGCCGGCAATACCCACGGCAGCGAAGCCAATGGCAGGCGCAATCCCAGCGGAGAGTCGCCCGGGATGAGGTACAGATGTTCGCGTTTGATCGGCCACGGACTGGAACGGAAACCGGCAGCAACGATGGCTTTGGCGGCACGCTGCGGGGTGGCGGGCGGCAACGCTTTCAAGGGCAGCACATAACCTGTCGCTTCACCCAATCCGCGTTCGATGAGTTTGGCCAGGCGGGTTCGTTCATCCGTTTTTTTCAGGTCGACCGAATGCGGATCGAAGTTCTCCGGCCAGCGCAACTCTTCGTTGATGACCTGCGTCACGTCTTCATAGGCCGGGATAATATAACCCGCATCCAAATCCAACTCCTGCGCGAGACCCCGCATGAAACGCAACGCATCCGCAGTGCCAAGTTTTCCACTGTCCTCCGTGGTAACCAACAAAGTGCGGTCTTTCCATAACGCCGCGCCATCGGTGCGCCAGTAACACCCCAGCGCCCAGCGCGGCAACGGTTCGCCCGGATACCATTTCCCCTGACCGTAATGCAGCATCGCGCCCGGTGCGAAATGTCCCTGTAGCCGGGTGAGCAGCTCACCCGCCAATTCACGCTTCTTATCCGACAGCGCGGTGAAATTCCATTCCGGGCCTTCCATGTCGTCGATGGAGACAAAAGTGGGTTCGCCGCCCATGGTCAGTCGCACATCGTGTTGCTTCAGCTCGGCATCCACTTGGTGGCCCAGGTCCTGGATCGCTTGCCACTGCAATTCGGTGTAAGGCTGAGTGACGCGCGGGTCTTCGTGAATGCGCGTCACGCTCATGGCGAAATCGAATTTCGTCTCGCATACTTCGGTGAGACCGATCACCGGTGCGGCGGATGACGGCATTGCCGTACACGCCAGGGGAATATGGCCTTCGCCCGCCAACAGGCCGGAAGTCGGATCGAGACCGACCCAACCCGCGCCGGGGATGAAAACCTCGGTCCACGCATGCAGATCGGTAAAGTCATGCTCCGTGCCCGACGGGCCATCCAGAGCTTTCACGTCCGCCTTCAGTTGGATCAGATAACCCGACGCAAAACGCGCGGCCAAACCCAGATGACGCAAGACTTGCACCAGCAACCAGGCTGAATCGCGGCACGATCCGCGTTTTAACTCCAAAGTTTGTTCGGGTGTTTGCACGCCGGGTTCGAGTCGCACGATGTATCCCACATCTCCTTGTACCCGTTGGTTGAGACCGACCAGCATGTCGATCGTGCGCATCGTTTTGTGGAGAAATTCCTGCCGGGTGCGTGTCAGCCAGTCCTGGAATAGCGGTGAAGCCGGATCCGTTTCAAGGTAGGGGGCGAGTTCGCGCTTCAAACTGTCCGAGTAGTCGAAGGGAAAATTCTCGGCGTATTCTTCAATGAAAAAATCGAAAGGATTGATGACGGTCAACTCCGCCACCAGATCGACGCTGATCTTCAACTCCCGCGCCTTTTCAGGGAACACCAGCCGTGCAACCCAGTTTCCAAACGGGTCTTGTTGCCAATTCAGGAAATGATCGGCCGGTTCCACCTTGAGCGAATAACTGAGTACCGGCGTGCGGCTGTGTGACGCCGGACGCAAGCGGATCTCGTGCGGCCACAGGTTGATAGCGCGGTCAAAGTGATAGCTGGTCTGGTGATTCAGTGCGACACGGATAGTCATGAATTTCCTTCCTCATTCTTGGAATCGCCGTGGCTGAGTATTGATAGACAAAGTCTCAAAGTCACGCGTGTGGGATATGTTCCCCTTGCCTAACTATTAAGCACGAACCAAGCCAGATTCATTTCTGTCATCAATCATTACGTTATCTCGGCAGGGTGGAAACTTTCGCCCTGAAACGGGGCATGGGAGCTCCGCAGGGCGCGCGAAAATGGGGCGGCGACTTGGTATTCGCAGCGTTTGGCCAGAGGCGTCGCCTCTTCGGAGAGTCGGAAGATGGGAGCGTGCTGTTGTAGGCAGATTGCGGAACGTTGAGCCGCTTCAGGTCATTTGCGAAATATGACGGATTCTACCGCTTGCGCTTGCGTGTCGCTTTCTGCGGATTCCCAATAGAACCTGGGCAAATTTTCCAGGGCGGAGATCAATCCTTTGTTCCAAGCCTCGGAAAGCTGTTTGGCAAAACGATCCTCTTCAGACAGGCACAGTTGGCGCGAGAAATTCAGGGTGTCTTTTTCGTAGATCAACAAGTCGATCGGCGCGCCAACGGTGAGATTACTGCGTACCGTCGAGTTCATCGATACCAGTGCACAGCGTGCGGCGGGATTCAGTAGGGTATCGCGTTTGATGACGCGATCCAGAATGGGTTTGCCATATTTGATCTCGCCGATCTGCAGGAAGGGGTGCGCATCGGATTCGTGGATGTAGTTGCCTTGCGGATAGATCATCAACGTCTCGTGCCGCGACGAGCCGATCTGCCCAGCCAAAATGAAAGTGGCTTCGAAACTGGTGTTGCCGGTATCGCGCACGACATGCAGGTTCTGCACACTCATGCTCACGGTTGCCACGTAATCCGCCGCCGCCTGCAACGTGTTCACAGAAAGCAGATTGGGCAACGTGGCGTTTTCGAGATCGGCTTTGATGCGTTTGAGCACCAATTGGGTGGTGGCCAGATTGCCCGCAGAAAGCAGTCCGAACACGCGGTTGTTGGGCCACACGAAGGTATGCATCTTGGAGTAGGTGGAGATGTTGTCGAACCCGGCATTGGTGCGCGAATCCGAACACAGTACAAAACCGCTATCGGTGTTGATGGCCAAACAATAAGTCATACGCTTCCTTAATTTTGAGTGCTGCTGCTCTTGTTGCAATTGCTTTGCGGCGGACGGCGAAACAGTAGCATGCGACTTGCCGGGCGGCAAACATTTCCCGCTCCTTGAAATACCTCAATACCAACCCCGCATGAAGTGGCCAGTAGAGGCGAATTACGCGTCGATTCACCAATGTTGTGCGGCAAGCGAGGGTGTGGTGCGAATACGCACAATTTGCAACTCCGTAAATTCCCTAACTTGCTGATATATAGAGGTACTGCTTGCTGGCATGGTGTTTGCTAATAAGTACAGCGAGAGTGGTCGCACCACAAGTGTCTGCTACTTTCGTTTCTCTCCTCTCTGATTCGGGCATCCCTCCGGGATGCCCATTTTTTTAGTTCATCACCTGTCGTGAACTGCCGGCATGCCCGCACCAAATCCGATCTTGAATGAATTCAACAGTCATGTACTGGTGCATTTTTCGTTTAAGGAGGGGGTTTCGAAAACGTTAACCCATTAATAAATATTCAATATTTCTATGGCATGGTATTCGCTAATAGCTGTGAGGGGGATGCTTCGACCATAAACATAACTCTTCAAAAGTATGTGGAACGAACTTCAAAAGGTGGACCCATGAACGATACATATTTTGTTGCCGCATCAATCATCCGCTGGTGTGTTTGCTTTGCACTGGTGTTTATCGTCGCCATTCCAACCGTGACTTCACTTGTCGATCCCGGTTGAATTTTCCGGAATCCGCGATGGATCCGTCGGGGAGCACACCATGACATTAGCCTTACAAACACTTCGTAACACTCCCATCACCGAAGATTTGAATGATGCAGAGGTGGGCATTCTCGAACCACTTTTGACGATGGCGGATTTTGGTGCGGAAGCGCTTATCGCAATACCCGGTGATACCTCGCAAAGTGGTCTGTACATTCTGGTGAGCGGGCGTATCGAAGTGCGATTGCATAGCCGGGAGGGCGAGCTCACTGTGCATGCGCTGCATCCGGGTGATATTGCCAACACCATTGCATTCGTCGGCGGGGAAACAGACGGGGTAACGGCGACATTACACGCCATTGGCCCCACCCGGGTATTGATTCTGGATCGCGCCAAACTGGAGGGCTTGATACATCAGCACGCGGGGATCGTCTATCGGTTGCAGCGCGGGATCGTGCGTTATGTCCATAGTCGCCTGCGTTATCTAAACACGGAACTGATTGTGTTGAACCAACGCATTGCGGGTTCCTTACCCGGCATCCCGATGCAGCAGGGATCAACTGCCGACAAGGGAGACACCCCAAGCGCGAGTCGCCCTGCGCTATCAACGAATGTGGCCGGTGCTGAAACCGTTCATCCAAGGGAATAGGGTTCTATTCATGCGGATCATTTTCCCACGGGAAGCGCGGTAGATTCTCCAAAGCCTGGGTCAGTCCGGCGTTCCAGGAATGCGAGATATTCTTGGCAAAAGGATCGTCTTCGGTCAGGTTGAAGCGTCGTCCTCCGTTCAGGGCGTCTTTGGTGTAGATCATCACATCCACCGGCGGACCGACGGTGAGATTACTGCGCATGGTTGAATTCATCGACACCAAAGCGCAGCGTGCCGCCGCTTCCAATTGTGTGTGGCGCTTGATCACACGATCGAGGATAGGCTTGCCATATTTGATCTCGCCGATCTGCAGGAAAGGATGCTCGCCCGACTCGTGAATATAGTTGCCCTGTGCGTAGATCAATAACGTCTCCGGGGTCGCGGTGCCGATCTGCCCGCCCAGGATGAATGTCGCTTCGTAGGTGCTGCCCGAACTGTCGCGGATGGACTGTTGCTTTTGCACCTCGGTGCTGACGGAAGCCACGTAGTCCGCAGCCTCGTGCATATTGGCGACCGAGAGCAGATTAGGCAGCAGCGACTTGTCGAGGTCTGCCGTGATGCGCTTGACCACCGATTGTGTCGTGGCCAGATTGCCCGCCGACAACAGGACCAGAAAGCGGTCTTGCGGCCACACGAAAGTGTGCATTTTGGTATAGGTCGATACATTGTCGAATCCCGCGTTGGTGCGGGAGTCGGAGCAAAAGACCAACCCCTCGTTGGTGTTGATCGCTAGGCAGTAAGTCATGGTCGATCTCTGAAATGGACGGGTTATTGGAGCTGTTCCGACGATGAGGTGCTCGGGTCGTCATAAGCATGGAAGTACTGGGTGGCCAAAGCGCTATTGATCTCCCCCAATTCTTTTTGGGTCAAATCCAAAAGTGCGTGCAGCTCGCCCGAATCCAGCTCTTTCGCATTCAGCCTTTGCAGGTTGGCACGTGCTGACTGCACACTGCCCAATACCACGCCGCTGAACGGCATCACCTGCAAACAGGATTCTGCTTCCTTCAAGCAATATTCCAGGCTGCGCGGAAAGCGTTCGTCGTTGATGAGGAATTCGATCACGCCTGCACCGGTGACATTTACCGCCTTGAGTCTGCGATACGTCTGATAGGCAGACAGCGCTTTCAGCGTGCTCATCCACAGGCGTTCCACACTCACCTCGTACAGCGGCATGTCCTTGGGGATGGACACGGCAAAGTTGATGTCGAGGATGCGCGTGGTCATGTCGGCGCGTTCGACATTGCGGCCAAGCCGGATGAATTGATAGGCAATATCGTGGGCCATCACACCCGAGATCAAGCCCACGATGGCGTGCCGTTGAGCCACCACATTTTGCAGCACGATATAACGTTCGCGGCGGCTGGTCAGGGTCGAGCTGGCGTTGTCTTTCAGATACAGGTACAGACTGTTGATGCGCTCCCACAATTCTTCCGGCAGTAACTCGCGCAGGGTGCGCGTGTTCTCGCGGGCGTATTTCACGCAGGAGAATATCGAGCTGGGATTGCGTTCGTCCCCGATCATGAAGCGCATGATCGAATCTTCGTTGGCCTCGGTGTACAGCTTGCCAAATGATTTGTCCAACCCCGCCACCTTGATCAGCGTGTCCCAGCCCAGTGTCGCGCCGTGCGGCAAATCCAGCAGCACATCGGTGGTGCTGTTGATGAGGCGCGCGGTGTTCTCGGCACGTTCCAGATAACGCGCCATCCAATACAGATTCTCTGCGGCACGGGCTAACATGATGTGTCCTCCACGATCCAGGTGTCTTTGCTGCCGCCGCCTTGCGAGGAATTCACCACCAGCGAACCTTTGCGTAACGCCACGCGCGTCAGCCCGCCTGTGGTGGCATACAGCTTGTCGGATTGCAGCACGAAGGGTCGCAAGTCCAAATGTCGCGGCGCCAATTCGCCGTCGATCAGCGTGGGCGCGGTGGAAATTTCCAGCGTCGGTTGCGCCATGTAGTTGCGCGGATTGGCGCGTATGAGTTGCGCGAAATGCGCGCGCTCTTCCTCGGTGGCGCGCGGTCCGATGAGCATGCCGTAACCGCCGGATTCATTCGCAGGTTTCACCACCAATTTGTCCAGATTGTTCAGCACGTATTCGCACTGGTCCGGGTACATGCACAGATAACTCGGCACGTTGGCGAGGATGGGTTCCTGATCCAGATAATATTTGATGATCTGCGGCACGAAGGCATACACCACTTTGTCGTCTGCCACGCCGGCGCCGGGTGCGTTGGCGATGCCGACATTGCCCTTGCGCCAGGCGCGCATCAAGCCGGGTACACCGAGGATGGAATCGGGGCTGAAGACTTCGGGGTCGAGAAAATTGTCGTCGATGCGGCGGTAGATCACATCCACGCGTTGCAAGCCGAAGATGTTTTTCATGTACACCACATCGTCCAATCCCACCTGCAGATCCTGTCCCTCGACCAGGTAAGCGCCCATCTGCTGTGCCAGATAACTGTGCTCGAAATAAGCCGAGTTGTAGATGCCGGGTGTCAACACGGCGACAACGGGCTGGTCGCCGGGGCGCGGCGAGAGCGCCGCCAGAGTGTGATAGAGCTGGGTGGGGTAATCATCCACCGGCAAGATGTTGGTGGTGCGGAACACCTCGGGGAAAATGCGCTTCATGATCTGGCGATTTTCCAGCATGTAGGAAACGCCCGAAGGAACGCGCAGATTATCTTCCAGCACATAAACGGTGCCATCCTTGTCGCGCACCAAGTCAGTGCCGCATACGTGCGCCCACACGCCAAAACGGGGCGTCACGCCGATGCACTGGCGACGGAAGTTGACCGAGCCTTCCAAAACTTCGCGCGGGAACACACCGTCTTTGATGATGCGCTGTTCGTTATACAGATCGTTGATGAACAGGTTGAGCGCCTTCAGTCTTTGCTTGAGTCCGGCCTGGATGGGGTCCCATTCGCTGCGCCCCATCACACGCGGAATCACGTCGAACGGCCAAGCCCGGTCGATGTTCCCCGCCTCGCTGTAGATGGTGAAGGTGATGCCCATCGCCATGATCGTCGCCTCAACGGCTTGGCGGCGGGCCAACAATTCCTTTGCGTCCAAGGAATTAAGGTAATCGAACAAAGGTTGGGCCGCCGCACGGGGCCGCAATGAACGGTCCAGTAGCTCATCGTAGGCCGTGATACGGGCATATTCGGTTGAAGCGAGTTCCATCTGGGTCTCCCGTAATAATTCTTTACAGGGTCATATAGCGAATACTGTGCCAAGGAATTCGGGCTGGGGAAATCACGGCTGACGCGGCTTGGGGCGAGCTGTTAAGATGCGCGCCTCACAAAAGTACACGTTCCGTTTCATGTCCGCTGCAGATTCCGCCATGACCCCCTTCGAACGCCGCGCCAGTATCGGCCTGGCCAGCATCTATGGTTTGCGCATGCTGGGGTTGTTCATCATCCTGCCGATCTTCGCGATTTATGCCGAGGACTTGCCGGGTGGGCACAGCCATTTTCTGATCGGGGTCGCGCTGGGCGCGTATGGTCTGACGCAGGCTATTTTGCAGATTCCCGCAGGCTGGTTGTCGGATCGGTACGGGCGCAAGCCCGTCATCATCGTCGGCTTGTTATTGTTTGCGGCGGGTAGTTTCATCGCGGCGTCGGCGGACGACATCTATTGGATCATCGCCGGACGGGTGATCCAGGGCGCGGGCGCAATCAATGCGGCGGTGATGGCGCTGACTGCCGACCTGACGCGCGAAGAACATCGCACCAAGGCGATGGCGATGATCGGTATCACCATCGGCATCACGTTCTCGATTTCCATGGTGCTGTCGCCGCTGTTGTATCACTACATCGGCATGTCCGGCATCTTCACCCTCACCGGCGTGCTGGCGTTCGTGTCCATCGCAATGGTCATCTGGTTCATTCCCAAACCGGCCATCACACGTTTCCACTCCGACACCGAAGCCAACACCGGCAAGCTGGCCGAAGTGCTGTCCAACAAAGACCTGCTGCGTATGGACTTCGGCGTGTTCACCCTGCACGCGATCCTGATGTCGGTGTTCATGCAAGTGCCGTTCATCCTGCGCGCCGCCGGGCTGGACGCACAGCACCAGTGGCAGGTGTATCTGCCGGTGATGCTCATCGCCTTCGGGCTCATGGTGCCGCCCATCATCATCGCGGAAAAACTGGCGAAGATGAAACAGGTGTTCATGATCTGCATCGGACTGGCCGCTGTGTCGCAACTCGGCATCTTGTTTTTGCAGCACAGCGTGTGGGGCGTGGCGGTTTCGTTGCTGGTATTTTTCACCGCCTTTAATGTGCTGGAAGCGACGCAACCCTCCATCGTCAGCAAGATCGCGCCGCTGGCAGCCAAGGGCACCGCGATGGGGGTGTTCAGCAGTGTGCAGTTCCTCGGTGCGTTCTTCGGCTCGGCCATGGGCGGGCTGGTGATGCAGCTCTACGGCGGCAATGCGGTATTCATATTCGCCGTGATCATGCTGCTGCTGTGGTTGGTGGTGGCATCCTCCATGCGCCCGCCGCAACCGTTGATGACCCGCATGTATCACCTGAATGAAATCAGCGCGGACGAGGCAAGCGAATTGCAGAACTCTCTGGCACAATTGCGCGGCGTGAAAGAAGTGCTGATCGTCGCCGGCGAACAGATCGCCTGTCTCAAAGTGGAAATAAGCGGCTTCGACGAAGACGCGGTTGAATATTTAGTAAGAAGCACCCCCTCCTCAACCCTCCCCCAAGAGGGAGAGGGGGCAATCGTGAAAAACGTAACAACATTAACGGGGGTTTGAAATGTCAGTGAATAAAGTGATCTTGGTGGGACGTCTGGGCAAAGACCCGGAGACCCGTTACATGACCAGCGGCGAAGCGGTGACCAACGCCACGCTGGCGACTTCTGAAAACTGGAAGGACAAGGCCGGCGAGAAACAGGAAAAGACCGAATGGCACAACCTGGTGTTCTACCGCCGTCTGGCCGAAGTTGCGGGCGAGTACCTGAAAAAAGGCTCCCAAGTCTACGTCGAAGGCAAGATCCAAACGCGCAAATGGCAAGACAAGGAAACCGGCAAAGACCGTTACACCACCGAGATCATCGTCAACGAGATGCAAATGCTGGGGAGCAAATCCGGCGGAGCAGGAAGCTTCGAAGTGGTGGAAAACCAATCGACATCTTCCGCTCCGACACGCAGCGCACCTGCAGCAAAACCTGCCGCCGCAGCTCCAGCAAAGAGCAACTTCGATAATTTCGACGACGATATTCCGTTTTAACAACTCGGTTATTCCCGACCCGAGGGGAAACGAGTGCGAACAAAAGGAAAGGCCACCAGCGGTGGCCTTTCTTTTTTCTCCGGATTTCACACAACTTTTGGCGGTGAGTGATTGTGTAAAATGCGTGGAGAACGGAGAGTTTCACAAGGACTGAAATACTCTGATTTCAAGTTAAAGGTCACAAATTGCCATCACCAAATAAAGAAGAGCGGAACCGCGAATGAACAAGGAGAATGGCGATGACTGACAAGCAAGCACTTGTTGTTATGGCGAACATCGAAACCAAGATTCTGCTTATACGTGGGCAGAAGGTTATGTTGGATGCAGACTTGGCCGAACTCTATGGTGTGGAAACTAGGCGGCTGAACGAACAGGTGCGACGCAATATAGAACGCTTTCCAGATGACTTCATGTTTCAAATCACTGCCGAGGAGTATGAATCTTTAAGGTCGCAATTTGCGACCTTAAAGATGGGGCGCGGCCAGCATCGAAAATACCTTCCCTATGTCTTTACCGAACACGGCGCACTCATGCTGGGTAATGTGCTCAAATCCGAAAGAGCCGTCGAAGTCAGCATCCTGATAGTTCGTACCTTCGTACACCTGCGTGAGCTGGTTTCCAGCAACAACGAACTCTCGCAAAAATTAGATAAACTCGAACGAAAATTTGCAGGCCATGACCGCGCAATTTCGGAATTGATCAACACCCTCCGCCAACTCATGTCACCCTCTGCGTCAGATAAAAAACGCCCCATCGGCTTTGCGCCGTGGAAGGAGAAATGAAAATCACTCATACCGTAGAGGTGGTCACAAATTGTGACCACCTCTACGGTTACAATTTAGCTCCTTGGGCACGTAATTATTAAGGCCAATAACTCCGCCATGCCAAGCAAAGAAGCGCAAGCCAGAATCAAAATCAACAAGCTGCTCGAAGAAGCGGGCTGGCGTTTCTTTGACGATAAGCATGGCAAAGCGAACATCGCACTTGAGCCGAACGTAAAGATCACCACCGCGCAGATTGATGAGTTTGGCGACAACTTCGATGATGTCTCCAATGGCTTCATTGATTTCTTGTTGCTGGATGCTCAGGGTTTCCCCTTGGTCGTACTTGAAGCCAAAGCCGAAAATAAAAATCCGCTGATTGGCAAAGAGCAAGCGCGCAAATATGCCAAGTCGCAGAATTGCCGCTTCGTCATTCTCTCCAATGGCAACCTGCATTACTTCTGGGATTTACAGCAAGGCAATCCCTACGTCATTTCGCACTTCCCCAAACCAGATTCCATCGCGGGCTACAGCCGCTTCCAGCCCAATCCGCATAAGTTGACCGATGAGCCAGTCGGGCTGGATTACATCGCCCTGACGCAGTTGCCCAATTACGCCAACCAAGCGGGGTGGCAGAATGAAGCCGAGCGTCCCGCCTTCATCGAAAAGACCCGCCTGCGCTTTATGCGTGAATACCAGCGGCGCGCCGTGGTGTCCGTACAACATGCCGTGCAAGAAGGGCGCAGTCGCTTCCTGTTAGAGATGGCGACGGGTACGGGTAAGACACTCACCGCCGCCGCCATCATCAAATTGTTTTTGCGCACGGGCAATGCCAGCCGCGTGTTGTTTCTGGTGGATAGACTGGAACTGGAAGACCAAGCCAACAAAGCATTCAACCTGCTGCTAAAGAATGACTGCACCTCGGTCATCTACAAAGAGCGGCGCGACGAATGGCGCAAAGCCGAGATTGTTGTCACTACTGTGCAATCGCTGTTGTTCAACGGTAAATATAACCAACAGTTTTCGCCTACCGATTTCGATTTAGTTATCTCGGACGAAGCGCATCGCTCTATCGGCGGTAATGCGCGTGCCGTGTTTGAATATTTCGTCGGCTACAAATTGGGCCTCACAGCCACACCTAAAGATTATTTGAAACGGTTCAACGAAAAGAACCCCACCACGCGCGACCCGCGCGAGCAAGAGCGCCGTTTGTTGTTGGATACCTACCGCACTTTCGGCTGCGAATCGGGTGAGCCAACCTTCCGCTACACCTTGCTCGATGGCGTGCGCGAAGGTTTTCTTATTAACCCGCTAGTGGTTGATGCGCGCACTGACATCACCACACAACTGCTCTCCGACCAAGGCTATGCCGTTGTGACGACCAGTGACGATGGCAACGAAGACAAGCAGATATTCAAGCAAAAGGATTTCGAGAAAAAGTTCTTTTCCAAAGCCATCAATCATCTGCTGTGCAGCACCTTTCTCAAGCATGCGCTACGTGATCCCATCAGCGGCGAGATCGGCAAATCCATCGTGTTCGCCGTCAGTCAAAACCACGCCAGCAAAATCACCCAGATGCTGAATGAGCTGGCCGACCAGATGTTCCCCGGCAAATATCAATCCGACTTTGCCTTGCAAGTCACCTCGCTGATTCCCGATGCGCAGCAATCCACCATCAATTTCACCAACAACAACTTGCTCGGTTCAGCCAATTTTCTGGATAGCTACAAAACCAGCAAAGTGCGTATCTGTGTGACCGTTGGCATGATGACCACCGGCTACGATTGCCCCGACATTTTGAACCTCGCGCTGATGCGCCCGATATTTTCGCCCTCGGAATTTGTGCAGATCAAAGGTCGCGGCACACGCAAGCACAACTTCCTGCAACAGCTTTTTGATGCGGACATCAAGGCAGGCGTTACCGCACCAGACAAGACCCAATATAAACTCTTCGACTTCTTCGCCAACTGCGAATACTTCGAAGAAAAATTCGATTACGACGAAGTGCTGCACCTGCCGCAAGTGGGCACGGGCGTTGGTGATGGCCCACCTTTGCCGCCTCCTATCGAATACAGCAACACGGGCGACGACACCTTGAAGCAGTTGGTTGAACAGCAAGTCGGCGCGGAAGGCATGAAGATTGACCGCATGTTCTTCGAGAAATTTGAAGACAAGGTGAAAGAAGACGCGCTGCTCAAACAGCAGGTCGAAGCTGAACAGTGGGATCAAGCGGTCGAACACGTCACTAAAGAACTCTTCGATAAGCCGCAGGAATATTTCAATCTGGAAAAACTCCGCCGCGCAGCGGGTGTGGATAGACGCATCACCCTGCGCGAGATTCTGGAAAAAGCCTTTGGCCGTATTGACTGCTTCAAATCCAAAGATGAATTGCTGGAAGACGAATTCGAAAAATTCGTACTCGACTACAAACCGCAAGATGCCGCCCACATCGTGCCGATGAAATACTTCTTCAAGGCCTACATCACCGATGGAATCTTGCGTAACATCATCGAAGAAAATCGCCTCACCGACCTCAACGTCAATGCCACCTTCGGCATCAAAGACTACAAAGCTGTGCCGCAAGAATGGCGCAACCGCATCCCCGAGTACGTGAAAGATTACGTGCCGATCAACCGCTTCATGTGAGGCTGGACATGCCACCCCAAAAAAATAGCGTGCGTACCCCCCAAAAGCCTGAATCGTCATTCGATCAATTAGTCAGTGCGATTAGCACTATTCATGGACACCTGCTGGCGCAAGCTGGGAAAGCCGTTAATGTTGCACTGACCTTGCGTAATTGGGCTATCGGCTATTACATCGAACAATACGAGCGCAACGGCGTTGATCGGGCAAGCTATGGCGATCGGCTCATGGATGAGTTAGCTATTTCACTCCAGCAGCGCGGCCTCACACGTTGCGAGCGACGAGAGCTTTACCGTTACCGTCAATTCTTTCTGACTTATCCGCAGATTGTGGAGTCGCTGCCTCCACAATTGAGTTCTATCCTGAAGGAAAGACAAATGATGGAGTCACTGCCTCCACAATCCACATCAGGCAAGCAAATACTCGAATCTCTTTCCTTTACCCACTTGGCCGAACTCATTCAGATTGATGCGTCGGATAAGCGCACTTTCTACGAGAACGAATGCATTCGTGGTACATGGTCGGTACGCGAACTCAAGCGACAGATTGCCAGCCTCTATTTTGAGCGTAGCCAACTGTCAACTGATAAGCAAGGTATCGCCAGCCTTGCCCATACACAGGCCGAACCTCAGCCAGCTTTTGCCATTCGTGACCCGTATATTTTCGAATTTCTTGGCCTCAAGCCGCAGGAGGTGATGAGTGAATCGCATCTTGAAGACCAATTACTCGACCACCTGCAAAATTTCCTACTTGAGCTCGGACATGGTTTTTGTTTTGAAGCTAGGCAAAAGCGCATCCTCATAGGCGAAACGCACGGCTTCATTGACCTCGTGTTTTATCACCGAATTTTGAAATGCCATGTACTGGTCGAACTCAAACTGAATGCTTTCAACCACGAAGCTGCGGGACAGCTCAACACCTACGTCACTTGGTATGCACGCCACATGATGAGTGAGGGCGATAACCCGCCCATCGGCATTTTGCTGTGTACTGAAAAAGACCACACACTGGCCGAGTACGCACTGGCTGGTATGGACAACCAACTCTTCGTATCCCGCTATCAACTCGAACTGCCCAGCAAAGAAACGCTGGAACGCTTTATCGAACAACAATTGAAAGACGCATAAAAATCCATGCTCGACGCAGAAACCAAACGCCGTATCGACTCGTGCCGCGACATCCTCGTTGGCAAAGTGCCTGACCCAAAATCGCAAGTCGAACAAATTACCATCGCGTTGATTTACAAATTCATGGACGACATGGATGCCGAAGCTGAAGAGTTGGGCGGCAAGCGCAGCTTCTTTGCGGGCGAGTTCGCCAAGTACGGCTGGGCCAAACTCATGGCCCCCAACATGGGCGGCTTCGACGTGCTGGCTTTGTATTCCGAAGCCATCGGCAAAATGAACGAGAACCCCGGCATCCCGTCCTTGTTCCGCGACATCTTCAAAAACGCCTACCTGCCCTATCGTGATCCCGAGACCCTGCGCAGCTTTCTAAAAGAGATCAACGTCTTCACCTACGACCATTCGGAAAAACTCGGTGACGCGTTTGAATACCTGCTTTCCGTATTGGGCAGCCAGGGCGATGCCGGACAATTCCGCACCCCGCGCCACATCATCGACTTCATGGTTGAACTGATCGACCCGCAAAAAGGCGAACGAATTCTAGATCCCGCCTGCGGCACAGCGGGCTTCCTCATCTCCGCGTGGAAACACATTCTCAAACAAAATACCACGCAACTCCCCTCTCCCACCGGGGGAGGGTGGAGCGAAGCGGAGGGTGGGGGAACACTTGTCAGAGCCGGAGACCAACTCACCCCAGACCAACGCGCCTACATCGCCGCCAACGTCCACGGCTACGACATCTCGCCCGACATGGTTCGCCTGTCCTTGGTGAACCTTTACCTGCACGGCTTCAGCGACCCGCACATCGTTGAATACGACACCCTCACCTCTGAGGAAAAGTGGAACGACTACGCCGATGTCATTCTCGCCAACCCGCCGTTCATGTCGCCCAAAGGCGGCATCAAACCGCACAAGCGATTCTCCATCCAAGCCTCGCGCAGCGAAGTGCTGTTTGTCGATTACATCGCCGAGCACCTTTCGCCCAATGGCCGCGCCGCCATCATCGTGCCCGAAGGCATCATTTTTCAGAGCGGCACCGCCTACAAACAACTGCGCCAAATGCTGGTGAAGAATTCACTGGCCACCGTCATCTCGTTGCCCGCTGGTGTGTTCAATCCCTACAGCGGCGTGAAGACCTCCATCTTGATATTGGACAAATGGCTGGCGAAACGCAGCGACGACGTGCTGTTTATCAAAGTGGAAAACGACGGCTTTAACTTGGGCGCGCAACGCAGAGCCATGGCGGGGAGCGGATTGCCCGATGCACTCGCCGCTTACCAAACTTACCGTCATTCCCGCGAAGGCGGGAATCCAGTTGCCTTCGATGCGGCACAGTTTGGTAATGCGCTTGCTGTTGAGAAAACACGTTTAGGAGAAAGCGGCGAATGGAATTTGAGTGGGGAGCGGTATCAAATTAATGCTCAAGCGCTCACGACTTATGAAGTCGTTCAGATTGGTGATGTTATTAGCACTATCACACCACCAATGAAGTTGCAGAAAGAGTCGTATTCCGTCGATGGTCGATACCCCATCATCGACCAATCTCAGCAAGAGATTGCGGGCTGGTCTGATGATGAACTTGCGATTGTTCGTCCGCCTAAACCATTAGTGATTTTTGGCGACCACACCTGTTCCGTAAAGTTGGTCAAGCAGCCTTTTGTACAGGGCGCAGATGGCATCAAGATAATCGAGACAAGCGACTCGTTGCTGCCTGCTTTCCTGTTTAACTTTCTGAAAGTGAATCCCCTCGAAACTGACGGATACAAACGACACTTCACAGATTTGAAACGCAAAACAATTCCTCTCCCACCTCTCGCCATCCAGCAAGAAATCGTCGCGGAAATTGAGGGCTATCAAAAGATCATCGTCGGCGCGCGACAAGTCGTCGAAAACTACCAGCCCCGCATCAATGTTCAACCGGATTGGCCAATGGTTGAATTGGGGAAAGTGTGTGAAAAAATAATGGATGGAACGCATTTTTCACCTTCAAATACCGAAACAGGAGCAAGGCTATACATCACCTCTAAAAACGTCCGCGAGAATTATCTTGATCTCTCAAACATTAGCTACATCTCGGAGGAAGACCACAGGGAAATTTTCTCTCGATGCTCAGTCAAATCTGGGGATGTTCTTTACATCAAGGATGGCGCAAATACAGGGTTGGCAGCAATCAATACACTGACCGAAGAATTCTCCCTGCTATCAAGCGTGGCAGTGTTACGTGGCAAGCCTGATGCATTGGATAACCGATACCTTGCTCTCTATCTTAATACCGAACATGGTAGAAAAAACATGCTCTCTATGATTTCTGGTGTTGCGATTACAAGACTAACACTGACAAAATTGAATGCAGCAATAATCCCTCTCCCCGACCTCGAAACCCAACGCGCCATCGTCGCCGAAATCGAAGCCGAGCAAGCCTTGGTTTATGCCAGCAAGCAACTCATCATCCGCTTCGAAGCCAAGATCAAAACCACCATCAATAGTGTGTGGGGAGGGGAAGTTTCAGAATGACAGTCGATAATAGTCCAATGGTTGGCCACTCTGATTTCCTCCGTACCCCTGAAGATGTTTGCAAGCCAGATAGTCGCAACGCGGCAGTGTTTAGGCCGAGGGCGATAGAAGAACAACATCGTGAGGTTGCTGAAATCAAGCTTCATCACGATGTTCCAGAAGATGTGCGCATTCAATTCGAAACGACCAAGAATCTCTATTTATATTCTTGGTTCGTCTATCGTTTTTACTCGGTTGCTAAATTACATGCATACACGTGCCTTGAGCTTGCCTTGCGTGATCGCTTTGAAGCTTTAATGGTCGATCCAATAAATAAAATGAGTAAAGCAAAGCCAGGCATGAAGAGGCTATTGGGTTTTGCCGTAGATAACGGTTTCTTGAAGAATGAAAACTTTGAAGAGTGGCAGCATCGAACTGAGATGCGAGCAAAGCAGCGCGTGAAGAATGCGGCTATCAATGAAATGGATCGTCTGGGGTTGAACGAGGTTGTGATTGATGAATCACAGTACGAGATTAACGATGAAGATCGTGACCATGATTACCTGGCCACTTTGCTTGAAACGATGCCTTGGTTGCGCAATCACTACGCACATGGCAGCACGTCCTTGGACAGTCAAGCTTTGGGAACGATTAAGTTGGTCGCGGAAATAATCAACCAGATTTTTTTGAATCCCGAATCAGTGAAGTAGTTTCATCGTCTCAGCAGCAGTTCCAAGCCCCCCCGCAATGATCTAATTGACATCAGAACGTTCGTTCTCTACGATGCGTTTGTCGTTGTGCATATCTATTCCCGTGCTTTTGCTTGGGAATAAATCAGGAGCGGGGAGGAAACAACATGAGTACGAAATCGCAACCTGCGGATTCAGTCAGTCATATCGCTATATTTGAGGAAAGAACCATCCGCCGCACGTGGCATAACGAGGAGTGGTGGTTCTCTGTGGTGGATGTCGTTGGGGTATTGAGTGAATCCAGCGATGTGAAGCAATACATCAAAAAGATGCGCAGCCGTGACCCGATGCTAGATGCCAACTGGGGTACAACTTGTACCCCCCTTCCACTGTTGGCTCCAGACGGTAAGTTGCGCGCAACGAATTGCGCCAATACCGAGGGGCTGTTCCGCATCATCCAATCCATCCCTTCACCCCAAGCCGAGCCATTCAAACGTTGGCTGGCGCAGGTTGGGTATGAGCGGGTAAAAGAGATTGAAAACCCCGAACTGGCGATGGGGCGTATGCAGGATCTTTACGAAAAGAAGGGTTACCCCAAGGCGTGGATAGACAAGCGTTTGCGCGGCATCGCGGTGCGCCAAGATTTGACCGATGAATGGAAAGAACGAGGGGCGGCATCCAGCAAGGAGTTTGCCATTCTGACCAATGAAATCATGCAGGGCACGTTTGATCTAAAGGTGGATGAATACAAGCAGGTGAAATCTTTAGCACGCGAAAATTTGCGCGACCACATGACGGACATTGAGCTGATTCTTACGATGTTGGCCGAGGCAACCACCACCACGCTACACCGCGACAGGGATTCTCAAGGGTTGGAGATACTCAAGAAAGACGCGAAAGATGGCGGGGCAGTGGCAGGCCGCACGCGCAAGGACATTGAACAACAGACAGGCAAGCCGGTGATTTCCGCCGATAACTTTATGCAGCTGGCTGGTGGTAATTCGAAAAAGCTGAAAGCGAAAAAGGAATGACCATGAACCCACAACCCGCACTATTCGATAGCCATGAAATTCGCCGCGTGTATGACGAGGCTACTGAGGTCTGGTGGTTTTCCGTGGTGGATATTATTCAGGTGTTGACGCAGCAGTCGGATTATCAGACTGCGCGAAAATATTGGAACAAGTTGAAAGAGCGACTGGATAAGGAGGGCAGTCAACTGGTGACAAATTGTCACCAGTTGAAAATGACCGCTGAAGACGGCAAGCAACGGCTCACCGATGTGGCCACTGCCGAGACTTTGTTGCGCCTCGTGCAATCCGTTCCCAGTCCGAAGGCCGAGCCAATTAAGCTGTGGCTAGCGAAGGTGGGCTACGAGCGCATGCAGGAAATGGCTGATCCGGCGCGCTCATTGGAGCGCGCGCGTGAGACTTGGCAGAAACATGGTCGTAGCGAGAAGTGGATACAGCAACGCATGACGGGGCAGGAGACGCGCAATAAACTCACCGATTATTGGAAGGAACACGACATCAAAGAAGGTGAGGAGTACGCCATTCTCACCAACATCATTCATCAGGAATGGACTGGTGTGGATGTGAAGGCACACAAGACGATGAAGGGATTGAAATCGCAAAACCTGCGCGACCACATGAGCGAGGCCGAGCTGATCTTTACCGCGCTTGCTGAATTGTCCACGCGCCAGATCGCCGAGAGCATGGATGCCACAGGCATGAAAAAGAATGAGGCGGCGGCGAAAACCGGTGGGGGCATTGCCAAGAAAGCAAGGTTGGAGCTGGAAGGAAAAACGGGCAGGCGGGTTGTTTCGGCTGAAAACTATTTGGCTCCGGCCAAGAAAAATATCACCCAGGGTTAAAGCATGAATACAGCCGCACCTGTCGTTTCCAAAGTCTGGAGTTTTTGCACCACGTTGCGCGATGACGGCGTGGGCGATGGCGACTATCGTCAATAATGCGGCGGCCTTTCGTTCGCGGGCATTTCTCCCTCATTCTTTGTTGCCGAGAGCGATTGGAGATGTTGTGCCAGTGACTGGCAGAGCACTTCGAGTCGTTCGATCTTTTGCTGTTGCTGATACACCGTTTTGTTCAGTTCTTCGAGCAGGTCTTCCTGAAAACTGATTTTTGTTTCGATATTTTCCAGGCGTTCTTCAGTCACGGTGGGGTTCTTTAAGTTCGAGGTGTTTGTGTGTGATTGGTTTGGCGCTCACACGCCCGCGTGTTCGGCCTGCACATCGGCAAAATAGCTGCTTCTGACCATCGGCCCGCAGGCGGCATGCGAAAAGCCCATCTCTTTTGCGGCATCCTCGAACATCTTGAAGGTGGCGGGAGGCACGTAGCGCAAGACGGGTAAATGGCCGTCCGAAGGTTGCAAATATTGGCCCAGGGTTAACATCTCGACATCGTGTTCGCGCAAATCACGCATCACCTGCAACACTTCTTCATCCGTCTCACCCAGGCCCAGCATCAAGCCGGATTTGGTCATCACGCGGGGAAAGCGTGCCTTGAAGTCCTTCAGCAATTTGAGCGAATGTTTGTAGTCGGCCCCCGGTCGGGCGAGCGTATACAGCCGGGGAACCGTTTCCAAATTGTGATTGAGCACATCGGGCAGGCTGGCCGCCATGGCATCCAGTGCGATATCCAGGCGACCGCGAAAATCCGGCACGAGTGTTTCCAATTTGGTGTTCGGCGAAGACACGCGGATCGCACTCAGGCAGTCGCTG
This sequence comes from uncultured Sideroxydans sp., assembly GCA_964425955.1. Taxonomy (GTDB): domain Bacteria; phylum Pseudomonadota; class Gammaproteobacteria; order Burkholderiales; family Gallionellaceae; genus Sideroxyarcus. The sequence goes on from CAYROQ010000012.1 coordinate 35,372, forward strand.
AAGTGTTGCGCGCCGCCGTCGCGCAGATCGTCCCGATCCACGCTGGTGATGACCACATATTTGAGTTTGAGCAAGGCGATGGATTGGGCGAGATGTTTGGGTTCATCCACATCGGGGGGCTGTGGCTTGCCGTGTGCCACATCGCAAAACGGGCAGCGGCGCGTACACACATCGCCCAGGATCATGAATGTGGCCGTGCCTTTGCCGAAGCATTCGCCGATGTTGGGGCAGGAGGCTTCTTCGCACACCGTATTCAGATTGTGTTCGCGCAACAAGCGTTTCACATCATGGTAGCCCTGTCCGCTGCCCGATTTGACGCGTATCCATTCGGGTTTGCGCAGGCGTTGTTGCAGGGGAATGATCTTGATCGGGTTGCGTGCCGTCTTGGCCGCGCCGGTTTGTTTGCGGGTATCGTTCATGGGGGCAGATTGTAAAACATCTATAACCTCGGATTTTCGATTAGACACAACTTTTGTGGTGACAGTTAATTACCCCCTTTGAAAAAGGGGGCAGGGGGATTTGAGCGTCGAACAATAACCTAAATCCCCCTCAATCCCCCTTTTTCAAAGGGGGAAGCCAATACGTTTCGCTATTGGGCAATCTGGGGTAAATGCAAAGCGGGAGAGAGCTTTCACTCCCTCCCGCTTTAGAGGTGCATGGGCTGAATTAAAATGCCAAGTGCGCGCTGCTTACCATGAAGAACAGCATGGGAATAGACAATGCCGTGTTGGTGCGCGAGGCGAGGAATGCCACGCGACGTGCCTTGTTCTTTTCTTCATCGGTGGCGGTAACGATGCCGAGGATCTTCTTCTGGTTCGGCCAGATCAACACCCACACATTGAATAACATGATGGTGCCCAACCAGGCGCCGATACCGATCGCGGCAGAGCCCTGTTGCAGGGTGAACGCATCCACGAAGCGACTACCCAACAAGGCTGCACCCAGTACCCAGGTGGCCAGTGCCGCCCAGCGGAAGAACAGCAGGGCGCGCGGGGCGACGTGTTTGGAAATGCCGGCAGCAGTGCCGTCAGCGCCCGCTGCTTTCATTGCGGCGACTTGCACGAAGTTGAAGTAATACAGCAGGCCAACCCACATGATGCCAGCCAGCACGTGCAGAAATCTTTCAATTACCGATAACAGTTCCATTTCAGCTCCCCAACAGATTTTTGACGACGAGATACAAAACAACAGTCAACACAAAACCAGAGATGACCGTCCCCCACAGTGAGTCGAGCGGATTTTTCATGCGATTTCCTTTTCGGGTAGTTAAGAGCAACTACAAAACGTAGCCTCTATATAATCCATGCAAACTACTCAACTATGCAAGCATTTTTTCGTTGATTCCCCAGCACGCGTGAGGGAATTTTAGGGGCAGGCGTGACGTTACCGGCACAGCCGCGAGCACCATGATCGGATAAGGCGCTGGTAAACTACGCACCATGAAAAATTTCAAACTTATCCTGCTTAGCCGTATCCGTTTTGCTTTTGCAGCGCTTTCCGACTTCCTCGCACATTACTGGAAGCGTAGCTTTTACCTCTATCTCGCGGCTATTTTTTCCGTGTTTGCTGTGCTCGATTTCGCGGTTCTGCATATCACCAGCGAAATGCGCACGGCGGCTTTCGATGCCATGGTGCGCTACCGTTTGTTCCCGCCCAAACCCGATCCGGACATCATCATCGTAGATATCAACGAGGCGAGTTTGGCGGCTTTGGCCAAGGAATACGGGCGCTGGCCTTGGCCGCGTCAGGTGTTGGGCGAATTCGTCGAGCAGTTGGAAAAGCAACATCCCAAGGCGGTAGTGTTCGATGTTTTGTTCAGCGATGCGGATGTGTTCAACCCCGACAGCGATGCCTATTTCGATGCGGCGATCGCGCAAACCAACAACACCTATTTTCCGATGTTGCGTCTCGATCCGGCCAGCGACGCGCTGAGTCAGATCAAGGCCGCGCAGATACCGGCGGTGATGCAGATGCCGGATGAAGAGCCGGAACCCGAGGCGACGATGGGAATCATCCTGCCGCATTTCCAGTCGGTGTTGGATAGCGGGCGCGTCGGCACGCATAACGTGGTGCTGGATTCGGACGGCGTGGTGCGCAGTTATCCCGTGTATATCGCGGGTTATGGCTGGAAACTGCCGTCACTTCCGGCACGTATCGGGCGCGACTTTGGCTGGACGGAACCCACGACCGAACGTTTGCTGTTGAACTGGCGCGGCAAGCCTTTCAGCTACAAATATGTGAGTTTCGCCGACGTGTATCTCGACATGGGCAGCAAGAACAAACAGCGTGTCCAGGATGAGTTCAAAGACAAGATCGTCATCATCGGTTCGACCGCACCCAATCTTTTCGATCTGCGCGCCACGCCGATGGCGCGTATGCACCCCGGGGTGGAAGTATTGGCCACCGCCATCGACAATTACAAACACGGCGATTCGTTACGTTTCCCCGAGGGGCGCATCTGGTATTTGCTCATCACACTCGCCATCATCTGGGGAACCGCTTGGGCGTTTTACAGCGAAGACGGGCGCAGGAATATCGATAAACTTTTCGGACTGTCGCAGATCATCCTGATCGCCTTCTCGTTCGCGAGTATCAATTTCTCGAATGTCTATATCAACCTCGCGGGCCCGGTGATGTTGGGCATCGCCTACTTCACCCTGGCGCGACTCTACGCAACGGCCACCGGCAAGGCGCTGGAGCAGAACATGGTGCGCGCGGCAAGTTCCCGCAGCGGGGATTTGAACGCCACGTTATTGCTGATCAGCTTCGATACCAAACGCAACGTAGTGCCGCAGGGCATGCTGGAGAACATCCGGCTCGGATTGAAACGTATCGGCACAACACACAAAAGTGTGGAGGTGATGAGCGGGGAACAGAAAGGCTTGTGGGGACTGTTCGAAAAGACCATCGCCATCTCGTGGGTGGCAGATGCCGAGGACGAGGACGCGCAACAGACAATCCAGCAAGATGTGGAACACGTGCTTGCCGGATTGCAACCGACGGTGGGCAAGTTCCTGTTTCATGTCGAGGGCGCGGTAAGTCATGTGTTACATCAGGGTAAAGTTCACGGCGGGGAGAAAGCGGCGGACGGATGGCGACTGCTGTTTGCCGAAGCCATCATTAAGCGGGAAGGAAGCAAGTGAGATGAATTTCAAATTGAAAAATGGGTTGCGTATCGGCCTTGGTATTTGTGTGCTGGTTGTCGCGCAGGCAACTTGGGCGGCAGAAAGTGGGACGTTGATCAAAGCAGACGAACTGAAAGTCGAGCCGTTTCGGGATGCGAAGACGGTGAAGAATCTGGCAGCGGGCGACAAGGTCGAGATTCTCAGCAAAGAGGGCGGCTGGTACAAAGTCAAAATAGGCAAGAGCAACGGTTGGCTGCGCATGTTGAACATCCGCAAGGGTGATGTGAAACAGGGCGCATCAAAAACCGGTGGATTGTTGGCGCTTGCTTCCGGTCGCGCCGCTACTGGGAAAGTAGTGGCGACCACCGGCATTCGCGGCCTCAACGAAGAAGAATTAAAGGCAGCGACATTCAACGAGGCAGAGTTGCTCAGCGCGGAAGCCAACGCATCGAGCAAAGCCGATGCGGCGAAATTCGCCAAGCAGGGCAAACTGGTTGCGCGTCCGTTCGATTATTTGCCAGCGAAGTGAGGAACGATGACATGAAAAACTTTGCAAAATTGGCAGTGTTGTCTTGGTTGTTTATGAACTCATGTTGCGTGAGCGCATTTGATCTGGGTGAATTAAAAGGTAAGGTGGAGGCTGCCAAGGCCTCCATTCCGCCCGTCAACCCCAAACTTACCGAAGCGGTGAAAGAGATCAAAGGGCCGGATGAATCTGAAGAGATCGCCATCGGCCGGCAGATCTCCGGCAACCTACTGGGCGCATCCCCTTTGGTGAAAGACGCCAAGCTGCAAAAATATGTGAATCAGGTGGGTACCTGGGTGGCGAGCCAGAGTGAACGTCCCGACTTGCCTTGGCATTTCGGTGTCATCCAGTCGACTGATGTGAACGCCTTCGCCGCCCCAGGTGGTTATATCTTCGTCACGTTGGGACTGTATAAAATGTTGCAAAGCGAGGCCGATCTGGCGGGGGTATTGGGGCACGAGGTCGGGCATGTCATCCGCAAACATCACTTGAAGATATTGCAACAAAGCAAGTTGCTGGATGTCGGCAGTCAAGCCGTGTCAAAACAACTCGGCGGCAATGACAAAGTACAACAGCTGATCGGACACGGTGCCGAGATCGTCGCACGCGGTCTGGACAAAGAGGCCGAATTCGAGGCTGACTCCATCGGCGTGGTGCTGGCCACTCGCGCGGGATACGACGCCTATGGCTTGCCCGGTGTGTTGCAACAGATCGGCCATTTTGCCAAGGACGAAAGCAGCGTCAGCTTGCTGTTCAAGACCCATCCGCATCCCGATGATCGTTTGCAAAAACTGGACAACGTCATGGCTGAAAGATTTGATCGCGTTAAAGGACTGACGCTGGAGAAACGTTTGTATCGTCCCAAACCCTGAACGCTTCCTCGCATTTTGTAGAGTGGGCAACTCGTTGCACACGCGTTCGGAGCGATTGGGGGATTTCCATTAACCGCGTGGGCACCAAAGCGTGCCCACCCTGCGTTTCTTCCAATGCATCACCGTCCTTGTAGGTTGGGTTGAATGCAATGAAGCCCAACAGTTGAAAAGGTGCAACGGCCTGCATTGTTGGGCTTCGCTACGCTTAACTCAACCTACTATATGAATGAAAAATTAGAGAGCGGTAGGTTGGGTTGAATGCAATGAAGCCCAACAGTTGAAAAGGTGCAACGGCCTGCATTGTTGGGCTTCGCTACGCTTAACTCAACCTACTATATGAATGAAAAATTAGAGAGCGGTAGGTTGGGTTGAATGCAATGAAGCCCAACAGTTGAAAGGGTGCAACGGCTTGCATTGTTGGGCTTCGCTACGCCCAATCCAACCTACTATACGAATGAAAAATTAGAGCTGCCATTAAATTTGCGTGATACCAGAATGCATTCAACCTTCTCCAATTTTTCTTTGATCTTGGTGCTCGCGCTTTGCATCAACACTGCCAAAGCAGAATCGCATGTCGCGTTTGATTTTTCGATTTTCGAAGAAGGCGCAAATCAGGCCATCAGCCCAGGCTGGAGCGGGTACCCCCCGGCGCTGCCGGTTTCGATTAACTTACCCTATGGCTGAACCGCTCAAAAACCAATTCGGTGCAGAGATTCCCACCGCCATTGCCCGCATGATCTCGCGGGTATCACCCGCATTTCAGCAAGAGGCTTTTATCAAGGAAGCACTCGACGGTTATGACGCGCTTGATCTGATGCAACGCGGAAAGAAGATCGCCACAACATTGCGTTGCTACTTGCCTGACAGTTACCCCGAGGCGATTGATATTCTGTTGCAGTCGCTCGGCCCCAAGCTTGAAGAAACACAAGGTCAGGGCATGTCACCGTTCCTGTATCTGCCGCATACCTGTTTTGTTGCGGAATATGGACTTGATTTTTTTGAAGTCTCGATGACTGCCCAATATGAACTCACGCAACGTTTCACTGCCGAGTTCTGTATCCGGCCTTTTTTGGAGCGGCACACTTTGGCGACACTTGCGCGACTCAAGGAATGGGCGGGCGACCCAAGCCCGCATGTGCGCCGACTGGTGTCCGAAGGAACGCGCCCGCGTTTGCCCTGGGCACCGCGCCTGCGCGAGTTCCAAAAAGATCCGCGTCCGGTGTTGGAACTGCTCGAATTATTGAAGGACGATGCCGATCTTTATGTGAGGCGTTCCGTGGCCAACAATCTGAATGACATCGGCAAAGACCATCCCGAGTTGCTGTTTGAAATTGCACGCCAGTGGATGTTGGGCGCATCGGATGAGAGGCGCTGGATAGTTAAACACGCACTGCGTTCGGCTGTGAAACGTGCCGAAGCCGGAGCGCTTGAAGTGATGGGTTTTGGCGCAGAGGCCGACGTGTCGGTTGAGCGTGTTTGCATTACGCCCCGGCGCTGCTTGATCGGCGGCGCCGTCGAGATCGCTTTTCAGGTCACCAACACCGCCGCGATAAACCAGCGTGTGTTGGCGGATATCAGCATTCACTTTATCAAGGCCAATGGGAAAGCCAGCCCCAAAGTGTTTAAGACCAAGACGGTGAATTTAGCGCCCGGTGAAACCGTCAAAATAAGCAAGTCCGTTTCGTTGGCAGAAATGACCACCCGCAAACACTATGCGGGGTTACACAAAGTGGCTGTCGTGCTGAATGGCCGAAGCCAACCCTTGGGCGAATTTGAACTGGTACCGAAGTGATTTTGTGAACTATTGGTTTGCCGGATCGGCGACGGCGTCGTCGAGTTTTAACAGGTTGTAATGAGCTTGATAAAGTCGCGGATCCAGTTTTAGCGCACGGGTAAATTCTTGGCGAGCAGAGTCGTAGTGATTGGCTTGAAGGTAGGCGTAGCCCAGATTATTGTGCACACGCGCTTTGTTCGGCGATTTCAATACAGTGTCTTCCCACAGTGCGATCTCATTTTCATACACCTGATTTCGCAGTGCGGTGAGGCAGATGAAGCTCAGAAATATTGCGGCAACAACAAGCCTCGAAGCACTGTCTCCCAACCACAATTTCAATTCGATTACCAAAGCCAGAAACAGCGGCCATCCGACCAGATACATCTGGCGCTCATTGGCGATGTCGATGCGCGGCAGGAACACATAGAGCGGTATCAAGTGCAACATTGCCCATGCCAGTGCGAAGCTGATCCACGGCCGTTTGCGCCAGCACACAAGCATGATTGCGAACAGGCCAACGAAGCAGACCAGTGACAGCAAGCTGCCGGAAATTTCGTGTTTCAATGCCAAGTCCGGGTCGATGTTGAGCCACAGCGGTAACGCCCATTGCTGCATTAAATAGTTGAAAGCTGAAAGCTGGGTGGCGATGTTTCCTTGCAGGCTGTTGAGTTCGGCACTGCGCTGCATTTGCGCCAGATAACTGTCACTGAACAGGAAGAACAGTGTGCACATCAGCAACAACAACCAACTTGGCCATAGCAGTTTGAGATTTCTCTGCCATTTTCCGCCACAGCCGATCTCCCACAACAGCAATGCGAAAGGAAAAGTCACGGCAGTCTCTTTGACTCCGAGTGCCAGTAAAAGTAGCAGCGGGGTGGCGATAGTCAAATAGAAATTGTTATTGCGGGTACGGCCGATCACATAACACAACACCCCTACCAAATAGAACAACGCCATCAGCGCTGAAGACCGGCCGCAGATATACGTGACTGCCTCGGTGTGGATCGGGTGAACGGCAAACAACAGCGCGGCAAAGAGTGGCACATGTTCGAATTTGTTTTGCTCCAATTGTTGGTGCACGAACTCGTTTGCCAAGCGATAGACCAGATAGACATTGGCCAGATGGATCAACAGATTGAGCAGATGGAATCCGAACACGCCGGTGCCCATTGTCCAGTTCAGGGTGTAGCTGAATTTGAGCAATGGACGGATACCGTTACCGAGACCGGCCCACCAATCTCCCCAAGTGTGCACTTGCGATGCGTTGACAATGACGTTGAAGTCGTCGAACAGAAAATCACCGGTCAAAGCATTCGCATACGCGACGACAACGGCCAGCGTTAGCCAGAGTAGGACGTTCGTGTCGTATCTAGCGCGGAAGGCGGGCATGTTCGAAGGCAAGGTCGAGGATGTCCGCCGCATCCCACCAGCGGTCCTTGCCGTGCAACATCACCAACAAAACTTCGTGTTTTCCGCGAACGGCAATCGCGACCAGGCACTTGCCCGCATTCGCGGTGTAACCCGTCTTGAGGCCGCGCGCACCCGCGTAGCGGCCGACGAGTGCATTGCTGTTCGTCACGGTGTATTGCGCGCCTTCGATCGTGTTGATCGACAGCCGGGGCTGCGAGGTGAGCGGAATGACGTGTGAGTGTTTGAGTAATTCGCGGGCCAGAATGGCAAGGTCGCGGACCGAGGAATAATGTTGGGTGGCATCGTGTCCGCAGGCATTGCGGAAGCGTGTGTTTTTCAACCCCAGCTCAACGGCGCGTTGGTTCATGCGTTCCACGAAAACACGCTCGTCGCCGGACACAAAATCGGCCAGCACGTGGCAGGCATCGTTCGCCGATAACATCAGGGTTGCCGCGAGCAGGTCAAACACACGCAAGTGTTCCCCCGGTTTGATGCCGAGCCGGGTGCCCGTTTCGCGTGTCGCCACTTTGCTGACGAGAGCAGCCTCATCCAGTCGGCCTTGTTCCAGCACCAGCAACGCCGTCATCAGTTTGGTCAGGCTGGCCTGTGGCAGAGGTTTGTCGCTTTGTTTCTCCCAAACGACTTCACCATCAATCTCTACCCGGTAAGCAGCGGCGACCTGCGGAAACGGATCGGGCTGTGAAACGGCCATCCCGGATTGGGACAGCAGCCACAGCCCGATGACTAGAATAGTGCGCACTTAGTATCCGAACAAACCTTTCAGTTTTTTTGCGCCTTCGAGTACATCGGCAGTCGGGTTGTTTTCGGCGGGTCTGGCGGATTTGCGCGGTGCGGGCGGTTCATCCTGGTTGCTCTCCACAGCAACGGGTTCGTCTTCCCTTCCGCTCAGGCATTTTTTGATATCCGCTGCGCGCGTTTCGGCGGTGTAGCTGCGGCCCTCGCAATCTTTGCGGCGCTGGACTTCGCGGTAAGATTTTGCTTCCGCCGGGCAGTGCGCGGAAAGATCGGCATAGTTGCTTGCGTTGAGTGTTTTGCAGATTGTTTTGGTGGTGGCAGCCATGTCCAGTTTGCATTCCTTGGCGATGCTGACGTTTCCAGACTGATGTGTGTCGTGCATCAGCAACATGTTGAACGTCTGCGTATCACGCGGTGCATCCTTGCGCACCTTTTCGCACAGCAATTTGCGCTGTTCGGTGCAAGGGGAATCCTTCTGCAGGAAGAGGTCGGCACCGCTGATCCAGTCGGCCGTGTTGCGATAATGCGAGGTGTCACACAGTTGCGCTTTGGCTTTGTTGACCATCTCTTCCGAATCACAACTGCCGCCGACACGTTTGCCGCTGAATGCCATCTTCATGTCCATGTCCTGGCCGCTTGATTTGCCGGAGAAATGGATTTTGCCGTCGTAGCCATTGGCAGTCGTGGTTTGTTCGCCGCTGCCAGTCATCACTTCACCGTCATGGGTGCAGCGGGCTTTCCACGAAGTCTTGTTGCCAACAGTCTTGATGTCGGTCATCTGGCAATCTTTGTCGCCCGAGGTTTTGCGCGGATCGTTTTCGCCCCCTTTGGGGATACACACTTTTACCGTGGTGGAGGGCATGGCGAAAGGCATGCCAACCATCTCCATCTTGGAGGTGACCTCCCAATATTCACCCGCTGCGGATTGTGCTGCTACAGAAAAAAGCAGGCCGGAAACGGCCAAACAGATAGTCAGAAATTTATTCATGTTAACTCCCCGAGAGATGACAGAATTTTATAGGGTGTAGCCCGATGACCGCCCGCGAATTCTTCGCCTTAAGCGACGTCGCGTCAAGGGCGGAATCTAGGAAGTTGGCAGGTGCTCGGGTATCATGCGCATCCGATTCAAGTCCGATCTTTTCGCCATGACCCCGACTCTCGTATTCGACATAGAAACCATTCCCGACATCGACGGGTTACGCGCGTTATACGGCCTGGACGGCGCGGTAAACGATGCCGAAGTGGCGGAGATGGCTTTCCAGATGCGGCGCCAGAAGACCGGCAGCGATTTTCTGCAACACCATCTGCAACGGGTCGCGGCGATCTCGTGTGTGTTGCGCGAGGGGGACAATTTCAAAGTATGGTCGTTGGGCGAGCCGGGCGAGGACGAAGGCAGCCTCATCCAGCGTTTTTTCGACGGGGTCGAAAAATACACGCCGCAACTGGTGAGTTGGAACGGTGGAGGTTTCGATCTGCCGGTATTGCACTATCGCGGGTTGATCCACGGTGTGCAGTCGCCGCGTTATTGGGATCAGGGCGAGGATGACCGCGACTTCAAATGGAACAACTACATCAGCCGTTATCACGCACGCCATCTGGACTTGATGGACTTGCTGGCGATGTACACCGGCCGTGCCAATGCACCGCTGGACGAGTTGGCCAAGTTGATCGGCTTCCCCGGCAAATTGGGCATGGACGGCAGCAAGGTGTGGGAGGCGTATCAACAAGGCAAGTTGGCCGAAATTCGCAATTATTGCGAGACCGATGTGGTGAACACCTACCTAGTGTTCGCGCGCTTCCAGTTGATGCGCGGGCAGTTCAGCAAAACGCGGTATGCACAAGAACTGGAGCTGATCCGTTCCACGCTGGGCAAATCTACCGAGGCGCATTGGGCGGAGTATCTGGCGGCGTGGACTTCGGTCAATTTTTGAAGGGCTAAGGTGATGCAAGCAAGAGCAGGAATAATTCATAGAATTTCGATCGTGGTGTTATTGTCGTTTCTCGCACTGCCCGGTATGGCGACGGCACAAAATTCCAAACAGGAAAAATCGGCAACACCGTTGACCTCATTCCATTTCAATGTGGAAAAAGAACCGTCGTGGGTTCGTCGCATCGACGTTCCTTCCCAGCTTTCGCCCGTCGAAGGTGCGCCGCCTTTCAGAATGTTGTTGCGTGACGACCAAAGGCGATACAGCGGCAAGGAGGTTGTTAGTTACTATCACCGCGCGCTGGCGGTTATCCAGAAATCGGCGTTGGATAAAGTGTCGCAGGTCGAGATCGAATTTAACCCGGACTATCAAACATTATCGTTGCATGAGTTAGTGGTGGTTCGTGCTGGTGTTCGTATCAATAAATTGGATCGATCCAAGGTCAAGCTGATCCAGCGCGAGAAAGACCTTGAGAAAAAAATGTACAACGGCGTTGTGTCCGCCTCCTTGGTGATGGACGACATTCGCGTGGGCGATGTGATGGAATTTTCTTACACGATCAAAGGAGGCAACCCTCTCTTTGCCGACAAGATTGACACCGGTTTTGGCTTGAGCGGGTGGGATGTGCCTGTGGAACAGTTGAGCATCAGGCTGTTAACGCCCTCCAGCCGAAAACTTTCAGTCAAGGTTCACGGCATATCATTGGAGCCTATGGTCAGCGAAATAAACGGCGAGCGCGAAATGATCTGGAGCCGCTCACATATCGCGGCGATGGCGGACGAGGAGGAGTATCCCGCTTGGTATGAGCCGTCGGCGTGGCTTGAAATCAGCGAGTACGAAAATTGGGCGCAGGTTATCGACTGGGCAAAGCCGCTATATCGCGTGCCGGACGATCTTTCTCCCGACTTGTTGGCGCAGATCGCGCAAATGCGTACCACATCACAAAATACGGAAGAAGCCGCGTTGCGCGCGTTGAATTTCGTGCAGCAGGAAATCCGCTACTTCGGGGTGGAAATCGGTATCAGCTCGCATCGCCCGACACATCCGAACCAGGTTTTTAAGCAACGCTACGGAGACTGCAAGGATAAAACCCTGTTGCTGGCGACCATCTTCAACCGTTTGGGAATAAAGGCCTATCCGGCTTTGGTTTCTTCGCGAGACCATCGTGGTATTGGCGAATTATTGCCGTCGCCGCGCGCGTTCGATCATGTCATCACCATGGCGCAGATAGGCGGCGCGACTTGGTGGATTGATGCCACCAATAATTTCCAGGCAGGCGATTTTGAGCGCCGTGGTTATGGCGATTTTGAACGCGCGCTGGTGGTCGGGGATGGAAGTTACGGCCTAACCGTGATGAACGTGCCGGACAACAGTGAGCGGCGCATTGATGAGGTCTTTACGGTGGCCGATTTCGATCAGCCGGTGAAGCTGGTGGTGACGGAAAAATCGCGCGGTGCGGCCGCCAATTATTATCGTTACCTGAATGATGATTACGGCTCGGAACGTATGGCCGAATTTCGCCTCAACCAGTATGCCAAGATATTTCCGGGGTTGCGTCGTTCGGGTCAGCCCGAGATGACTGACGACCATAAATCGAATGAGTACACCACGATGGATACCTATGTCGTGGACGGAATGTTTGAGCGGGGCAGCAACCGCTGGTCACTTTCGATGCCCAATCTGTCGCTGCGCGAATATCTTGATTCACCGAAAGTCGTCAAGCGAAAAACGCCTCTTGGATTGAACCGATACAACCACGTTCGATATTCCGCAAAGTTGGTATTCGATAAGCTGAATGTCAATTTGAGCAATGATTCGAGGTTGGTGTCGAACGATTATCTCCAATATTTCTACTCGATCTCGCGTCAGGGAAAACAAATTCTGGTGCATCAGGATTTGGATTTTCTGGGCGATTACGTGCCGGTTTCCGGGGTCGCCGGATATTTGGACACCGCCACTCAAATTCGAAATTTGCTCGGTTTTCATTTGTCTTTCCCGGATCGCAGCTCGGTGGTTTGGAGCGACAATTCTTCCACTCAAGCCCTGCTGCATGCTGCCGTCATCGGCGATGTGGCCGCACTGGAGCAACATCTCGCCAAAGGTGTTTCAGCCAACTCTCGCGGTGTCAGTGATTTCACGCCGCTGTTGCTGGCGGTCACGGAGAGCCGGTTAGCGGCGGTTCAATTTTTGCTCAAAAACGGTGCGAAGGCGAATGTGCGCTCAAAAGAGAACTGGTCACCTTTGTTGATGGCGACACTGTATGGGTCTGAGGAAGTTGTTGGGGAGTTGCTTAAAGCCGGGGCGGATATTAAATATACCAGGAATGGACAAACTGCTTTGATGTTGGCCGCCGAGCGCGGGCACGCGGGGCTTGTGCGTGTGTTGTTGGCTCAAGGGGCGGAAGTTGATCAGGCCAATGCCGAGCACTACAATTTCACGGCGTTGATGTATGCGGCCATCAATGGGCAAGCTGCTGCTGTTCAAGCCTTGTTGGACGGAAAAGCAAATTTAAAATTAAAAGATGTTAAAGAGTACACGCCGTTTCAATTGGCGGCGGAACGCGGCGATTGGAATACGGCGGAGATTTTATTAAAAGCCGGAGCCGACCCCAAAGACATACCTTCCGCCAGAGGCCACAGTGCGATGAGTCTGTTGGCCAGATCGAACCGGATTGAGGCCGTCGAGGCCGGAATTAAATATGGGCTGGAGATGAGCGCGCCCGATAGCAATGGTTTCACGCCGTTAATGAATGCTTTGAAAAATGGGAATTACCGCATCGCCAATTTGCTGAAAAATCAAGGGGCGTTTTATCGCGAAGTTGGCAAAGAAGGGTGGACACCTTTGATGTCGGCCATTGAGCATCAGGATATTGCATTGTCTCAAAAGTTGCTCGCCGCTGAAGCGGATGTACGTGCCACTGACAAATACGGGATCAGCGCGCTGACCATTGCCAGTGCTTTTGGACTAACTGAAATTGCCGATGCGATGATTCAGAAGGGGGCCGATGTTAATTTGGTGGATAAGGGATGGAGCGAAACGCCGTTGATGTATGCAGTTGAGAATGGCAGCAAAAAAATGGTCGAGCTGTTGGTCAGCAAAGGGGCCGATCTGAACCGAAAAGATGTGGATGGCAATTCGATTCTCGCGCGTACTTATCCGATGGAGAAGAGTGATCTATATGACGTGTTGATCGCGGCGGGAGCCAAGCGCGAGTTTGTGCATCCAGCGCAGAAAAACTTAGTGGTACGCTAAGTGAATATGTCATATAGAGCCGTGTGGTTGGCTTTGGGCTGGCTGTGGGTTGTATCCGTGTTTTATTTATCGCTGATGCCGCAGCCGTATGTATTCAAATTTTCGGACAAACTGAATCACGCGATGGCTTATGCGCTGCTGATGTTGTGGTTCTGCCAGCACTATGTTGGTCGGGCGCGGTTCAAGTTGCTGCTGTGGCTGGTGCTCATGGGGGTATTGATCGAATTCCTGCAAGGCTTAACGGGATACCGCTATTTTGAATTTGCCGACATGTTGGCGAATTCAATTGGAGTGTTACTCGGTTGGGGCTTGGCGCAAACAGGTGCGGGGAAAATGTTATTGGTGCTTGTGCAAAAGTGGGGAGCAGGGGAGAGCAAATGAGATATGTGTTCGTGTTGGTGCTGGTTGTCTTTATTTTTGATCTCTGGCGCTTGGGGGCGCGCCTCGCGCCAGTGTTTTCTCGACAGCTTTAAGCTGCCTACGGCGGTGGTGGCGCGCACGCATGCCAAGCGCCCCGAGCTGACGCTGGCGCAAATGACTTTGGTGCAACAGGGCTCGCAGCAATATTTTCAGATATGCGTCGCCGCAGGCGGCAGGTTCGTTTCCATGCCTTCGCATGGTGGTGGACGATTTGTGGCATGACTTCATTCTGTTTGCCCGTCAGTACGAGCGGTTTTGCGAGCAGGCTTTCGGCCAATATTTGCACCACACCCCTGTCGAGGCCTTGCCCACGCGCAACACTGCAACCGAAGGTATTCGCCGCACCTGGCGCTTGGCGTGCAAGATGGAAGGCATAGACCCCAAGCAGCCGGATCGCTTGCCGTTGCTGTTTGCGCTGGATGCGCAGTTGGGTATCGCGGGCGGATTTGTTTACACCTTGCATTACAAAGACACAGACGATTCATCCGGCGGGTCGTTTTGTGCTTCGGATATTGGCAGTTGCGGCGGAGATAGCAGCAGTGATGGTGGAAGTAGTTGCGGCAGCGTTTGTGGCGGTGGGGGAAATTGATTTTGGGTCGTCATTCCGGCGAAGGCAGGGGTCCAGTCTAAATATACATCCTGCGAAGCAGACAAAACCTTGGTGTTGTCCCACTTGCGTGAGGGATTTTTAATCATCTGGATACCGGCCTTCGCCGGTATGACGAAGATGGTGCAAATGGATTTTCTGGATTAAACAGTATGAATAAAAATGTTGTAGTAATCGAATCGCTGGATCACGAAGGTCGAGGCATCGCACATGCCGACGGCAAGGTGATTTTCATCGAAGGCGCGCTGACCGGCGAGCGCGTGACCTATTCCTCATACCGCAAAAAGAACAATTATGAACAGGCAAAAGTCGAGCGAATTCTGAAGCAGAGTTTTATGCGCGTGTTGCCGAAGTGTCCGGTGTTCGGTGTGTGCGGCGGTTGTTCCATGCAACATCTGGAGGTGCGTGCGCAAGTCGCCGTCAAACAGCGTGTGCTGGAAGACAATCTGCAACGCATTGGAAAAGTTAAACCCGAAGTTATGTTGCCTCCGATCTACGGGCAGGCATGGGGTTATCGCGAACGCGCGCGGCTGTCGGTGCGGCATGTATTGAAAAAGGGCAAGACGCTGGTCGGCTTTCGCGAGCAAAACGGCAAATATGTAGCTGATATGCGGCACTGCGAAATCCTCACGCCCAAGATTGCCAGCCTGTTGCCGCTGTTGGGCGAGCTGAATGAAAAATTCACTGCCAAGGACATCATTCCGCAGATCGAAGTTGCGGTAGGTGAATTTGTGGAGGTGCTGGTGCTGCGCATCCTTGCCGCGCTTACGCCTTCGGATGAAGCGTTGATCAAACAATTCGCAGATACACACCGGGTGCAGTTCTGGACACAGACCAAGGGGCCGGAAACAGTCGCGCCCTTCTACCCGTTGGACGCACCACAGCTGAGTTACAGCCTTCCTGAATTCGGCATCACCATGCCGTTTGCACCGACCGAATTCACCCAGGTGAATAGCGCCATGAACCGCCTGATGGTCAGCCGTGCCATGCGTTTATTAGATCCGCAACCGAATGAACGCATCGCCGATTTTTTCTGCGGCCTGGGCAATTTTACGTTGCCCATCGCCAGAAGCGGCGCGCAGGTGTTGGGCATCGAAGGCAGCGACGCACTGGTGAAACGTGCCGGACAAAACGCGGCCCACAACGGCCTCGGAAATCAACAATCGTCCTTTTCGATCGCCTCCTCGCCCGCAAGCGGGAGAGGATTGAGGAGAGGGGTGGAAGGCGGGAGTGTTGAATTCCAGGCAATGAACCTGTTCGAGATGGATGAGCAAACCCTTGCAAAGCTGGGGCGTTTCGACAAATGGCTGGTCGATCCGCCACGCGACGGTGCGATCGAACTGATGCGATCCATCAACGACGATACCGCTCCCCGTCGCATCGTTTACGTTTCTTGCAGCCCTTCCACCTTGGCGCGTGATGCCGAAGTGCTGGTACACGCGAAGGGTTACAGACTAAAAGCGGCGGGCGTGATGAACATGTTCCCGCAGACTTCTCACGTCGAATCCATCGCGCTGTTCGAGCTTCCTTAATACTTTCCGTTCCGCTTCAAATGCCGGTATAGACCGGGATATAGGCCTGGGTCTATATCCCGGTCTATATCTTTTGGCATATTGTTGTTTGCCGATGGGCTTGGTATATATCAGCTTGGCATTCAAAGGCTCAAATCTTCAGGAGTTAGACATGAGGCAAATGGCAGGACAAAAAGTGAGGGCGCTGGTGGTGGACGACAGCGAGTTGGTTTCCGAAGCCATGCAGATGATCCTGCAAAGTGAAGGATTCAAGGTCGACGCGGCCAGTAATGGCCAACAGGCGTTGCGGTTGATGCGGCTGGTCATCCCTGACATCGTGATCACCGATGTGGTGATGCCCGACATGGACGGGTTGGAATTCATCAGGCAGCTGCGCGGATTCAGTCCGGATATGCCGATTTTGGCGATCTCGGGAATGGGGCCGGAGGGCGGCAAGTTGTACTTAAAACAAGCAGAGAAATTGGGCGCCGATCTGACCTTGTCGAAACCTGTTAATCGCGAGCGGTTTCTTAATGCGGTAAATTCCCTATTGGGGATGCGTTATCGAATGGCTGGATAACTAGCTAAAGAAGGTCTGAACAAGACCGCTCGTGGTGAGTGTTTTACGTTCGCTCCTTCGATACACCGCGCAAGCGCGGCACTCAGGACGAACGGAAAATTTATCGAACCATTGTGTTCGGACTTAATCAGACCTTCCCTAAAGCAGAAACAGAAAAGGCGGCCGAGGCCGCCTTTTCTTTGGGCAAAGCTAAGTTCAGTCTCTTTCGCCACCAAATGCCATCAACAGTTGCAGCAAGCTGATGAACAAATTGTAGATGCTCATATACAGACCCAGCGTTGCCATCACGTAGTTGGTTTCGCCGCCATGCACGATACGGCTTACGTCATACAGGATGTAAGCGGAGAAGATCATCACGGCGATGGCCGAGATGGTCAACGACAGGGCGGGGATCTGGAAGAACAGGTTGGCCAGTGAAGCCACGATCAGCAGGATCATTCCGATGAACAGGAATTTTCCCATGAAGCTGAAATCTTTCTTGGTCACCGTGGCGATAGTCGCCAAAGAGAAGAAGATCAGTCCGGTGCCGCCTGCGGCCAAACCGACCAGTTGCGCACCGTTCTTGAAATGGAGCGCCACTTGCAGGATGGGGCCGAGGAATACGCCCGCCACGAACGTAAAGCCGAGCAGGGCGACGATGCCCCATACGCTGTCGCGCAATGCACTGACGGCAAACAACATGCCCATCATCACGCCAAACATCACCAGTGCTGAAATGATGGGATGTTCCGCCATGATCGCCAGGTTGAGCGACGTGCCGATGAACGCGCCGATGATCGTGGGAATCATGGTCAGCGAGAGCATCATGTAGGTGTTGCGCAGGACTTTGTTTTGTTCGACGGCAAGGTTGCCGAGGGTTGCTGTTTGGGTCGGGTAAGTCATTTTTTCCTCCAATATAAATGTGCGGTATTGCGCAAAGCGGGCGTGAGACTACACAACTGCTGTAAAAGTTTCAACCTTGGAAGTGTCCGGGGAATCTATTTGGGCAAGGGGCAGCGCATGTCTTTTGGAAAGTGGGGGATTTCGGTTATCATGCGCGCCATTGATTTTTCGGTTGGAACAAATACTCGGGAACTAATTCCCGGTAAGTCAGCCGTAGTCCGGCATCTTCAAGATGCCAAAAATCATTTGGAAGCGTGGCCGAGCGGTTGAAGGCACTAGTCTTGAAAACTAGCGAGGATGAGAGTCCTTCGTGAGTTCGAATCTCACCGCTTCCGCCAATTATCTTTTAGGAGTCCCCATGTTGCGTCGTCTATTCATCGTTTCGTTTATCACCTTCAGTTCGATTTCTGTGGCGGATACGCTGGACATCAACTTGAGCAACAGCGCGGCACAATTCAAATACAACAAGGTCAGCGGAATCGCGGGCAAGTCCGATCTGTTTGCCTCTTTCATGTACAACGATACCAACAGCATGCTGGGAGAAGCCGGATTGCTGGTACTGAACGAAGAAGGTTCCGTCGCGGGCCTCTCGCTCGGCATCGGCGCGAAGGCCGTGATCGCTTCATTGAACAAATTGGCGCCCAGCCGCATCGTGGTCTCCGGAGTTGCCTTGAGCGGACAGATCCGATTCGAAGTCCCCAACGACCGTCGCTTTGCCTTGGTTGGTGAATATCACTACGCCCCCAAGATCATCAGTTTTGGCGATGCCGACAATTTTTACCAGACAGGTTTGCGTGCTGAGTTCGCAATGTCGGCCCTGACGCAGGCTTACGTCGGCTATCGAACCACCAAGTTCATTCTGTCGAACAATCCGGCAAATGGCGTGCTGGATAACGGCGCGCATCTGGGTGTTCGCCTGGCGTTCTAATTTGTATTTTCGCGAGGGAGAATCCTATGTTAAGAGTATTGCTGGTGCTCGTGGTGACGGGTTCAATGCTCGCTTCGATGTCGGCTATGGTTCACGCCAAAGATGTTTCGGCGCAGCAGGCAGGTGCCGAATATGCGCGTGAGGGACTGCTCAAAGCCGAAGCCGAACATCAGGTCAATTTGAAGAAATTGGCCGAGACGGAAAAGGAGTTGGCTGAAGTTCAAAAACGCCTTGCTGTGGACAAAAAAGCGGCTGAAGTTTCATCCGTGAAAGTTGAACAAGCCAAGGCGAAATTTGATAAAGCTCAAGCTCTGCTGGATCAGGCCTGGAAGAAATAAATAGAAGAACGTGTTCCAAGGTATCGTTCTTCACCCACAGCGCCCCGGTATCTCCGGGGCGTTTTGTTTAATACCCCAACGCTCGCGCAGACTGGTAAAACACAAAGCTGACCAACCAGGCCAGTGCCAGCGACCAGGCCAGCACCAATAAGGTGAATCCGTTGTTCTTTGATTCGCTGCGCAGGGTGGCGATGGCCGACAGGCACGGTGTGTAAATCAGCGTGAACAGCATGAAGCTGTAGGCTTGCACCCAATCCAACTGTTGTCCCAAAGCATTACCCAGCGCGTCTCCGCTCAAACCATAGATCACCGCCAGCGAGCCTATAACGATCTCTTTGGCGACGAAGCCAAAGATCAGTGCGATGGTGAGTTGCTCGTTGATACCGATGGGGGCGAACACGGGGTGCAGCCACGCACCAATCATGCCGGCGAATGTATCGGCACCGGCGGGGGCGGCAGAAGGCGGCAGGTTGGTGAGCATCCAGACCAGCACCACACCGGCGATGATGAATTGCGAAGCGCGACGCAAAAAGTGTGTCACCTCATGCCAGCCGCGCAACAACATCTGGCGTCCGGTAGGGAAGCGATACGGCGGCAGTTCCAGTACAAAAGGCTCGTTGTTGGCGAACTGGCGCTTGAACAACAACGCGGTAAGGATGGCGACCGCGAAGCTGAACAGATACAAACTGAATAACACCACCGGTGCGGCGGTTGGCGAGAACAGTGCGGCAGTGATGAACACGAAGACTTGTAATCGCGCCGAGCATAACGAAAATGGAATCACCAACATCGACAGCAGCCGCAGTGAACGCGAACGCATCACGCGTGTTCCCATCAGCGCCGGAACGTTGCAGCCGAAGCCCATCAGTAACATCACGAAACTGCGCCCGTCCAAGCCCATCTTGGCCATCAGTGCATCCATCAGGAACGCGGCTCGAGACAAGTATCCGGTATCTTCGACGATGGCCATGAACAGAAAAAACAGGATGATGATGGGGACGAAAGCGGCGACGGTGGCCACGCCGTTATAGATCCCGTCCAGCACCAGACCGGACAGCCAAACGGGCAGTGCGGCACAAGCCGGCTCCAGGACGGTTTCACGAAGCCAGCTAAGGCTCTCGGCCACGCCGACCTGCAACGGTTGACCGAAAAAGAAAATGCCCTGAAACAGCAGGAACATGATGCCAAAGAAGATTGGCAATCCCAGCCAAGGGTGCAGCATCACACCATCGAGCTTATCAGTGAGCGAGTCTGAAAGCCGTGCGGGGATTTGAACTGCGCTGCTGAACACGCGCGCCATCTCGTTTTCGATGTGGGCATCCTGCTCCAGTTGGGTGCGCAATGCCTCGGCCATGCCGGGCGTGGGGTAACGCAGTGCTTTGGTGATGGCCTGCATAGCTTCCGGCTGGCCCAGCCCGTATTTCGCGCTGATGAGATGGATGGGCATGCCCAACAATTGCGCCATTTTTTCACCATCAATACTGATGCCCAACTTCTTCGCTTCATCTGCCATGTTGAGCAACACCACCATGTTCAGATTGAGTTGTTTCAATTGCAGCAACAGACTCAACTGGCGTTCGATCTGCGTGGCATTCAGTACCACCACGGCCAGGTCGGGCACGTTGTCATGCAGGAAATGACGCACCACCTGCTCGTCCTCGGAAAAACCATGGATGTCATAGATGCCCGGCAGATCAATGATCTCGGCCATATCACCGCCCAGCAATATCTTGCCAGTGAGCAATTCCACAGTGATGCCCGGCCAGTTGCCGACACGTGCCGCGCCGCCGGTGAGACGGTTGAACAAAGTGGATTTGCCGGTATTCGGCATGCCGAGCAGGGCGATCCTTTTCATGCGGATCTGACCTCGATCTTGGCTGCCTCACTCAGGCGCAACAGGATGTCGGTGGTGCCGATACGAACCTGGATCGGACCGCCGAAACTCGCTTTGCGGATGATCTCGACCGATTTGCCGGAGCGGAATCCCAAGGCCATTAAACGTTGACGCAGTGCATCATCCGTGTGGATGTCGGTGATTGTCGCGCAGATGCCGGGGGCGAGGCTGGACAAGGGGGTGTGGGGGTTGAAGTCGTTGGCGTTCACAGTGCGCCGATTATTTCATAGCTGGCAGACTTGCGGACAAAAAAACGGGTGAATCGGGTAGAATGCGCGCTCCAAAAAACGCAACGCATATAACGCATATCATGATTACAGGCAGCATCGTCGCGATCGTCACTCCCATGTTTGAAGACGGAAGTCTGGACTGGGAAGCGTTTCGTGAATTGATCGATTTTCATATTGCCGAAGGTACCGATGCCATCGTGGTGGTCGGTACGACAGGTGAATCCCCCACCGTGGATGTGGAAGAACATGAGCAGCTGATCCAGGTTGCGGTTGAACACGCGGCCGGACGTATTCCCATCATCGCGGGCACCGGTGCCAACTCCACCAAAGAAGCCATCGAGCTTGCGGCGTTTTCGAAAAGGGCAGGAGCGGTCGCTTCGCTGACTGTTGTGCCGTATTACAACAAGCCGACGCAAGAGGGACTTTATCTACACTTTAAAGCCATCGCCGAAGCGGTGGATATGCCGCATATCTTGTACAACGTGCCGGGGCGTACCGGTGCCGATATGAACAACGACACTGTGCTGCGGCTGGCGCAGATCCCCAATATTGTGGGTATCAAAGACGCGACCGGCGGCATCGAACGCGGCAGTGATCTGTTGCAACGCGCGCCGAAAGACTTTGCCATCTATAGCGGCGACGATGCCAGTACGCTTGCTTTGATGTTGCTTGGTGCACACGGCACCATCTCGGTGACCGCCAATGTCGCACCTAAGCTGATGCACGAGATGTGTGCGGCTGCGCTGAAGGGTGATGTTGCAAGGGCGCGTGAGATTAATTTCCGTCTGCTCGGATTGCACCGTAATCTGTTTGTGGAAGCCAACCCGATCCCGGTGAAATGGGCGGTGGCACGACTGGGTAAGATGAAGAACACATTGCGCTTGCCGCTCACTCCACTCACACCGGGTTCACAAATCGTGGTGGAAACCGCGATGCGCCAAGCCGGGATCATTTAACTAGGAACGATCATGAAAACAAGCAACATCATTTTAGGTTTGGCCGCTGTATCCCTCATGACAGGGTGTTGTGTTTTTGAGCGCAAACAATTGGATTACAAGACCGGTGCGGTAAAAGCCCCCGCGTTGGAGGTGCCTCCCGATTTGATCAAACCGGCGAGCGAACAGCGTTACGCGATACCGGCTGCCGATGGCACACAAGTGGCAAAATATTCCGACTATTCGCGCGCCAAACCCGATGAGCAAACACCTGCCATCTCCGCCGGTTCTTCTAGTGATCCGGCCCCCGGCGTGGTAACTGCAAAACTTCTGGAAGTTGGTGGTGTGCGGTTCATTCTGATCAACGAACCTTTTGATCGCAGCTGGCGCAAAGCAGGACAAGCATTGGAACGCGCGGGGATCGCCGTCGCCGATGTGGACAGGAGCAAAGGCCTCTATTTCCTGCGCGCAAAAGACAAGAAATCAGCCGACCTGCAAGTGTCGGTGCATGAATCCAATGGTTCAACCGATGTGACGGTCAAGGAAGGCTCCGATCTGAATGGCAAAGAAGCGGCACGTATCCTCGACGCATTGTTCCAGAACCTGGAAAAATAACCTGCTGTAATTGACTGCTAGGATGCGTTTTGCCCTTCTTGGCAGCGGTAGTGAAGGCAACGCACTGGTGGTGCAAGCTGGTGCCACCATTGTATTGATGGACTGCGGATTTTCCGTCACCGAAACGAATCTCCGCCTTGCCCGTATCGGTCTGCAAGCTGACCGACTCAGCGGCATCCTGGTCACACATGAACACGGCGACCACATCAATGGCGTGGCCGCGTTGGCGCGCAAATACACCCTTCCAGTTTGGATGACCCACGGCGCACTGCGCACTCAGCGCGGTAAGTTCAGCGCGGTTAAAGTGCTGGAGATTAATCCGCACCCTTCATTTGTAATCGGCGACCTCGAAGTACAACCTTATCTTGTCCCGCACGATGCAGCCGAACCGGTGCAATACGTATTCAGTGACGGTGCGGTCAGGTTAGGGGTGCTCACCGATACCGGTCATGCAACACCGCATATCGAGCAAATGCTTACCGCCTGCGAGGCACTGGTGCTGGAATGCAACCACGATGAAGAGATGTTAAGGACGGGCCGTTATCCGGCAAGTTTAAAGCAGAGGGTGGGTGGCCGATTCGGCCATCTCAATAATCAACAAGCCGCTGCGCTTTTGCAAAGATTGGATACCAGCCGTCTGCAACACATCGTAGCGGCGCATCTGAGCAAACAAAATAACCTGCCGCAATTGGCGGTCAGCGCTTTAAGCCAGGCTTTGGATTGTGAGGAAAATTGGGTCGCAGTGGCGGATCAGCAACAGGGACTGGATTGGCGCGAGATACGCTGAGCAGAAGTAGCTCGCAGCAAATAAAAAAGCCGACTTGCGTCGGCTTTTTTAACGAGCTTGCTAAGTAAATTACTTGGCAGCTGGAGCGGCAACAGGTGCAGCAACTGGAGCGGAAGCAGCTTCAGCAGCAACTGGAGCGGAAGCAGCAACAGCAGCGTCAGCAGCAACTGCAGGAGCAGCAGCTGGAGCTTCAGTTTTGCCACAAGCGGCCAAGGACAGAGCAAACAGAACAGCGATCAGAGCGGAGAATTTCATTTTATTTCCTAAGGAGAGAGTTTAAGTTAACGACCGAATACAGTTGCATCAATTACCATCGCGGCAATCACCTTGCTGCAAAGGGCGCGGCATTCTACCAACTCTATTGAAAAAAGCTAGAGCGTTTTGGATAAACATGCCCTGAAACACTCAGCGGAGTCGCCTGTGTTAGGGGCTTTCCAAGGGGGACGAATATTGGATGCGATAGAAAAAATCAGGATTGCCTTATAGCCCTAACTTGGTTGGGGTTGCGCCCGAATGCGATGCCATCCACATCTCTTGAAAGCGTGAGTTTAGTTGGCGCGCACCTTCGCCATCGTTTTTGGCCAACAGGCCGCGCGTATCGTCAAAGTGATAACGGCGCACGAAGTGCGCGTTGTCGGCAACAGCAAAAGCCTCGGTGTAGGTCTTCATGTGTGAGGGCGTTTGGTAGATCGCCATGCCGTGATTGAACTCGCGCAGCAACATCATCATGCGCGGGCAAAAGCGGATCAGATGCTGCGGGTCGTGCGCCAGCAATTGCAGGCGACTGGTCGAACTGCTGACCAGGAAATGGCGCAAAATATCGTAACGCGACTCTGCATTGAAGCCGATATCGGCAAAATCATTCTCGAAGATATTCAGGGTGCGTTGCGCCATCCCGCATACTTTGTCCAGTGCGGCGATGTAGTCGGCCACGCCATCAAATGCGGTGTGCTGTTGTGTGTCGTCGTTCAAGGACGTTTTCCCCGTGTCGCGGCAGGAACGAGATAACCATCCAGATACCACTCGTAGAGCAACTCGATGACTGCCGCCGACAATTTGTCACCGGCCGGCATCTCCCGTGAATCCGCCAATTCCCGCAAGCTGCGGTAAGCCGCCTTACCCACCGGATGTGCCTCGCCGTTGATGAACACCGTGCTGCCGTGGCATTGCATCTGAGTTTTGCGATCCAGTGCCACGCCGCGCGTAGTCAAGGCTTGGACAAAACGTGTTTCGGACAACGGTTTTGCCGGTGTGTCGAAGTAGATGTGCGGCTTGGGGTCGCTCAAGTAACAACCGAGGAAGTTGGCGACATCCTCATCGTCCCAACGCACCTGTTTGATCGCGGCAGAAACTTGTTGCAGCATTTCAGGCCCGATCTCGGAAGGGTGCTTTTGCAGTTTGAGGCCGGGGTCGGCATACATGCCATCGACACAAATCCTGTCCTGCAAATAGACTAGGAACTGTTCCGCCAACTCCTGATAGGCCGGTGTGCGGAAACCGATGGAATAGGTCATGCAGTCGTCTTCGGCTATACCGTTGTGCGCGCAATGCGGCGGCAGATACAGCATGTCGCCCGCTTCCAGCACCCATTCCTGTTCTACCTTGAAATCTTTCAAAACGCGAAGCGGCGCGCCTTCGATCAGCGTCTTGTCCGCTTGGGTGGAGATCTGCCAGCGCCGATGTCCCAAGCCTTGTAACAGAAACACATCGTAAGGATCGAAGTGCGGGCCGACGCCGCCGCCTTTGGGCGCATAACTCACCATCAAGTCGTCCAGCCGGGCATGGGGAATGAACGAAAATTGTTTGAGCAGCTCTGTTCCGGAGGGCAGAAAGTGGTTCAAGCCCTGTACCAGTACCGACCACTTGGCTTTGCCGAAACTTGCGAAGTCCTGTTGTGTGAAAGGCGAGTATCGCAAGCCGAATTTTCCCCGTTGTTGGGTCACGATACGGGCCTGCACGTCTTCTTCGCAGGCCAAACCGATCAGCTGCTGCGGATCGAGCAGGCCCTTGAAGCCGGGAACGGCCTGGCGGATCAGCAGGGGTTTTTTCTGCCAATAATCACGCAGGAATTGTTGCGGACTGATTCCGCCTAGAAGGGTATTTTTCATGCGCAGGATTATAGCCCTGCCGGTCATATTGAAAAGCCGGACATCTGCAAAAAAACTGGCGTGCCATTTTTCGAAAATTGGATAGAATGCTGCTTCGGGAGGAAGCCATGCCATCACAAGCCGTACCGCTGCGAGTTGGAATGGAGGCGCCGCATTTTGAGTTGCCGGATGCGGATATGGATTCGTACAAACTGACTTCCCAGCTAGGCAAACGCAACGTCGTACTGTATTTTTATCCCAAGGATGACACACCCGGTTGCACCATGGAGGCGAACGAGTTCACCGACCTG
The DNA here is from genome assembly GCA_964425955.1 of uncultured Sideroxydans sp. GTDB lineage: Bacteria > Pseudomonadota > Gammaproteobacteria > Burkholderiales > Gallionellaceae > Sideroxyarcus. The sequence continues at coordinate 61,140 of CAYROQ010000012.1, forward strand.
GACGGGGAATTTGCCAGGCTGGAGACTCAGGTGATCGGGATCAGCCGTGACGATTGCATCAGTCACGCGTCGTTTCGTGACAAGTACGGGCTTTCGGTATTATTGCTGGCCGATCCCGAAGCGCGGGTGTGCAAGAAATATGGCGTGATGATCGAAAAAGAAGTGGATGGACAGAAGAAACCCGCCATCCAGCGTTCCACTTTCATCATCGACAAAAAAGGCAAATTGCGCCACGTGCTCTACGCTGTGCATGCACATGGACATGCGCAGGAGATTTTAAAATTGATAAAGGAAATGAAATGAAGATCGCAAAGAACTCCGTCGTATCACTGACCTATGAATTGACCGATACCAGCGGGGCGTTGCTCGAAAAAGCCGGTGAGTCCATCAGCTACCTGCATGGCGGTTACGACGGTATTTTCCCCGCCGTTGAAGAAGTCTTGCACGGCAAGGCAGTGGGTGACAAATTCTCGGTCAGCATGGAGCCGGACGATGCCTTTGGCGAATACGAACATGAACTCGTGCACGCCGAACCGCGCAGCATGTTTCCCAAAGAAGTGGCCGTGGGCATGCAATTCGAAGGCGGTGCGGAAGACGATGATGATGAAGACTACATGCTCTACACCGTCACCGAAGTCACCGACGACGAAGTCACCGTGGACGGCAACCATCCGTTGGCAGGGAAATCGCTGATTTTCTCCGGCGTCATCACCGGCCTGCGCGCGGCCACTGAAGAAGAACTGACCCACGGGCATGTGCATGGTGAAGGTGGACATCACCACTGATTCGAATCACACTGGTTTTGCACTCGCCAAGCCCGCGCAAGCGGGCTTGGCTTTTTTGTGTCTGCCGGATAAAAATATCACGAATCAAACTGGACTTGCCGGCACGAACATCCGTGATCGGCTTGGAAGGAAAGCTGGAATCTGCCTACTTTGGAATGCCGGTCACAGGAGTACCAGATTGTCCCGGTGGATCAACTCCGGTTCGTCAACGTAACCCAGAATATTCTCGATCTCGCTGCTTATTCTTCCTGCGATGCGGCGCGCTTCAGCCGCACTGTAATTGATGAGTCCGCGCGCGATGTCGCGACCTTCGGTGTCGAGTACGGCGACGACCGCACCGCGTTGGAACTCGCCATGGACGTGAACGACCCCAATCGGCAACAAGCTCTTGCCATCGGTACGCAGTGCACGCACGGCACCGGCATCCAGAGAGATTTTTCCGCTGACTTGCAGATGGTCCGCGAGCCATTGTTTGCGTGCGTCCAGCGAGAGTGACGGGGCGACCAGAAGCGTCCCGATGGATTCGCCTTGCAACAGGCGCGGCAACACGTCGCGTTCATGGCCGGAGGCGATGACGGTGTGTGCGCCGCTGCGTGCCGCGCGTTTCGCGGCGAGCACTTTGGTAATCATGCCGCCGCGTCCGATGTGGCTGCCCGCGCCGCCGGCCATCGCTTCCAGTTTGCTATCGCCCGCCTGTGCTTCGCTGATGAGTCTGGCACCGGCATCCTTGCGCGGATCGGCGTTGAACAGGCCAAGCTGATCGGTGAGGATGACCAGCACATCGGCTTCGATCAGGTTGGTGACGAGTGCGCCCAACGTATCGTTATCGCCGAATTTGATCTCGTCGGTGACTACCGTGTCGTTCTCGTTGATGATGGGGATGACGCCCAAACTGAGCAGAGTGCGCAGCGTTGACCGCGCATTCAGATAACGTTCGCGGTCGGCCAGATCGGCGTGGGTCAGCAACACTTGTGCGGCGTGTAACTGGTGCTCGCGGAAGCAGCTTTCATAAACTTGTACCAAACCCATCTGCCCGACCGCGGCGGCAGCCTGCAACTCGTGCACGGCGCTGGGGCGTTGTTTCCAACCCAAACGTTGCATGCCTTCGGCGATGGCGCCGGAAGAGACCAGCACGACTTCACAACCTTGTTGGCGCAATGTTGCGATCTGTCGCGCCCAGTTACCGATGGCATTGACATCCAGGCCGGTGCCCTGATTGGTAACCAGGCTGCTGCCGACTTTTACGACGATGCGTTTGGATTGGGTTAGCACTGTTTTCATCATGGATAGACCATTAGGACGCAGGTCGGAATTTATCCCGGCCTGTCGGGGCAAAACCCGACCAATAACGATTCCTTTTACACGGGGGAAAGCGTGTTATTTGTTTCAATTAAATAAACGTGTTCAAGCCAGCGGGTCGTGAACGTCGATCTCGGTCTCTTGCGCACTTTCGGCGATGGCGTCTTGTTCCAGCGCCGCGACTTGGTCAAGGTGCTCCATGATGGCGTAGGTGAGCTCTTTGCAACCTTCGCCGTTGATGGCAGAGATGCTGAAATGGCGAGTGTCTCCGCCAAATTCCTTGAGGAAGAACGCGACTCTTTCAACGCTGTCCTCCACCAGATCCAGTTTGTTCAAGACCAGCCAGCGCGGTTTGTTGTACAAGTCCTCGTCATATTTCCTCAACTCGTTGAGGATGGCGTGTGCCTCGTGCACCGGATCGACGCCCTCGTGTAACGGCGCGATGTCCACCAGGTGCAGCAACAGTCGGGTGCGTGCCAGATGGCGCAGGAATTGGTGGCCCAGCCCGGCACCTTCCGCCGCACCCTCGATCAACCCCGGAATGTCGGCGATGACGAAACTCTTTTCTTCCGAGACGCGCACGACGCCGAGATTGGGATGCAGTGTGGTGAACGGGTAATCGGCCACTTTGGGACGGGCGGCAGATACCGCGCGGATAAAGGTTGACTTGCCCGCATTGGGCATGCCGAGCAGGCCGACATCGGCCAGCACTTTTAATTCCAGTTGTAATTCGCGGCGTTCGCCTTCTTCGCCCGGTGTGCATTGGCGCGGGGTGCGGTTGGTGCTGGATTTGAAATGCAGATTGCCCAAGCCGCCCGCGCCGCCCTTGGCCAACATTACTTGCTCGCCTTCGTGGGTCAGGTCGGCGATTACTTGGCCGCTGTTGATGTCGGTGATGACCGTGCCCACCGGCATACGCAGGATCACATTGTCCGCACCTTTGCCATAACAGTCCGCGCTGCCGCCGCGTTCGCCGTTCTTGGCGCGATGCAAACGCGCAAAGCGGAAATCCACCAGCGTGTTGATGTTGCGGTCGGCAACGGCGATCACGCTGCCGCCGCGTCCGCCGTCTCCGCCGTCCGGCCCGCCTTTTTCAATATACTTCTCGCGCCGGAAACTGGCCGCACCATTGCCGCCGTCGCCTGCGATCACTTCGATTTTTGACTCGTCGATGAATTTCATGTGCCTTCAACCCCGTTCGTCCTGAATAGCCCGAATTTGGGCTTATCGAAGGAGAATGAAAAAAGCCCTACCTTGCGATAGGGCTCATTTTAACTGCTGTTTGCTTAAGCCGGGATGATGCTGACTGTCTGGCGCTTGGCTGCACCTTTGATCGCAAACACCACCTTGCCGGTGATCTTGGCGAACAGGGTGTGATCCTTGCCCATGCCAACATTGTCGCCCGCGTGAACCGGTGTGCCGCGCTGACGGATGATGATGCTGCCCGCGCTGATCAGTTCGCCGCCGTAGCTTTTGACGCCAAGTCGTTTCGAGTGCGAGTCGCGTCCGTTACTGGTACTACCGCCGCCTTTTTTCGATGCCATGTTGTTGCTCCTTCAGAATTAGGCCGTGATGCCGTCGATGCGGATCTCGGTATAGTTTTGACGATGTCCTTGGTGTTTTTGGTAATGCTTACGACGACGCATCTTGAAGATGGTCACTTTGTCGTGGCGACCGTTGGCGATGATGGTCGCCTTTACAGTAGCGCCTGTCAGCAGGGGCTGGCCTACCGAGATTTTGTCGCCATTGCCAACCATCAGTACTTTGTCCAAAACGATCGCGCCGCCGACTTCACCGACGAGAGATTCTATCTTCAGGGTTTCACCTTCGATAACACGATATTGTTTGCCACCGGTTTTGATTACTGCGTACATAACGTCCTCGCTGGATGCGGTTTTTAGTTGCGGCATAACCTGAAGGTTAGCCTTCACTGAAATCAGTGATTTTCAGAGCCGCGCATTATACATAAACACTTCAATTCGTCAAAAGTCTTTTTTAACCAAATAACTTTTGACCCAAATTAAGCCTTTTAACGGCGCATGGAATCGAAGAACTCGGCGTTATTTTTGGTCGCCTTGATCTTGTCGAGCAGGAATTCCATCGCTTCCAGTTCGTCCATCGGGTACAACAATTTTCGCAACAACCAGATTCGCTGGAGGATGTCGGCCTTGATCAGCAGTTCTTCCTTGCGTGTGCCGGAACGGTTGACGTTGATCGCGGGGTAGATGCGCTTCTCGGCCATGCGGCGATCAAGATGGATCTCCATGTTGCCGGTGCCCTTGAATTCTTCGTAGATCACATCGTCCATACGCGAGCCGGTATCGACCAAGGCGGTGGCGATGATGGTCAGCGAGCCGCCTTCTTCAATATTGCGCGCCGCGCCGAAGAAACGCTTGGGGCGCTGCAAAGCATTGGCATCCACACCGCCGGTCAATACTTTGCCGGAAGACGGGATGACGGTGTTGTAGGCGCGCGCCAGACGGGTGATCGAGTC
>CAYROQ010000012.1:65727-67425 GCA_964425955.1 uncultured Sideroxydans sp.
AGCAGGATGACTACGTCTTTTTTGTGTTCAACCAGTCGCTTGGCTTTTTCCAGTACCATTTCGGCGACCTGCACGTGGCGTGTGGCCGGTTCGTCGAAGGTCGAGGCCACCACTTCGCCGCGTACCGTGCGGCTCATCTCGGTCACTTCCTCGGGACGCTCGTCGATCAACAACACAATCAAGGTCGCGTCCGGATTATTGGCGGAGATGGAATGCGCGATGTGTTGCAGCATCACCGTTTTGCCCGACTTGGGCGACGCGACCAGCAAGCCGCGCTGACCTCTGCCAATCGGCGCGACGATGTCGATGACGCGGCCGGTGATATTTTCTTCAGCGCGGATGTCGCGCTCCAAAGTCATGTGTTGCGTGGGGAACAGCGGCGTCAGATTCTCGAACAGGATCTTGTTTTTGGCATTCTCCGGCGGCTCACCATTGACCTTGTCCACTTTGACCAGCGCCACATAACGTTCGCCTTCTTTCGGGGTGCGGATCTCGCCCTCGATCGAATCGCCGGTATGCAGATTGAAGCGGCGCACCTGGCTGGGGCTGACGTAGATATCATCCGGCCCGGCCAGGTAAGAGGTGTCCGGTGAGCGCAGGAATCCGAAACCATCAGGCAGCACTTCCAGGGTGCCCTCACCGAATATGCTCTCGCCTTTTTTTGCCTGATTTTTCAGCAACGCGAAGATCAAGTCCTGCTTGCGCATACGGTTGGCGTTGTCGATTTGATTGGTGGTTGCCATTTCCACCAGTTCGGTGATGTGTTTGGTCTTGAGGTCAGATAGATGCATAGTCGGGATGGGGCGCGTTAGCGCTAGGTAGTGGAGCGTTGCAGGAGATGTGTTACGGTTGTTTTTGGGTTGTTGCGGAAATTCCCGCGCCGGATTGCCGTGAGTGTCTTTTACGTGTTGTTAGCGTGTTCCAGGAAGAAACAGGGCAGGCAGGGGCGGGACAGTAAAGGGTTCAGATGTGGCTGTCAATGAAAGCCGTGAGTTGTGACTTGGACAATGCGCCGACTTTGGTCGCTTCGATATTGCCATTCTTGAACAACATCAGCGTCGGGATTCCGCGCACACCGTATTTTTGCGGCGTCTGCTGGTTTTCATCCACGTTCAGTTTGGCGATGTTCAGACGTCCGGCGTATTCCTTTGAGACTTCGTCCAGGATGGGGGCAATCATGCGACAGGGGCCGCACCATTCTGCCCAGTAATCCACCAGCACAGGCAAGGGTGACTGCAACACTTCAGCAGTGAAGGTGTCGTCGGTGACAAAACGGATGTGTTCGCTCATGTTTGGTTCTCGCTTAATTGATATGTTTGGAGTGGTTGCGGCTTGTGCCGCGTAGATGTGCGACTGAACTAGGACGGCATCCTAACCAAAAAAATCAAGGTTGGGAAGAGTTTCAACAGCGGCATGCTAACTCCTTGATACAACGGGCTCGGGACACTCCAGCCGCCGCTTTAATCGCGCAGGGCGACTCGAATAATTCAGAGTTCTAAGCAAGACAAGGCGCGAACGAAAAATTACGACGCAGCATATGTGCGGTCATGACACGGTGCGGCATAGCCGTCTGGTGCGGGAATGACCGCTTGCGCCATCTCCCGCAAACGGCTGCTTTACAGTAACGTGTCGATGGCGCATATGTAAGGAGTAATTTTTCGTGAGCAACGCCGTATTGCGACAAAACGCAGTTTCAGT
>CAYROQ010000013.1:0-23907 GCA_964425955.1 uncultured Sideroxydans sp.
CCGACATGACCCACGCTTTGGGCGACGAGCAACGTGCCAAGTTGGTGGAGAACGTACCCTTGAAGCGTCTCGGTAAGCCAGAAGATATCGCGGCGGCTGTTGCCTTCCTGGCCGGTCCGGGAGCAACTTACATCACTGGGGTCACATTGCATGTGAACGGCGGGATGTACATGGAGTAAGGCTTGTAGTTTGGAATTTGGCTCGAGTTTGGTAGAATGCTCGGGCTGTTTAGCACTTTAATCATAACGGGAGTAAAACAATGTCCACCAACGAACAACGTGTAAAGAAAATCGTCGCAGAACAACTGGGTGTTAACGAGTCCGAAGTCAAGAACGAGTCTTCCTTTGTGAACGACTTGGGCGCTGACTCTCTGGATACCGTTGAGCTGGTGATGGCGCTGGAAGAAGAGTTCGGCGTTGAGATCCCTGACGAAGAAGCAGAAAAGATCACTACTGTGCAACTTGCACTGGACTACGTTAACGCGCATTCCAAGTAATCAAAGTCTTACCGTTCATAAACTTCAACATCGGAGTCCAGTTTGTCTAAGCGCAGAGTCGTAGTGACCGGTCTTGGTGCCGTTACCCCAGTTGGGAACGATGTCGCCACGACATGGCAAAACATCGTGGCAGGTAAATCGGGTATTGGCCGCATCACGCGTTTCGATCCGACCGCATTTGCCAGCCAGATTGCAGGTGAAGTGAAGGACTTCGACGTCACTCAGTTCATCCCGGCAAAAGACGCTAGACGCATGGATCGCTTTGTACACCTCGGCTTGGCCGCGGGTATCGAAGCGTTAAAGGACTCCGGTATTGTAGTGAACGAACAAAATGCTGATCGGATCGGCGTTTGTATCAGCTCCGGCATTGGCGGCTTGCCGATGATCGAAGATACACAAAACGACTATCTGGCTAGTGGCCCACGCAAGATTTCCCCGTTTTTCATTGCGGGAACGATCATCAACATGATCTCTGGCAACCTTTCCATCATCTACGGTCTGCGCGGGCCTAACTTTGCCGTGGTATCGGCTTGTACGACAGGGACTCACAGCATCGGTGAAGCCATGCGTATGATCCAGTACGGTGACGCGGACGTGATGGTCGCTGGCGGCGCAGAATCCTCCGTGTGCCCATTGGCGATAGGCGGTTTTGCTGCATCGCGCGCGCTTTCCACACGTAACGATGATCCAACTACGGCTAGCCGTCCTTGGGACAAGGACCGCGATGGTTTTGTGCTGGGTGAAGGCGCTGGCGTCTTGGTGCTTGAAGAGTACGAACACGCCAAAGCTCGCGGCGCAAAGATCTATGCAGAAGTGGCCGGATATGGCGCGAGTGCGGATGCGTATCACATCACATCCCCAACCATGGATGGCCCTAAACGCAGTATGTTGAATGCCCTGAAGGATGCCGGTCTTACTCCGGAACACGTGCAGTACGTCAATGCGCACGGCACATCCACCCCAATGGGGGACAAGAACGAGAGCGATGCGATCAAATCCGCCTTCGGTGAATACTCCAAGCAGATCGTGGTCAATTCTACCAAGTCGATGACGGGCCATTTACTGGGGGGGGCAGGCGGTATCGAATCCCTGTTCTGCGTGCTGGCCATTCACAACCAGATTTCGCCACCAACCATCAATATCTTCGAGCAGGATCCGGAATGTGACCTGGATTACTGCGCTAACACAGCTCGCAGCATGAAGATTGATGTCGCCATGAACAACAATTTCGGCTTTGGTGGCACCAACGGAACGCTGGTATTCAAAAAAATCTGATCATTGGCCACGATGCTGGTCAATGGCCTACCTAGCGATTCTGTCTCAACCCTGGATCGGGGTCTCAACTACGGGGATGGCGTTTTTCGCACCTTGCTGATTAAGCGAGGCCAAGTCCGTTGTTGGGCGCGCCACTATCTGAAATTGAACCAAGACTGTGCTGCGCTTCGTCTTACTTGTCCTTCATCAGCAACCCTCCTTGGCGATATAGCCCTATTGAATTCAAATTCACTGGATGGTGTGGTCAAGATCGTCATCACAAGAGGTATCGGCCAAAGAGGTTATGCGGCACAAGATGGTAATGTTGCGACACGCATAGTCAGCATCACTTCACTTCCATCTTTTCAGGAACAATATTTCACCACTGGCATCAGACTGCACCGATGCTTTTTGAAACTTGGGCATCAACCACGATTGGCGGGCATCAAGCATCTAAATCGTCTGGAAAACGTCCTCGCCGCGACTGAATGTTTGGAAGAGGGGGCTACAGAGGGTTTGCTTGAGGATACAACCGGCTTCGTAATCTCTGGTACTCGCTCCAACCTGTTCATCATTCGTTGTGGAACACTTTACACTCCGGATCTAAGCCGTTGCGGTGTCGCCGGAGTACAGCGTGAACGCGTAATGGACTGGGCGAATGAACAGGGTATCGAATTCAAGGTTGCACAGATACGCTTCGAAGAGTTGCTGCAGGCGGACGAGATATTCATGGTCAACAGTGTTTTTGGATTGTGGCCGGTGGCTGAAGTGGATGGCTACAAATGTAGCGAACATCCGATCTCTTGGAAGATTCAGGAATGGCTGAACAATGAGAACGACTACTAGACTATTTTCCCTAGCCCTATTGCTTGCGACGACTCTGCTTGGGTTGTTCGTCTATCTTTCCTTCACCCCTAATCCGCTACCGCGTACTCCGACAGAGTTTTCTTTGAAGCCGGGAAGTAGCTTGAAAGGGGCTGTCTCCCAGATGAAACAAGCGGGAGCTTTGGAAAACGACAGTGCTTTTTTGGCCTTGGCACGTCTGCTGAACAAAGCAACACAGATCAAACATGGTAACTATCAACTCGAAACATCGGTCTCTCATTTTGAGCTACTAGACATCATCAGCTCTGGACGGACCGAGCAAAGCCAGCTGACTATTATCGAGGGGCAGACGTTTAAGGAATTGCGTTCTTTATTGAATGCGCACACTGGGCTCAATCACGACAGCGTAGCGATGTCTGAAGCAGAGATAATGCAGAAAATAGGAGCTCCCGAGACTCTAGCCGAAGGCTTGTTTTTCCCGGACACCTACAATTTCTCCAGCGGGAGCAGCGATCTCTTGGTATTGAAGCGCGCCTATCAAACAATGCAGAAACACCTACTTGCAAATTGGGAAAAGCGTGATGAAGGTCTCCCGCTTGAATCTCCCTACCAAGCCTTGATACTCGCCTCCATCGTGGAGAAAGAGACAGGGCAGGCGATTGACCGCCCAATGATCGCCTCGGTGTTCACCAATCGCTTACGGATCAAGATGCGTCTACAGACTGATCCGACGGTCATCTACGGCATCGGCGAAAGATTCGATGGCAACCTTCGACTCAAAGATCTAACCACGGATACACCTTACAATACCTACACACGGAATGGATTGGTTCCTACTCCAATTGCGTTGCCCGGCCTTGCCTCTATCCAAGCCGCACTACATCCGGCGAACAGTAACGCGCTATATTTTGTGGCTAAGGGAGATGGTAGTTCGCACTTTTCAGGCAGTTTGAGTGAACACAACAACGCAGTGAACCGTTATCAAAAATGAGTAAAGCTAAATTCATCACCTTCGAAGGCGTGGACGGGGCAGGGAAGAGCACAGGACTGGACTGGTTCGCCGATGCCTTGCGCCAGCGTGGCATCAATCTCTTGGTGACGCGCGAACCGGGTGGAACCCCATTGGGGGAGCAACTGCGCGAGATACTTCTCAATCAATCCATGCATCCGGAGACCGAGGCGATGCTCATGTTCGCCGCGCGGCGCGAGCATGTGGAAAGAGTCATCCGTCCTGCTTTGCAACGTGGCATATGGGTCATCTCTGATCGCTTTAGTGACGCCAGTTTTGCTTACCAGGGAGGAGGCAGGGGCGTGCCGTTGGTAAAATTGGAGCAGTTGGAACAATGGGTTCATGGCGACCTGCAACCTGACCTGACTTTGCTGTTCGATATCCCCATCGAGGTAGCTAGACAGCGATTGTCCAACAATGTGACCTTGGATCGTTTCGAACAGGAAAAGGGAGAATTCTTCGAGCGCGTTCGACACGCCTATCTTGCGAGAGCAGCCAAATCACCGCAACGTATCGCCGTTATTCGAGCTGAAAATCCCCTGCAAGAAGTTCAACAGGAACTTTCGAAGATTGCCGCATCACTTTGAAATGAAACAACTCTATCCATGGCAAGCTGAATCATGGCAATCTTTGCAAGGATTGCGCTCAAGGTTGCCGCATGCCTTGCTGATCAAGGGAGCCCAAGGAATCGGAAAGCTCGATTTGGCACTTTGTTTTGCCCAATCACTTCTGTGCGTTTCTCCGAAATCAGATGGCATGCCCTGCGAGGTATGTGACTCCTGCCATTGGTTCGAACAAGATAGCCATCCCGATTTTCGCTTTGTTCAACCGGATGCGATGAGCGTAGCCGAAGATGCCGAGGAAAAATCGGGTGGGAAGAAACCCTCTCGTGAGATATCGGTAGACCAGATTCGTGGACTCTCCAGCTTCGCCAATCTGTCCGCACATTGTGGTGGCTACCGTGTAGTGGTGGTTTATCCCGCCGAAACGATGAATAACAATGCTGCCAACTCCCTGTTGAAAACACTTGAAGAACCAACGGATAACCTGTTGTTCTTATTAGTAACGCACAAACCGCAACAACTGCTTCCGACCATCCTCAGTCGTTGTTTAGGTTTCACCGTCAATACGCCGTCACGCGAAGCTGGCGCTGCTTGGCTAGCCAAACAAGGCGTCAAAGATCCGGAACAAACACTGGCTCAAACCGGTTTTGCTCCCTTGCAAGCTTTGGATTGGGCCGAAGCGGGAGAAGGTACGGAAGAGAAAAAACTGTTGTTATCCAGCATTCGCCAGCCTTCCCAGATGGATGCTTTGACCTTGGCGGAGAGACTACAAAAGACCCAACCCGTCCATGTCATCCACTGCCTGCAACAATGGTGTTATGACCTAACTAGTGCCAAATTGGCCGGTTCAGCCAGGTATTTTCCCGATCAAACTCAAGAATTGAACAAGTTGGCAAGCGGCGTATCCTCATTTGCCTTGATGCGATTCCAGATGGAATTGCTCGATGCCCGCCGCTCCGCCTTCCATCCGCTCAATCCCAAGTTGCTCTTTGAATCATTGCTTTTATCCTATCGTCAGCTCTTTGCTGCCTAACATCAAGATGTTCATCGACTCACACTGCCACCTCAATTTCCCCGGTCTTTCCGAGAATCTGGACAGCCTTCTAGCTAACATGCACGCGAATCAGGTGAGCCATGCTTTATGTGTCTCGGTCGATCTGGCAAGTTTCCCCGAGGTTCTAGCGTTATCCGTACAGCACGACAATCTCTATGCCTCGGTGGGCGTTCATCCCGATTACGAGCTGGAATCCGAGCCTACCCAAGCCGAGCTGGTCAGGCTTGCGCATCACCCTAAGGTCATCGCTATCGGTGAAACTGGACTGGATTATTACCGACTGACGGGCGACCTGGAATGGCAGCGTGAGCGTTTCCGCACTCATATTCGAGCAGCCAAGGAATGTGGCAAGCCCCTCATCATCCATACACGTTCCGCTGCGGCTGACACCCTGCGAATCATGTCCGAGGAAGGTGCAGGGCAAGCCGGGGGGGTAATGCATTGTTTCACCGAAAATCTGGAAATCGCCAATGCAGCCATCGAACTTGGTTTCTATATCTCTTTTTCCGGCATTCTGACTTTCAAGAACGCGACGCAGATCAAACAAGTTGCCCAGAGCATCCCGCTAGAAAACATCCTGATCGAGACTGATTCTCCATACCTTGCGCCAACACCTTACCGTGGAAAAACGAATCAACCGGCATATGTAAAGCACGTGGCAGAAGAAATCGCAAAGCTGAGAAACATATCTGTTCAAGAAGTAGGCGAAATGACCACTCATAATTTCGTTAACCTATTCAAGACATATTCAGCCTAGTGATTGGTGAAGGATTAATCTCAGATTATTTACTTTTCGCATAATGTATATTATGTCAAATCAATGATGGATCACACTTAAAGCTCAAAGTTGCAACAGTATCTGTGACCTTCAATTGGTAAGTGGGTAAAATGCCCCGCTCTCAGGAGAGCATTCATTGGAAAATCCCTACAATATTCTTGGCGTGTCTCCGACTGCTTCGACCGCAGACATCAAGAAGGCATATCGCGCACTCGCCATGCGTCATCACCCGGACAGGAATCCGCTTTCCAGTGCCGCAATTCAGTTCAACGCGATTCAAAAGGCGTATGAACTGCTGTCTGACCCGAAAAAAAGAGCTGAATATAACTATAGCCTCAACAATCGCATCATCATCGACCCTGAAAATGAGGCGCAGAACTTGTGGAAATCACTTTTCGCTCGTTGCGGGATCGAATTGCAGCACTACGACCGCTAATTAACTTCAAGACAAAATAATATGAAAAGAATCCATCCTGAATTCGCTTACCAATCGCGTGAGCTTGGCATCCAGATCGAAGACACACTTGGCGAACCTCCCGACCGAAGAAACTATGACCGCGTCATCAATTCTTTGCTTGGCGAATTTGCAAACGGCACCGAAATCGACGATGTGAATCTGCTGAGCTTTGCCTTGGCAGACCACTTGCGATTTGAGGATGCCGCCGGCTTATTGCTTGCAGGCGAGCAATATGACGCAGGCGATGCAGCAAAAGTCTTGAAGATGGTCACGTGTGCTGATGTTGTTGCAGGTAAAGCATTGACGACCGTTTTCTCTGCTAATCCGGAATTGGCTCGCAAAGCGATCATCACCGTATTCTTGTTCAAGAACGGTAAGCGCTGGACGGATGAGGATCACTCTCTCGATGCGCTGCAGGCTGAAGAAGACAAGGACGAAGCCGGGGATGAGGATGAAGACCAAGTCACACAAGGCGAAAACATAGAGCATCTGTTCGATACGCGCGGAGATGAGAATGCCTGATACGAAGAATCTGCCTGCGATCCAACTTCAGATCACCGAACTGGTCTTGGCCGGTTCGACCGCGCATGCTGAAGAAGCAATCAACGAGACTGCCGAAAAATTCGGCGATCTTGCGGTCATTGAGGTATTGAACACTTTGGAGCCACAAGTGGCTTCACTACACCTCTCCTCTTTCGATGGCGGCAAATTGTCTTTGGCGACGCTGCTGATTCCGCCCAAGGTATGGGCGGAGAGCCTGGCTTACTTTGCAGCCACTTGGGACGAAGACTGGATCGAGGATGAGCCGGAGGTGCTGTCAGAATCTCTTTTCGCGCATATTCACGGCGTTGTGTTCTCCACAGACGAAGCGGAACGCCGCGCGGAATTGATCCATGAAGCACTTTCGACCGACTGGGGGACGACGGCTTTTGCAGTGCTATTCTCGACAGCGGCCGAAGAGATCATCGAGATCGCCAATGACATCCACAACCTTGGCGCGCATCGCAGCGGCCATACGACTTCGGATCACGATGTCATCCCGCTTGCACTGGAGATCGCCCGCACCAATGAAGAGGCTTGGGATCGCGTGTTGTTCGAGATCTTTCCCGACTGGATGCCGGGTGAAAATCAACTACAAGTCAGGTCGGAAGAAGATGACAGTGATGATGGGGACGACGAAGATCGTGAACACGAGTTCGCAATAGGCCGGACGACCAAGGAGTTGTTGTTGCGCCTGCGCAAGCAAGTGCCCAGCAAATCGGTCAGCACAGCTAAAAGACGCAACCGCCCAAGCCTGGGTGAGGACATCTTCGCTTAATCCGTTACCGAGCATCGCCATGCAGATAACCCATTTCGAATCCCGTCCGCCTCAGTTAATTCAAGCGCTAGAGGCGCTCGCGCAGCGTGCAGATAGTCGCGATGCGGTCGAGACACTGTTTGATGAACTCTGCGGGATCACCGTGCTGGTCGCCAAGAAATTCACCAATGACAGAACCGCCGATGGCATCCAGGAAGCGTACCAATTGACGATCGGATGCATCTCATTGGGGATCAGCCAAGCCGGCATTTCGGAGGGAAATGAATCAAAGCTGTCGTTCCTGCTTGAACACGGTGCAGAACATGTCTTCCAGATGGGATTCCGGCACATCAAGGAATTATCCAGCCTGCCCTATGTGGCCATCGTTTCCGATTTTGAAAGTGACCCGTTCGTGCAGCAGCGCAATCTCAAGGCAACCTTTCTGGAGATTTGCCGCGCCGATCCGAACGCTACTTGGTCCGGCGACGATGTCTATGCCAGTACTTTACTGAACCGCAAGAATAATCAAAAAATCGTCAAGTGTGCCAAATGGCTGCGCTCAAAACATTATTCCGGTCCGGTCAATGATTCTGAACTCGATGCACATGCGGTGATTGCTATTGCGGTTATTTTTGCAATCGCCGGCGTTGCGCCCATCGTGGCACGACTCAAACAAGCCGATCTCGAAATCCTGATACAGGGTGTACGGAACACGTCGTGGGATGTCGATTCATGTTGGAACGCATGGCTACAAACAGTACCGTTTGAATACCATGAGATTTTGCGTGAACGAATGGACGCATACAGGAACACTATCGTGTTGAAGATTCTGTCCAACAGCCGGATCAAAACGGTCATCATGGAGATACAAAACAATTACGCGGGCAACGAACAGGACATCGAGTACTACTGAACACCGCTTAGCTTTTCTTAAACGGACTCCGTTCATTCAGTTCGTCCACATATTCTGAAATGGCATCGGTCTCCTGTTTTAGATAATTTTCCACTGCCTGCGCGAATTGCGCATGCGCCAGCCAATGTGCAGAGCGCGTGGTCACCGGCAGAAAACCGCGCGACAATTTGTGCTCGCCCCCTGCCCCACCTTCAAAGGTTTTAAGGTTGTGCGCGATGCAATACTCGATAGCCTGGTAGTAACACACCTCAAAATGCAGTCCGGAGTGAAATTCAAACGTACCCCATGAGCGTCCGTATAACGCTTCTGCGGTTTTATAGTTCAGCGCGCTGGCGATGGGCCGACCTTCGCGCGAGGCGATAACCAGCAGGGTGTGTTGCGATAAAGCGGTACCGATGCGCTGGAAGAAGTCCGCGTTCAGTTGGTGCGGCGAATTGTGCAAGCGCAGCGTGTGCAAATAACACGAGGCAAAGAAAGCCCACTGTTCAGGGGTGGCGTGCTGCCCGCTGATACATTGCAGTTCGATGCCCGCCTCTTGCACCTTGCGTCGTTCCTGCTTGATGTGCTTGCGCTTGTCGCGGCAGAGCGTGGAAAGGTAATCATCAAAATCGTGATAGCCGGGATTGTGCCAATGGAACTGCACATCCTGACGCAACATCATGCCTTGCGCCTGTGCTTCCAAAGCATCGCCCTCATTCAGAAACAGACAATGCAGCGAAGACACGCCCGTGTCCTTGGCATATTGCAGCGCATGTCTCAGCAACAAGCCGCGCATTTCAGCCGATGCTGCCAAGAGTCTGACGCCACTCACGGGCGTAAACGGCACGGTGCATACCAGCTTGGGGTAATAGTGCAGCCCGTGCTGGCGATAAGCATCGGCCCAGGCAAAATCGAACACGTGCTCGCCGAACGAATTCATCTTCAGGTAAAGCGGCATCGCAGCAACCAAATGCTCGTCCTGCCATAAGGTAATGAACTGCGCCTTCCAGCCGAACTGCGGCATTGCGCAGCCGCTGGCCTGCAGCGCATAAAAGAAGGCATGAGAAAGAACGGGGTCAGCGCCTGTCAGCGCATCCCATTCCGTTGCGGGAATCTCCGCAATATTTTCGATGATCTTAAGCGTGGGGTAAGCCATGTACAAGAATCAGACAGGCATACTTTTTCGATTACCGTCTCGCCCTCTACTTCTGCGCCTTCACGATACTCATCGCCGTTGCCACCATCGCGCCCATATCCGCCAGATTGCCCGGCAGGATCAGGGTGTTGCCTTGCTTGGCGACGTTGCCGAAGGCTTCCACATATTTTTCCGCAACCTTGAGGTTGACCGCATCCATGCCACCGGGCGACTGGATGGCGAGTGCGACTTGTTGGATCGCTTGTGCGGTGGCCGCCGCGACGGCCTTGATCGCTTCCGCCTCGCCTTGTGCGCGGTTGATGGCAGATTGTTTCTCGCCTTCCGAACGTTGGATGAAAGCTTCGCGTTCGCCTGTGGCGATGTTGATCTGTTCCTGCTTGCGCCCTTCCGATGCCGCGATGAGCGCGCGCTTCTCACGCTCGGCAGTGATCTGCGCTTGCATGGCGTGGAGGATTTCCTTGGGCGGTGTGAGATCCTTGATCTCGTAACGCAGAACTTTCACGCCCCAGCTGGTTGCCGCTTCATCCAGTGCCGCCACCACGGCGCGGTTGATGTCGTCGCGTTCTTCAAAAGTCTTGTCCAGCTCCATCTTGCCGATGACCGAACGCAAGGTGGTCTGCGCGAGTTGGGTGATCGCCATGACGTAATTGCTGGTGCCATAGGAAGCCAGCTTGGGATCGGTCACCTGAAAATACAGGATGCCGTCCACCTGCAATTGCGTGTTGTCCTTGGTGATACAGACCTGGCTGGGCACATCGAGCGGCACTTCTTTGAGCATGTGCTTGTAGGCGACGTTATCAATAAACGGAATGACGATGTTCAAGCCGGGCAACAACGCCGCATGAAATTTTCCCAGACGTTCCACCACCCACGAGTTTTGCTGCGGCACCACCTTGAGTGCCTTGATGATGAAGATGATTGCGGCAACCAGTAAGAACAATGCGATTTCCATATTTCCTCCAGAATTATTTTTGCAGATTTTGATGAGTCAATACCAAACACGATCCCCGTACCGACTCGATGTAGAGCGTTGCATCACGTGTTGTCTCGGCAGCAGCCAGTTCCGCGTCCCACTCCGCGCCACGGTAAACAACCCGCGCCGATCCATTTTCATTCCATTTCAACACCTTTACCGGTTGACCGACATCCAGATTATTAACCGCACTTATGTTGGATACCGGCTGGGTGTTTTTCCAGCGCCGCAAGATGAAAGTACCGGCAAGCACGGTCAAAGCACATAACGAAAGTTGCCAGGTCATGCTTGCATCCAGCCAAGCCGCAAAACCTCCGACCGACATTCCGATGGCCACAACCATCAGATAAAACGTCCCGGTGACCATTTCCAAACCAACCAGCACCAACGCCGACACAAACCAGTAAATATAGGATTCCATGTTTCCCTTTCGGTTATTTGTTTTTCATCACGCTCATAACCCGCTTAATACCTTGATATGCGCCATCGCACTTCGACCCAGTGCATGCAGTTCATAACCACCTTCCAGCACCGAGACGATACGTGATTTTGCATATTTACCCGCCACGTGTTTCAGCACTTCGGTCACCCAGGCGTAATCTGCCTCAACCAATCTCAAAGACGCCATATCGTCATCGCGATGGGCGTCGAAACCGGCTGAAATAAAAATCAACTCCGGTTGAAAATTCTCCAGTGCCGGCAACCATCGCTCGTTCACGGCTGCGCGAAACACACCCCCGCCCGATCCCGCAGCCAATGGCACATTAAGGATGTGTTCGTTGCCGCTGTCGGCACCGCAATAGGGATAAAACGGATGTTGGAAAGTCGAACACAGCATCACACGGGGTTCGGCCAAGAAAATATTTTCGGTGCCATTGCCGTGGTGCACATCGAAATCGGCGATAGCCACGCGGCTAAGTCCGTGCGCGGCCATCGCATGCGCCGCACCGACGGCGACATTATTGAAGATACAAAAGCCCATCGCCTGCGCCCTTTCGGCATGGTGACCCGGCGGGCGGATGTTGCAGAAGGCATTTTCAACTTGCCCGGCCATGACCAAGTCCACCGCCATCACCGCCGCACCCGCCGCGCGTAATGCGGCCGGATAAGTAAAGGGATTCATGGTGGTGTCCCCATCGAGCGCCACCGATCCCGTGCTGGGTGCAGCGTCGGCGATGGCATCCAGATAAGCTTCGTCGTGTACACGAAGCAATTGTTCGCGCGTCGCTTCCGGCGCCTCATGATGCTGCAAATAACCGAACAATCCCGAAGCGATGAGTTGGTCTTCGACGGCGTGGATACGTGCCGGGCATTCCGGATGGTGTGCGCCCATGTCATGTTTGAGACAAAGCGGATGGCTGATATAAGCGGTCTGCAAGAGCATCTCCGAAATAGTTTGGCAACACGTCGGTGCTATCATAACGACCTCAGGCAATACCTCCAAACTCTCGTAAAAATCATGGGCAAACATTACCTCAATCCGCTTTTCGCACCCAAGTCCGTCGCCGTTTTTGGTGCCAGTGACCGTTCCGATTCAGTGGGGCAGATCGTATTTCAGAATATGCTGCAAGGCGGTTTCAAAGGTGCGTTGTATCCGATCAATTCCAAAAATGCCGAAGTGCAGGGACAACGCGCCTACGCCAGGATCGCCGACATCGGCGAACCGGTCGAACTGGTGGTCATTGCCACACCGCCGCAAAGCGTACCCGCCATCATCGAGGAATGCGGACTGCATGGTGTAAAGGCGGCTGTCATCATCACCGCCGGATTTGGCGAAGCCGGACCAAGCGGCATCGCACTGGAAAAACAACTGATCGAAGCGGCGCACCGCTACAGCATTCGCCTCATCGGCCCGAATTGTCTCGGCATCATGCGCCCTTCCATCGGCCTTAATGCCACCTTCAACAAAGGCGCGGCCAATGTTGGCAACATCGCGCTCGTGTCGCAATCCGGCGCGTTGTGCACGGCCATTCTGGATTGGGCTAACCGCAACGATGTCGGCTTCTCCAGTGTGGTGTCGATGGGTTCATCCACCGATGTCGATTTCGGTGAGATCCTTGATTACCTGGTATCCGATCCCCAGACTCAAAGCATCCTGATGTACATCGAAGGTATCCGCAATGCGCGCAGTTTCATGAGCGCCCTGCGTGCTGCCGCGCGAATCAAGCCGGTGATCCTGGTCAAGGTCGGCCGCCACCCCGCAGGTTCCAAAGC
Organism: uncultured Sideroxydans sp.; assembly: GCA_964425955.1. Classification (GTDB taxonomy): domain Bacteria; phylum Pseudomonadota; class Gammaproteobacteria; order Burkholderiales; family Gallionellaceae; genus Sideroxyarcus. The sequence goes on from CAYROQ010000013.1 coordinate 12,969, forward strand.
GGCGATGTCACACACCGCTTCATTGGTCGGTGCGGACGATGTGTTTGATGCCGCCGTCAGTCGTGTTGGTGTGGTGCGGGTGCAAACCGTCACACAATTGTTCACCGCAGCCAGATCGTTGTCGTGCGGTTTCAAACCCGTGGGGAACCGTCTTGCCATCGTCACCAACGGCGGCGGACCGGGTGTGATGGCGACCGATCGCGCGGTCGATCTTGGCCTGACCATGGCCACTTTGTCGGACGCGACCATCGAGTATCTGAACCAGTATTTGCCGCCGAATTGGCCACACAGCAATCCGGTGGACATCATCGGCGACGCACAGGCGGATCGTTATCACCATGCCGTCAAAGCCTGTCTGGAAGACGAGAACGTGGACGGCGTTCTGGCCATCCTCACCCCGCAGGCGATGACCAAACCGCTGGAATCGGCACAAGCACTGATTGCATTGGCCAACACCCATCGCAAACCGCTGTTGACCTGCTGGATGGGCGAGACTCAGGTCGCCGAAGCACGCGATGCGTTCACCAAAGCGCATCGACCGCACTTCCGCACACCGGAACCGGCGGTCGAAGTGTTCTCGCATCTGTCCGCCTACTATCGAAATCAGAAGCTGCTGATGCAAATGCCCGGACCGTTGTCGCACCATGTCGAGCCGGATGTGGAAAGTGCGCGACTCATCATCGAAGGGGCGATGCAGGATCACCGCAAGGTGTTGAGCGAAATGGAATCCAAGGCACTGCTCTCGGCATTCCATATTCCGGTGGCGCGCACCATGGTCGCGCACTCTCCTTCCGAAGCCTTACTCATCGCACAGCAATTGGGGTTCCCGGTGGCGATGAAGATCAATTCGCCCGACATCACCCACAAGACCGACGCGGGCGGCGTGGTACTCAATCTGAACAATGCCCACGAGGTGCGCGCCGCCTACCAGCACATCATCGACAACGTGATGCACAATCGGCCCAACGCAAAAGTGGACGGTATCTCCATCGAACCGATGATCGTCAAACCCAACGGGCGCGAGCTGATGATAGGAGTGACCACGGATCCGGTATTCGGCCCGGTGATCACCTTTGGCGCGGGCGGAACGGCGGTCGAGATTATGGGAGACCGTGCGGTCGCGCTGCCACCGTTGAATAGTTTTCTGGTTTCACATCTGGTGCAAGGCACACGCATCGCCAAGATGCTGGGCGCTTTCCGCAATATGACGCCGGCCAATATGGAGGCGCTGGAAGACGTGCTGCTGCGCGTATCCGAGATGGTGTGCGAATTGCCGCTGTTGAAGGAAATGGACATCAATCCGCTCATCCTCGATGAACACGGCGCGCTGGCGGCCGATGCGCGCGTGGTGGTGGAATATCGCCAGCCCAGTTCTGATCGTTATGCACACATGGCGATCTATCCCTACCCCGCGCAATTGGTCAGCCAGTGGCAATTGGCCGATGGCACCGACATCACCATCCGCCCTATCCGGCCGGAAGATGCCGCTCTGGTCAAACGTTTCGTACACGACCTGTCGGACGAGACAAAATATTTCCGCTTCATGAACAGCGTGCAGGAATTGACCGAAGACATGCTGGCGCGCCTGACGCAGATCGACTACAGCCGCGAGATGGCATTGGTGGCTGTGACCGGCAAACAGGACGAGGAAACAGAGTTGGGCGTCGCCCGTTACGCCATCAACCCGGATGGCAAAACGTGCGAGTTCGCGCTGGTCGTGGCCGACAAAATCACCGGAAAAGGATTGGGGCAGAAACTCATGGTTGCGCTGTTCGAAGCGGCACGCGGCAATGGCTTGGAGATCATCGAAGGCGAAGTGTTGAGCCACAACCACAACATGCTGAAATTGATGACGCGCCTGGGGTTCGCCATCAAGACCAGTGTCGAAGATGCGGGAATCATGAAAGTCAGCAAGAAACTTTGACCCATAGGGAGTGAGCATGCATCCCCTTGGTCATCATTGATGCCTAAGTTAATATAGTACAAGCCTCTCCCATGCTTCGATACGCGCATGAAACCGCGCTACTCAGCACGAACGGGGTGATCTGCAATTAGGTGAGAGACCGTTGCTCTACGAATTTTTGTAGGGTGGGTAGACGGTATTATCGTCTGCCCACGCGGTACGAAATCCGCTTGGGCTGAGCGTATGCTGTTGGTGGCTCATCCCCTTACAGCCACGGCCTGCTCCTTGCGGGTACAACCGCGTGCACACTCTACGAAAAACAATTTTTTGGTTCCGGCTTATCCGGCTTTGGCATTTCAGGCAAACACAATGAGGCATATTCGCCGGAATTTAGTTTATAAAACCTGATTGGAAGTCTATGTATATATGTGAGCCCACGGTGTTCCGTCAAAGTTACTTCACATGTTGATATACTAGGTTATTTCGTAAAATTATTACTATAAACGCAATTTAAACAAATAATTGTAGAATAACATCGATTTAGTTATACTAGATTTATGTACACTCCACTTCGACCACACGACGGTGCATCTTTCGCCGAACTCATGGATGTGTTGCTTGCCGATGCCACGGTGCGCAACGCGAAATCGCTTCGTGGCTCCTTCGCCAAAAAAATAGTTAAGGGGCGTGACTATTGGTATTACCAGTTCACCGATATCGACGGCAGCAACAAGCAGGTGTACATCGGTCCGGAGTCCGAGCGTGTTCGTGAGTTGATCGAAGCGGCCCAGAAAAAGCCCGTCAATGACGAACATCTAAAGGCATCCATTGCCGCCGCTATCAAGGCTGGGTATGCAACCGTCCCACCCAAACAATTCAAGATCATCAGCAGACTGGCGGACTATGGCTTCTTCGCGGCTGGAGGTGTTTTGGCTGGCACACATGCGTTTATCGCGATCGGCAATCTGCTCGGCGTGAATTGGACAGACGGCGGCTCGACCCTGGATGTTGATTTCGCCCATGCCGGAAAGCACATCTCGATTGCCCTTCCATCAAATATCAAGGTGGATCTGTTTGACGCGATCGAATCATTGGAGATGGGATTCGTGCCGCTCGCCGCATTCAATGGCAAACATGCCGGGTCGTACATCAATCCTGAGACGAAGGAGGAACGGATAGATTTTCTGACGCCGCTTACCGGCTTGTCTACCGAACCGGTGTTCATCAAGGAAATCGGCATTGCCCTTCAGCCATTGAAGTTCATGGAGCTTTCACTTGGCAAGGTTGACCGATCAGCAATTCTTTCATCCACTGGGAACGGTGCCGTGGCAATCAATGTGCCCGACCCTGCCTTGTTCGCCGTACACAAGTTGATCGTCTCTGCCGAACGTGGCAGCGCAAATCCAAAATCCACAAAGGACGTGATGCAGGCTGCCGCCATCATCTCGTTTTATCTGGACAACGATAAGAATACGATTGTCGAAGCCTGGCGCGGAACTCTTGCGCGCGGCTCAGGTTGGAAAAAACGCATGAGCGAAGGATTGGGAAGAATGGCCGCCCTCTATCCGGAGATACACAAGCGGTTCGTTGCCAACATCAAATAACCAAAGGGCGCGGCACACACCTTACATAATTACATCCTGCACGGAAGCAGAGTTAAAGCCCCTGCACTTGGGGGAACAGTGTCTGCTTGAATGACCGCTTAAGTAAATCCCGGACTACGCCGGAGGGGCGGATGTCAGATATCCTCGGCCACCATCTTGATCGCACCGCACGGACATTCTGCCACGCATAAACCGCACCCCTTGCAATAGTCATATTTGAACTCGAAACGTTTGCCAGGGCCGAGTTTGATCACCGCATTATCCGGGCACACACCGTAGCAGTTATCACACTCGAAACAGTTGCCGCACGACAGGCAACGGCGTGCCTCGAACAAGGCATTGGTTTCATCCAGACCGCCCTGCACTTCGTCGAAACTGGTTTGACGGCGGATGATGTCGAGCATCGGGCGCACCGTCTTGTCGGCGTCGGAGTAGTACCAGGGGTTGAGTTTGTCGAATGCCGCCAATTCAGGTTTGGGTTTGGCTTCGTAGGTGATACCGCGCAGCTACGCATCAATATTGCGTGCCGCTTTTTTGCCGTGCCCTACCGCCACGGTAACGGTACGTTCCGACGGCACCATGTCACCGCCCGCAAAGATTCCCGCATGACCGGTCATCATGTTGCTCGCCACTTGCACGGTGCCGTCCTTGATCTCCAGATACGGCACTCTATCCAGCAATGACAGATCCACATCTTGTCCCAGCGCCAGCACCAGCGAATCCGCTTCGATCGTCTCAAATTCGCCGGTTGGCTGCGGATAACCTTTTTCGTCCAGCGCCATTTTTTCCACAGTAAGGCTGTGGGCCTCTGCTTGTTTGATGGTGGAAAGCCACTTGATCATCACGCCTTCCTGCAGCGCCTCTTCCACTTCGAAATCGTGCGCGGGCATCTTCTCGCGGTTTCGGCGATAGACGATAATCGCCTCGGTCGCGCCCAGACGTTTGGCGGTTCGCGCCACATCGATGGCCGTGTTGCCACCGCCATACACCACCACCCGACGCCCCAGCATCGGCTTTTCTTCGCCTTCCATCGAACGCAATACCGACACCGCATCGACAATATGCGCCGCATCACCCGCCGGAATATAAGTACGTTTGCCGATGTGCGCACCGACCGCGAGAAACGCAGCGTCGAAGTTGCCCAGTTGCATGCTTTGTTCGATGTTGGCCACTTTGGTGTTGAGCTTGAGGACGATGCCGAGATCAAGAATGCGTTGCACTTCCGCATCCAGCACTTCCCGGGGCAGGCGGTACTTGGGAATACCGAAACGCATCATGCCACCCGCCAGCGGACCCGCTTCCTGTATCTCGACCTGATGTCCCAAACGCGCCAGATGGTATGCGGCGGACAAACCGGAAGGACCCGCACCGACGACCAATACTTTTTTTCCACTTGGCGCATTTGGAACGTCAAATTTCCAGCCACGCTTGATCGCCTCGTCACCCAGAAAACGTTCCACCGAATTGATGCCCACCGCACTATCCAATTGGCCGCGGTTGCATGCCCCTTCGCACGGGTGGTAACACACACGCCCCATTACCGCCGGCAGCGGATTGTCCTTTACCAGCACGCGCCAAGCCTGTTCGTACTCTCCGGATTCGGCATGGAACAACCAACCCTGGATGTTTTCTCCCGCAGGACAGGCGTTATTACACGGCGGCAGTCGATCAAGATAAACCGGTCGCGCGGTGCGCCAAGTTCCGGTCAGATTAGTCAGTGACGTTCCCGGTTTGAGGGTGATGGCAAATGGTTTTGGCATCTCAAATACTCCCTTCTTCCAGCAAGCCGTACTTGCGGATGTTGCGATCTGCGATGGCCTGCAAACGTGCAACGGTCTCAGGATGTGCATGGCTGCCGAACAAGTGTGCAAACCGTTTCTGCGGCTTCAGATATTCCTCGATTGCCACTTTGTTGCGAATCTTGAGCACGCTTGTCACTTCGCCATGCTCGGCCTCGAACACGGGGAACATACCCGTCTCTTTGGCCAATCGCGCCAAACGGATGGTGTCGTGCGAAGCGGCGCCCCAACCCAGCGGGCACGGCACGAAAATCTGGATGTAGCGCGCTCCGCGCAACCGCATCGCTTTGCGCACTTTGTATTCGAGGTCGCGCAGATCGGCAACGGTTGCAGTCGCCACATACGGGATGTTGTGCGCCATGGCGATCTCGGGAACATTCTTGCCTTGACCGAACACATTGCCCGGCTCGGGTCCCACTGGCATGGTGGTCGCGGTACGTGCGGCGGGTGGTGTGGCAGAAGAACGTTGCACGCCGGTATTCATATAGCCTTCATTGTCGTAACAGATGTACAACACATCATCGTTGCGCTCGAACATTCCCGATAGACAGCCAAATCCGATATCGGTCGTGCCACCATCGCCGCCTTGCGCGACCACGCGAACCTCCTGACGCCCTTTGACTTTCATCGCTGCCGCGACGCCGGTCGCCACTGCCGGCGCGTTGCCGAATAACGAATGGATCCACGGCAATTGCCATGAAGATTCCGGATACGGTGTGGAGAATACTTCCAGACAACCCGTGGCATTCACCGCGATCAATTGTCCGTTACTTTCCGCCATCGCGGCGTCGATGGCATAACGCGCACCAAGCGCCTCGCCGCAACCTTGGCAAGCACGATGCCCGGAGTTGATCGAGTTGCTGCGCATCTGGTTGGCCTGCACGCTTCTTTCATCCGGTGCGAGCAGACGGTTTCCTACGGTTAATGTGCCGGTTTGGTAAAACTTGACGGGTTGAAAACTCATAGCGCTCTCCTCAACCGAATTTCGCCGACACACTCACGATGCCTTTATCGTGCAGCATGTTCTCGGCGATGGGACCGGAGCGTCGCGTCTGTTTCTCGCGTTCCAGTTGTTTGTTGACGGCAGCCCAATCCAGATCAACGAAAGTCACAGGTTCCAATTCTTCCTTCTCGGCTTGACGGAAAAGTTTGTGCAGTGATGTCTTGGGGATCGCACGCCCACCCAGTCCGGCGATGGCTGTAAAACCGTGAAGGCCAGTGCCTGTCACCGCCATACGCACATTGGTGGCGACGATGCCGCCCATGCCGACAGCGAGACTCTTTTCCAGCACGATGAATCGCTTGCTCTTGATGAGTGCCGCGCGTACCTGCTCCAACGGGAAAGGGCGGAAACTGATGATGCCAAGAACACCGATTTTGTGGCCCTCGGCGCGCATCTCATCCACCACATCTTTGATCGTGCCCAGTATCGAGCCCATCGCGATGACCACCGTCTCGGCATCTTCGATATGATAAGTACGAATCAGTCCACCGCTGTCGCGGCCGAATATTTTTTTGAATTCCTCCGCCAGTTGCGGGATCAGCTCCAACGCCTGCATCTGCTTGGCATGGGCGAGATACTTCACTTCCATAAATGCTTCCGGTCCCACCATCGCACCGATTGAAATCGGCTCTGCCGGGTCGAGTACCTGGCGCGGCTCGAACGGCGGCAGATAGGCATCGACCTGTTCTTGCGACGGGATATCCACGCGTTCGAAAGCGTGGGTGAGGATGAATCCATCCATACACACCATGATGGGCATGGAGAGTTCCTCGGCCAAACGGAAAGCCTGGATATGCAGGTCAACGGCTTCCTGATTGGTCTCTGCGAACAACTGCATCCAGCCGGAATCGCGCTGCGAGAGCGAATCGGAATGGTCGTTCCAAATATTGATGGGCGCACCGATGGCACGATTGGCGACTGTCATCACGATAGGCAGCCCCAGACCGGCCGCGTTATAGACTGCCTCCACCATGAACAGCAAACCTTGCGAAGCAGTCGCCGTGTAGGAACGCGCGCCCGCAGCAGATGAACCGATCGCCACCGACATCGCAGCGAATTCACTCTCCACATTGATGAACTCGCACGGTGTCAGTTCGCCCACCTTCACCATCTCGCCCAGCGCTTCGACGATGTGCGTCTGCGGCGAGATGGGATAGGCGCAGATCACTTCGGGGCGGCATAGTGCGATAGCCTCGGCAACGGCTTTTGAACCTTCGGTCTGCTTAAGCATGGGCATCCTCCTTCATTAGTTCGTCTAAGTAATGCTCGCGCAGCGAGACCGCGTCCCTCTCGCCCGCTTGCGGGAGAGAGTTAGGAGTGAGGGTAAAGGGCATGGCAATCTCCATTATTATCTTGTGACATGGACCATGCCCTTCACCAACTCATAAGCTTCCGTCGCAGCAGCAATGTTGCCCTCGGCCACCTTGCCGGAGAACTTCTCGTTGATGGCTTTGATAACGGATGCAAGCTGAATCATGTCGGACAGCGCGGCGAAACCCGCGATCAGCGGGACGTTGGGAATAGGACGACCGACATGCTTGAGTCCCAACTGGGTGGCCGGCAAAGTGCACAACCGTTTGTGATCTCTTTCCTTGACGAAATCACCCAAGCCTATGGATTCAAAGGTGTGATGTGTGTTGAGCAGAACGTAGCCGTTTTGCTTCAAGCCGGCAAAGACGTCGATCTGATGTAACAACGTCGGGTCTTGAATGATGAGCGCATCCGGCTCCATGATGGGTTCGCGCAGACGGATCTCTTTGTCATCGATGCGGCAGAACGCCACCACGGGTGCGCCTGTACGTTCAGAACCAAAGCTGGGGAATGCCTGCGCATGGCGCCCTTCCTCGAAGGCGGCTACGGAAAGCATCTCCGTCGCCGTCACCACACCCTGACCACCGCGACCGTGTATGCGTATCTGGAACATGTTTAGCCTCCCAATTTCTACAGTTGTAGCTTACTCCCGCAGTGCACGAAAGTCAGCCAGCCAACTACGTATCATCCCTGCGGCATGCTCAAGATTGGCCGTTGCCCCAGCACACAAACTTTCACCCAACTCGAATCCATAACCACGAATCCGCAACAGAAATGCCGGTGGTGCTCCCCCGCCATAGAACTGGTGATAGGCATGCAAAAGAGCGTGCGGCGTCATCGCATGGCTGGTGTAACTGAGATCATGCGCGGCTTTGATTGCGGAAAAATGAAACGGCTCAACGCAGGAGACATCGGCATCAATAAACAGCACCGCATCGCGCCCTTGTAGATCGGTGACGTGTTCGACCTGTAATTGGAAATCTTCAATGAACTCGAAGTCGGGATACTCGAACTCTGCTTGCAAACTACGCATCAACAAAGGGCCAAGCGCATCATCGCCGCGTGATTCATTGCCGATTGCGATAATCAGAACGTTTGCTGCCATCACTGCGCCGAACAAACCACCCCATCAGATGACCGCGTCAACACATCCACCCTTGCCCCTGCGGTATCCAGCAACTCCACTTCCAAAGGCATCTTGCCCAGTGCATGAGTGGCACAAGACAAACAAGGGTCGAAGGCACGGATGGCAACCTCGATGTGATTGAGCAAGCCTTCGGTAAGTTTCTTGCCATCGATGAATTGGCGCGCCACCTGGCGGATGGCTTCGTTCATCGCCTGGTTATTGTGGGTGGTGGAGACAATTAGGTTGCAACGCACGATCTGGTCGTTTTCGTCCACTTTGTAATGATGGATCAGCGTGCCGCGCGGGGCTTCGATCACACCCACGCCTCGTTCCTGCCGCTCGCCTTTACTAACCAAGTCGGTTCCTTGCAAGTCTGGGTCGTGCAGCAGTTCGCGGATCATCTCGGCACAGTGCAACATCTCGATCATGCGTGCCCAGTGAAATCCCAAGGTCGCTTTGGCCGCTTTACCACCGTCATGCGCGATGAAGGTCTTGCGCTCGGCATCCGCCAGCGGGGAAGGGATGAAGTCGCATTGCGTCACACGGCTCAGCGGCCCGACGCGATACCAGCCCTCCTCTGCGCACAATTTGCGCAAGAAGGGGAACTTCATATACGACCATGGTTTTACATCTTCGAATATCTCGTCCCAGTAATGGCTGTAGTCGTAATGGTCGAACAGCGTGCTGCCGTTCATGTCGCGCGCGCGCAACCCGCCGTGATACAGATCCATCGCGCCATCGGCACGCACCAGATTAAGTGTGTGAGCCTGGAAACTTCCGAAGCTGTTGTAGAAGTCGGGGTTTAATGCGAACAGTTGTTTGATGATACCCACCGCATCCCGGCTCCACGCCACGATCTGTTCGATGTCCTTGAGCAGGTAATCGCGCTCTTCGATGCTGACGTTCTTGTTCACTCCACCCGGAATGGAGCCGGTACCGTGGATGCGTTTACCTGCGGTGATACGGATCACTTCCTGCCCAAACTTGCGCAGTAACACACCTTGTTTGGCGATCTCGGGATAGGCCGCAGCGATGCCGACGATGTTGCGTTTCGCCACATCCGAATCGAAACCAAACAGCAGGTCGGGTGAACACAGATGGAAGAAATGCAGCGCATGCGATTGCAGCATCTGCCCGTAATGCATCAGACGACGCACCTTCTCCGCCGTCGGCGTGAGCGTCGCACCCACGATCATGTCCATCGCCTTGGAAGCCGCCAAATGGTGGCTCACCGGACAGATACCGCACAGCCGTTGAACCATCACCGGTGCTTCCCAATAGGGACGCCCCTGGATGAATTTCTCAAAGCCGCGAAACTCGACGATGTGCAGCCTCACTTGATGCACGCGGTCGTTCTCGTCCAGCAACAGCGTCACTTTGCCGTGACCTTCCACGCGCGACACGGGGTCGATAGCAACACGGCGAAGTCCTTCGGGGTGAGCGGCGGTTTCCAGTTTGCTGATTGTGTCGGTCATGAATTGTTTCTCGTAGGGTGGGCAACTTGTTGCCCACCGTTATTTAATTGCCGCGTGGGCACATGAAACGTGCCCACCCTACATTGTTTCTCTCAGTCATATTTAATCAACCCATGCCCAAGCTCAGGCGTCTTGCCTGCGATCAGGTCAGTGAGAAATTTCCAGATTGCATCGCCCGAAGGCGGACAACCCGGAATAAAGTAATCGATCTTCACGATTTCATGCAGCGGATGCACCTTGTCCAGCGGCAGCGGCAATTCGGGATCATTCGGAATGTGACCATGCACCAGGCCCGGTTCGGTCAGGTACACCTCGGTCAAGCAACTGCCCAGATCGAGATGGTTACGCTGTGCGGGCAAACCGCCGTTTATTGCACAGGCGCCAATAGCGATGAGAATTTTGCAGTTTTTTCTGAACTCGCGCAGCACATGCACGTTTTCCGCGTTGCACACGCCGCCTTCGATCAGGCCGATATCACACGGTCCGCAATGTTTGATGTCGGTGAGCGGTGAGCGGTCGAACTCAATCAGTTCGAGCAACGGGAACAATCGTTCGTCGATGTCGAGGAAAGACATGTGGCAGCCAAAGCAGCCGGCGAGAGAGGTTGTGGCGAGGCGGAGTTTTGGTTTGGCGGGTGCGTTCATTTTGAGAACCTGCCAGAAAACAATTCGATGGCGCCGCAACGATTCCTTCCCCCATGCAGGGGGAAGGTTAGGAT
>CAYROQ010000013.1:23917-47075 GCA_964425955.1 uncultured Sideroxydans sp.
GGGGGGGGTAGAGTCGCGGAGTGATAAAGTTTCTACCCCCTCCCTAGCCCTCCCCCTGCAAGGGGGAGGGGATGCTGTATCCAGCCCGCATATTTTCCAATCACTCATGCTGCGCTCCCGAAGGCGGACGCGGTGCATCTTCCAAAGCCTGCGCGCTGATTGGGCGCTGGTCGTAGCGCCGCTCACCGATAGGCACGCTGAAGCCGACGCGCTTGGGCAGGATCACACCCACCGGACAGACATGCATCGCCTTGTCGCTGAGCGCGATGTTCGTGTCCTTGAGCAAACCCGATTCAGCATTGACGATGAGATGTTTGGTGATACCGCGCCCGGACAAGGCGAACACGTTTTTGCCATCCACTTCAGAAGAGGCGCGCACACACAGTTCACACAGGATGCAGCGGTTGAAATCGAGCAGGATGTCCGGGTGCGAAGCGTCCAGCGGACGATCCGGATATTGGTGGCGGAAGCCGGCGGTATGTACTTCAAGATCGTAGCCCAGCGCCTGCAACACGCAGTTGCCGCTCTTCTCACACGACGGACAGAAATGGTTGCCCTCGGCGAACAGCATCTGCACCAGCGTGCGGCGCAGTGCATTCAATTCTTCGATATCGCTTTCCACGTTGAGTCCGCTTTCGGCAGGCATGGTGCAGGAAGCCACGGTGCGGCCATTGACCTTGACGGTGCACAGTTTGCAACTTCCATGCGGCTTGAACTCGGGGTGGTAGCAAAGATGGGGAATGTAATCTCCGGCTGCCAAAGCGGCCTGCATCACCGTCTGTCCCGCTTCGAAAGGAACTGTTTTGCCATCCAGCTGGAAAGTATCGCTCATGTTTCCTCGGTTTTCAGATGTGCCCCGGCATCGTCGCGCCCGGTCATTTGTCTGGCGCGAGCCAGTGCGCCGTCGAGATCGAAGCCGGGTTCGAACGCCAGCGATTTCAGGCGCGTCTCGTAAGCGGGACGGAAATGTTTGAGCGTGTGCAACACCGGATTACAGGCGGTACGACCCAATCCGCAATGCGAACTGTCCTGCAACACGTGGTCGAGATGCTCCACTTCGGCGAGGTCGTAGTGCGTGCCATGACCGGCGGCGATCTTGTCCATGGTCTGCTTCAGCATCGAAGTTCCGACACGGCAAGGTGTGCAAAAGCCGCAACTCTCGTGCGCGAAAAAGTGCACGAAATTACGCGCCACCTCAAACATGTCGCGACTGTCGTCGAACACCATGAACGCTCCTGCGGTGGGCAAGTCCTCAAAACAAAGGCGACGATCAAATTCGTTTGCTCCGACGCAAACGCCGGACGGCCCGCTGACTTGCACCGCACGCGTGTTCACCGCGCCGCAGTCCTGCAACACCTCGCGTACCGTTACGCCGAATGGATATTCATAGATACCGGGACGCGGGCAATCGCCGGACACCGAAATGAGTTTGCTACCGGTGGATTTTGGTGTGCCGATGCCGCGGTATTTTTCGGCACCCATATGCAAATCCAGTGCCGCTTGGCAAAAGGTCTCGACGTTATCCACGGCAGTCGGCTGCTGCAGATAGCCTTGCGTCACCGGGAACGGCGGACGGTTGCGCGGCACGCCGCGTTTGCCTTCCAGTGATTCGATCAGCGCCGATTCCTCGCCGCAAATGTAGGCGCCCGCGCCGAGATGTATCTCGATGTCGAAATCAAAACCGTCTTGACCGAGGATGCTCTCGCCCAGCAGATCACTATCGCGGCGGCATTGTAACGCCGCTTTCAAAGGCTCGTACAGGTAGTGGTATTCGCCGCGCAGGTAGAGCAATCCTTTGCGCGATCCAACTGCCAGGGCACACAGCGTCATACCCTCGAATACCAGATCCGCCTGTCGGGTGAGTAGTACGCGATCCTTGAACGTACCCGGTTCACCTTCGTCGGCATTGCACACCACGTAATGCTCGGAACCTTGTGTTTTGCGGCACGCTTCCCATTTCAATCCTGTTGGGTAGCCTGCGCCACCGCGACCGCGCAGACCGGAAGCTTTGATAGTTTCAACGATGGCCTGTCCGCCCGACGCCAACACTGATTTCAGCACTTCGCCGTAGGCAAGGGTATTACCGAGCAACAACCCGCTGCGTTGGATGTTGTTCTCGACGCGGAAATAATCCGCAGGCCAATCGGTCAATGGCGTTTTGTTACGGATCAGTTGAGCGATCTCCTGCACGCGCTGGTGTGTCAGGCGCGTGATGGCACGCCCGTTGACCAGCATCGCCGGCCCCTGGTCGCACATGCCGGTGCAGGAAGTGGTGGCGATGCTAACCAGGCCGTCTTCCGAAACCTTGCCCGGTTGCAGCCAAAGCTGTTGGCACATCTGCTCCATCAAAGCCTGGCTGCCCAGCATGCGGTCGGTGATGTTGTCCGAAAACAGGATGCGGTATTTCCCGTGCGGTTTCAGGTGCAGGAAGGAGTAAAACGAGGCTACGCTTTCGATGCGTGCCCGGGGAATGGCTAGCCTTGCAGCGATCCGGGAAACAACGGCTGGAGGAACAAAGCCAAGGTGCTCCTGCACCTCGCGTAAAATCTGCAACAGTTTGCTTGCATCATTGCGGTAACGCGCGAGAATCGGTTCCAGAAAAGATAGCTCGCCGCCCTCCTGGAATTCATCAAAAGTGGAAACTGCATCGTGTAACATATGCGCCATTCAGCGATTAGTTTGTACGTGTGTTCAATGCAAATCAGTCTAGCGGAGGAATCTTTCGTAATTATGAAACAATATTCGCAACGCATAACATCTTTATTGGCTTTGGCCTCCCTCTTCTTTGTTTCCCTCGCGAATGCGCATGTCGGAGTTGGCGAAACTCAGGGTTTTCTGTCCGGGTTGACTCACCCTTTTAGCGGGTTCGATCATCTGGCAGCCATGATCGCGGTCGGGTTGTGGGCAGCACAACTCGGCGGAAGAGCGGTCTGGTTGGTTCCGCTCAGTTTCGTTTCGGCCATGGCATTGGGCGGCATATTGAGCATGTTCGCTGTTTTCATACCCTTTATCGAAGGCGGCATCACGTTCTCATTGTTGGTCCTGGGCTTGCTGATCGCCGCCGCGATCCGGCTGCCCATCTTGGCGAGTACGATTCTCGTCGGCATTTTCGCAGTCTTTCACGGTTATGCGCACGGCGCGGAAATGCCGCAGAACGTCGACGCGCTGACTTATGCGACAGGCTTCGTTATGGCGACTGCGTTTTTGCATCTTTCCGGGATTGGTCTTGCTGTTATAGCCAATAATCATAGCCATACCCAATGGTTGCGTTTTTCCGGTGCCGCTGTAGTCGTATGCGGCGTTGCATCGTTGATCGGCCAGTAAATTCAAACTTATTAAACCCAGAAATATCTTTAGCATCCAGAGCAATCTGGTTGATTAGGCACAGGTATCACTCCGCATGTTAAGCAAACTCAATCCCATTCAACGTGAAGCCATCAAGTATCTCGACGGACCTCTTCTGGTTTTGGCCGGCGCGGGCAGTGGCAAGACGCGCGTTATCACCCACAAGCTGGCCTATCTCGTCGAGGAATGCGGCTATGCGGCACGCAACATCGCCGCCATCACCTTTACCAACAAGGCGGCTAACGAAATGCGCGAGCGCGTCGGCAAACTGCTCGGCGGACGCGAAGCCAAGGGACTGACTATCAGCACCTTTCACGCCTTGGGCATGCAGATCCTGCGCGAAGAAGCACCACTGCTCGGTTACAAGAAACAGTTCTCCATCTTCGATACGGCCGACACCTCCAAGATCATCAGCGAATTGCTGGGCAGTCCGGACAAGCAGGAGATCCGTACCGCACAGAGCGTGATGTCAAATTGGAAGGCGTGCTTTCTCACACCGCAACAAGCAACAAGCTTGGCAGAAAACGAAGAACAACAGCGCCATGCCCTGCTTTATGGGCGTTATCAGGAAACGCTGCGTGCCTATCAGGCAGTGGATTTTGACGACCTCATCCGGCTGCCGGTGGAATTGTTCAACAACCATGACGAAGCACACCAGCGCTGGCAGCATCGCTTTCGCTACTTGCTCATCGACGAATACCAGGACACCAACGACTGCCAATACCAGATGATGAAACTGCTGGCGGGCGTTCGTGCCGCTGTTACCGTGGTAGGCGATGACGACCAAGCCATCTACGCCTGGCGCGGGGCGAGCACCGCCAACCTGCATAACCTTCAGAACGACTACCCCGCCTTGCGCGTCATCAAGCTGGAGCAGAACTACCGTTCCTCGCAGCGCATCCTGCAAAGTGCCAATCACCTCATCAAGAACAACACCAAATTGTTCGAGAAAAACCTGTGGAGTGAACACGGTCCGGGCGATGCGGTGCGCGTGTTCGCGGCGAAGGATGAAGAGAACGAAGCGGAGTCTGTTGTATTGCGCCTGCTGGCGCACAAGTTCGAACACCGAACACGCTTCGCCGATTACGCCATCCTTTACCGCAGCAACCATTTGTCGCGCGTATTCGAGGAACAATTGCGCATCCACAAAGTGCCATACAGCGTGAGTGGCGGTACGTCATTCTTCGATTATGCCGAGATCAAAGACCTCACCGCTTACCTGCGCCTGATCGCCAACCCGGATGACGATCCCGCTTTCATTCGCGCGATCACCACACCCAAGCGTGGCATCGGCAACACCACACTGGAAAAACTTGCCGGACATGCCGCTGTGCGCAATGTCAGTTTGTTCGAGGCCGCATTCGATGGCGCGATGGCACATCAGTTGCAACCGCGCCAGCACGAAGACCTGCTTACTTTCTGCAACTTCATCAACCGCATGCAAGCGCGAGCCGAGAAAGAACCTTGCAACGAAGTGATGAACGATCTGTTGAGCGCCATTGACTACGAAGCCTGGTTGTTCGACAGCCATGAGCCGCGCCAGGCCGAAACAAAATGGAAGAACGTGTCGGATTTCGTCGCTTGGATGAACCGCAAATCGGAAGCGGACGACAAGACGCTCATCGCCATGTCGCAGTTGATCGCCCTGCTCAACCTGCTCGAATCACGCGATCAGGAAACCGATGCTGTATCACTCTCGACACTGCATGCCGCGAAAGGTCTGGAGTTCGGCCATGTGTTTCTGGTGAGTGTGGAAGAAGGCATCTTGCCGCACGAACGCAGCGAAGCACCGGAACAGATCGAAGAAGAACGCCGCCTGATGTACGTTGGCATTACCCGCGCGCAACGCTCACTGCAAATCAGTTACTGCAGCAAACGCAAACGCGGCAAAGAATGGGCGGGTTGCGACCCCAGCCGTTTCATCGCAGAGTTGCCGCAGGCTGATATTGTATATTCGGGCGTGGTAAAGACAGGCACTGCACCGGCGGTGACGAAAGAAGAAGGGTTGGACAAGCTGGCAAGGTTGAAAGTGATGATGAAGTAGTATCAACCTGCAACCCCGTATCGAATTACTATTTTTGCGCCTGGTTCTGCCCCACGATCATTCCAATCAAGGAATGATGGGATGGTCAACAAAAACGTGTTATCGGCAATTCTCGCAGGTATCATCCCGCCCGATTCAGTCCGCCTTTACACGCAAAACTCCATGAACAAACTGACACACTCGCTTGCAATATTGTCTTCCACCTTATGGGTCGGTGGTCTGTGGGTTATCGGCTATCTGGCCGTCCCTATCCTGTTCTACGCGCAACCCGACAGACAACTCGCCGGCAATCTTGCGGGCAAGATGTTCGAAACCTTGGGACTTGTCGGCATCGTGTGCGGGGTGGCTCTGTTGATCTTTCGTTGGTTTGTTGTCGGCAAACAAGTCTTGCGCGACCGGCAGGTGCATATTGTTGTTGCGATGTTGTCCATCACAATGTTGACACTGTTCTATATCCAACCCCTGATGGCAGGGATGAAACAGCAAGCGTTGCCGTTGGATGTGATGCAGAGCGTTTTTGCCCCGCAGTTCAAGTTGTGGCACGGGATATCGAGTGTGTTGTATCTGGTTGAGAGTCTGCTCGGAGCATGGTTGGTGGTTCGCTCTTTCAGCACTTCTTCCAAATAGAAAGAGCCGCTTGCGCGGCTCTTCTATTTCTTCGTCATTCCCGATCTTCGACTTGCTTTCGACTTGCTCAGGATAAACTGGTTTACAGCCAAGCGGGAACCCAGCAGTTCTATTCAAAATGCCTTGTTTATAACTGGATTCCCGCTTTCGCGGGAATGACAGCATGGGTTTCTTTTACGATTTCAGCGCAACGAAAACTTCTTCCAGCATTTTCTTGGCATCGCCAAATAACATGCGGTTGTTCTCTTTGTAGAACAGCGGATTGTCCACGCCCGCATAGCCGGTTGCCATGCTGCGCTTCATCATGATGGAGGTCTTGGCTTTCCACACTTCCAGCACCGGCATGCCGGCGATGGGGCTGCTCGGGTCTTCCTGCGCTGCCGGGTTCACGATGTCATTGGCACCGATCACGATGGCAACATCGGTATCCGGAAAGTCCGCATTGAGTTCGTCCATCTCCATCACGATGTCGTAAGGCACTTTGGCTTCGGCCAGCAGCACGTTCATGTGGCCGGGCATACGTCCGGCAACCGGGTGGATGCCGAAGCGCACGTTGACACCTTTTTCGCGCAACAACTGGGTGATCTCGTACACCGTGTGTTGGGCCTGTGCCACCGCCATGCCGTACCCCGGCACGATGATCACATTCTTGGCATCGCGCAGCAGTTCTGCCGTCTCGACCGCGCTGATAGACACCACTTCTCCCGCCGGTTGCGTATCGCCGTCAGCCTTCTTGGCCGGTTTGCCGCCGCCGGTACCGAATCCGCCCGCAATAACGCTGATGAAATTGCGGTTCATCGCACGACACATGATGTAGGAAAGAATGGCGCCGCTGGATCCCACCAGTGCGCCGGTGACAATCAGCAAGTCGTTGTTCAACATGAAGCCGGTTGCCGCAGCCGCCCAACCGGAGTAGCTGTTCAACATGGACACCACCACCGGCATATCCGCACCGCCGATGGCCATCACCATGTGGATGCCGAACAGCAGAGCGATCACGGTCATCACGGTCAGGCCGATCATGCCCGCACTGATCGTCTCAGCATGCAGGAATTGCCAGCCGAATGCGATAACGACCAGCAGTCCCAACAGATTCATGAAGTGACGTCCCGGCAGCAACAGCGGCTTGCCGCCGATCTTGCCGGCCAGTTTGCCGAAGGCAATGAGTGAACCGGAGAAGGTCACCGCACCGATCAAAATGCCGATGTAGACTTCGATCTCGTGAATGCCCTTTTCCGCACTGGACAGATTCAGGGTGGCCACCGGATCGATGTAGTTGGCGAAGCCGACCAGACAGGCGGCAAGACCAACCAGGCTGTGCATCAGCGCGACCAGTTCCGGCATCTGGGTCATTTGCACTTTGCGCGCCGCATAGAGTCCGACGCTGCCGCCTACCACCATTGCACCGATGATCCACGGGATCCCGGCCATCGAAACACGGGGGCCGAACACCGTCGCCAGCACGGCGAGAGCCATACCAATCATGCCGTAGAGATTACCGCGCCGCGAAGATTCAGGGTTGGACAGACCGCCCAAGCTGAGGATGAACAGAATAATCGCGCCAATATATGAAACCGTTGCCAAACTTGCAGACATAATAATTTATCCTTATTTGCGGAACATCGACAGCATGCGGCGGGTAACTGCAAATCCGCCAAACATATTGACCGCAGTGAGCGCGACGCCCACCACCGCCAACCAGCGTATCCATCCATCCGGACGATCAAATCCTTCCAGCAAGGAAAGCGGCGGCGCGATCTGTACCAACGCTCCGATGGCGATGATGCTGCTGATCGCATTGGTGACGCTCATCAGGGGAGTGTGCAGCGCGGGAGTGACATTCCACACCACCATGTAACCAACGAAACACGCGAGCACGAACACGGTGAAGTGTCCCAGGAATGCGGCGGGTGCATAAGCTCCGATGAGCAGGAAGAATAATGCTGCAACACCAAATAACACAGCTGTTTTGGCTGCCGATGCCGGAGCACCGCCGCCGCCATGGCCATGCGCCGGAGCGGGAGCAGATTTCGCCGCTGCCGGTTTGGCAGGAGCAGGCGGTAACTTTGGTGCAGGCGCCGGCCAAGTGACTTCGCCGTTCTTGATCACCGTCAACCCGCGAATCGCATCGTCTTCCATGTTGACGTTGATGAGGCCGTCCTTGGTTTTGCACAGTTCCTCGGTGAGGCGGAACAGATTGGTGCCATACAAGGTAGAAGACTGCTTGGCCAAACGACTATTCAGATCGCTGTAACCGACGATGGTCACACCGTGTTTCACCACCGCTTTACCCGGCTCGGTCAGTTCGCAATTACCGCCGCGCTCGGCCGCCATATCAACGATGACACTCCCCGGCTTCATGCTTTGCACCATCTCTGCAGTGATCAGTCTTGGCGCGGGCTTGCCCGGGATCAATGCGGTCGTGATGATGATGTCTACTTCCCTGGCTTGCTTGGCGTACATTTCGCGCTGCGCCTGTTGGAAACCTTCGCTCATCACCTTGGCGTAACCGCCGCCACCACCGCCCTCTTCCTCATACTCGACTTTGACGAACTCGCCGCCCAGGGATTTGACCTGGTCGGCCACTTCGGCACGGGTGTCGTTGGCGCGCACGATGGCGCCTAATCCTGCGGCAGTTCCAATTGCCGCCAAGCCCGCCACACCGGCACCGGCGATGAATACCTTGGCCGGCGGAACCTTGCCCGCCGCCGTGATTTGTCCGTTGAAGAAGCGGCCAAACACATTGGCGGCCTCGATGACGGCGCGGTAGCCGGCGACGCCCGCCTGCGAGGTCAGCGCATCCATCTTCTGGGCGCGGCTCAACATGCGCGGCAGACAGTCGATGGCCAGCACGGTGGCCTTCTTCGCTGCCAGTTGTGCCATGAGTTCCGGGTTTTGCGCGGGCCAGATGAAGCCGATCAACGTGCCGCCTTCGCGCATCAACTCAACCTCGGCAGCCGACGGGACAGACACCTTGAACACGATGTCGGATTCGGCCCACAACTTGGAAGCACCCACGATGATTTCGGCGCCTGCGGTGCGATAGGCTTCGTCACCGCAATTCGCGCCATCTCCGGCACCCGATTCAACAGCGACTTTGAAACCCAATTTGATGAGTTTTTCGACGACTTCCGGAACCGTCGCAACGCGCTTTTCCCCTGTCGCTGTTTCACGGGGAATCCCTATCAATAAAGCCATGTAGTTTTCCTCTTAACTGTTAACGCTAATCTGAAAAACGCCCGGATAACCGGGCGCAAATTGTTCCACTAAAATTCTTGGGTGATTATATACGACCACTTTGTGCAAAAGCACATCCGTGATAACTGCAAGATCCACGCTACTGCAAAACGGCACGGTTAGAAACCCTGATTTTTTAATAAACTCCGCTAACTTAGGCTGCGATCTTCTTGCACTCTTCGTAACACGCCGCGCAGGATTCTTTACAAGCCTTGCACTCCGGATGTTTTTCAGTCTTCTTGCATTCTTCTTCGCATTCCTTGCAAACTGCCATGGCTACTTTGGCTAGTTGCGGCAGATGTTTCGATTCGGCAGAAGCCATCTGTTGCAGCGCCGTGCACATTGCGATCAACTGTGTGGATGAGGCAGCACAGGCCGCCATGTCTTTGTCGCCCTTGCCCAATAACTCAATACAGTGTTGCAGGCAAATGTTGCCCTTGAGCACGCAGTCGGATGCGGCCGCGATCAGTTTGTCGTTGCGGGAAGATTTGTGGTCATGCTGGGGTGCCATGCTGGAATGGTCATGCTGGTGTTCTGCGGCGAAAGCTTTACTGCTAACTGCGGTGGCGGCCATTGCGGCAGCGCCAAGTAACAATTCCCTACGGTTCATATTGGTCTCCTTGGTTGAATTGCGTTAAGACTTGCGCAGTGTACTGCGCGCAATAAACATTGTCATGCAAAGAAAAGGGACTGGTTGCCCAGTCCCCTTTTGGTGTTTCAACTGTCCTGATTATTTAGCAGGAGCAGGTACCGGTGTAGCGGGAGCGCTAGTGTCGGTCTTGGCCTTGTGATTCTTGCTGCCTTCACAAGCAAGTGTACTTCCCGACACGGAAACACCGAACACCAACAGCATTGCGATTACTACATTCTTCATATAGTCCCTCCTCTGCCCGTTCACCACACAAGGCCGGAAACCGCAACCCCGACCACCCTAATCTGTGAGGCGTATCTTGCCTCTATTTCCCCGCAATCGTCAAGAAGGAAAGTTTACTCACGCCGGATTTTTGCGCGATGGCCATGACCTGCGCCACCCGACCGTAATTCACCGCTTCGTCCGCCTGGATCTGAAGTTGGAAATTGGGATCGAGGGCCTTGCTTTTCAGCAAATCAGCCAGCCCTGCATCACTCAGATGTGCATTCTCCAGAGAAACGTTTCCTTGTAGATCAATCGCCAGGCTAACCCGTTGCAACTTGTCATCTTTCACCACCGATTCGGTCTTGGGTAGATTGATCTTGAGTGACTGCGGCGCAAGCAACGGTGCCGTGATGATGAACACCACCAGCAACACCAGCATCACATCCACCAGCGGGGTGACGTTGATCTCGCTCATCATGCTGCCGCTGTCTTGAGATGAATTTCCGATTGCCATAACTACCTCACAATTTGTAATCGTGCTTCTGCGCGAGGCGCAAGAAGTCATGGGCAAAATTCTCCAGGTCAGTCACGTGCACTTTCAAGCGACGCAGGAAAAAGTTGTAAGCGAGAACAGCAGGCAAAGCGACTGCAATACCGATTGCCGTTGCGATCAAAGCCTCACCAATCGGGCCAGCCACCACATCCAACGACGCTGAACCACTCTTACCAATATCCTGCAACGCATGCATGATTCCCCACACTGTTCCGAATAAGCCGACGAAGGGGGATGTGGAGCCGATGGTCGCCAGTTCAGCTTGTCCGCGTTCGTGACGACGCTGGATATTTTGTAATTGTTGTACCAGTTGTCTCTCCAGCACATCGTGCGGTTTACCCATGTGTTTCAAATCATGTTGCACCTCACCCAGCACTTTGATCTCGGCAAAACCCGCTTGCGCCAAGCGTGCAAAATCGCCTTGTCCTTCCTCCGCCACTTTTACCGCTTCGCTCCATTCACGGGCCGCCCAAAAGCGTTCGATGAATTCACGGTCCTGCTTCTTTGCTTGAATCTGCTTCCACGCTTTGAATATGCCAATCGACCACGTCACGACGGACAACAAGATCAGCAAAATGAGAGTTACAAATACAACTCCTGAATTGATGGAAAAGAAATCACTCATGCTTCGTTATCCTCTAAAGAAAATCTGATCGGTACCAAAAACCACTGTGTCACGGGTTGACCAAAACGTTTCGCGGGAGAAAAACGCCAGGTCTTCACGGTCTGCAACGCGGCTTTATCCAAAATCTCGTGACCGCAACTCTGGTGCAGTAATACTTGCCCTGCTTTGCCTTCGGCAAGCACCTCGACATTCAGCACCACTTTGCCGTTGTAACCCATGCGCCGCGCCACCATGGGATAAGGCGGACGTGGATTGTTCAAGTAATCGGCACGGTAATCCGGCTCGGCATCCAGCTGCACAGGTGACGGTGGCGAAACTGTTTTTGGCGGCTCGGGTGGCGCCACTTCTTTCACCACCGGCTCATCTGCGGGAACAGGTTCCGGCTCGATTTCTTTGGGTTTGGGCTTGATTTTGGGTTCGGGTGGCGGAGTGATGTCGGCTTGTTGCAGCTGAACATTTGCAAACGAGACCGACATATCATTGACCAGCACTGCGGGCATATCCGGTTGCAATAAATATCCGGCAAACACCGACAAGTGAAGCAACACGACCAGCCCCACAACGGCCATGCGCTCACTCAACGGTGATTTATCCGGTTCAATAGAATACTTCGAATACATCTCAAGCGATCCAAACAGGGTTAATACGGACTCCATGCTACCAGCGGCCTTCAAGGGTAACCAATAAACTGCGTTTCCCCGTGTCCTCTGTGCCGAGTCGATAGGTGTCGGAGCCTGACAAATACACGGTTTCACGTACCGTCCTGGCCTCCAACAGATTTTGCCCGCTCATACGCAGATTGAAACGGGGTGTCAGTTTGTAAAGCCAAAAAGCATCCAATGTAGCTTTGGCATTTGTCGTTCCGCGTTGCTCGTTGGGTATGTCGGTTTTACTGCGGCCGGACATCTGCAGCGACACGCCATAGCTCGATTGCCACATCGGCAAGCTTTGATCAACACCCGCAGAGAACACATAGTCGGGAGTATCGCGTGCCATGCGAGTGATACCGAGCCGGGTGTCATTCACGTGTGCATTGGGTAAGGTGAGATGCGCCTTGACTGTTGCTCCTTTCCAGCCGAAGTTATCCGTGCGCACCTTGCCATCCAACTCCCAACCCCAATGCAGCGCCCTGCCTTCGTTCTGCGGTCTATCCACCCAGCGTGCCCCTTCCAGTTGCACGCGCCGCTCGATAAAATCCTCAGTCGAGCGCACATAAAGATTGGCACCGAACACGCCCGCTTCCTGATCGAGGTAACGCTCCAACACGACTTCGCAATTCAAGCTGCGTTCGGGTGACAGATTGGCATTGCCCCGTCTATCGGCTTCCAGCGGCGTATTGGCAGCGATACTTCGTGTAACGGTATTACTCAACTCTTCCAACCGTGGCAGTTTCAATCCAGCCCCCAAGGACGAACGTAATAACCATTGCTGGGCGGGTTCCCAACGTATTGCCACGGAAGGCAGTAAGCGGCCATGTTGTTGACCGATACCCTCCGAATTCAGACTCATTGATTCGCCGCGCACCCCGGTAGTCAACACCAGTGATTGTTGCATCGACCAGTCGTCCTGCAGCCACACGATGTTATGTCGTTCAGTCGCTTCGCTGGTGGAAGTCCCCGCGAAACTTCCGCCGAAGAACTGCTCATCGGTTCGGCGCAAATTGATATGTTCCAAACCCAGTGCCAACAGATGTTCTCCAAGCGGCCTATCCAGGCGCAACGCCATGTTGTATTCGGTTTCCTTGCCATTGGAATGTTCAGTCGAGTTGCTGGTGACGTTGGCCACGGTGGCTTGCCGCAGCAAATCGACAGTACGATTTCCACTGTTCAAAGACATACGCATTGTCAGTTTGGAACCGCCCATATTTTTTTCACCATCGACACGCAAACGCAACATACGGCGATTGTTGGTCTCGCGACTGCTCCGCGTGTCTGTCGAAGGGAGAAGAAGATTCGTCGAAACGGTGTCGCTGTTGCGCTTACCCAAACCATCAAAGAACAACGGCGCAATAGTCAGACTATCACCGCTATCTTTCCACGTCATACGTGGAGACAACACAAACTCGCGGAAGGTGAACAGACCGTCATTGCTGTCTTGTTGCCAAACATTGCGCACGCCAACGGGCAATGCTTGGCGATCGGTTTGTGTGTGTGATGGTGACCGTGTCAAATTGAGCGTGATCGGCAATGACCAGCCAAAGCCACCCTCCCCGCCATTTTCAGTCCAAGTCATCTGGGCATTGGGTTCGTTCCCCCGAAATCCGACGCCGGCTTTTAAGGCGGTTGTCCTTTTTGACAATGCTTTCTTCATCACCAAGTTCACCGTCACCGAGGAGGCACCACCGTATTCCGCAGATGAACCACGCAATATCTCGACCCGATCCAAATCGCCTGAAGGCAAGCGTCCAATGACACCGGCCACCATGCGCGAACCACCCGCCGGGCGTTCGCCATCGATAAGAATTTGTACCGAATCGCGCGACATGCCGCGCGCACGTTGCCCATCACCACTGACTTCGACGCCCGGCAATTTACCCAGCACCTCGCCGATAGTCATCACACCGAGGTTCTCGATCTCTTTACGATCCAG
Source organism: uncultured Sideroxydans sp. (assembly GCA_964425955.1). Lineage (GTDB taxonomy): Bacteria > Pseudomonadota > Gammaproteobacteria > Burkholderiales > Gallionellaceae > Sideroxyarcus. The sequence goes on from CAYROQ010000013.1 coordinate 37,794, forward strand.
AATGACTTTCTGCGAAGTGGCATCACGACGTTCCGCCACATCGGCACTTTTTGCCGTGACGGTGACTTCTTTTAAGGTGGCAGGCTCTTCACCGAGTGCGGCGCAAGAAAATGAAATGCCGAATACTGCAATAACAAAATGCTTCATAGAAGAACACGGAAAATAGAAACGATCACAGCACCAAAAATATCCGGCGCAAACCCAACACAATCAGTACTGCGGCAGCGCCCCAACGTAGCCAACGCGTGATCCATTCGCGGTTGTCACGCAGTCCTTTTCCAAACAGGCTGATGAGCGGCAATAATATCAGCAAGGGCGTGAGTGCTGCTCCCAAACCAAACGCCACACCGTTCGCTATGCCCAACTTGATACTGCCCGCCGCCGCACACACCGCAAGCAATGAGGCCAACGGTGCACACGGTGTAAGACTCAAGGAAAATCCCAACAGCAAAGGCGGCGTCCCGCCCGCACTTCGTGTCACACCACAAGGCGAGTGCGGTTTGGCCGAACGCAACAGCCACACACCCGCCGCGATAGAGGCAAAACCGATCACCAGATTGCCCGTGCCGCCGCGCATTGCTTGAGACAACCACGCACCCGCTGCCGCTGCGATCGCGCCGAGCATCGTGTAAGCCAGGATACGTCCCGTGACAAACAATCCCGTATCACGTAATGCCTGCATCTGCGTACCGCCGCGACCCAACACCCAAGTTCCCATGAAGGGCAGGCAGGTTGCGGTACAGGCGGTCAGTCCCAACGAGGCACCCAACAGCCACACGGTGAACAGCGTGGTCTGCTGGGGAATCAAAGCCGGATTGAGAAAATCATCCATTGTTCGTCGCGGGTTTGGGCAAAATCGGTATCACCCGTTTCTTGGGAACACCTTCGGGTGATTCGTGTTTCACACGCGCCTTGTAGTATTCGCGGGAAGACTTGAACAGCGGGATACCAAAGAATTTTATCTGGATCACGCCGTCGTCCGGGCAATACTCGGCACAGCGACCGCACAGTGTGCAATCTTCGTGGAACGCCTTCTTGCCAAACTCGGTGCCAATCTCGTGGATGTCCATCGGACAGGCTTTCTCGCACACTCCACACTTTTCACATTTCTCGTGCGAATCCACTTTCACCAATTTCATCGGTGACAGTTTTTGGAACAGCGCATTCCAGGACAACAACGGACAAATTCGACAGAACGGCTGACGCACGACCAAGGCCGCGATAATCATGAAGCCGAACAGTGCATTGCCTGCCGCACCCAGGAAAAAATTGATGCCATTTCCTGTACGCACGGCAATCTGCTCGGTATCTGCCGTCAGCAAAGTGGTGACAACGCGCGAAGGACATACTTGGCAGAATGGATCGCCCAATTCATTGGATGCCACACCCATCCCGGCCAGCAGAGGCAAGCCCAAGACCAGCACCAACAACATCAGCCATTTCACCGGACGCACACGTCCGACGTTGCCTTGTTCGAACTGGCGCAATGGTCGTTTGATCCGCGCGCCAATCTTCCTGATCAACTCCTGCACCGTACCCAATGGACAGACCCAGCCGCAGAATGCTTTGTTCAGAAAGAAGAAGAACATGAAGAACACACCAACCGACATCAGGGTCGGAATAAACACTTTTAACGTGATGTCCTTGGCGTTCGCCAAAGCCTCGCCCACACGGTGATGCAACTGGTGTTGGGTAACGATGAGGATGCAGTGATCGCCAGTCATCTTGTCGAACGCACAAGACAGAGAGGGCAACGCTTGCGAGATACGATCCACCGTGTAGCTGCCCAACAATGCGCCACCATATACCGTGACGAATAGCATGATGATCTGCATAGTGAAACGAAAACGCCCCAGGGTCGGGAATAGGCTCTTCAACATGTCACACCTCTTCTTTCTTTTCGCTCGGCGAGCCTGCTTTCTTCTCCGACTTTTTCTTTCGCAGCAACGGCACCGCCCCGACCATCCCTAACAAAGTAAACCCAAGCCCCATTGCCAAATTGCGATTGTCATAGGCATCCGCCCCGTAGGTACTATTGAATGTGGTCAGATAATTTTTCCCTGCATCCAAATGCTCGACTGCGAGGACGAAGTCAGCACCTCTGCGCACACCGTGATCATGCCCGCCACCCTGCTGCTTTCCGTCTACCGGTTTGAAGTCATTTGGCACATGCAAATTGAGCACGCCAGACGCATCCGTCAACAATTCAAACTTGCTGCCGTTCGATGTTTCCAGATTCACCTTTTGAGTTGCCAGCGGCTGGCTGTTGTAACGCACCAGAAACTTCCAGTCTTCGTTCGCACGATAACGGGAATGCTCCCGTGGATACGGTTGCGGAATGATCTCCAGCTCGTTTTTTTGCAACATGAACATGTCGGTCGGATTCTTCGCTCCGCGCTCACCAAAGTAATAAACGGTGGACGCGACACGGACTGAATCAGTTTGTTCTTCACGCGCAATAAGTAACTGGAAACCACCGGTGGCTGGTTTATCCAACTTAGCTCCCGCCAGCCCCATTGCCAATTGGCGGTGTGCGTCGGTGTCTTTCAAGTTGTTCGAATACGCATCAACGTTGCCGGGCACGATATTCAGTGGCACAGCGGTGATGACAGTATTCTCACGATTTGGACCACTCATTTTTGTCTTCAGGATTGGCAAGGTAGTCCATGATCCGGACTTACCCATCGGTTCTGTTCCCATCACACCTGAAAGAGCGGTATGGTTGTGCCCCGAAGGCATCACACCCGAAGCAGCAACTGGTTGTTCAGCGGCAAGAGCGGCTGAAGTAAAAATCGAAACCGAAAATATTGTCATCCCTATCAAATTCGTATTCATCGCGTTCTCCTCAGAATTTTGCCGAGACTCCCATCGTCCATACACGACCAGGTTTGACTGTAATGGAGGGGTCTTCTGCGTTGTAGACACCATTGCCATCACTGTCCGACGAACCACGGATGGTGGAATAGTAGTAACGATTGAAGACGTTATCGAGGCGTGCGAAGGCAGACCATTTGGAATCATTCTCAGTCTTGAAATCGTAGTTCGCCGTGAGATTGAACACCGTGCGCCCGCCGGTCCAAACCACGTTCACTTCATCCGCAAAACTACCTGATTGCGTATTCATCTCTCCCGTGAATGACCAAGCCGTCGTCAGGCGATAACGAGTGGTCAGATTGATCTTGTGTGATGGCGTACGGGGTACCGTTTTTCCAGTGTTGTTGTAGAGCACAGAGGGTAGCGGTGCACTACGTGTCCCCATAGACATCCAATAGATGTCGTTACGCGTGAACACAGCACGAAGGTAGGTGTACGACAAATCGCCCGACCATGTCTCTCGCGAATCCGTCTTCGCTCCCAACTCTAAACCCCGATTTCGCACGCCACCGATGTTCTGGTATTGCTCGGTTACTCCCGTTGGGGAAGTTTGATATTGCCCACCCGTATTCAGGATGAAGTCCTTACGGTCGAGTTGAAACACGGCAATATCGGTATCAACAAGTATTCCCATCAGATTATTCTTCCCGCGCAACCCAATCTCGTAGTTGATGGAATGTTCGGGTTTCAAGCCGGGATTTGCCGCAACACTCCCGGTAGGAGAGATCGTTCCGCCATACAGCTGGCTCAGTGTAGGCACACGAAAGCCTGTCGAGATGTTGGAATATATCTCGCGATCTGCTGCCAGTGCATAGTTCAAACCGGCACGTTCAGACCAAACATTGAAGGTCCTTTCGCCCGTTGTGGTTCTACCCTGAGATATTTGTGTCGGGGTCAGCGGGATGTAGCTGGAATATTTTGCAAGAATATTGTCGTAGCGCGCGTTCACTGTAGCCGTCAATAGTTCGGTGAATTGCCATTTCAACTCACCATAAATTGCTTTCGTATCTGACGTGGATAGATTGTCGCTTGTCACAGCACCTGCCAGATTCAACGGATTGCTCGCACCGACAGCAGTATTTCGGCTGGTGTAGCTCACCAAGTTTGTCGAAATTGATTTTTCTTCGAAATGCTGCAAATCAAGGCCGCTCATCATGCCGACTTTTTCGCCACCTTTGCGCCACTCAGCCTTCCCACCTCGTTGAGCTTGCTTAGTATCTACACCGCTGACATAGGCATCTGGTAAGTTTGTCATATTGCAGTTAGGCAAGGCCGCCACACTGGTGTTTGGGCAAGTTGTATTGCGTAAGAAACCACTGGGATTCGACCAGCCATAGGTGTGGTCAATGAAGGAATAGGTGTTCACCAGTAGATTCGAAGAATCACCAAAGTCCTTTGCATAAGACAAATTCAGCTTATGCAAATCGATGTCATATTTCCGAGCATAGTCTTTGCCGGCAGACGGTGATGCGCTCCGCGGGTCGAGCAACGCTTGGGTTACCCCTTTGACCGTGCCATGACTATCCTTAGCGCGTATCGAATTCTCAAAACCAAAAGTGACATCACTCGTCTCGTCGATGAGGTACTGCAACTTGCCATCCACATATTGCCTCGAATATGCCCCTTGGTCGTAATAGTCATCTGCAAAAGCTTTACTGGCTTGGATATGCCCCACAAAGTCACCTTTGGTAAAGCCGACCCTTGCCAAACCTTTGCGGTATCCAAAGCTTCCTGTTTCGGTGCTCACGGTATAGCCCGCCATCTTTGCACCGCGTTTGGTGGTGATGATGACCGCGCCTGAAAGTGCATCTTCGCCGAAGAGGTAGGAAGCTCCGCCTTTGATGACTTTTATAGAGTCGATATTGTCGAGGTCGATGTTCACACGACCTGTACGTTCCAATACGGGCACGCCGTCGATGATGATCGCCACGCCAGGCTTCTCACCCATGTAGCGTTGTGCTTCCACACCACGCAACATGATCTTGACCGAATCACCACTTTGCACTTCTGCAGTCACACCAGGAATTGATTCCAGTACATCGACGATATTCTTACCGTGCTCTTCATCCACTTTTTTGCCGCTGATATTGCTTATGTTGCTGGCTTCGCCGCGCTTGGATTCGAAACGATCATCAATGGTGGTAGAAGTGACAACCACTTCACCCAACAACTTCTTGGTCGAGCTGCCTTGACCAATACTGGTTTGTGTATCAGCTTGCTGATTGGCAATTGGCATATCAGTAGTGGCCGAACCTGCAGAAGTCGATATCGGGAATTCTTCTGCTACTGCATACGATACGACAATGAATAAATAGGCAAGCGTAACTGCACCGGTGGTGGTGAACTTCTTGTTCATAAAACTCCCCTGATTGAAATGAAAAAATCCGGGGGGCGATGCTAGATATTTATTTACTTCTTGGGAATGCGACATGATGTCGCGCGGCAAATTGTCGCACCCTCTTGCTAGGAGTGGATTTCAATACGCGGACGACACAATCCGAACGTGCCTGGTGATGGCTGATCGCATCGCCTTTAATTGCCACAACTCGGAAATTTTGCAAAAACAGGGCGCAGGTTTCCCACAAGAGTCCATCAACGATGAAATCGAAATACGCATATTCTTGCAAGTGAGATGAAGCGCTGCACGAAAAGAACGCTTGCGAAAAAAAATACCAAGCCAACGGATGGGAAGCAGTAGAACCTGGGAGATAACCACTGACGAGCTGGCTTGGTGGTGCGTAATGTAAACGAGTATATTTCCAATTGGAATGCGACATGATGTCGCACCCAGTATTACGTCGCCGCAGAATGACGGATGAAATGAATGCTCTGCTGGCACGACCGGTTGAGACTGGAATATTGCTTAAGCTTGAGATTTATTCAGCGATTCGATGTGATCAATGTAGTCATCCATCAGTGCTTCGATCATGGCCACACCGATCTGTTTCCAATTCTCTAGAGGCAGAACGGTGATGCGATCAATGTGCCCGACAGGCGAGACACGGGCGCAACCTATCGCTTGCCCCCTTGTACCAAGTGCCAGTACATGTTTCGATATTTCGTCATCACTATCGCCAGGCGTGATGGAATAATCGAGCGTGCCTAACGTACTTGCACTCACCCGCAATTCTTGAATCATCAAGGCACCATCTGCCCATGGAATGCGTTGCACTGTGAAATCGATTGGCATGAGGAGTCACTACCGCTGATAGAACAAAAAAGCCAAGCCAGCGGGAAGGGAATGCAGCAGAACCTGGGAGGAGACTACTTGCGTGCTGACTCGGCGATGCGCACTGTAATTCCAAATTTAGTAAATTGGAATGCGACATGATGTCGCACCCCTGTGTGATTCACACGGGCGAAATATTGCTCGCAAACCGCCTTCGGTAAGCCTTCCGCTATAATCCGCGCATGCCTGCTATCCAACTCCTCCCCGACCTCCTCATCAACCAGATCGCCGCCGGCGAAGTCATCGAGCGACCCGCCTCCGCCCTTAAAGAACTGCTGGAAAACAGCTTGGATGCAGGGGCGACCGACATTGCGGTGACCCTTGAGAACGGCGGTATCAAACTGCTGCGGGTACGCGATAACGGCGGCGGTATCGCAGCGGAACAACTGCCGCTGGCATTGAAGCGCCATGCCACCAGCAAGATCGCCTCGCTCGACGATTTGCAACGTGTCGCCAGCATGGGCTTCCGTGGCGAGGCATTGGCAAGTATGGCGGCAGTGGCGCAGATCACTCTCACCAGCCGCATCGCGGATGCGATACACGCGTGGAAAATAGATGCGGCGGATGGAACTCTAAGCGATAGCGTTCCCGCCGCCCATGCACCTGGCACCAGCATCGAAATGCGCGAGTTGTATTTCAATACTCCCGCACGGCGCAAGTTTCTCAAGAGTGAGAACACCGAATACGCATGGTGCGAAGAAACGTTCAAACGTATCGCCTTGTCACGGCCCGATGTGGCGTTCACTTTGCAAAATAATGGGCGTACTGCTTGGCAACTTCCCAGGCATGACTTGGCACAACGCATCACCGCCATCTTGGGGGCGGAGTTCGGCCAACACGCCGTTGCCGTAGAACGCCAGATCGGCGCATTGCATCTGTACGGCATCGCCGCACTGCCCGCCTACTCCCGCTCCACGCGCGACGAACAATATTTCTTCATCAATGGCCGTTTCGTGCGCGACAAAGTATTGATGCACGCCGTGCGTCAGGCCTATCAGGACATCCTGCACCACCAACGCCATCCTGCCTTCGTGCTGTTCCTGGAGATGCCGCCCGAGCTGGTGGATGTGAACGTACATCCCGCCAAAAGCGAAGTGCGCTTCCGCGAGAGCCAGGGCATCCACCAGTTCGTGTTCCATGCCTTGCAAGATGCGTTGAGTGTGACGATGAATAACGCATCACCCGATTCTTCAGGCTCATCATTCCCGCCCACGAGGGAATCCAGTTTTTTAAATGAAATGCTGGATTCCCGCGTGACCGAAGGTCGGTCTATCCTGAGCATGTCGAAGGGCGGGAATGACGGATTAAGTAATTTCGAACAACAGCGCATCCCCTTTGGCGCAGCGCAACAGCAAGCGACGTATCGCGTATGGGACATGCAAACGGAGAAGGGAGAAGAGAGAAGGGAGAAGGGTATCAGCAGCTCCGCCTTTGACGTTTCCCTTCCCCCTTCCCCCTTTACCCTTCCCAGCTCAGAACATCCCCTGGGCTTCGCCCTCGGTCAACTCTCCGGCATCTACATCCTCGCGCAGAACCAGCAAGGACTCATCGTGGTGGACATGCACGCTGCTCATGAACGCATCGTGTACGAACGACTCAAGACCGCGTTCGATGCACAACAGATGCCGACGCAGCCTCTGCTCATCCCCGTGAGTTTTGCGGCAGACACCCTGGATGTCGCCACTGTGGAAGACGAGCAGGATGCTCTACTCAAACTCGGCTTCGACATCGCCCCGCTCTCGCCCACCACCTTGGCCGTGCGCTCCATGCCCGCCATGTTGAAACAATCCAAAGCCGAAGCCGCCGCCAAAGAAGTACTGCACGAGCTACGCGACTTCGGCGCTTCGCGCGCCCTCACCGAACGCCGCAACGAGTTACTCGCCACCCTCGCCTGCCATTCCGCCGTGCGCGCCAACCAGCAACTCAGCATTCAAGAGATGAATTCCATCCTGCGCGAGATGGAACAGACCGAACGCGCCGACCAATGCAACCACGGCAGGCCGACTTGGTTCCAGATCACGGTTGAAGAGTTGGATGCGATGTTCATGCGCGGGAAGTAATCATCAAACTTTGAGTTAAGGGAATAACAATGGGGCGGCAATATAACGAACTCTCGGATAAAGATATCCAGTTTATCTCCAAGCAAAAGATGTTCTTTGTCGGGACAGCAACCGCAGACAGCCGCATCAACATCTCCCCCAAAGGCTTGGATTCTTTTCGAGTCTTGAGTGAATCACGGGTCGTTTGGCTCAATGTCACCGGCAGCGGCAACGAAACTTCAGCGCATGTACAGAAAAATTCGCGCATGACGATAATGTTCTGTGCTTTCGAAGGGGGACCGTTGATTCTGCGTCTTTATGGTTCAGCCAAGGTGGTACATAAAAAAGATGCTGAATGGAAAGAACTATTCGGCATGTTCAAGCCGTTACCCGGCGCACGGCAGATATTCGACCTAACAATCGATCTTGTGCAATCTTCCTGCGGAATGGCAGTGCCCTATTTCAACTATATCGGCGAGCGAGAGTTACTTTCCGATTGGGCAGTCAACAAAGGTGAAGAGGGACTGAAGCGTTACTGGGAAGAAAAGAACCAACAAAGTCTTGATGGCATTCCTACTCATATAATTGAAAAGAATGGCTAACCCCTCGACCCGCATCACCTTCGCCTGTTTCATTGGTACCGCCATCGAGTTCCACAATTTCCACAACTACGGCTTGCAAGTATTAGCATGAAATCATTACCCCCCGCCATCTTCCTGATAGGACCCACTGCAAGCGGCAAGACGGGTGTCGCTGTCGAGCTGGTGCAACGTTTGCCGGTAGAGCTCATCAGTGTGGATTCCGCCTTGGTGTTTCGCGACATGGACATCGGCACCGCCAAGCCGGATGCCGCCACACTCGCCCGTGCACCGCATCACCTCATCGACATCATCAATCCCACTGAAGCGTATTCCGCCGCCGCGTTTCGCCACGATGCCTTGCGCTTGATGGCGGATATCACGGCTCGCGGAAAGATTCCGTTGCTGGTTGGTGGCACGATGTTGTATTTCAAGGCATTGCGTGAAGGCTTGAGTCCGTTGCCGCAAGCTGATGTTGCCTTACGTGCTGAATTGGATGCGGAGATCGCACAACACGGCATCGAACATCTGCATGCCAAGCTGGCGAAAATAGACCCCGAGA
>CAYROQ010000013.1:47085-64954 GCA_964425955.1 uncultured Sideroxydans sp.
CCCGAGACAGCGGCGCGTCTGCATTCCACCGATACGCAAAGAGTGCAACGCGCGATGGAGATTTTCCTCGTATCGGGTAAACCGATGTCGGAACTCATCAAGCATCAAGAGCAGAACCCGCTCCCCTATAACATCACTTCCATCGCTCTCATCCCATCCGACCGCGCGGTGCTGCACCAACGCATCGCGGTTCGGTTTGCCGAAATGTTGAACAACGGATTAGTGGATGAGTTGCGTAGCCTGCGCGACAAGTACACCTTGCATCGCGATATGACTTCGATGCGTTGTGTCGGTTACCGCCAAGCATGGGAGTTCATGGAAGGTGAGATTTCAAAAACGGAACTGTCGGAAAAAGGCATCGCCGCCACACGCCAACTGGCGAAACGGCAACTGACCTGGTTGCGGGGAATGCCGGACAATATTGAAGTGGATTGTCTGAGTCAGGATCTGGCTGGGCAGGTATTGCAAAAGCTCGGGCAAACTTATTCGCCGGCCGGATAGATGTTTTCGAATGCGGCCACTGCCAGAGTGTACTTGCCAATCGACTTGAGGTAATCGGCTATTTTCATATCTTCATGTTCAATGTGTTTCGCCAGCCAACGCCACACCACATCCAAAAGTTCCTGGGCATCGACCATACCGTGTTTGTTAATTCCTGCCGCCACCAAATCGAGTTCACGCAATAAAGCAGTGTGAATCTTGAAGTGGCTGTCGTAACCCGGATAACCGATTTCGATCATCAGATTTTCTTCACTTAAAAAGTGAAACTCGGCGAATTTTTTCATCTCCAACACCACCCGAATCAGTTCCGGTTTGCCGGCATTCTCTTTGATTGCGTAATCCAGTTTCTTGCATAACATCACCATCATCTGGTGCTCCGCATCGATCAGCGGGTTGCCTATTTTGAAGCTGTCTTCCCAGTGGATGTACATATCAGTTCAATGCGGCTTGCTGAGATCGCAAAAAGTGCCTTCAGCCGGCGTCACCAGCGCCATGGCATCGGATGGCGTAATACGTAACAGCTCACCGATGTCTCTGTAGTCATCAGGCAATGCGGCATCGTCCCAGCCGTTGGCCGAGTGGCGCGCCAAATTGACCGCCAGCAAGACATTGCGCACCCCTGTTTGCCTGCTGTTCGCGTCATCCATCAAAGTCAACAACAGTCCGGGCAGATGCCATTCCTTAATCAGTTCCTTTTGCAGATCACTCAGCGCGAATCCGAGTACCTGCTCCTGCACTGCGCGACTTCGCAACGATTTATCCTGTTGCTGAATTTTGCGTATTGCAAGCATTTCCTGTGGTGCAAAACACCACATCAGCATCTCGGCCAGATCGTGCAGCAGCGCCGCAATACGCACTTCCTCGAAGTGCATATTGTTCAGTCGGATCGACCAGTCTCTGGCGTATTCCGATGCACGGTGTCCGCGATGCAAAACATGCAGCAACTGAATCAGCGCTTCCATCTGTCCATTTAGAACATCCTGAACGACCGGCCGTGCGGGAATCTTGTTAAAGAAAGTCTCAATTCCAAGCATGATTACTGCTTGCTCGACTTGAACCACTTCACTGGTTTGGCTACTGCGTTTGTGTTGCTGCAAATAACGCAACAACTTCACAGTGATCATCGGATCTGATGCGATTGCGTCTGCCACTCCGCGAGCGCTGAGTTTATCCGGGTCTTTTCGCAACACTTCAAGATCGCGGGCAGTGTGTTTCAATACCGGAATATCAGCGGACGAAAGTTTGGCAACCCACTGTTTGACATCTCCGACTTGGTTTTGCTGCATTTGGCTCTCCCACGTTCATCAACCCAACGGCTCTATCGGCAGTCGAATTCTATTCTTTAATTGCGCAAGTTGAACAATCTTATCAACGCGGGAAGTGAAAGTGCTGTGGCAAACAGTGCCAGCGATATCTGGAATAAATATGTCCGGGTGAATTCTTCCGGGCGGTGAAAGATGACCCAACAGGAAACGGTGAGAAGCAACAAGGCAAATACCCTTTGCCAGGCAAGACCCAATCCGATCTTCCATCGCATCCCCAACCAGTTGCCCGCCACTGCGGCACTCCAACCTCCCAGAGCACCGCCCAACACATCGAGCGGCCAATGCACGCCGCAGGCGATTCTTGAGATTCCCACCAGTATCGCAAGGCTCAACAAAACGAGTTTTATGGAATTTTGAATCCGCTGTAAACAGAATATTCCGGCCAGCAGGAAGAGGGTCGTGGTATGCCCTGAAGGGAATGAATTGTGTTGCAGCACGGCACCGATGAGATGGAATTGATCACTGCCCAGCACCGCCGGTGGACGCAAAATACTGAGTGGTTGCTTCAGACCCTGTGTCCACACTATCGCGAAAAATGCCGCGATGAAGAACTGCCACACCACCTGCGGTTTGCGGCCGCAACACAGCAGGATCAACAACAACGAAACCGTATCGCCCAGCACCGTTGCATAACTCCAGAAGGTATCACCCAGTCCGGTTGAGACCGAATTGATCCATAGGAACACAGGAATATTGCTCTCCGTCGCCCACAGCAAAATCATAAGTGTCAGTGCGCAAAGCGGGATACCCCAGCGCCAAATCAAGGGGGGGTGAATCTCATTCGATTCCAGCTTATCAACCATGCCAACCTTCGCACCGATAGAAATTGAATTTCGAGATCTCTGTGCCTTGCACTATCGCGGCAAAATTTCCCGCCGGGGAGCACACATCGAAAAGCGTGCTGATCGCTGTAATCTCCGCTGCGGAAGTTTCAGGCCACATCACCAGAATGCCACGCGCACCGGTTTGCGGATGTCCATACCAAAGGTCGAATTGATCGTGGCGGTCATCCAGCACCTGCACATTCGACGGCCTTGCATACCAGGCCAAACGACTGGCTTGCGTCCAATTGCTGACAAAAAGTAGCGGCTCGGTACCTGTCGTTGCGGCCATCTCACCCCGCAATTTCTCGGCGCTTTGTGCGGCCTGCTGCCAACCGTATAGATCAACCAGCGCGTTGTCCCGGCCATTCCCCAAAATCTGCGGATGAACCAACCCGGCGAACATAAACAGCAGAAACAGCATCGCATAACCTGCCGAGAACCACGTCACCACACGCACCCAGCCTCGTTGCCAATGCGCCATGATCCAGCGTGCAGAGAGCGGGATCAGCGCAACCCAAGCCAGCGCAGTCCAATGCGGCAAGGTCATCTCGCGCCCTGCTCCCGCACCGAACAACAACAATATAGGCAATGCCGTCGCCATACACAACAGCACGCCAAGATGCGTTCTTTCCTGCCAGGCGGAAACCAGCGCAACGATTCCGAACACGATCAGCAGCGGACCAAATACGACCAGTTGGGCAAGTTGGGCAGACATAAAACGTAGCCACAACCAATCGGGATTACGCGAACCATGTTGTAACTGGTAACTGAACGACAGCCATTCATGTTGCCAATTCCAATACAGGATTGGCAGGATCAACACTAGACCGAGGAGCAACGCGAACCACGGGCCGACGCGGCGCAATTTGCCCCATTGTTGTGTCATGGCAATAACGAGCAATACCGTCACAATCAGAGTGACCGCCGTATATTTCGACAATCCGGCCAAGCCAAGACACACCCCCAACAGCAACCAGGGAGTCACGTCATCACGCGTCAGCGCGCCGTGTAACGCCAACAGACTAAGCAAGGCAAACAACATCAACGGCGTTTCGGGAATCAAAGCAAAGCCGATGAGTTGCAACATGGCGGCACTGTGCAGTAGTGCTACGCTGACAAAACCCAGCCAGGGAGAATCGAGGGGAAAGGCGACTGAACAAAAGCGAAACAACACCAGGCTGATAGCTGCAAACAACAGGATCGCGGGAAGGCGCAACATGCGATCGGAGTCACCCAGTTGCAGTGTCAAAGCCTGTATCCAGCCGACGATGGGCGGGTGATCGAAGTAGCTCCAGTCGAGATGCAAACCGTACAGCGCGTAGTGCGCTTCATCCACACTCAGGCCGCTTGCGCTGGCCGCAACCAGCCGCAACAGAGAGCTTGCCGCGATCAACCAAAGCGTAGCCTGTAAAGGAGTCAGTTGGCGGATCAGTTGGAGCATGTTGAAAAACTACACTTGCACAGCGAGAGTACCGCTCCGACCTTCGACAGTTCCCTGCTTGACTTCGTGTCTAGGCAGATCGGCAACCGCGATTGATTGCAGATATTGTTGCATTGAGATCATTTTGTAACCCTGCTGTTGCCAGCCCTGCAACAATTGCTCGAAGATCGGCATCCACTTTTGACCTTCGAGTTCGGCATGCAAGGTATAGACATGGCCGCTCGCAGATTCCTGACGGGTGATGTCGAGTAAGTGTTGCGCGACATTCTCAGTCGTGATGCCATCGCGTCCGATGAGTTCGTCCAGTGTCGGCAAGGTGGTCGGCAACTGCGGGCACGCGATGATCTCGGCATCCCAGGTGGGGATGAACGGATGCGTGCCGCGCGTATCCGAGCTGTAATCAAAATCGAGATGCTGCGTCTGGCGCAAAGCGTGACGGTTGGTTTGCCAACCCGCCGCCGCGTGAGATTTGGGAGCTTCCCCGAATATCTCGGTGAACCGGTCCACCGCGTGTTGCATCTCGCGCCGCGTCCACTTCTCGCCTTTCACTGCCACATGGTCCTGCCAGCGGATGTGGTCGTAACAATGGATACCGACCTCGAATCCCGCATCGCGCACTCCACGCATGAGGTCAGCGCAATTACGCCCGATGTCCGGTCCCGGCAGCAACGTTCCGTACAACAGTGTCTTGATGCCGTAATGCTCCACCACCGAAGTGCGCGAGACCTTGCCGATGAAGCCGGGACGAAACACGCGTTTGATGGCGCGACCGGTGTGGTCGCACCCCAGCGAAAAATAAAAACTGGCATTCGCCTGATGGCGCTGCAATGTCTCGACCAAACGCGGTACTCCTTCACGTGTGCCGCGATAGGTATCAACGTCGATCTTGAGGGCGATTTGTTTCATGAGAGCGGGAACTGAGGTTACGTGGGATAGACTGAATAAGCGGGATCAAGGCCATTAGGAGCAGTGGTACGAATTCTCATACCACTGCCATCGAAGCAAACCTGTGTTTAGTCCACCAATCCGCGTGCCTCGCTGAGCTGACTGCGATAGGCATCGAATATCTGGCGCAAGGTATCCGGCATGGTGGTGGTGGGCTTCCAACCCAGCTCTTCGCAAGTGTTGGTGATTTTTGGCACACGGTTCTGCACGTCCTGGTAACCCTTGCCGTAATAGGCGGCAGAAGTGGTTTCTACGATCTTCACCTTGGCGGCGGAATCGCGATACTCCGGATATTCCTTGGCCAGCTTGAGCATCATGTCGGCCAAATCACGGATGGCAAAATTGTTGGACGGGTTGCCGATGTTGTAGATCTTTCCCGTGGCCACGCCATTCTTGTTGTCGATGATCTTCATCAGTGCGTCGATGCCGTCGTCGATATACGTGAAGGCGCGTTTCTGATGACCTCCGTCCACCAGGCTGATGTTCTCGCCACGCAGGATGTGGCCGAGGAACTGGGTCACCACACGCGAGCTGCCTTCCTTCGGGGTATGGATCGAATCCAGACCGGCACCGATCCAGTTGAACGGACGGAACAAAGTGAAGTTCAAACCTTCCATGCCGTAACCCCAGATCACACGATCCATCAGCTGTTTGGAACAGGAATAAATCCAGCGCGGTTTGTTGATCGGGCCGCACACCAGTTCGGATTCTTCCGGATCGAATTCCTCGTCGTGGCACATGCCATACACTTCGGAGGTCGAGGGGAACACCAGATGTTTGTTGTATTTAACCGCTGCACGCACGATAGGCAAGTTGGCTTCGAAGTCCAACTCGAATACGCGCAACGGTTGTTTGACGTAAGTGGAAGGTGTGGCGATGGCCACCAGCGGCAGGATCACATCACATTTTTTGACGTGGTATTCGACCCACTCTTTATTGATGGTGATATCACCTTCAAAGAAATGGAAACGCGGCTGGCCGATCAGATCGGAGATACGCTCGCTGCTCATGTCCATGCCATAGACTTCCCAGTCGGTGGTGGCGAGGATTCGGTTGGAAAGATGGTGGCCGATAAAACCATTCACACCCAGGATCAAGACTTTTTTCATGTGTATTTCCTTAACGATTAAATTTCAATAAATCCGAGAACCGTTCGTGCTGAGTGTTTTTCGTTCATCCGTCGATAGACCGCGCGATGCGCTGCTCTCAGGATGAACGAAAAAAATATCGAAGCATTTCATGCTCCGAACATAAACTTTTCATTGCCGTATTTCGCCGCAAAATCTGCCGCGCTCATCTCGATTCCATCCAGCTCGAAAGACACGACGCGCAACACACCGCGAGCGCAATTCGCAAATGCCAGGTTTTGCGAGACATAAAAACTAGCGTTCCCACTTCCCGGTAGGGTGCTTACCAGCGTCTGCAGGATACGCATCGGCTTACCCATCAATTGGGTCATCGCACCCGGATAAGGCGGCGCCACGGCGCGCACCAGATCGTGAATCTCCTGCGCCGACTTGGACCAGTCGATGACGCCGTCTTCTGCCTTGCGCCCGCCAAAGTACGCGCCTTGGCTCAGATCCTGTTTTACCGCTTGCGCCTTGCCTGCCAACAATGCCGGCAACACTCCATTCAAGGCCATCTCCGCCGCCACGGTCACTTTCTGAAACACTTCAAACGCGGTGTCGTTTGGCAGAATGGGCACGGACTGCTGTGCCACGATGTCACCGTTGTCCGGCTTCTCCGTCATGTAATGCAACGTCGCACCGGTTTCTTTTTCGCCGCGAATTATCGCCCAATTCACCGGCACCCTTCCCCGATATTTTGGCAGCAAAGAACCGTGCATGTTCAGCGCCCCGTGCTTGGGTATGGCCAACAGCGGTGCTTTCAGCATCTCGCGGTAATAGAAGGAAAAGAAAAAATCCGGCTGCAAGGCTTTGATCTGTTCCACCACTTCCGGCAGATTCGGATTCTCCGGAGTGATTGTCGGGATGCCATGCAACTGCGCCAACTTTTGCACACTCTCGAACCAGATGGTCTCCTGCGGATTATCGCGGTGCGTCACCACCAGCCTGACATCGACGCCGTGTGCAAGCAACACCGACAAACAGCGGAAGCCAACATTGTGGTAGGCAAAGACGACCGCACTACTCATACGAAAGATGAAGCGAAATTATTCAAAACCGGAACGGCAACCCCTCCCAGCCTCCCCTTGTCAGGTGAGGAGCCAGCCTCCCCCCTGACAAGGGGGAATTGAGGGGGGGGGCATTTACTTTTCATTTTTTTCAAGCACCGCCTCGATCAGATAACGCGGACGGTGACGCACTTGCTGGTAGATACGGCCGATGTATTCACCCAGCAAACCAATGCCGAACAGCGCGATGCCGATGAGGAAGAACATCAACGCGAACAGCGTGAACAGCCCTTCTGCTTCCGGCCCGACGATCAAGCGGCGTACCACCAGAAATACGAAGAACAGACCTGAGAAAACCGAGATCAGCATCCCCAGCATGGAGAACATCTGCAACGGCACCAGCGAAAAACTCGTCATCAGATCAAAGTTAAGGCGGATCAAACTGTACATCGAATATTTCGATTCGCCCGCCATGCGCTCCTCATGCCCCACCACCACTTCAGCGGGGTTACGCGCAAAACTGAAAGCTAGCGCGGGAATAAAGGTGCTCACCTCTTTGCAACTGTTGATCGCGTCGATGATGTTGCGGTCATAGGCGCGGAACATACAGCCTTGGTCGGTCATCTTGATGCGCGTGATCTTTTCGCGCAGCCCGTTCATGGCGCGCGAAGCGACATGACGCCACCAGCTATCACTGCGTTGGCGGCGGATAGAACCCACGTAATCGTGGCCTTCGTCCATCTTTGCCAGCAACAGATGTGTATCTTCCGGCGGATTCTGCAAATCTGCGTCCAAGGTGACGATGCGTTGCCCGCGACACTGCTCAAAGCCCGCCATGATCGCCATGTGTTGGCCGAAGTTGCCGTTGAACAGAATGACACGCGTCACATCGGGACGTTTTTGAAACTGCTCGCGCAGAATGGCAGCGGAACGGTCGCGGCTGCCGTCGTTGACAAACACGACCTCATAAGCGATGCCAAGCTTATCCAGCGCGGGATAAAGCCGTTCGAACAAGGATTGCAGCCCCTGCTCTTCGTTATAGACGGGAATGACGACGGATAATTGGGGTGAGCTCATAGGGGCGGCATTTTAGCGCAGACCAGCGGGATAACGAAATACGGGCTCTTGCAGTTCATCAATTCTAATGACCTCGCACGACTTCGATCATCACGCTAGTTTTCATGTTCGGCAATAATGAACTCCACCTAGCCTAGCCTAGCCTAGCCTGACTACTGTTCCAGAAAGGTTACAGCGGCTTTCGCACACTGATGACTCCTCGAATTTGTCCTAAACTGTAACCGGTTGCATGGTCGTTGGGATAGTGCTCCGCCAGCACTTTCTTGACGGCTTCAGAAGTGTTATTGGCAGTTCCATGGCAGTTCAGGCAAAGTTGTTGAACCGGCAATGCTTTGACATACCGATATTCATTATTGACGACTTCGCCTTTTTCCAATTGAGCGGGCGGTTCGCCTATAGCGGCACGTTTATCGAAGTCTTCCAGCGCAGCCTTTTCCCAAGCATCGGGAGTAGCTCGTGTTTCGTTGCGTGACTTAAGGCTGACACGTTTGATTTTCCAACCTGTCAGTTGTGAAAGCTCTCCTGCCATTTTTGGAGCCAGGTCACGGCAGACGGGTATGGCGCCATCGAACCCAGATTTTGTTATTTCCTCTTGTAGTGCAGCTACCAGTTTTGGAGGCAGGGAGGAAGCGACCTTGCGAGCTTCGTTCAGACGGACATCCTCCTCCGCGTAGGCCGATAAGGCGATGTTCAACAAAGCAATGGTGAAAACAACTGTGATTTTTTCTTTCATGATGCCTCCTTGTTTTAAATTGATAAATGATGATCCAATGAAAACTTCAACCCAACACTGACCGAACCGCCCCAACCGCCCGTTCTACGTCCGCTTCACTCATCCTGGGGAACATCGGCAGGCTGACGATACGCCGCCCCACGCTTTCGGCAACAGGGAACATGCCTTCTTTGAAGCCGCGCTCGCGGTACATATGGAACAAGTGTATGGGTGGGTAATGCACGCCGCAGCCGATGTTGCGGGCTTTCATCTTTTCCATGAACTCGGCGCGCACGACGCCTTGTGGCAGGACGAGTTGGAACATGTGCCAGTTGGTATTCTCGAAATTTGCCAATGGCAGTTGCGCGCCCGTCTGTTTCTCAAAATCCGTACCGAAGGTGGCGAAATAATGTTTGGCCAGCGCATGACGCCGTGTCGTGATGGCATCCAGTTGCGGCAGTTGGTTCAAGCCGATCGCGGCGGCGACATCGGTCATGTTGTATTTGCCGCCCAGCACATCCACGTCCATGCCGTCGAAGCCGCTGCGCGTGACGCCTTGCAGGCGATATTTTTCCGCGAGGCGTGCTTCATCTTCGTTGTTCAGTACCAGGCATCCGCCTTCGGTGGTGGTGAGGTTCTTATTGGCTTGGAAGCTGAATGAAACGAAATCGCCGAAGCTGCCAATACGTTGACCTTTCCACAGCGAACCGATGGCTTGCGCCGCGTCTTCCACTACGCGCAAGTTGTGACGCTTGGCGATGTCATACAGACGGTCGCGATCCACCGGCAAGCCGGAAAGATCGACTGGGATGATGGCTTTTGTGCGCGGTGTGATGGCGGCTTCGACTTTGTCCAGGTCGATGTTGCGCGTGACCGGGTCGATGTCGGCGAACACCGGCGTCGCGCCAACTTCGAGGATGACATTCGATGTTGCCACCCAGGAGATGGGTGTGGTGATGACTTCGTCACCCGCGCCGATGCCGGCAATGCGCAAGGCGATCTCCATGGTGCAGGTGCCGGAATTGAATGTGCGCACCGGACGTCCGCCAAAATAGGCGGAGAGTTGTTTTTCGAATTCCTGCACTTTTGGGCCGGAGGTGATCCAGCCGGAACGCAGCACGTCTCCGACGGCAGAGATGGCAGCTTCGTCGATGTGGGGTTTGGTGAAGGGGAGAAATTCGCTCATATTTTGTCCAATCTTGTTCTATCCACTCGTCATTCCCGCGTAGGCGGGAATCCAGACGAAATATTAATTCCTTGCGCAGCAAGGACAAAACCTAAAGGCATGTTGAATAAACCCGCTGGATTCCCGCCTGCCCGCAGGGCAGTTTATCTTGAGCCTGTCGAAAGACGGGAATGACGGTAATTTTTCACGCTCTCGAAATAATAATCACGCCGAAAATAATGATGGCCATTCCAGCGAGTTTGGTCGGATTGAAGTCTTCGCCCAGCAGGTATTTGGCCGCGACCGCATTCACCACATAGGCCATGGACAACATAGGGAAAGCGATGCTGACCGGCACACGCGACAACGCAAGTATCCAAACCACCACGCTGATGCCGTAACAAAACAAGGCGGTGACGATGTGCCATTCCGTCGCCAGTTTCCAGCCGATGGGTAGCACGTTGGCGGCACTGAATTCGAAATGGCCGATGGCGTTGGTACCGGCTTTCATCAAGATTTGGGCGGCGGCGTTGAGCATCACGCCGACGAAGATGAGAGTGAAACTGACCAGGCTCATATTTTCCTCACCACCACATAGAGTTCGTCACGATAGATCTCCTGCACCGACAGTCCCTGATCTTGTAACTCCGGGAATCGCTCCAGCGGGATGATCGCCAGCGCTTCCTTTTGCTGCTTCCATGCAGAAACGAAACTTGCCATATCGGGGATCCAGCGTTGCGGATCCTGACGGATTCCGAACGCCATCTCGTCCTGATAATTCACCAGCAACAGGGTGTGCTTGATGTAGAACGGCAGCGTTTGCTCGTACATATAAATCGCGTAGAACGGCACCTCCGCTTTGACATAAGGCTTGATCACTTCGGCCATCTGATACGCGGAACGGTTGCGCGCCAGTTCGTTATAACCGGTGATGCCGACTTGCGCGGCAATGAGGGAGGCGATCGCCAGCACGATCAAGCCGCGCGGTTTGTCCTCACGCCACAACCTCCACAGCGCGGCAACGATACCTAGCAACCAAAGCAACATCGCGGCAACCAGCCAAACGCTATATCGCCCGAACATCTCTTGTTCCAGTGCATTACTGGCGAGACGATCCGTGAAGGATAACAAGCCCAAAAAGAGCATCACGATAAACAGGACAGGCAACACCAACCAAAATATCCGACGCGTGGAAATCGTCGTCAGATGGAAGCCGATGAGCAAGGCCAAGGGTGGCACCATGGGCAACAAATAAGACGCCAGTTTGGAACCGGATGCGGTGAAGAAAAGATAGATGAAAACGACCCACACCAGCAGGAAGCGTTGCGGACTGAATAACTTCGCTGTTCCGCTCTTCCATGCCTTGACTACAGAATCAAACATCAGCAGCGTCCACGGAATCAAACCCAGCAACAGGATCGGAATGAAGTAATGCCACGGTTGGTAACGGCCATGAACTTTGCTGGTGAAGCGTTGCAGATGCTCGTGGATGAAAAAGAAATCGAAAAATTCCGGATTGGCTTGCATCACCAGCACGAACCAGGGCGCGGCGACCAGCAGGAATACCAGAATCCCGCTGATCCAGTGCATGCGCTTCCAGATCATCAGATCGCGGTTGAATACCGAATACAGGAACAGTGCCGCGCCGGGCAATATCAATCCCATCAAGCCTTTGCTCAATACGGCCAAGGCCATCGCCGCCCACGCCAACCACATCCAGTTGCGCCGCTGCGAAGGTTGTTCCGCTTTCTGCGCGATGAGCAGAGAGAATATCCCCAGCGTGATAAAAAAGGTCACGCCCATATCCAGCGTGTTGATATGCCCCATCAAAACGTAAAGTGTACTGCTGGCACAAATCAGCGCGGCATAAGCACCGGCTTCGCGCCCGAACAATCGGACACCGGCGAACCCAGTCAACAGGATGCCCGCAAATCCGGTCAGCGCCGTCCACAAGCGCGAAGTCCATTGCTGTTCTCCGAACACTTCGTAGGCGATGGCGGTCGCCCAATATTGCAGCGGGGGTTTTTCGAAATACTTGAAATCATTCAGGCGCGGTGTCACCCAATCGCCGCTGGCAACCATCTCGCGCGGGATCTCGGCATAGCGACCTTCGTCGGTCTGCACCAGTTTGCGGTATTCCAAATTGCCGAACCAGATGACGACAACTGCCAGCACAATCAGTAATACAGAACGTCGGGAGAGTGGAAAAGTCATCGTTGCGAGTCAATATCGGGAAGGCGAGCAGGCGCGGATTTTATCTCAAACTGCCTGTTGCCCGAGTTTTTCCTGCACGACCACCGCCACTCCGCCTTGAGCGAAAGTTACCTCCAGCTTGGCTCCAAGCTGGATCTTTTCGCTACTTTTCACGATGCTGCCTTGGGCATCGCGCACCAGGCTGTAACCGCGTGCCAGCACTTGTTGCGGATCAAGATGGTGCAAGTGTTGCTGCAATGAAAGCAACCGCGCGTGTTGTATCTCCAGTGTGTATTTCATCGCGCCTTTTAATTGGCGCGTCTGGTTGATTTGCAGAATTTGCAGGGGCGATACATTGGGACGCGATCCGCGCAAGCGTTGCAACAGCGTGCTACTACGCCATTGTTGCTGGCTCATGGTGCGTGCCTGGGCAAAACGCAGACGTTGTTGCCAGACGTTCAGCCGTTCGGAGTGTTGCAGGATCTGTTGCTCGGGATGTTTCAATCGCCGCTGGATAAAATCCGCGCGTTGCATCGCCTGTTCGAAAAAGCGTGACAGGGCGCGTGTCAATCGCTGCGCCTGAAGTTCCATTCGTTGGCGCAACTCAAGACGATCCGGAACCACAAGCTGTGCGGCGGCAGTGGGGGTCGCCGCGCGCGCATCAGCCACGAAGTCGGCAATGGTGAAATCGGTTTCGTGCCCCACCCCGCTCACCAGCGGAATGTGGCTGGCCGCGATGGCGCGCGCCACGACCTCTTCGTTGAATGACCACAAGTCTTCGATGCTGCCACCGCCGCGACACAAAATAAGCACATCGCATTCCGCGCGCTGGTTCGCCAATTTGATGGCCAGTGCGATCTTTTGCGCCGCTCCTTCTCCCTGAACCGGCGTCGGGTACAACACCACCGGCACATTGGGCATGCGGTTCGACAAGGTGCGCAACACGTCGCGCAAAGCGGCGGCTTGCGGTGAGGTCACCAGTCCGATCTGTCTGGGCAGCAAGGGCAAATCGCGCTTGCGACCGGAATCGAAAAGGCCATCGCTTTCCAATTTTGACTTCAATCGTTCGAACGCTTCGAACAAGACACCCAAGCCGGCGGGGCGCATCTTTTCCAGCGTCAATTGAAAGTCGCCGCGAGCTTCATACAACGACGCCAGCGCCAGCACTTCCACCTGCGAACCGTTGCCCGGTTTGAAATCCAGATACTGGCTCTTGTGGCGGAACATCACACAGCGCACCTGCGCCTGCTCGTCTTTGAGCGAGAAATACCAGTGACCGGAGGCGGCGCGCACGAAGTTGGAAATTTCGCCGCGCACCCACAGCAAAGGCAAACCATTCTCGATCAATTGTTTCGCCGCGAGATTCAACTCGCGCACGCTGATCACCTGATTATTATCAAAAGCCACGGCTATCGTTCTTCCAAAATAAAAACGGCACGATCAGATCGACTCGTGCCGTGTTGCACCCAACCAAAGTTAAATTACCCCCGGCAAATCCGGGGGCTTATTTGGTGAGCCCATCAAAGGGGCTGATAAAACCGCGAGCCGCCTGAAGGCGGCGGGCTTTTTACTCCTTCCTCCTTGCAGGGGGAAGATTGGGATGGGGGTAGAAATTTCGATTGCATTCATGCTTAGTTTCTACCCCCTCCCTAGCCCTCCCCCTGCTAGGGGGAGGGGATAATGTTGCTGAATTTTATGTTGTCGTTTAACGACCGTCGGAACGGTCAAACCTAACTGAGTCCCCCTGCATAGCCGGGGGCTTACCTAACTGAATTAGAACTGAACTTGCACTTCGTAACGGCGGTTCTTGGCTTTCTTGGCTGGCGTATCGTCCGGTTTGACCAGCATCTGCTCCGATCCTTTGCCGACCGCCTCGATGTCACCCGCATTAACACCTTGCGCAACCAGCTCCTTGACCATCACTTGTGCGCGACGTGCGGATAATTCCTTGTTCTTGACGGCATCACCGGATGAATCGGTATGGCCCGAAACAATAAATTTGAAGCCGGTTTGTCCCTGTGATTGCAGCGATTTCTTCACGTCGATGATGATTGTCGCCAATTTTTTGGACTTGCTGCCGCAGCCTTTTTCCAGTTCGTCGCTGCCGCTCTTGAACGAACATTGGTTCTTTCTCGCTTCGGCGAGAAGTTTCTTGTTGACTTGTACCGCGATCTTTTCATTGCCTTTGGCCTTGGCTTTTTCTCTGGCCTGATCGGCCACCTTGGCGCCCAGATCACCTTCCTTGGCTTTGTTCAGATCGTCCATCAAACCCGCGTGGGCAATACTTGTGGCAACACACAACACCAAAACGGACAATAATTTATGCAACATTTGATACTCCTGACTTTGTGAATGTAAACGTGGGCGACAGCGGATTCGTATGCTCTTCGAATATTGCATTTTGGTCAATATCTCCAATTGCCACCCGCTTGCTGATTACGCGACCCGATTGAAAAAAACTTGATTTATCATATTCCCCTCTCTCTAAATATTTGCTCACCAAGCGAACCCACCCGGAACCTCTACCATGAAAAATTTCTTCGATAAAACGGGGGCACCAACTATTATTGGACTGGCATTTTTATGCTGTTCCCATTCGATTTGCGTGATCGCTGAAGAGCTTGCCTTACCCCCGCCACCACGGCAACTTAACGCGACGATCGGTTTTGAATATTCGGCCGACACCAGTGTCCCAGGCCAAGAATCCAACCAGAAAACCCTTCCTTTTGGATTCGCCCTGGAAACCGAAAAATATATCTTTGAAGTCACCATCCCATACATCCAGAGAACTGCGCCCTCCGGCAAAGTGGCAAAAAGTCACCACCACGAATCCAGAAAAGAATCGAACGCCGTCGCACCCATCGTGACCGATTCGGGATTGGGCGATATCACGTCATCTATTGAATACAAAGTGTTGGATGAGCCGGACTCGTCGTTCACAGTTTCGGCCAAGGGCGAGGTCAAATGGGCCGTTGCAGATGTGGCAAGCGGCCTGGGTACGGGTGTGAACGATTACGCGGCCGAATTGAATGCCAGCAAGTCGCTGGGTGATTTTTCCGCCAGTGCCAGTTTCGGCTATGCGATTTTGGGGAGTCCGGGGGAAGTGGAAATCAATGACGTCAAAAAATCACTCTATTTCAACAACATCTTTTATGGTACAGCCGGGATTTCGTACCCATTCACAGAGAATCTGAATTCAGCATTGCAATTGGAAGCCGGACAAGCCACCGAAACAGGTGGTTCACCACAGCGAGACCTTTCTATCTCAATGGAATACCAATTCTCGGCGCACCGGAAGCTACAATTTCAACTAGTGAAAAGTCTCTCGCCGGGCATAAACAGTTGGGGAACCGGTGCATCATTTTCTGCACCGTTCTGATCCGTAGTCCGCCGCGAACACATTCATATTCGCTTCAAACAGCCACTTTCACCGGCATGCCCAAGGCTCTGATACGCGAGGCAAAACCTTCCATACTTTCGGAAGGCAAGGCGGAGAGTCGCGCCGATTCCGCCTGTAGCGAAGGTCGCGCCAACCCGTATAGCAACACGCCCTGCGGTTTGACATCTTGCCGCAGAAGTCCGGCAATAAAATCCAGATAGTCGTCCTCGTCTTGTTGACTCGGCGCAACACCATCCAGCGCGAACCAGCATGTTTGTAGCCAGGTATTCGCACAGCAGGAAATGGCAATGGTCAGATGCTGGCGCACTTTTTCCAGCGTCATGGCAGTGTCGTTGATACGCGCCATACCGGCTTCGCTGGCGCGATCCAATTTGAACCAGACTTCGCCATCGTGTTGTGCCATCACACGCAAACCCTGTTGCACATTGTCGCGGTACATAAGACTGCCATTGGTGATGAGAACCAATTTGAGACCGGCAGGTTTGAGTTTGGCAATAAGTTCGATGACCCCGGCGAATTTCTGCGCGCTGGTGGGTTCGCCGTTTCCCGAAAGCGCGATGTCGTTGATACGCCGTGTTTCGGGCGGAACGTGTTGCATAAAATCGCCGTGTTGCAATTCGTGCAGAAACCCGCTCAGTTCTTTTTCCAACAATCCAAGGTCGATACGCGGTGCGGTGCCGCGTGTCAGGTCGGGCACCTGGCAATAGATACATCTCCAATTGCAGGCATTGTTGGGATTGAGATTGATGCCGATGGACACTCCACCCGCGCGCCGAGAGACCACCGGGTAGACATAACGCAATCCGGCGCTGTCGCGACTGTGGTCGGTGACACCTAAAGAGATACGGGTCAAGATTTTACCAGCGGCAAATATTTGGCCGGATCGACCGGCTTGCCGAGTTTGCGTATTTCAAAGTGCAACTTGACTTGATCGGCGTCGCTGTTGCCCATCTCGGCGATCTTTTGCCCCTTGCTCACACTCTGCCCCTCTTTCACCAGTATCTGGTCATTGTGGGCGTAGGCGCTGAGATAGGTCTTGTTATGTTTGATGATGATGAGCTTGCCATATCCGCGCAGCCCGCTGCCGCTGTACACCACTTTTCCCGAAGAACTTGCCAGAATCGCCTGCCCTTGCTTGCCCGCGATATCCACGCCTTTGCGATTGGCGCTTTCGGAATATTCCGCGATCATTTTTCCGCTGGTGGGCATGCCCCACTCCAGAGCGTCTTCTGCAACCTCCGCTTTTTCGGCCAGACTCACACGGGGTTGTTCACCCGCCACGCCCGTAACTGCCGATGCTGAATCCTCCTGCATACGTTCGGCCTGGACCAGCGCTTTCTCGGAATAAATCAACCGTCCGACTTTCGGCTGGTTCTTGATGCCACCCAATTTGAACGGTGCAGCTATTGCAATCGGTTTGACTTCCACTTTTGGCAACGTTTCAGTTTTGGCGACAGGCTCCTCGACTGCCACATTCAAACGCAGAAGTTGGCCGATTTTGATTGCTGCTGGGTCTTTCAAATTATTCAGCTCAGCCACTTCGCGGTAATCCACGCCGTTCAAAAAAGCGATGCTGTACAAGGTATCGCCTTTCTGAACCAGATAACTCTTGCTGGTTGTCCGGGTAACCGGGGTGGCGAATTTCCTAGGAGTAGCGGGAGTTGCCACGACCGACGAACCTTGATCTGCCGCGCCGTATTCTTCTATGGGTGCTCTACTGCCGCTGGGTGCCGGTGCATTGCACGCGGCCAACAACAAAACAGTCAGCGTCAGCAGGAATGCAACTTTAGGGAAGCGCTGATTAAATCCAAAACAATGGTTCGATACACCCAAAGGGTGCGAGAACCTCTGCGAGGCTTTTTCCGTTCGCCCCGAGTGCCTTGCGCAGCAAGGTGTATCGAGGGGGGCGAACGGAAAACACTCACCACGAACGGATTTAATCAGCGCTTCCTTAGGTTTTAATGAGTCCAGCGAGAATTGAACGAACGTCATACTTTCCCCAACAATAGCGGTACGAATTTCACGGCTTCCATCCGCGTCTCACGAAATCCCGACTCAAGACGTTCGATCAAATACAGGAATTGTTCTTGTGTCCCCAGTGGCAAAACCATTCTACCACCCACCGCCAACTGCTCTTTCAGCGTGGCCGACA
>CAYROQ010000014.1:0-41946 GCA_964425955.1 uncultured Sideroxydans sp.
CCACCATCAACGATGCCGTGTTGGCATTGAGCACCAGCACCTATGTCAAACCCGGCGTAAATGTAACGGTGACGGATACCGCAAACCTTGCACAATTGGCAACACTGGCAGGCAAGAACGTTGGCGGCACACTGAATGCAACCACCATCAACGATACCGTGTTGGCATTGAGCACCAGCGCCTACGTCAAACCCGGCGTAAATGTAACGGTGACCGATGCCGCAAACCTTGCACAATTGACAACACTGGCAGGCAAGAACGTTGGCGGCACACTGAATGCAACCACTATCAACGATGGAGTATTGGCATTGAGCACCAGTGCCTATGTCAAACCTGGTGTGAATGTAACGGTGACTGATGCTGCGAGCATTGCAGAGTTAGCGGCCATAGACTTGCTCAACGCATCCAGCTCAGTGACGGCAACGACAATCTTGGATACAGCAGCAAACCTCAAAAGCAATATTGGAATATACGTAGTCGCAACGACAAACGTTAATGTTACAAATGCCGTGAGCATTGCCGATTTGACATTAATCGACAATGCCGCCGGCATCGTGAGTTACCAAACAATTGTTGATAATACGAGCAACGTTATTTCCGGCATTGGCAGCTATGTGGTACCGGGTAAAAACATAACATTGACCGATGCTGGCAACATTTCCCAACTGGTTTCAATCAAAACAGCGAATGGCGGAGCAACACTGACCTACTCCGCACTGACCGACACCGCAGCCAATCTCGCAACCAACACCGGTGGATTTGTAGCGGGTGGCAAGAACGTCACCGTGACCGATGCCGGTAGCATCAGCCAATTGGCAGCGATCAAGACTGCCAACGGCAATGTCGCACCGACTTACACCGCATTGACCGACACCGCACTGAATCTCTCCACCAACACCGGTGGATTTGTAGCGGGTGGCAAGAACGTCACCGTGACCGATGCCGGTAGCATCAGCCAATTGGCAGCGATCAAGACTGCCAACGGCAATGTCGCACCGACTTACACCGCATTGACCGACACCGCACTGAATCTCTCCACCAACACCGGTGGGTTTGTGGCTGCTGGCAAGAACGTTACCGTGACCGATGCGGCGAGCATTGCGCAGTTGGCCACGATCAAATTGGCCAACGGCAATGTCGCACCGACCTACACCGCGCTCAGCGACACCGTAACCAACCTCAATTCGAATGCCGGTGGTTATCTGGTCGCGGGCAAGAATGTCGCGGTGACCGACACCGCCAGTTTGGCGCAATTGGCGGCACTTGATGCGGTGAATGGGGCGGGCACACTTTCATTTACTACAGTCAACAACGCCAAAGCGACACATCGTGTTCTGTTTGAACCCACTGGCACAGGCGGTGTGGTGGAGGGGTATTTGTGGGGAGAAAATCCAGTCGCCTCCACCAGCACAAGCTACGTGTTCGATTCCAACAAAAACCTGACACAGATTCAAGGCACCTACTACGAAACCTGGGACCAGACGGCTTTGGTTCAATCAATCGTGAACAGCAACATTGTGTTCAACGGTGGCACGAGCAGTGACACATTTGCAGCCACGGATGGCAGTATTTATATGGGGCGTTGGTCTGGGGGCAGCATGACGGTGACCGATCTCGCGGCAACCAATCCGTTGGCGCCCTTCACAGTGAATGCGGGCACGACCAGTACTCATTGGATATTGGCGCAGATGCCGGCAGAAGCTTCACCCGGCGTCAGCCTGGTAAAAAACATGGTTGGCACGGCCAACTACACCATGAGTACAGCGACGCGCCCCACCGATACTCTTGGAAACGTGGGTTCGGTAACGGGCGCCAGTTTGACCGCGAACTTCACTATGCAAACGCTGGCAACCACAGCACAGTTCACCTTCAGCAAAACCGACCCAGTGAACATCAGCGCAAAAAATATGGTGTTCGACATCAACCAACCTGTTATGACGATTAACACCGGTTCATCCACATTTCAGGACAGCAAATCTACAGGCTTGGCTAGTGTCAACTGCACAGGTGCTGACTGTGGTGTTGGTTGGTGGACTGCATTCTTGGAAGGCGGAATCACGGGTTCGGCAGGAGCAACAGCATTCGTAGATTACAACTTGTACAACACCCAGCAGGCTACTGGTGGAACCGGCCTACCTTATGTAGACATGGTGCGCAGCATCGTGGCGTTTAGCACCATCCCGCTCCCAACTGTTGGAACCAATCCGCCCAACGGTGCCACTGCAAATTGGGAAAGCTTCTCACATCTGGCGGTAGGTACGACGGGCGCGTGGAACCGGGGTCGTTTCAACGCCGGATTGTTGCCACAAACCAATACCAATTTCGTGTTGGATGGCTCGGGGAATTTGGTCAAATCGCTTCACGTTCAATACAACGAACGCGCGACATGGAATCTGACAGGCGGCGTTAATAATTTTGCCGATGCAAATGTGACCTACAGCGGCGGTGTGGCCAGCGATTATTTCCAAGTGGCAGACGGCAGTTTGACCATTGGCCGTTGGACGGGGGGGCAGATGACCGTCACCGACAACAACGGAATCTTGGCCCCGCTGGTTAAAAATCTGGGCAGTACCAGTGCGTATTGGGGCTTGGGTACCTCAACCAATCCGGGTGTTGTTCAATCATTGATTGGCACCACCACCTTTACGCAAGTGGGTGCCACACGACCCACGGATACATTTGGCAATGTGGGCACAGTGCCTGTTGCCAACCTCGTTGCCGACTTCACCGCAATGACGGTGGATACCAGCGTTGCATTCACCATCGCCAATCAAAACCTGTCGGTTGCGGCCACGGCCGTGTCGATTGTCCCGGGTGGAAATTATTTCGATGCGACTTATGAAACAGGCAATGCGCCGACAGTGAGTTGCGCAGGCGTTGGCTGTGTCGGTACAGCCCCCGGAAGTTATCTGGGTTGGATGAGCGGGGCATTCTATGGCGCAGGTGCAGGCAGTGCAGATGTGTCATACAAGATATGGCCGACCGCGCCTCAAGGTTCTGTGGTGAACGACATCATCCAAGGAATCGTTGCTTTGAGTACGACGACTGCACCGACCGCAGGTGCCAATCCACCCACGGGCTTGTATAAATATGCTCAAGGGCGTGTCTTTATCACCAGCCCAACTTTCTCGATTTCAGGTAATGCGAATAACGCCGCACCGCTGGCTTCCAGCAGCATCGTTCTGGATGCGGCGGGCAATCTGGTGCGCGTATCGCAAATGAGCGTGAACACCAGCATGGCGATCGGCGGTGGTACTGCAGCCTCGCTTAATCAACAGGTGACTTTCTCGGGTGGGGTAGCGCAGGACTATTTCAAGATGGCCGACAACAGCATCACTTTTGGGCGTTGGCTGGGGGGTAACTTGCTGATCGATGATCCGGTCACCTTTGCACGTACAACCGTTGCGCTGAAAGCAAATGATGGTATTACGCCGACCAGTGGCATCTGGTATTTCACCACAGCGTTGCAGTCCACCAACTATGTGCAAAGCCTGACGGGGACCAGCAACTACACCAAAGTGGCTGATGTGCGGCCGACGGATACATTCGGAAATGTAGGCACGTTGAACAGCGCCACGCTGACGGCTAATTTCCTGGCACAGACGGTAGATGCGGCCACTAATTTCACTATCGCCGGCAGCACCTATGATGTGTCCGCAGCGGGCATGCCCATTTTGATCGACGCCTTCTCTGCAACGCCCACCACGACCATAATGCCCACGGTGACGTGCTTGCAAGGTGTGAGTGTCTGCGCTGGAACCTATCAGGGCAGGTTGGCCGGTATCTTTGCCGGAAACACCGCGTCCTCGATATTGCTGCAATATGCGGCGTGGCCTACCACCACAACAGGTGTGCCTGCCACGGATACCATTCGCGGGCTGGTTGCACTCGACACTGTCGCGCCGCCCACTTTGGCGCCGAGCAAGGCCGTGGCTATCACCATGTGGGATTCGAATGCGTCTAACTGGTTATGGAACAACACCTTCACCACCCTGCCGGGCAACATCAACACTGCGGCACCCAATCCCAGCTTCTCGTTTAATTGGGGCGGAGGTAGCGCATCGGGAGAAAGCTGGACTCTGGCGGGCGCAACCGGAGCGGTGACTGGCAGTGCCACTTCGACTGCGACCACCGGCATCCAGTACGGACGTTACGGCAGTATCACCTCTATGACTCAAGCCAATTGGGGCAGCTTTGACAACATGGTGGGTTGGAACCGTACCGGCCAGTGGGCGTATGGTGTATCCGGATATCTGGACAATATCAGTATACTTTCGAATGCGACCAATGGCGCCGTCACCGGGCAGTTTGGTTACGTGTTAGATGGTTCGCAATCTGCACCAATGGATTGGAATGGTAACAAGGGTGTGCTTAATTCTTTGACCCTCTCGGCGAATTTTGCGAACAACACATTGAGCACCTCCTTGCAGGCAACACAGGGCGCGACGATCTGGAAGGCGAGTTCGACAGGAGTTTCCATTTCATCTTCCAATCCTTATTTCTACGCCGGAAGCAATAGCTTCGGACAAGTGTCGACGGTGACTAAAGGCACGTTGGGAACTGAATCCTGCACAACGTGCAGTTGGTATTTGAACGGTGCCTTTACTGGCCAGAATTATGCCGGTGCGGTCGCGGCATTTGGCTTGTCAGATAATTCGGCTTCGATGAGTTCAAGAGGGTTGGACGGTGTGGCTGTCTTGACGCGTACAGGCGGCACGGTGGGCGGTCTTGCCAATCCGCTGGTGAGCAATGCCGGCGGAACCGTTGCGCCAAACAATTTCGTTATCGCAACTGCCGGTGCCAATATGGGCGTCAATGTTCAAACCCAGAACAGTGTGACTGTTGATGTCAACAATGTATTGACCAACTTTGGTTCAGCTCCCTTTTCTTCAACGGCTATCACCTGCATCACCTGCAGTGGCCAACTTGCACCTGACTTTGCCAATACCGGCATTCGATTGGGTACATGGGATGTTGGCACCAGTAACAGTAGTTGGGTAAACAACGGCGTGAGTGGTGCTCAATTCCACTGGATCACCGGCCCAACTGCGCCCCAATTCCTGGTGCAGGCTTTGCTCGGCACGGCGAATTACACTTTGGACGGCGGCACTACTCCCACTTCACAAACTCAAGGTGTGATTGGTGTTTCCACCGGTGTGATCAATTCCGCCAACCTGACACTGGATTTCAACAAGCAAGCGGTGGGGTTCAATTTCTCAGTCTCGTCCGGCGCACACAATTGGCTGGTCAGCACCCCGTTGGGTAGCGAAGCGCCCTTGGGGAATAACAATGGCAACGGTGCTTCATCCTTCGCGGCAGCAACTTCAATGACCGGGCCGGGTGCCTTGTCGGTGTTGCTGGATGGTGTCGACGTGAGCAGTTCTGCGTATGTTTCAAAGGTGTCCGGCCAGATCACCGGGGATACTCTGAAGGGTGCGATGTTCCAATATCAGTTGGCGGGATTAACAGGTGTTCCAAGTACGCCAAGTGCCGTAGGTACAAAAACCTATACCGATAGCATTGCGGTGTTAGCGCCGACGATGACTATGATTACCAACGGAGTCACCTTCCCCGCCGGCACAACTGGTACGTTCGTAGTGCAACCGCCTACTACGGTCAGTCTGACCTCAACTGATGGCACCACGATCAGTAGCTTGTCGACCACGGGTGGGGTAGCGATGAATGTTGCGACCTTGACCCAACAGGCACCTGATACCTATGCGGGCTTTGATGCGGCGACGGGTGAAGGCGTTGAAGTGACGATTTACTCGGGTGCGTACAGTAATCTATTCGGAGGGTTGGCTTACTCCAGTTATGGGTGGGTGCGCAAACACCCGAATGGTCTGCAAATATTAACCGGGCCGTTTGCCAATATCTATTTTGCCGGTGGCTCAGTCCTGACTTCCGCCGCCTCTATGCCGCAAGCTATAAATGCGACATACACCGGTGGAATGGAAGGCGCAGCTCAGGACAGTGCGAACAACACCCTTTACCTGTTAAGTGGCATCACCAGCCTAACCGCCAACTTCACCAACAGCACGATATTAGGAAGCTTGACTGGCATCGCCGCAACGGATACTTCAACGCAACTAGCTGCTGGCTTTTTCAATGATCTGACGATCAACGGCACGATCTCTTCTGTCGCCAGTAGTTTTAGCGGAAGCGTGACCGCGGGTGTCGCTCCGGCAGTGAATGCCAGCCCGGTTGCGATTGCGACGGGTGCGGCCACATCAGGCGTGACCAGCGGCCATTTCTACGGACCGAATGCCACTGAGGTATCAGGTACCTGGGCGTTGAGTAGCGGCACGATCAGCGCGTCCGGCGCATTTGGTGCGGCTAACGGCACCACGCTGAATCCGGGACTGCAAACCGTGAACGGCACCGTTGCCCTGGTGCAAACCTCGGTGAACGGCGTGGCCGGTGCAACAGTGGATACAGCTACCCCGGCACGTTTGGTGATTGAGACGCACATCGACCCGACGGGTGGTTTCCAGGCAAGTGGTGACGTGAATAATGCAACACGTGTCACCACGGTAGCGGGAGCAGTCACCGGGTTTGATCTGGGTAGCAACAACAATAACAACAACCTGGCTTTTTCCACCTCCACAGCGGTGTCGATCGGCACGGCCACCAGTGTGAATGTGGGCAGCGATACAATCTCCGGTTTCAGTTGGGGGCGTTGGAGCGGTGGCAATTTGCAATACACCGACCGTGTGACCAATGCGGTGACCTCTGTGGCAAATACCAATCTGCATTGGATCGCCGGCCCGACCGCGACCAATGTTGTGTTGCCGGTGTCGGGTACGTTCAATTACACGCTGGTCGGCGGTACCAATCCAACGGATAACCAGGGCATTGTGGGCACGTTGAACAGCGCATCACTGCAAGCCAACTTCACTGCACAAACCGTGAACATGGGCGTGAATGCAACGGTCAACGCAATCAACTATGTGGCGACCGGAACCAATATGCCGATCCAGAACGGAGGCTTCAGCAACGACAGCGGCGGTACTTACACCGCGACTGCCAATGGAACCGCTGTACAAGGTTTTGCGGGCGGGATATTCACCGGAGCCACGGGTACCGGTGCCGGTGTGGTGTACGGATTCACCAATGGCGCAACCGTAGTGAATGGAGTGGCTGCGTTTAGCAGGTAGTAGTTATTTGGTACAGTGAATAAAACAAGCCCGCATTGCGGGCTTGTTTGTTTGGAACTGCGGTTTATCCCTTGAAGAACCACACCGTTGGTGCTGAGTGGTGTGGAAGCGGGGAGAGGTTTTTTGGTTCAACCGCTATTCCGCAACCCCGCCGCGATGCCGTTGATGGTGAGGTGGATGGCGCGTTTGACCTTCTCGTCGGTATCGCCCGCGCGGTGGCGGTGCAACAGTCCGACTTGCAGGTGGTTGAGCGGGTCGATGTAGGGCGTGCGGGTGGTCAGGCTGCGCGCCAATGCAGGATTGTCTTCCAGCAAGTGGGAGACTTCACTGATGGCGAACAACATGTCCACCGTGTCCTGCCATTCTGCTTCGATGGCGCCAAAGATCCTTGCGCGTAAGGCTTCATCCGGGACCAGTTCGGCGTAACGCGAGGCGATACCCATGTCGGTCTTGGACAGCACCATGTCCATGTTGGACAACATGCCACGGAAGAACGCCCAATTCTGATACATACTTTGCAACTGTTTTAATCCGGCATCGCCCTCACGCCCGATGAACTGTTTGACCGCGCTGCCGAAGCCGAACCAGCCCGGCAGCAGCGCGCGGCTCAAGCCCCAGCTGAATACCCACGGAATGGCGCGCAGGTCTTCGATCTTGTTGGTGGCGCGGCGTGCAGAAGGACGGCTGCCGATGTTGAGTTCGGCGATCTCGCGGATGGGTGTGGCGGCGAAAAAATAATCGGTAAAGCCCGGTGTTTCGTACACCAGCTTGCGGTAGGCAGCGAACGCATCGAGGCTCATCGCTTCCATGATGCGATGGAATTCCGGCATGGTGGAATCGTCACCGTGGTGATGCACCAGCGTCGCCTCCATGGTGGCGGCCACCAGAATCTCCAGGTTGCGACGGCCGATCTCCGGGTCGGAATATTTGCTGGAGATGACTTCGCCCTGCTCGGTGATGCGGATCTGCGCATTCACACTGCCCGGCGGTTGCGCCAAAATCGCCTGGAAGCTGGGGCCGCCGCCGCGACCCACGGTGCCGCCGCGACCGTGGAACAGACGCAATTCGATGCCGTGTTTCTCGAACACTTGCACCAGTTCCACTTCGGCTTTGTACAACTCCCAGTTGGCTGTGAGGTAGCCGCCGTCCTTGTTGCTGTCGGAATATCCCAGCATCACTTCCTGCGTGTTGTCGCGGCTGTTCAGCAGTTCGCGGTAGAACGGAATGGAGAACAATTCATCCATGATGACGCCGCAACCGCGCAAATCTTCGATGGTCTCGAACAGCGGGATGATGTTGATGTCCAGCGCATGAGCTTGAGATCCGCGTAGCGATTCGTTTGTCCCCTCTCCCTCCGGGCCAGGGTGGGGGGGGCGGGTTGACCCGCTCACCTTTAACAAGCCGCTCTGCTGCACCATCAGCGCCACTTCCAGCAGGTCGCTCACCGCGTCTGTTTTGGAGATGATGTAGTTGGGCAATGCTGCCGTACCGAAACGCTGGTGGATGTTGGCGGCGGCAAACATCAGGCGCAGTTCGCCCTGAACGACTTCGGAGAATTTTTCCAGATCGGGTGAAAGGGATTTGGACGTTTGTAAAGCGACGAGCAAAGCTTCTCGCCGTGCACCTTCATTCAGCGACGCGTAGTCGGAAACACCCGCGTTCACCAACAATTCACTCACCACTTGTTCGTGTACGCCGCTGTGCTGGCGCATGTCCAAAGGTGCCAAGTGGAAACCGAATACTTCCACCGCGCGCCGCAGATAGGCCATACGACCACGCGACAGATACAACGCACCGTGGTGTTCCAGCGAGTCGATGATGATATCGAGTTCGGCGATAAATTCGGCGGCGTTGGCGTAGTGCTTCACCTCTTTGCTCACCGGATGCAAGTGGTGCACGCGGTGCCCAAGGTGTTCGGAGGTGGCGACCAAGCGCGCATACACTGCGATTAGCGCACGACGGTAAGGTTCGTCTTCACGGTTGGGGTCTTTGTCCGGCGACTGTGCGGCGAAGGCTTCCAGCTCGGGGGTGATATTCACCAGGCGGCTGGAAAGACTCAGGCGCGAGTTGAGCAATTCGGTTTCCGCCAGATAATAGTCCAGCGCGGTGGAAGAGTGGCGCTGCGCCGCGTTCAACATCACTTCATGGGTGACGAACGGATTGCCGTCGCGGTCGCCGCCAATCCAGCTGCCCACGCGCAGGAAAGGCGGCAATTCGATACGCTGGCCGAAGCGTGCTTCGATCTGTTTTTCCAGTCCGGAATACAGTTTGGGTATCTCGCGCAGGAAGGTGTAATCGTAAAAGGTCAGGCCGTTCTTCACTTCGTCCTGCACCGACAATTTGGAAGTGCGCAACATGCGTGTGCTCCACAAAATGAGCACAAAACGGTGCAGCGTCTCTTCGTTGTCGGCCAGTTCCTCCGGGGTCATCTCGATGCGGTCGCGCTCGGAAAGCAGGCTGGAGATGATGAGCTGGCAATTGAGAATACTTTTGCGCTGCACCTCGGTTGGATGCGCGGTCAGCACCGGCGAGATCACCGCTTTGTCGAAAAAAGCCTGAACGTCGGCGATCCCCAGCTTCTTTTCCTGCACGTGATCCAACACCAGCTGCATGCTGCCTTCCTGTGGTGGCGATCCGGCCTTCAGATGTGCACGGCGGCGGCGGTTGTGGTGCAGGTCTTCGGCGATGTTGGAAAGTTGCGAGAAATAACTGAAGGCGCGCACCACCAGCAACGTTTCCTCGGGACTCAACGCATCCAGCATCTGTTCCAACTGCGCGCGGTCGCGGTCGTCCTGCGACTTGCGGAAACGCACCGCCGCGCGGCGGATGTTCTCGATCAATGCAAAGGTCGCTTCGCCTTCCTGTTCGCGCAGGGTGTCGCCGAGGATGCGGCCGAGTAATCGGATGTCTTCGCGCAGGGGTGCGTCTTTGCTGGAGATGTCGGCGGGGGCGGAAATCAGATTCATTATTCTTAGCTCGTGTACGGCGCAAAAGTAAGGCGCACCTGCTAGAATGCGCCGCAATTTTGTTTGATTAAAATACCCAGGAAAATCGATGAGTCAGGTTACTTTCACTCCGCCGTCCCGTTTGGTGATCGCCTCGCGCGAAAGCGCATTGGCCATGTGGCAAGCGCAACACATTCGGGACAGGTTGCGCGCATTATACCCACAAACCTCCGTCAGCATCCTCGGCATGACCACGCAGGGTGACCAGATTCTCGACGTGACTTTGTCCAAGATCGGCGGCAAAGGCCTGTTTGTCAAAGAGCTGGAAACCGCGCTGGAAAACGGCAGCGCCGACATCGCCGTGCATTCGCTCAAGGACGTGCCGATGAATTTGCCGCAAGGTTTTGTGCTGGCGTGTATCGGCGAACGCGAAGATCCGCGCGATGCCTTCGTCTCCAACAAATTCGACAATCTCGCCGCGTTGCCGGCGGGCAGTATCGTGGGCACCTCCAGCCTGCGCCGTGAAAGCCAGTTACGTGCGCGCTTCCCGCATTTGGTGATCCAACCCCTGCGCGGTAATGTGCAGACGCGTCTGCGCAAGCTGGATGAAGGGCAATACTCAGCCATCATTCTCGCCGCTGCCGGACTGAAACGTCTGGGTTTGGGTGAGCGTATCCGCGCCGTGATCTCCAGCGAGGACAGTTTGCCGGCTGTGGGGCAGGGCGCGCTGGGTATCGAAATACGTGCCGACCGTGCCGACTTGAAAGACGTGCTGGCGCCTCTGCATCACGCCGACACAGCGGCCTGTGTTTTAGCCGAGCGCAGCATGAGCCGTGCGCTGGCGGGCAGTTGCCAAGTCCCATTGGGTGGTTTCGCCGAAGTGTTGAATGGCAAGTTGCGCATGCGCGGATTCGTCGCCACACCGGACGGAACCCGTTTGCTGCGTGCCGAACACAGCGGTGATTTGGCGCAGCCCGAGGCGTTGGGGGATGTTGTCGCGCAGGACTTGTTGCAGCAGGGGGCGGGCGAAATCCTGGCCGCCCTGAATGGTTGAGCTACCGCTTGCCGGATTGAATATCGCCGTCACGCGACCGCGTGGACAGGCAAATGGACTGGCGCAAAACATCACCCGGCTGGGCGGAAAGCCGCTGTTATTTCCCCTGCTGGAGATCGCGCCGGCCAGTGATACCAAGGTATTGACGACACTGGCGCAGGATCTCCAGTGTTACGACCTGCTGGTGTTCATCAGCCCGAATGCCGTGAATTACGCTATGGCAGAATTGAATAATATTCCGACCAAAGTGCGTATCGCGGCCGTCGGACAAAGCAGTGCGCAGGCTTTGCGCGATCTGGGTGTCACAAATGTCATTGCACCCACCGAGCGCTTTGATAGCGAAGCGTTGCTGGTCTTACCCGAATTACAAAATGTCAGCGGTTGGCGCGTGGCAATTTTGCGCGGGGACGGTGGACGCGAAGTGCTGGGTGACACACTCAAATCACGCGGTGCGCAAGTCGAATACGTCACGTGTTATCAGCGCAGCAAGCCGGAAACGGATGCCACTGAGTTGTTGGCAGGCAAAGCAGACGCGCTGACCGTCACCAGCAGCGAGGCTTTGGCTCATCTCTGGCAGATGCTGGGAGAACCGGACAAGGCGCGGTTTGCCGTCATCCCGTTGTTTGTACCGCATGCCCGGATTGCAGAACTGGCACGTCAACAGGGCTGGCGCGATGTCATCCAGACTGCAAGTGGGGATGACGGAATGCTGGAGGCTTTGATAGCATGGGCGCACACCAAACGGAACAAATGCCATGAGTGAAACAACACCAACACCCACCCAAGCCGATACCAATCAAACCAAACCCAGCCCCGAAGCAGAGGCTTCGGCCGGGATGCCGTCACCGAAGAAGAATGTTCTGGGTGATCTGATCTCGCGCATGACGCTGACCCAGCTCACCTTAGTGGTGCTGGTGGTGATCTTCGTCTGGCAATGGCTGGATGGACAACATCAGATCGCCCAAGTGCAGCAGGAAGTGGCGCACCGTCTGGCGGATGTCGAAGGCACCGGCAAAGCGCATCAGACTTTGCTGGCGCAAAACCAGGAGTTGGTACGTGAACTGGGCGGCAAATTGAGTCTGCTGGAAAACAAATTCGCCGAGACACAAAACCAGCGTATCGCGTTGGATGCCCTGTATCAGGAGATGTCGAGCAGCCGCGATTTGACGGTGTTGGCCGATGTGGAGCAGATGCTGCTCATCGCCGGACAACAACTGCAACTCTCGGCCAATGTGAAAGCGGCGCTGATTGCCATGCAACACGCCGAGGGCCGTTTGCAAAGACTGG
Source organism: uncultured Sideroxydans sp. (assembly GCA_964425955.1). Classification (GTDB taxonomy): domain Bacteria; phylum Pseudomonadota; class Gammaproteobacteria; order Burkholderiales; family Gallionellaceae; genus Sideroxyarcus. Next base: position 12,444 of record CAYROQ010000014.1, read on the forward strand.
ACAGACCGGTATTTGCCGGGCTGCTCAAGCAGATCGATCACGATATCGAACGCCTGCGCGTGTTGCCCAATGTGGACGTCCCGGCTTTCAACCAGCAATTGGACAAACTTATTCTCAGTGTCGATACACTGCCGCTGGTGCAGGAAGTGCGTGCCCAGCAAACTGTTGCGGTGCCGGAAACAAAGGCAGAAGCCGAGAGCGGCTGGCGTGTTTTCCTGCATGAGTTATGGCTGGAATTGAGGCAGCTGGTGCGGGTTGAAGTGACACAACAGGAAGAGATGCCGTTGCTGTCTCCCACCCAATCCTTCTTCCTGCGCGAGAACCTGAAATTGCGTTTGCTTACCGCGCGTGTGGCCTTGGTATCGCGCGATGAAGTCAGCTTCCAGCGCGAGTTGAAGACAGCCCAAGTTTGGATCAAACGCCATTTCGATGCCAAATCGAAAGAGACCGAACAAACGCTGGGTGTCCTGCAAAAACTCATCGCGACCAACATCGCCATCGAAGTCCCGGATATCAGCGCCAGTCTGGAGGCGGTGCGTCATTTCCGCGCATCCCAGGAACGGGCGGCGCGATGAAATCACTGGTCTGGTTGCTGTTGCTGTTTGGTGCCGCAGTGGGCGTGACCCTGATCGCACAACAAGGCGGCTACGTGGTGCTGGTCTATGCACCGTACCGGGTGGAATTGTCGCTAACACTTTTTGTGCTGGGTCAGGTCGTCTTGTTTGTGGCGCTTTATCTGAGTACGCGTTTCATTTCGTCCGCGATCCGGTTGCCGCGACAGGTGCGCGCCTTCCGTGCCGAGCGCGCAAAAAGCAAAGGGCGTGCGGCGATGCTGGAGGCACTGACGGCTTTCTTTGAAGGCCGCTTCGCCGTCGCGGAAAAAGAAGCGGTCAAGGCTATGGAGTATGGCGAACACTCCGGTCTGAATACCATCATCGCGGCGCGTTCCGCCAACGAGTTGCGTGAATTCGACCGGCGCGACGGGTATCTGGCCGAAACCCGGGATAAAACGGTGGGTGCAGAAACCATGCGTCTGATGGCCAAGGCCGAGTTCCAGCTCGACCAGAAGCAGCCCCAGTCGGCGCTCAGTTCACTCAGGGAGTTAAGTGAGACCGGCATGCGCAAACATATCGGCGCGCTCAATCTGGAATTGAAAGCACAACAACAAGCGCGTAATTGGGATGCGGTGTTGGACGTGGCGAACCAACTGGAAAAGCGCAATGCCATCAACGCCACTTTGGCGACCCAGATGCGTCAACAAGCGTGGCTGGAAAAATTGCGCGGCAGTGGACATGACGCGGAATTGATGCACAGTGTTTGGAAAAGCCTGCCCGCCGAATTCAAGCATCGCAGCAAGATCGCCGCACAAGCCGCGCGTATCTTCATGGGGTTGGGAGAAGGTCTTTTGGCGAGAAATCTACTAACGGAAAGCCTCAATGCCGAGTGGAACAGCGAAGTGGCTGCGCTGTACGGGGACCATCTCGAAGGCAGTGTGATAACGCTGATCGACCAAGCCGAACGCTGGTTGAAGGTGCATCACGACGATGCGGGATTATTGTTGGCGCTGGGCAAGCTGTGTCTGCACCAGGAATTGTGGGGCAAGGCGCAGAACTATCTGGATGCCAGTATCAGCATCCGGCCAGGCAGCGGGGCTTACACCGCCCTGGCGCAACTGGCCGAGAAGTTGCAGCAGCCGGACGATGTTTGCAAGTACTCCCTGTTGGCCAGTAAGCATTCCAACGAATGAGGGTCAGTTTTTGGGTACAAATGTGAACGCGTCTGAATAGAACGCTTCATTCGGCAGACCGCGTTGTGACGTGAAATCGCGGTGCGCGGCTTCCACCACTACCGGTGCGCCGCAGGCGTAGACCGCGTATTTCGACAGGTCATTGAAGTCTTCCAATACCGCCTGATGCACAAACCCGCTACGCCCGTTCCAGTGCTCGTCGGATACCACGGGGGTGAATTTGATGCCGTGTTGCGCTTCCCATCCCCTGATTTTGTCCAGCATGTAGAGATCGGCCGCTTTGCGCACGCCCCAATAAAAATGCATCTCGCGTTTGAAGCCGATCTTGATCGCATGCTCGATGATCGCCTTGACCGGCGCGAAGCCGGTGCCGCTGGCGACGAACACAATGGGCTTATCTGAATCCTCGCGCAGAAAGAACGTGCCGAGCGGGCCTTTGATGCGCAGGATGTCGCGCTCTTTCATGGTGTTGAACACATGATGGGTGAATGTGCCGCCGGCGATGTTGCGCACATGCAGCTCCAGGAAAGTATCATCGTGCGGTGCATTGGCCAGCGAGAAGCTGCGCGGCTTGTCTTCTTTTTGCAGGATATCGATGTATTGTCCGGCGAGAAATTGCAGACGTTCGTTGGTGGGCAATTTGAGAAAGATCACCATCACATCGTGCGCGATCTTCTCCATTTTTTCCACGCGGCACGGCAACATCTTCACCGGAATATCCTGCGCGCGGCTGACCTCATGGCTTTCGATCACCAGATCGGACAGCGGTTTGGCGCAACAGAACAACGCCATGCCCGCCGCTTTTTCCGCCTCGCTCAGCGCATGCGCCTGCGGGTTACCGTAATCGATTTTGCCTTCCACGACTTTGCCTTTGCACACGCCACATGCCCCGTTGCGGCAGCTATACGGCAGCACAAACCCGTGCTCTAAAGCCGCTTCGAGAATGGTCTCGTGGGCGTCGACGGGGAAGCTGTGCTGGCTCGGCTGGATAGTGGTCTTGAAGCTCATGGCGGCAATCTCGATTTTAGAGGGGCGCGATTTTAACGCATAATCGCGCCATGAAAAATCTGCTTATTGCCGGCTGTGGCGACATTGCGTTACGCACCATCCCCTTGTTGCAGGGCCGTTATTGTCTCTACGCACTGGTGCGTAACCCCGCCAAGGCCGCCCGTTTACGGACGCTTGGCGTAACTCCGCTTATCGCGGACATGGATGACCGTGAAAGTATGGGGCGCGTTTCAGGCATCGCCGATAGCGTTCTGCACTTCGCCCCGCCGCCGCAAAATCTGCCGCCAACGGCGGAGCGACGCGGGAGAGAAAACACAACACCGGTCGATCATCGCACGCGCCATTTACTCGCAGCCTTATCCATCGGAAAAATTCCCCGGAAACTCGTCTACATCAGCACCAGCGGTGTGTACGGCGACTGCTCCGGTGACGTGGTGGATGAGACGCGGGCGGTGAACCCCATGACACAACGCGCCCGATCAAGAGTCAATGCGGAATTACAAATTCGTGAATGGGCGCAAGCAAATCAGGTTAATGCCTGCATCCTGCGCGTGCCCGGGATCTACGCCGCCGAACGTCTGCCACTGGAACGGCTGCGTGCCGGTGCCCCCGCGATCCTGGCGGAACAGGACAGCTACAGCAATCACATCCATGCCGATGATCTCGCGCGAATCGTCGTGGCCGCCTTGCGCCATGCCAAACCGAACCGTGTCTATCACGCCGTGGATGATGACCAGATGAAAATGGGCGACTATTTCGATACCCTCGCCGATGCTTACCAGTTGTCGCGCCCGCCGCGCCTACCTCGTGCCGAGGTTCAGCGTGTTGTATCGCCGATGATGTGGTCGTTCATGAACGAATCACGGCGCTTGACGAATGCACGAATGAAGGAAGAATTGAGGGTGAGATTGACCTATCCTACGGTGAAAGACTGGTTACGAAATCGCAACTTCTGAAATCAGCGGGTCAGGTGCAACCCTAATTGTAAAAACGCAGTAGAAGTGGACGGCTGCTCGTCGGGCGTTTTGGGCACTAATGTGTTCTGGAAGCGAGGCGTCAATCTGGAACAAGCAGATCATTGAAAGCTTCAATCATCATCGGCTTGCCGAACAAATACCCTTGGAAATGTACGCAGCCGAGTTCAATCAGTTGCAGTCTTTGCCCATCCGTTTCGACGCCTTCAGCAATGACATTGATGTTCAGACTGTGCGCCATTGCAATAATGGTCGTGACGATGGCTTTGTCTCCGACGTCGGAAACGATTTCATTCACAAAAGAACGGTCGATTTTCAACTGATCGAGCGGTAAGCGTTTGATGTATTGCAACGAGGAATAGCCGGTGCCAAAGTCGTCCAGCGAGAATCTGACCCCCATTTGTTTTAATGCCATCATGATCGAGATGGTGTCGTCAATATTGACTTGCAACATGCTCTCCGTCAATTCCAGCTTGAGATGTGACGGCTCGATTGCGTACCGCTCAATGGTCGCTTTCACTTGGGCGGCAAAATCAGTCTGGTGAAATTGCTTTGCGCTTACATTCACCGCAAGAACAAGGTCGCGAGTAACTGCCTCTCGTTCCCAGGCTTTGATTTGCGCGCAGGCGGTATCCAGCACCCACTGCCCGATGGGAACGATAAGCCCCGTTTCTTCCGCTAGCGGGATGAATTCAAGGGGGGAGATGAGTCCGCGTTCGGGATGTTGCCAGCGTATCAGTGCCTCGGCACCAATCACATGTTGAGAGCGATCTACTTGAGGCTGGAAGAACAATTGGAATTGCCCGTCACTCAGCGCCCGGCGTAATCCAATCTCAAGATTGGCACGTGTCGAAATCGATTCCTGCATCTTTGGATCAAAGAAGCGCAAAGTGTTGCGCCCTGCTTTTTTTGCCTGGTACATCGCGATATCTGCCTGCTTAAGCAATTCATCGGTCTTTACCCGGTGATCCGCGAACAGAGATACCCCGATACTTGGAGTGCTATGGTATTCGAACTGTCCGAGTTGATAGGGATGGTTGAGATCAACGAGTATCTTCTCGCCAATCACTTCAGCTTGTTTGGCTGACTCAAGCGGTATCTCGCTTAGATCTTCCAGTAATACGACGAATTCGTCACCGCCTAAACGGGCAACGGTGTCGCCTTCGCGCACGCAAGACACCAAACGTTGTGCGACTCCCCTCAGCAACAGGTCACCAATGTCGTGGCCGAGCGTGTCGTTGAGATTTTTGAAATTGTCCAGGTCGATGAACAAGATCGCTCCCGTTTTTCCGCTACGCGCACAGGAGGACAAGGCTTGCTGAAGCCGGTCTAATAGCAAACGGCGGTTGGGCAATTGTGTAAGCGGATCAAAGAAAGCCAGATTCTTGATCTCCTGTTCGGCCGCTTTCCGATGCGTGATATCGGCAAGCGAAGCGACATAGTTTGTCACGTTATTGCTTTGATCTTTAACCGCAGTGATGGTCAGATACTCCGGATAGATTTCACCATTCTTGCGACGATTCCAAATCTCCCCCTTCCAAACGCCGTTTGTGTTCAGACTCTCCCACATGGACGAATAAAAGTTTGCGTCGTGACGTCCCGAACTCAGAATGCGCGGATTTTTTCCAATGACTTCTGCGGTCGAATAACCTGTGATTTCGGTAAAGGCAGAATTGACGCGAAGGATTTTGCTGTTTGCATCCGAAACCAGAATGCCTTCCTGTGATTCAAAGGCTGTTGCGGCAATATTGAGTTCGGCCAAGGAGTGTTTGCGCTCGGTGATGTCGCGTGAAGCGTTGAAAAGTGCCGGTTTGCCATCGAGCACTAGCGGGAAACCGCTGACCTCGACATCAAACAGAGTGCCGTCTTTGCGCCGGTGCCGAGTTTCGAATTGCGATCGGCCCTTATTTGAAAGTTGCCGGCTGATTACCTGCGGAATTTCACTTTTTGAAAAGCTGGCATCCCAAGTCGTGACATTCATGCCGATGATCTCGGCGCGGCTATATCCCAGCATGTCGCAGAAGGAATCGCTGGCCTCGATCACGTTTCCATCGGGATCAAGGATGTGTATCCCGTCGCTGGCGTTGTGCAGCAAGGCAAGGTTCTTTTCACTTTCTCTGCGCAGCGCACGTTCGGCTTCGGTGCGTTGCAGAGCGATCTGCACTTGGCGACGATAGAACGCCAGCAAGATCAGAGTGACGGCAAGAAGTGTTGGAAGGATGACCGCGAGTAATGTCTTTGTTTCAACGGCCCAGTTGCGCAAAGCGTAGGCGCGATGGACATGCGTGATGACAACCAGGGGATACAGGCGAGAAGCTCGAAAAGAAGTCAGTTCGGGTTGTGGATGGCCAAAATCTTTTTCAAATCTTCCGGTTTCCGACTCTGCTAGCTGCAACTCGTTTACGACACCCTCACGTAGCGAACCTGCTTGAGCCGATGGATCGGTGCTCATCAATAGCGTGCCGTCGTAGCGGAGCACCCCGACAAGTCCTTCTTCAACGGTGAGTTTTTGTGAAACGTGGTTGATGAAATAATCCGGATTGATTGCAAATAACATCGTCGCGGAGCGTCTTTCAATCTGCACTGGACGTGTGATTGGAATGAAGAACTGTGCGTCTGACTCCACGGGCATTTTGTGTGTCGAGGGACGCCCGCTGGAAAAATCGCGTCCTGCCCACGGGGGTCCAAAACGCAGTAACTGAGCTTCCGCTCTGGCAGTCGGCAAGTAGTCTTGTGTGTTCACTTGGATCCCAACGTTCGCCGGGTTGGAGCTTGCAAAGATGCGCCCACTTTCGTCAAGTAGAGACATGGAGCGCAAAAACGGCGCGTGATGCAACGTGGAGATAAACGAGGCTTCAATGGCGCTCAGGTCTTTGGGCTGATTGCCCTGCGTCAGCGTATTGGCTGAAATCAACTCGACCACATGCAGGTTCTGCGTCAGAAAATCCTCGAACCCCCGCGTGTGCATGGCCGAGATCTCCAGCCCATTATTAATCGCTTCATCCCGCAGTTGCCAAAGCGAGTAGGACGTGATTCCAAGCACACCACAAATGAACATTAACAATGCGACCGCAAAGATTTGTCGCAACTGTTGTGTTCTGGATTTCATGGCATGACAATCGGATCCAATTTGTTACGCTTGGCCGCAGTTATCAAGCGGCCGTCGCGTTTGATGTCGCTTACAAAACGTTCGATTCGCGCATGCCACGCGTCATCCCCCGGCTTGATGGCGTAAGCATAGGGTGTGATGTGGTATGTGCTGGGTGGTGTAATCAGTCGCGCCCAATCCGAGTTGGCCATGAAGCGCTGGCTGTAGGGATAATCGGTCATGAACACATCGGCACGCCCTGACTCGACTTCCTGCTCGCGCGCGAACGGCGTATCCAGCACGAGTAATTGTGCGGCTTTGAGTTTTTCCTTCATCACCGGTTCATGTAATGTGCCCTTGGCGACAGCCACCACTGAACCGGGCTTGTCGATGTCATCCCATGATTTGATTCGACGGTTTGTCTTCGTAGTGATTGCGAAGATATCGCTCGCAAGATGGGGGGAGGAGAAGCGAAGTTTTGCTGCGCGTGTCGGTGTGATGCCTATCGCGAACATCGCGATGTCACAACGATCCTGAGTGACATCATCGATCAACTTGGCGAAAGAACTATCAACGAATTGAACGGTGACGCCGAGATCTTTGCCGAGTTCGTGTGCCAAGTCGATGTCGATGCCGGAAAGTTCCAGTGTCTTGGGGTTGCGGTAGGTGATGCTGAAATAGTCAGGCCAGATGCAGACTCTTAAAATCTTGTTCGTTTTGATACGGTCTAGGTGACTTGAAAATTCAGCTTGAGCAGTTGAGTGAAGTGGCAGCGCGCAGCAGAGTACCAACAGAGTGAACCTCGTGAAACGACGCATCATATTCTCCTCTTGAATGGGGTAGTCTGCGCTACCTCTAGTGAGGAGAATTCTAGCACTCTGATTGGAGGAGTGAGCGAGCGTCGATATCCCGTTCATCGGGAAATTTCTACCTAACTTTTCTCCATAAACCGCTCGATGTGATCCAGGAAAACACGCGTCTTGGTGGGCAGGAAGCGGCGCATGGGCATCACCGCCCAAGCGGGAATGGTGGGCAGGCACCACTTGGGCAGGACGCGCACCAATCTCTTGCGCTGTAAATCTTCGGCCACAAACACATCGGGCAAGGCACCAATGCCCGCGCCATCCAGCAACAGTTGTTGGATCATGTCGGGAGAATTCAGCGTGAGCCTTCCGGGGGGTACCCCTTCCCAAACTTCTTTGCCGCGTATCAGTTTCCATGGCACGGCAGTGCCGCGCACCGAGAGTAATCTCACCGAGACATGATGTTCAAGATCGTCCGGATGTTTGGGTGCGGGATGCAGGGCGAGATAGATCGGGCTGGCATACAAACCGATACCTTGATCGTCAATCTTGCGCGCCACCAGCGTGCTGTCGTTTTCCAGATCACCCATACGAATGGCGAGATCAAAACGTTCGCCGATCAGATCGACGCGGCGCGAACTCAGGTCAAGATCAAGTTGTATCTCGGGATAGGTTTCGATGAACGTGGCGATGGCGCGCGAGAAATGTTGTTTGGCATAGTCGCCCGGCATCGAGACGCGCAATCGTCCGCGCGGTTGAGCCTCCTGGCTGCGCACAAAATCCTGCACGGTGGCGACCTCTTCCGTGACGCGCCGACAGTGATCGAGGAATTCCTGTCCAAAATCGGTGAGGGTGAGGCGGCGTGTGGTGCGCAGCAACAAACGTTGCCCCAGCCCGGATTCCAGATTCGACAAGCGGCGTGAGACAGTGGCTTTGGGCATGCCGAGATGTTCGGAGGCGCGCACCAGACTTTCCTGCTCGACGATGGTGGCGAACAGGATCAGGTCGTCGGCGGAGATTTTCATTTGTTCCATTTATGGGATAGTTTATCTCGAAAACTTGGCTTTATCTATTAATTCGAGCCGCCTAATATGCGACCAAATCACTAGGATATGGAGCCAAAAAATGAACGCTATCGACGCAGTACCCATCATCCAATCCCGCACCGTTGAACGACTGGTCGAGGGGATTGCCACCTCGGATGGCGCAGGCGTGAAGCTGACGCGCGTGCTCACCGGCAAGTTGCAGCACCGCCTTGATCCCTTTTTGATGCTGGATGCGTTCGGCAGCGACGATCCGGACGACTACCTCGCGGGCTTTCCAGACCATCCGCATCGCGGTTTTGAAACCATCACCTATATGTTGGCCGGTCGTATGCGCCATCGTGACAGTGCCGGTCACGAAGGTTTGCTGGGTGACGGTGGCGTGCAATGGATGACGGCCGGGCGCGGCGTGATCCACTCCGAGATCCCCGAACAAAAAGACGGGGTGATGGAAGGATTCCAACTTTGGTTGAACTTGCCGTCACAGCAGAAAATGTCCGAGCCCTGGTATCGGGATTTTGCTTCTGCCGATATTCCCGAATACACGACGGCGGACGGCGTGAAGGTGAGGGTGATCGCCGGCAGCAGTAACGGTATTACGGGTGCGGTCACACGCGAGTTTACCCAGCCGCTTTACCTGGACATCCATCTTCCCGCAGGGACGGTCTTCTCCACGGCTATTGCCGCCACACACAACGCATTCATCTATGTGTATCGCGGCGCGGTGAACGTGGCTGGTCTAACAGTGGATTCACGTCGCATGGGTATATTGAGCAACACACCGCAAGCGGGAGGGCTGACTCTGTCGACACAGGAAGAAGCGCGGCTGATCCTGGTCGCGGGCAAGCCGCTCAACGAACCCATCGTGCAATACGGACCTTTCGTGATGAACACACAGCAAGAGATCCATCAGGCGCTGGACGATTTTCGTAACGGGCACTTTGCCTGAACTCCTCCAAGCCATTTAAGAGAGACCAAGATGATTTTTATCAAACGTTATTTAACCCGAACGACGGTTTTCAACGCACTCGGTTTTGCGGGGCTGTTCGTATATTGCGGACTGGCATCCGCCCTCCAGTTCAGCCAGGTACAGGTGAGCGAGAGCAGCGTGAATTTCGGTTTCAGACAAATGGGTGTGGCTTCGGAAGGCCGGTTCAATCGCTTCAATGCACAACTTGTTTTTGATCCGGCCAAACTGTCCCAAGCCAAGGCAACTTTCGAGATTTATGTGGATAGCATCGATACCGGCTCGAAGGAAGGCGACGACGAAGTAGTCGGCAAATTGTGGTTCAACGCCAAGACGTTTCCGGTTGCCAGTTTTGCCTCGACCGGCATTAAGGCGCTGGGCGGAAATTCTTATGTAGCCAGCGGAAAATTGAGCATCAAGGGCAAGACGCTGGAGGTAACGACGCCCGTTACTTTTCTGTCCGAGGGAAAGCGCGGCATTTTTGACGGTGCATTTGTTATCAACCGTCTCGATTACGCGATCGGCGAGGGCCTGTGGGCCGATGTCGGCACCGTCGCAAACGAGATTCAGATCAAGTTTCACATCGTTGTAAACGTTTCACCCGCCAAGAAGTAACCCAACCCCCATCACCAAGGAGAACACCATGAAGAAAATTATCGCCCTTACCCTTGCCGCATCCCTCTCGGCTGTCGCCTACGCAGAACCCGAGACTTACAACATCGAGCCGACGCATTCCATGCCGCGTTTCGAATACAGCCATCTGGGTTATTCCATCCAGCTCAGCCGCTTCGACAAGACCTCCGGCACCATTACCCTCGACCGCATCAAACGTACCGGCTCCATCAATGTCGAGATCGATGCGAAGTCTGTCAATACGGGTTCAGCATTGTTCAATGAACACATCCAAGCCGCTGATCTGTTCGACACGGAGATGTTCCCGACCATCACCTACAAGTCCAATAAGCTGAAGTTCGATGGTGACAAAGTTGTCTCCGTGGAGGGCGACCTGACTGTTAAAGGCGTGACCAAACCGGTAACACTCACCGTGAATTCTTTCTTGTGCATGCCACATCCGATGGTGAAAAAAGAGGCCTGCGGTGCAACGGCTACCAGCAAGATCAAACGTTCCGATTTTGGTCTGAGCAAAGGTGTGCCGTATGTGGGTGACGAAGTCACGCTGACCATCCCGGTTGAAGCGATCAAGCAATAATGGTTTTCAACCCTCCCCGGGTTTGGGGAGGGAAAAGTGTCCGAAAGGAGAAGAATCATGCAAACAATAAAAGTGGCCGTGTTGGGTTCGGGAGTCGTGGGCGAAGTGCTTGCGAACGGTTTTTTGAAACATGGGTATGCAGTCATGCGCGGCAGCCGCGATCCGGCAAAACTGAAAGACTGGCAGAGTAAAGCGGGCGCGAACGCATCGGTGGGCACATTTGAGCAGGCGGCGGATTTTGGCGAACTCGTGGTGCTTTCCGTCAAGGGCGGCGCGGCCGAATCACTGGTCAAGAGCCTCCCCGAGAAAGCGATTGCAGGCAAAACCATCATCGACACCACCAATCCGATTGCGGACTTGCCGCCGACCAATGGCGTGTTGAGTTTCTTCACCGATCTGAACGGTTCGCTGATGGAGCGCTTGCAGAAGATCGCACCCGCCGCGAATTTCGTGAAAGCGTTCTCCTGCGTGGGCAACGCGTGGATGGTCAATCCGCAATTCCCCGCAGGCAAACCCACCATGTTTATTTGCGGCAACAACGAGCAGGCAAAATCCGAAGTGCAAACAATCCTCGTGCAGTTCGGTTGGCAAATCGAAGATATGGGCAAAGCCGAATCGGCACGCGCCATCGAACCGCTGTGTATGTTGTGGTGCATCCCCGGATTTCTGCGCAACGAATGGGGCCACGCTTTCAGCCTGTTGAAACTATAACCCGCAGCACAAGCAACAATCCCCACTCACGCTCACAAAGGAAACACCAATGACCAGGACACTGTTCACCCCTCTTTCTCTCGGCAAGCTGCAACTCAAGAACCGCATCGTCATGGCACCCCTGACACGTTCGCGTGCCACTGGCAACGTGCCTAATGAGTTGATGGTGAAATATTACACACTGCGTGCCGACGCCGGACTCATCCTTACCGAAGGGACGTCGCCTTCGCCCAACGGCTTGGGCTATGCGCGTATTCCGGGCATGTTTTCCGATGACCAAGTGACGGGTTGGAAGCGGGTGACCGAAAGCGTGCATGTCGCGGGCGGCAAGATATTTATCCAGCTGATGCACACGGGCCGTGTGGCCCATCCTGCCAACATGCAAGCCGGCAGCCAGATTTTTGCGCCTTCCGCGATTGCCGCAGCAGGTGAGATGTGGACGGACAGTAATGGCATGCAGACGCACCCGGTTCCGGTTGCAATGAGCGAGGCGGATATTGCAGCCACCATCGCGGAATACGCCAATGCTTCGAAGCGCGCCATCGAGGCCGGTTTTGACGGGGTCGAGTTACATGGTGCAAACGGCTATTTGATTGACCAGTTCCTCAATACCGCTTCAAATCTGCGCGCGGATAAATGGGGCGGCAGCGTGGAGAATCGAATTCGTTTTGCGGTGGAAGTGGCCAAGGCATGTGCCGCGACCATCGGTGCAGACCGCCTCGGCATGCGTATCTCACCCTATGGTGTATTCAACGGCATGGTTCCGGATGCGGAAATGGATGCGTTATATGAACGCCTGATCGACGAGTTGAACAAAGTCGGTTTGGCTTACATCCATATCGTCGATCACAGCTCGATGGGAGCGCCGGAAGTCAGCCCGACCGTGAAGGCTAAAATTCGCGCCAACTTCAAAGGCCGATACATCCTGTCGGGAGGTTACGATGTGGTGCGCGCCAATGCCGATCTTGATTCCGGCAAAGGGGATCTGGTTGCTTTCGGACGGCCGTTTATCTCCAATCCGGATCTGGTGTCCAAGATGCTCAACGGAGCGGCGCAAACCGCGCCGGATTTCAGCACCTTCTACACACCGGGTGAAAAGGGCTACACCGATTATTGATTGCTAAGGGTTGCCGGCGGTTGGCGCAACAGCGATGTGTCAACGCTGGCAAGGGACACGATGAAACTGATTCTTTACGGAACAACTTTCTGCCACTTGTGCGAACAGGCTGAGTCGGTTTTGCAAAAATCAGAAGTGAACGCAGAGCACGTTGATATCGCGGAAGACGATGACTTGCTGGAACGCTACGGTACACGGATCCCCGTGCTCAGGCGCGAAGACAGCGGGGAGGAATTGGGTTGGCCGTTCGACGAATCAACGTTGCGGCTGTTCCTGCGGTAAGTTGTCCGCGACCGTTGGCCCCTGCTTTTTGTGTCCACACAGACTCTCGCAGGGAATTCCGTCGCCATTGCCATCCAGTGATAGCAACCCGCAATTCATCAAGTAGAAAGTGGCTTCTTCGCAAGAACGCATTTGCGAGCAGTAGCGTTTTTTTCCGCAACCGGTTCCGGACGGGGATCCCAAACTTTGTTGGAAAGGCCGGATTTCTGTCGTCGCCGGAAGTCCGGGAATTGGCGGGTGTAACACACGCCAATCACTTGGATGCACGGGGTCAGACTGTGCCCACAAGCCGCGATGAGCGGTTTGTGCCTGGAGCTGCACTTCGGCGAAACCGCTCTTGGAGCGGGATGGATGTCTGTAGCGGGTGGGGGTGTTTTCAGCGGGTGCGGCACGGTATATTTTTTTGCTTCCGGTCCCGCCCCAAGCCATGCCGCGCCTGACTTGTTCCAGATTGATATTGTGGCCATTGAGGCTGACCAAAGCGACGATTCGCCCGTAGCGGTCTACCGCTTTGGTTTCGACACGCACCTCTTTCCTGTCAACCAACTCCAACAACGAATCACGCGACTCCTTGCCGAACGGCTGATCCTTTTCCGGTGCGTCGATGTTTGCCAGGCGGATTTTTGTCTTGTGCCCGTCGCGCAACACCAAAATCGTGTCGCCATCCATGACCACGATGACTTTGGCGCTGAACACATCGGCCATTGCCGTTGGCGGGAAGGCCAACCACAACAACCAGACGAGGATTCGGAATCTCAAGGACGCCTCAAATCAGTACGCTCTTGATCAGCGCCAGACACAGCAAGGTGTAGCCTGCCGCCAGAATGTCATCGAACATAACGCCCAAACCGCCGTGCCAGTGCGAGTCGAAATGACGGATAGGCTGCGGTTTGACAATGTCAAAAAAGCGGAACAGTGTGAACGCCAGGAATTGCCAGATGAGTCCTTCCGGGGTGAAATACAACACCAGCAAGAACGCGACGATTTCGTCCCACACGATACCGCCGTAATCCGGTACACCCAATGCCTTGCCGGTCTTGTCGCACACCCACACACCGATGGCAAACGTCCAGATCAGCACCAGCAGGAACATGGCATCGCTCAATCTCGGGGCGAGATACCAATAAATGGGAAATGCCACCAGGGTGCCTGCCGTGCCCGGCGATTTGGGCACCAGACCCGCACCGAAACCGAACGACAACAAGTGCGCCGGGTGGCTGAACAAAAAACGCCAGTCCGGTTTGAATCTCAATTCGTCATGCGAAGTGGTCATAGCCGCCTTTCCCCGTGTTCAGTTCATTGCCGTCTTCTGTGTGTACCGTGCAGCCAAGTTCTGCGCGGATGTTGCCGATGCGTGAAAGCGGCAGTTTGAGCTGGTTTGAAATGGATTCGATCTCAAGTCGTCTGGCAACAGGCGCGGTAAAACACAATTCGTAATCATCGCCGCCGGACAAGGTGCAGTGCTCGATCAGTGCTTTTTCAACAGCATCATTTCCGTTGCGCAGGTGTGACGGGATCGCTGCGAAATGCAGGTCGGCACCACAATTCGAGCGTTCAAGGAGGTGTCCGAGATCGGCCAGGAGTCCGTCGGAGATGTCGATCGCACTGTGGGCGATACCGCGCAAGGCGATTCCCAAAGCAACTCGCGGCTGCGGTTGGTGCAGGGCCGCAAGGCAGAAAATACGGGCATCTTCAGGCAGTGTGATTTTGGACAGCAGATGCGCCAAACCCAGTGCGGCCAAGCCCAACGTTCCGGACACCCAGATGTCATCTCCGATCTGTGCACCATCGCGGCGCAAGCTGCCGCCGCGCGGGACTTCGCCCAAAATCGTTACGCACAAATTGAGCGGGCCGCGCGTGGTATCGCCGCCGATCAGGTCTACGCCATATTCATCTGCCAGAGCAAAGAAGCCCGCGCTGAAACGCTGCAACCAAAATTCGTTCACCTCCGGCAAGGCAAGCGACAGCGTTGCCCAACGCGGCATCGCGCCCATTGCCGCCATATCGGACAGATTTACCGCCAGTGTCTTGTGGCCGAGAAGATAAGGATCGGCATCCGGGAAAAAATGTGTGCCGCTGACCAGCATGTCGGTCGAAACGGCGAGTTCCATGCCTGTTGCAATACGCAGCAAAGCCGCATCGTCACCCACTCCCAAAACTGCACCGGGTGTGGCGCGGGTGAAGTAACGCCGGATGAGATCGAATTCGGACACCAAGGCTCCGAGGGATTATTTCGCGGCGACTTCGACCGAGCGAATCTTCGCCGCCAATTTGTCCAGCACGCCGTTGACGAATTTGTGCCCGTCACTGCCGCCGAATGTCTTGGCCAACTCGACGGCCTCGTTGATGACCACGCGATAGGGCACTTCGGGAAGATGCTTCAATTCGTATGCGCCCAGTAACAGTACCGAGAATTCGACCGGGCTCAGTTCGTTCACCGCGCGATCCAGATGCGGCGCGAGCAACGCCGCCAATTCCTCGTTCTGCGAAATCACACCGCGCAAGAGTTGCCCGTAAAAGTCCTCGTCATAGCGTCCCAGCCCCTTGTCCACGCGGGTGGTTTTTTCGATCTGGGCTGCACCGCCGCCGGAAAGCCGCCATTCATAGACACCCTGCATGGCCAGTTCGCGCGAGCGATGGCGCTGGCTTTTTGCGGGTGTCACGTTCTTGTTCTCGCTCATGCAAGTTCCTTCAACAGATGCACCATCTCGATGGCGACCAGCGCGGCTTCTGCGCCTTTTACGCTCATGCGCACTTCCGCCTGTTCGTCGGTGTCGGTGGTCAGAATGGCGTTGGCGATGGGGACGCCGCTGTGCAATTGCACTTCGCCCACACAGCGCGCGGACTCGTTGGAGACCACTTCGAAATGATAGGTGTCGCCCCGGATGACTGCGCCGAGTGCGATGAGCGCATCGAATTTATTGCTCTGAGCCATTGTCTGCAACACCAGCGGGATCTCCAATGCACCGGGCACGGTGGCCAGGGTGATGTCTTCATCCTTTACACCGCTGAGCACCAGTTGTGCGCGGCACGACGCCAGCAAACCTTCGCACACCGGCGTGTTGAAACGGCTTTGCACGATACCGATGCGCAGACCGTTGCCGTTCAGATTTTGTTCGATCTCTTTCATTTTTCATCCCTGGAAGAACAATAACTGACGATTTCCAAACCGAAGCCCGCCATGCTGGGCATCTTGCGTGGCGTGGCGATCAGACACATCTTGCCGACGCCGATATCCCGCAATATCTGCGCGCCGATACCATAACTTTTGGGGTCCCATTTGGTTGCATGGTGATCGGCTTGTGTATCCAATGCGCGCGCCAGCAAGGACTGCGGTGTCTCGTCCTGATGCATCAACACCAGCACGCCGGAAGAGGCGGCGCTGATTTTCTTCAGGGCGTCAAACACGCTGGTGCTTTTCTGAAAACTCGCCTGCTCCATAAAGTCCATCACCGACAGCGGCTCATGCACGCGCACCAAGGTCTCGAACTGCGGCAGGATTTCTCCCTTAACCAAAGCCAAATGGGTGCGCTGCGTGCTCTTGTCCGCATACGCGAATAACTCGAAAGGCCCGTAAGCCGTCTGCACGGTGCGTTGGCCAACACGCTCCACCAGAGTCTCGTTGTGTGAACGGTATTCGATCAGATCGGCGATGGTGCCGATCTTGAGTCCGTGCTGTTTGGCGAACGGGATCAGGTCGGGCATACGCGCCATCTCGCCGTCGTCTTTCAGAATCTCGCAAATGACGGAAGCCGGAGTCAGCCCCGCCAACTGGGCCAGATCGCAACCTGCTTCGGTGTGTCCCGCACGCACCAGCACCCCGCCGTCACGCGCCATCAACGGAAAAATGTGGCCGGGTTGCACGATGTCGGAAGGCTTGGCATGCTTGTTCGCCGCCGCCAGTACGGTGCAGGCGCGGTCAGCCGCCGAGATGCCGGTGGTCACACCGGAGGCCGCCTCGATGCTCAACGTGAAGTTGGTCGCCAACGGCAAGCCGTTCTCGCGCACCATCAGCGGCAGATCCAATTGTTTGCAATGCCCCTGCGTCAGGGTCAGGCAGACCAAGCCGCGCGCATGTTTGGCCATGAAGTTGATCATTTCCGGCGTGGCGAACTCGGCGGCGAACACCAGGTCGCCTTCATTCTCGCGGTCTTCTTCATCCACCAGAATTACCATGCGCCCGGCGCGAATCTCTTCGATGATCTCTTGGATCGGGGTTACGTCAGTCATAACTTGCCTTCATTCAAAATGGGCGGCGCCAGGCGCCACAGGGTTGCGGATTCTATCATCCCGATTATCCCTGCCGTCTTGCAAGTTGATGCCGGATAGCGTGCTGAGAATGGCGCAAATGGCGTGCTATATTTTGCCGGCGGACTTAACATATCTTCATCGCACGCCAAGTGTTATTGGAGAGAACCTTGAGCAAGCTAGGCGGGTTACTCGTTCTGTTGTTGATCCAGACATTCCAGGCCAATGCGGCAGGAATACAAATCGGTGTGGGTGTCTTTGCCCTGGCAAAAAACGGTGCGGACATCCAGGTTACCTACCGCCAACCGCAAAGCCATTATCAGTTCGGCTACAAATATGTCCGATGGACGGATGTTTTCCACGATCCCTTCACCGGCCGCGCACTCACAGAGACCACGCAATCACTTTCAGGCCCGCTTGTGAATTACCTGTTGCATCCTGAGGCAGACGGTTCGTACTATCTTGGTGTTTCATTATTAAACTGGTCGCGAACTGAAAAGGCCTTGCTGATCACGACACCACCCGGCTCTGCTTCTACCACCGATCTTTATTTCGGTGGCGGTTATACCAAACACCTGGGTCAATTCGGCTACTACAATCTGGGCATGTATCTCAGCCCCACGGCAAAACTCTATACACAAACAGCTGTCAGCTCGGAAGAAAGTTCCGGCGGCTTCGATATCCAGATCCAGGCGGGTTTTGCTTTTTAATTCTGCGACCCGGCATCGACCTGCATCATGCGTTCCACGTAACGCGCGATGAGATCAATCTCCAGATTCACGCGGGTACCGGTGGTCAATTCATTCAAAGTCGTGACGTCCAGCGTGTGCGGGATAAGGTTCACCTCGAATTCGTTTCCCGAAACCAGATTCACGGTCAGGCTCACGCCGTTGATGGTGATGGAGCCTTTCATCGCGATATATTTCGCCAAGGCGTGAGGCGCGCGCACCACCAGGCGCCAGCTTTCGCCGATATCGTTGAACGCCACCACTTCGCCCACGCCGTCCACATGGCCGCTCACCAGATGTCCACCGAGCAGGTCGGACAAGCGCAATGCTTTTTCCAGATTGACGTGCGCACCTTCTTTTTCCAAACCGGTCGTGCAATTCAGCGTTTCGCGCGAGACGTCCACGACGAAATCGTTGCCGTCAATCTTCACCACGGTGAGGCAAACCCCGTTCACCGCGATACTGTCGCCGAGTGCCACATCGTCCATGCCGAGCACCTCGGTTGCCACGGTCAAACGCAAGCCACCGTCCCGATCCTTCACCGATTTGATCAATCCCGCATCGCCTACGATTCCACTAAACATGATTTATCCTCGCTGTAATTCTTAAGTCGTTGCCCACATGCCGCACCTCCTGCCAAACCAGATTCAACCGTTGATCCAGCTGCGTCAGTTCGCCCAAGTTCGCCATACCGCGTGCTGCGTCGCCGAGTAATTGCGGGGCAAGATACAGCACCAGTTCATCCACCAAGCGGGCTTTCAGCAAAGCGCCGTTCAGCGTGCGCCCGGCTTCGACCAGCACCTCGTTGATGCCGCGCCGCGCCAATTCGCGCAACATGGCCGGCAGATCCACCCGATTGTCGATTCCCGGCAAATACACCACTTGCGCGCCGCGAGCTTGCAGGGCCGCCTGTTTATGCGTCTCGTTGCAGGCGGTAAAGATCAATACTCCGCCCGTGATGATTTTGGCGTCCGGTGGGATGCGCAACGCGCTGTCCACCACCACGCGCAGCGGCTGCCGCTCGGTTTCGATCCGCACATTGAGCTGTGGATCGTCCGCCAGCACCGTGCCGATGCCGGTGAGCACCGCGCACGAACGGGCACGCCAATGTTGCACGTCGCTCCGCGCCGCTTCGCCAGTGATCCACTGGCTGGTTCCATTCGCCAGCGCCGTGCGCCCATCCAGACTGGCGGCGATTTTGCTGCGCACCCAGGGCAAGCCGCGCGACATGCGCGAGAAAAAACCGCTGTTCAACTCGCGCGCCGCTGCTTCCATCAAGCCGCATTCCACTTCGATTCCGGCCTCACGCAACGCGGCAATGCCTTGTCCGGAAACCAATGGATTGGGGTCTTGCACGGCGACCACGACACGGGATAGGCCTGCCCCGATCAGCGCGCCGGCACAGGGCGGAGTGCGGCCAAAATGACTACACGGCTCCAAAGTGACATAGGCTGTTGCACCTTGCGTTGCGCTGCCGGCGGCACGCAAAGCCAGCACTTCGGCATGCGGTTGACCCGCGCGTTGATGCCAACCTTCGCCGATGTTTTTTCCATCCTTGACCAACACACAACCCACGCGAGGATTGGGCGAGGTCGTGTTAAGCCCGCGTTGTGCCAGTTGCAGCGCACGCGCCATCCACTGACTATCGTTTGGTAACATGGTTATGCGGGCTTGCGCTGGCGTGAAGGAGTTTTGCGTACCGCGTCCACGGCGTCGGCAAAATCGCCCACGTCCTGGAAACTTTTGTAGACCGAGGCGAAGCGGATATAGGCGACCTTGTCGAGTTTCAACAACTCTTTCATCACCATTTCACCGATCAAGCGCGAACCGACCTCGCGTTCGCCGACGGCAAATACTTTCTGAGTGACGTGATCAATCGCGGCATCCACCAGTTCAGTCGAGACGGGACGTTTGTGCAGGGCGCGGGTGAAGCTGGTGCGCAATTTGTCCGCATCGAACTCGCTGCGCATCCCGTTCTGCTTGACCACCTGCGGCATGCGCAACTCGACAAACTCATGCGTGGTGAAACGTTTGTCGCACGACAAACAGCGACGCCGCCGGCGGATGCTGTCGCCTTCCTCGCTCTCGCGGGTGTCCACCACTTGGGTGTCGGGACCTTTGCAGAAAGGACACTTCATAGGAGAAGGGAGAAGGGGGAAGGGAGAAGGGAAAAACCGGACAGGCGGGAAACCGCAGTTTCCCTTTCCCCTTCCCTCCTCCCCCTTCTCACGTTTTTAAGCGCCATAAACCGGAAATTGTGCGGTCAATTTCTTCACTTCTCCCGCCACACGTGCGATCACGGTCTCGTCGTTCGGCGCATCCAGCACGTCGGCGATGAGGTTGGCCAACTTCTCGGCTTCCAGTTCTTTGAAGCCGCGCGTGGTCATCGCGGGCGAACCGATGCGGATGCCGGACGTGACGAACGGTTTTTCCGGATCGTTGGGGATGGCATTTTTGTTTACGGTGATATGCGCTTTGCCCAAAGCGGCTTCGGCATCTTTTCCAGTCAATTTCTTGGCGCGCAGATCGACCAGGAACACATGCGAATCCGTGCGGCCGGAAACGATACGCACGCCGCGTTCGGTCAGCACTTTGGCCATCACGCGCGCATTGTCGATGACTTGTTTCTGGTAAGACTTGAATTCTTTGCTCGACGCTTCCTTGAACGCAACCGCTTTGGCCGCGATCACGTGCATCAACGGGCCCCCTTGCAGTGCGGGGAAGATGGCCGAGTTGAGCGCTTTTTCATGTTCTGCCTTGGCCAAAATCAACCCGCCGCGCGGACCGCGCAAAGTCTTGTGGGTAGTGGTGGTGACGAAATCGGCGATGCCCACCGGGCTGGGGTAATAACCCGCCGCGATCAGACCGGCGTAGTGCGCCATGTCCACGAACAGATACGCCCCCACGCTGTCGGCGATGGCACGGAAACGTTTCCAGTCGATGATCAAGGAATAGGCGGAAGCGCCCGCTATGATCATCTTCGGCTTGTGCTGGGTGGCCAATGCTTGCACTTGGTCGTAATCGATTTCTTCTTTGTCGTTCAGACCGTATTGGATAGCGTTGTACAATTTTCCGCTGATGTTCACCGATGCGCCGTGGGTGAGGTGGCCGCCATGCGCCAGACTCATACCGAGGATGGTGTCGCCGGGTTTCAGCACCGATACATACACCGCCTGATTGGCCTGAGAACCGGAGTGCGGTTGCACGTTGGCATACTCCGCGCCGAACAAAGCCTTGGCGCGGTCGATGGCCAATTGCTCGGCGATGTCCACGAATTCGCAGCCGCCGTAATAACGCTTGGCGGGATAACCTTCCGCATATTTGTTGGTGAGTTGGCTGCCCTGCGCCTCCATCACGGCGGGGCTGGTGTAATTTTCCGACGCGATCAACTCGATGTGATCTTCCTGACGCGTGGTTTCTTTTTGGACCGCATCCCAAAGTTCGGGATCGACGAGGGCGAGGGTGTTTTTGCGCGAGAACATGAATTGCCTTCCACAGGGGTGAACGAGAAAGGCGCGCATTTTATCACGGGAGGAAAGGGCGACGTTGGGCAAGAAATGTTGCGTTGTTGATGCCGGTTACGGAGGGTTTTAACACTAATTTTGAACTGTTGTATGGCTGTCCAAGTCGCCAGCCTTTGCTGACCGGAAGTTTTAATATCTGTCAAAGCAGTGTGAAGGTCTTGTGTTAAATGGACTGTAACGTAGATCGAAAATGTTTTACTGAACGTCAGCTTGTCGGCTAAAGCGACATTGGCGATTTGCTGAAATATCTGATTGCTAATTCTGAAGTGATGTCCGCTTCACAATTCAACAGCGGTCGTTCAAAAATTCGAGTTCGATAATGCTAGGTCGTCTCTAGCTAACCCACAACGGCCATCGTAACTCCTCTATAGCGGTCGTTCAGTCTATTTCGAGGCCCATTTAATCGCTCGATATTCAATTCCTTTTCGGCAGGGGCAAGTTACCGAGGTAATTGCTAGCGGTAATTTTCGCTCGGCATCAACAAGCTTTGTAGGCTTGAAATAATCGATCCACTTCCACTACTACCAAAAACTGAAAAGGGGATGACCAGCACGCCTTGTTCGAGCCACCATTCTGCCGAATGAGGGCTAATCGCAAAATACCCGCTAAATGACAAAGAGTCATTTAATTGGGCGGCTCTAGCTTTTGCCAAATCGAGCAGTACGGACTGGATTTCTATGGGTCGTTCTGAATGTTCTGTCAGTGCTGCATACGCTTTCCGAATCGAGTGTTCGTCCTTACTAAGGGAGGCAAACAGAAGTCTAAATCGGTTTGCATCCTGCGGTGGTACAAAAGCAATACCAGCCACCAAAGGTTCAACCCATCCCTTCGATAATGATGTCATACAAACGGTTTGACCTAGGTCATACCACTCGCGCAACTCTTGTGTAAGCTTGGGTTGATAAACAGAATCAATCCAAAGACGACGAGTGGCTTGTTTGGTAAGCCAAGCTTTCATTGCTGACATCTGGCTCTCTGTTTCAACATCTCCCCAAGGTTTTGTTGGATGGCACCAAAGCACCACATCTGCCGCCTCAAGTACTTCTGGTTTAGCCAAACCGTACTGAGCATCATAGTGAACTATTTGGCATAAGGCGCGTTCTGCAATTCTCTGATATTCAGGGTAAACATCGCTGGGGATAGCCACTGTAAATCCATGTGTTGCGGCATCTGAAAAAAGAACAGACAAAGTCTGTCGAACTCCTCGGCTCACAATAGATTGATCCTTAAGTTCAGAAAATAGTGGGTTGAGTGTCAAGAATTTTTCAGCCACATGGCAGCGGTAATGAGCATTAAAGTGAGTTGACGGGGGAATTTCAGGAAAGCGCCGACGTAGACTTAGAGCAAAGCTATGCTCACTGGCATCAACTAGAAGTGGCGCCACTTGCAGTGTGGTTGTACGAAATGCTTGAAATTCAAAGAAATCAAGCGTGGAAAGTGGTTTAGACAAGGATTTGACTCCGACTGTCTTCAAGCGATGCTAGGGTTTTACCATCCGCCATGAAATTCCAAGAACGAACCAAACGATGCTGCAATTCCCACCCAACGGATGGTTCTGTGTAGGCTGCGACACGCATGGGCTGGCCTGAGATAAATCCATCGAATATTGGAGCCCCCCAAGGTAATCGTGCGGATTCTTCGAAGCCGAGTTGTGCCATAGCATCAATGACTACCCCAAGTGACACCTGATGGATTTTGGCAAATTGATTCTCTTTCTCACTAGCCCAGTGGTTTTCAATCTGACTCGACACGTACAGTTCTTTGAAACATATTTCTGGCACGCCCTCTTGAGCCATGCGTTGCAGATATTTAACGACTTTCTCCGATGTTGAGACTCCGTCCTTTTGAAGTACACAAATGATTCGAGGTTTTAGGCCAATAGCCAAAGCAGAAGTGACCACGCGATCAGAATTTGTGCGAATCCCCATAAGCAAGGATTCTTCTTCCAAGGTAGCTCCGTGTCGAGAAAGTGCTAGATGGCTCAACCCTGCATTTCGTAATGCTGTCAAATGACCGATTCTTTCGGACTCATTTATTTCCCCCCAGCGAAAACCATTGGTGATCAATAGCACCTTTGTCCAAAATGATGAGAGTGTGGAGACCAACTCCAAAAGCTGCTCTGATCTCAATAAGGTTGGCTCACCCCCGCCCGTAATCACGGCCCGTTTTGCACCGAGCGCTTTTGCTTTGGACGCACTTTGGGCGACACCGTCCATCGTCCAAGGCAATTGATGGATGTCATCCGAAACGCTGGCCTTAGAAAAACAGAACGCGCAAGCAGCAGGACATGCTTGTGCAATAGGTAGTACGGAAAAGCTGCGTGGTGTGCAAGAACTCCATTGAACTTCACCGCGCAGTTGAGCATATGAGTAAGCAAGAATTTCTTCAGGCGGAAGTGATTCAATTTCACCGTCAGCATAAATCAAGCCACAGGTTTTAATCGGAACCTGTAAAGATGGATAGGCATACCCGATGCCAGACCCAGTCCAAATGTTTTTTGCTAGCTCACCTTGTTCTGCACAAACGGAAAACCAAACCACAGCTTGACCTAATTCACCGAGCTGCACTGCTAATTGACGAGCTTTTTTGATACCAATCGATTGATCTTCTTCTGAGCCAAGAAAATACATGCGCTCAGGATAGCGAGTATTTGGAATTTGAGTCTTGTCATACCAGCGGCGATATCTATCAAATCCGTAAAGCCAGTTTGTTAAAGGAACATAAGCGGTATAAGTTTTCATGACAAACCGAGTTAAATGTTGGTTAGCTCAGGCTTAGGTTTATTTCGACATGTCCGAAATATTGTGCATTGAAATTTTGAATGGCAACCTCGAACGACTGTTGTTGGCCGAATGCCGTCGATATGCTTCCGCTATACAACAATGACTGCAACTAGCTCAGGAGGCGACTTTCGTATTTGCGGGAAATCAGTAACGCTTAGACAAGCACTTCAAGGCCGTGCTTTTCAACCACGCTCAACAAACGAAGAGCCATCCCGCTTGGACGCTTCTGGCCAGCTTCCCACTTTTGAACCGTGGACTCACTGGTATTCAAATAGCGTGCAAATACCGGCTGGCTAACGTGAGCTTGTTCGCGAATACGTTTGATGTCCTTGGCATTAAATTCGGGAATGGAATCCAAGCAGTGCGCATCGTATTCTCGCAGCGTTGTTTTGGTGATTGCGCCAGCACGGTGTAATCCCTGCGCTGCGCTATGAATAGCTGCAAATACATCGTTCTTGGGTTTTGCGGTAGTTGTTTTAGTCGTCATGGCAGATCTCCAGTAATCCCTCGTCACTCAACAATGCGGCAATCTTCTTTTCTCCAGCACTCGCATAGTCTTTCGCCAACTTCTTGAATCCTGACAATTCATCTTGAGTGATGTTCTCTCGGTCTTTCTTGGCATAGAGCTAGGCATATATCCAATATTGATCCACCTTGGCCAGAATGATCGAACGGTGCATATTGTCGTTCAGTCGCTTCTTAAAGACACCGCCTCCAAGATCATCTGCCTGCCCCTGCATGACTTGTTTGATGGCTTTACACAAATCCTCATCAGATATCTTCGCCTTGCGAGCTTCTTTAGCAAACCACGCCGTCTTAAATGCTCGAACTGGTTTGGGTGACTTTTTGGTCATGGCAAATAGTAGCACTAGGTGCTACCAGCATCAATCGCTTCTTTTGGTCGTTTGGATTGCAGCCGTCCCAATGGCCGCAATCCAAAGTGAAGCTCAAACCTCAGTCTGCTCCGCCATCCCTAAGGCATCATCTACCTCGATGCCAAGATAGCGCACGGTGCTCTCTATCTTGGAATGTCCGAGAAGCAACTGAAATCTCTGGTTTGCTCGGTATTCTCAAATTGCACCGGTCGTTGTGACTTCTCCGTGGGATATATCTCGTACCTTCAGTTTGACGAGATCACAAGCAAGCACTGCTGAGTACAGTCAGACCGCTGTTCCCACGACAACTCTTATTCCCACTTGAACACAACCGCCCCGATCGCCAGAAACACCGCGCTGGTGATCGTGAGCATCCAGACATCGGGCAGCACTTGGGCCAATGTCGCACCTTCGTTCATGATGGCGCGGACGGAAGAAACCAGGTGGGTGAGCGGGAACAGTTGCGCGATGGTTTGCACCCAGGGTTGTGCGCCTTCCAGCGAGAACCAGGCGCCCGATAACAGCATCATCGGCCAGGTGACGAGGTTCAAAATGCCGCCGGCCAATTCTTCACTCGCCGTATGCGCGGCGATCAATAGGCCGATGGAGATCATGCTCATGGCACCGAGTGTGGTGACCAGCAGCAGTAGCCAATATGATCCCTGCATGTTGAATTCGATGAACAGGTTGCAACCGGTGTAGACGATGGTGGTGATGACTACCACCAGCAGCAGGCGCGAGATCAGTTGCGCGAAGAGAAATTGGAATGCGCCCAGCGGGGTGGCTTTGAGCCGCTTCAGGAACCCGTTCTTGCGATAACGCACGATGACGAATCCCACGCCGAACAGGCAGGCGAACATCATGTTCATGCCGAGGATGCCGGGCAGGAACCAGTCCACGTAGCGGATCTCCGCGCCTTCCACGACCTGCCGTTGAAAAGCTTGCGCGCCTGTGCCCCACAGGACGCGTTCCAGCAGATAGCCGTTGGGCGAGCTGGTGTTGACCCAGTAGACCGGTGCGGCGCTGACGTCGATGAGCATGTCCATCTGGTGATGCTTGACCTTGTTGATCGCGGCTTCAAGATCGGAGTAGGGAATGAACTGGATATGTTTTGTTGACGGCAAATTGGGCGCGGCGTGTGTCAACTGTTCGATGCCACCCACGAGACCGATCTTGTAGAGATCCTTGTTGTCGCTGGAGAAGGTGAAAGCCAAACCAAACACCAGCATGAACGGCATTGCCAAGTTCCACACCAGCGCGGACCGGTCGCGCAGGAATTCCATGTTGCGGGCATGTAAAACGGCGAAGAATTTTTTCATGTTGGTACTTTCTTAAATCTAACCGCCATTCCCGCTGAGCGGGAATGGCGGTGCTTCTAACCCGGCTTATTATTTCCCGTCACATTGATGAACAAATCTTCCAGTGTCCAGGCGCGGATGCGCAAGCGATCCAGGTTGATGCCGTTCTGCATGAGTTGTTGCAGGGTATGGTGCAGGTGACTGGTCTTGATCTCGAACAATTCGCCGGCGGGAACCGCGCCGATGTCCATTTGCATGAGTTTGCCCGCCGCATCTTCACCCGGAATTTGCAGTACCACATCGCCGAAATGTTCGGTCAGCAACTGTTCGGGCGTGCCCTGCGACACGATGCGCCCCTTGTCCATAATGGCGATCTCGTCGCATAACGCATACGCTTCTTCCATGTAGTGCGTGGTGAGCACGATGGTCTTGCTGCGCGATTTCACCAGCTTCACTAAGTCCCAGAAATTGCGCCGCGCTTGCGGATCGAGTCCGGTCGTGGGCTCATCCAAAAAGATCAGGTCGGGATCGTTGATCAACGCCAAACCGAGCAGCAGGCGTTGGCGTTGTCCGCCGGAAAGTTTGCGCGTGTCCCGGTCCAAAATATCGGCAAGCGAACACAGCCCGATGACCTCGTCGAGGGGCAGGGTCTCGCGATAAAGCCGCTCGAAAAATTGCAGTGTTTCGCGCACCGTCAAAAATTCCTGCAACGCCGTGTGCTGGAACTGGATACCCACCTCTTCGCGGTAACGCACACCCAGCACTTCGCCTTTGTAAAACACCGTGCCGCTGGTCGGCAGATGGATGCCTTCCAGCATCTCGATGGTGGTCGTCTTGCCCGCGCCGTTGGGGCCGAGCAAGCCGAAACAAATGCCTTGCGGAATGGACAGGTTGATGCCGTCCACGGCACGCACGCCGGGATAGTGTTTGACCAGATTAGTCGCGGAGATGATGGGTAACATGTGAGTGCCGATCAATAGGTCTCGGGTTGGCGTTGAATGCAAGGTTGAGTTGGATATTCTAATCGTATGGATTCAGTGTCATCAGCAATGACAGAATATATTGTGCGGAACTATTTTGCTGCCCAGCGCGCTTCCAACAACCGGTCTTCACGTTCTTCCGGTACGCGCTGCATGAAGGGGCAATCGCGGCGGTGAATGGTGATGCCACGGTCGCGCGTGACATAGCCGATGATGTCGTCGGACGGGGTCGGATTGCAGCATTTGGCGGTGCGGCTCAGCAGATTGCCCACGCCCTCGATCAGCACGTTGCCGTTGGGTGTCTGGATCGTTTGTGTGTTGGCGCGCGGTGCGTTGACCGGGGTTTCCTGGCTCATGGCAAGGCTGACACGGCGCGGGGTGATATCACCGCGGCCGAGTGCGGCGAGCAGATCGTCCAGTTTGTTGTAGCGCAGTTTCTGCGCCAGTTTTTCCTGATTGATGTCGGTCACCCCGACTCGGTGCAATTCGCGGTCGAGCAGGGTGCGGCCCTGTGCCACGCTGTCGTCGATGTTTTGTTCCGCGAACCAGTGGCGCACCTTGGCGCGGGCGCGGGCGCTTTGCAGAAAACCCAATTTGGCACTCAGCCAATCGCGGCTGGGGCCGCCTTGTTTGGTGGTGAGGATCTCCACGCGCTGGCCGGTCTGCAATCTGGTGTTGAGCGGCACGATGCTGCCGTCCAGTTTTGCACCGCGTGTGCGGTGGCCGAGATCGGTGTGAACGACATAGGCAAAATCGACCGGGGTCGCTCCCTTGGGCAGGTCGATCACCTTGCCTTGCGGGGTGAACACGTAGACGCGGTCCTGTAGCAACTCGTTCTTGAATTGGGTCTCGAATTCAACGCTGTCCGCCAACTCGGTTTTCCATTCCAGGATGCGGCGCAGCCAGGCGATTTTTTCATCGAAGCCGGCGTCCGATTTTTTATTTTCCTTGTAGCGCCAGTGCGCCGCCACACCCAATTCGGAATCGTGGTGCATCTGCCGTGTGCGGATCTGCACCTCGAAGGCCAAACCGCGCGGTCCGGTCACGGCAGTGTGCAGCGAGCTGTAACCGTTGGCTTTCGGGTTGGCGATGTAATCGTCGAACTCGCTGTGGATGGGCGGCCACAGCTCGTGCACCACCGACAGCGCGGCGTAACACCCCTCGACATCTTCCACCAGTATTCGCACTGCACGCACGTCATACAAATCGCCGAATTCAAGCTGTTTGCGCTTCATCTTGTTGATGATGCTGTGGATGTGTTTCGGGCGACCGCTCACCTCGCCCCTGATGTGCACGGCCGCCAGCGCGTGTTCCAGTTGCGCGATCACACCGGTGATGTAGCGCTCGCGGTCGACACGCCGCTCGTCCAATAGCCGGGCGACTTTTTTGTACAGCTCCGGTTCCAAATAGCGCAGCGACAGGTCTTCCAGTTCCCACTTCAGCTGCCACACGCCGAGACGGTTTGCCAGCGGTGCGAAGATGCTGCGCGCTTCCTGCGCGATGCTTTTCTGGATTTCGGGACGGGCGCTGGCAAGGGAGCGCAAGGTCTGTGTGCGCTCGGCAAGTTTGATCAGCACCACGCGGATGTCCTGCACCATCGCCAACAACATCTTGCGCAGGCCTTCCACCTGTTGCGCGGCTTCCTGTTTGTCTTCGATGGCGGCTTCGCGTGTCTCACTGAAATGGCGCAGCCGCTCCATATCCGAGATGCCGCCCACCAGTCGTGTCACGTTGGTCCCAAAACGTGTCGTCAAAACTTCGCGCCAGTCGGCCAAATGGGCGGGTACCGCATGCAAGACCGTTGCCGCGATGGTCTCGTGATCCATATGCAGGCCGATGAGGATGGATGCCGAACCCAGTGCGTGTTCCAACAGCGGCGTGCCCGTGACATCCGTTTGCCCGTGGTAAAGCGGTGCGGCGAACTCACAGGCAGCGCGGATCAGAGCGATCTCGGCCGGCGCGAACACCTCCGATAACGCGGCCAGCCAAGACAGGATATCGGCGCTGTCCTGGCTGGCCAGGGGAGGGAACTGATGTTGGATGGAAACCATGCGTTACAAACTCCCTTCTCCCGCAGGCGGGAGAAGGGCTGGGGATGAGGGGCGGTGAGTACCCGG
>CAYROQ010000014.1:41956-62290 GCA_964425955.1 uncultured Sideroxydans sp.
ATCGTTTGGCTGTATCTCGACATCCCTCACCCCAACCCTCTCCCGCCTGCGGGAGAGGGAGCTGGATCGGTGCGTGCGAGCAAAGACAGGCACGAAAATTCTCAAGCGTTGCTGACTTGAACCAACTGCGCCAGTTTGTCCTTTGCCGCACCGCTGGCAAGTACTTCACCGGCCTTTTTCACTCCGTGTCCCAGCGTGTCGGCCACACCGGAAACGTAGATTGCCGCACCCGCATTCAGTTGAACAATGTCGCGCGCCACACCCGGCTGGTTATCCAGCACGCCGAGCAGCATGGTTTTGGCCTCTCCCTTGTTGGCGACTTTGATGGCATCGAGAGAAGCCGTTTTGAATCCGAATTCTTCCGGCGTGATGCTGTACTCGTTCACCACGCCCTGTTTCAATTCAGCCACGAAGGTGGGGCCGCTGATGGTGATCTCATCCAGACCATCGTTGCCGTTCACGACCAATACGTGACGGCTGCCCAGGCGCTGCAACACACGTGCCTGAATGCCGACCAGGTCGGGATGGAACACGCCCATCACCTGGTTTTCGGCCCCGGCCGGATTGGTGAGCGGACCCAGTACATTGAACATCGTGCGCACGCCCAGTTCACGCCGAACCGGCGCGGCGTATTTCATCGCGCCGTGGAAATTGGGCGCGAACATGAAGCCGATGCCGATCAAATCGATGCTGTGCCCGACTTGTTCCGGCGTCAGGTTCAGATTCACTCCCAGCGTTTCCAGCACATCGGCCGAGCCGCAGGTGGATGACACCGAGCGCCCGCCGTGTTTGGCCACGCGCGCGCCGGCTGCCGCCGTCACGAATGCACTGGCGGTGGAGATGTTGAACGTGTGCGCCGCATCGCCGCCGGTGCCGCAAGTGTCCACCAGAAAATCGCGTTGCGTGACCGGTACTTTGCTGGCAAATTCGCGCATTACGAACGCGGCAGCGGAGATCTCGCCGATGGTCTCCTTTTTCACGCGCAGCCCGACCAGCAGCGCGGCGATCAGGGTCGGCGTGACTTCGCCGCGCATGATCTGGCGCATCAGCGACAACATCTCGTCGTAAAAGATCTCGCGTTGTTCGATCAGGCGTACCAGGGCTTGTTGTGGGGTAATCATTCAAAAACCTCGCTCGTAAAATTTACGCAGGAACCTAATTGCCTATGCCGATAAAAAGCGCAAGGAAGGCAAGCATAAAAGCAAAACCTTTGGCAATCGTTTTCAATACCGCTTTCCATTTCGGAGAAATCTCAAATTTCATTTCGCACCTTGCAGAAAATTTTTCAACATGTCGTGTCCGTGTTCGGTGAGGATGGACTCGGGATGGAACTGCACGCCGTGCACGGCCAGCGTCTTGTGGCGCACGCCCATGATCTCGCCGTCGTCCGTCCAGGCGGTGACCTCCAGACAATCCGGCAACGACTCGCGCTCGATCACCAGCGAATGGTAACGCGTGGCGGTGAACGCATCGGGCAAGCCGGTGAACAGACTGTTGCCGTGATGATGGATCTGCGAAGTCTTGCCGTGCATCAGCGTCTTGGCGTGGATGATCTTGCCGCCGAAAGCCTGGCCGATACTCTGGTGGCCGAGGCACACGCCGAGCAGCGGGATCTTGCCCGAGAAGTGTTTGATCGCGGCGACCGAGATGCCCGCCTCATTCGGCGTACACGGGCCGGGTGAAACCACGAGGTGCTGCGGATTCAGTTTGACGATTTGTTCGAGCGTGATCTCGTCGTTGCGATACACGCTCACCTCCGCACCCAACTCGGCAAAATATTGCACCAGGTTGTAGGTGAAGGAATCGTAGTTGTCGATCATTAGCAACATGCTTGCTCCATTTGTGAATGTGTTACCCGCCTCGGATCATTCTGTTTTTTGGCTAGGCGGGACGGTGGATCGTGTGAAGAAACCGCCTTTGCCGAAGCAGGCCCAAAAGTAAACGAAGATCACCCCGGTAAGCAAGGGCACGAAACCAAAGTTGGTGTCCAGTGGCGGGCGCAACAGGGGGGTGATGCAGAATAGCGCATCGTAGAATCCATGAATCGCAATCACTAACAAGATGCTGCCGGTTCGGGAGTAGACCAGCCCCAGAATGATGCTGGCAAAAAATATCTGTGCGAATGTCCAGAAGGCGAGATCCCAAGCGCCGATGTGCCAGGCTGTGAAAATGACACTGGTGAGAATGATCGAGTAGATCGCCCCCAATTTGCGTTCCAGCAGGTTCTGCAAAATTCCCCGAAACAGGAATTCTTCCTTCACAGCCACGGGGAAACTCGTCACGGCGAAAAACCACGCGGCAGTTGAATCCAAAGCATAGTTTCCGACCAGCACCGGGATTGAAAAGAACAGCAACAGACCGGCTAATAAACTGGAGTCGTGCGCATTACCCAAGGCCGGTGTTTTGGACAAAATGAACGGCTTCATCAGATGCCAGTAGATCAGCGCGGTCACAATGCGCAGGGTGGTGCGGATGAGTTCTGCTTCGACCGATGTCCAGTCCAGAAAAAAGAGCGTGACACGGGTCGCCGCCATATTGGTCAGCTCGATGGCGAGAATGATCAGCAGGCGATTCCGGAGGTTCATGTCGGAGTTCATACCCGGTGATTAAGCAGGGAGTTCAACAGGCGACACATCAACGGTGCACCTGTGCATCCAACCCGTCCAGCACCATCTCCGCCGCACGCAACACGGCACGCGCTTTGTTCTGTGTCTCCAGCCATTCACTCTGCGCCACCGAATCGGCCACGATGCCGGCACCGGCCTGCACATAAAGTGTGTTGTCCTTCACCACCGCAGTGCGCAACGCGATGGCCACATCCATATCACCATTGAAAGCGAGGTAGCCGACCGCACCGGCGTAGATGCCGCGCTTGGAAGGTTCCAACTCGTCGATGATCTCCATCGCGCGCACTTTTGCCGCGCCGCTCACGGTGCCGGCGGGGAAGGTGGCTTTGAGCACGTCCATCGCGCTCAGGCCTTGTTTCAACGTCGCTTCGACATTGGAGACGATGTGCATCACATGCGAGTAACGCTCGATCACCATTTTGTCGGTGAGTTGAACGCTGCCGTTCTGCGCCACGCGGCCGATGTCGTTGCGTCCGAGGTCGATCAGCATCAGATGTTCGGCCAACTCTTTTGGGTCAGCCAATAATTCCTGCGCCAATTCGACATCCTGTTGTGCGGTCTTGCCACGCGGCCGCGTCCCGGCGATGGGGCGCACGGTGACGGTATTGCCTTCCAGTCGCGCCAGAATCTCAGGCGAGGAGCCGACCACGTGGTGATCCCCCATGTCGTAATAGAACATGTAGGGCGAAGGATTGATGCTGCGCAACGCGCGATACAGCGACAGCGGCGATGCGGGGAAGGGCTGCGACATGCGTTGTGACAACACCACTTGCATGATGTCGCCGTCGAAGATGTATTGCTTGGATTTTTCCACCGCGGCCTTGAATGCCTCCTCGCCAAATTCTGACCGGGCTTCGATTTGCGGCGCGGGCGGGGCATAAGGTATGTCGACCGGCAAGCGCAACAAACCGATGAGTTCGCGCAAACGTTCGCGCGCGATTTCATACGCATCGTCCTGTGCCGGATCGGCGTACACGATGAACGTCAACTTGCCGGAAAGATTGTCGATCACCGCCAGTTGCTCGGTGAGCATGAGCAAAATGTCCGGCGTGCCGATCACATCTTTCTTGCTTATTCCGGACAAACGCGGCTCGATATAGCGCACGGTGTCATAACCAAAATAGCCCGCCAGCCCCCCGGTGAAACGCGGCAAACCGGACAAAGGGGCGACCTTGAAACGCGCTTGATATTCCTCGATAAAGTCCAGCGGGTTGGCGACCTCTTGTGTCGTCTCACCCGCAGCAGTGGTCAGTGTGATTTGGGTTCCGCGCACCGAGATGCGCGTTTCGGCGGGCAAGCCGATGAAGGAGTAGCGCCCGAAACGTTCACCGCCCTGCACCGATTCCAGCAGATAGGAGAACGGTTTGTTCGCGAGTTTGAGGTAGAGCGAGAGCGGTGTGTCGAGGTCGGCAAACGTCTCCGCGACCAGCGGGATACGGTTGTAGCCTGACTTGGCAAGGGATTTAAAATCCTGTTCGGTGATCGGGGACAACATGAAAAACCTCCTGTGTTTTGTAGGGTGGGCACGCTGTGCCCACGCGGATCCTGTGCAATAAAACGGTGGGCAAAATTTACCCACCCTACAAGTGCATCAACACCATCGCCAACTCGGGAGGTTGTTCGTATTCATATTCAAACGCGTTTGATCAACGGCAAGGCCGCGGGCAAATCGGCGATCACGGCATCCAGATCCAATGTCTCCACCGGTTCGCCGTGGTTGTAACCGTAGGGTACACAGAACACCGGACAGCCGGCAGCACGGGCGGCAATCGTGTCATTGAGCGAATCACCGATCAGCAACAATTGTTCGATCGGCACGTTGAAGAACTTGGCCGCATGCAACAAAGGCAACGGGTGTGGTTTTTTTTCCGGCAGCGTATCGCCCGCCAGCACGATCTCGAAATATTTCGCCAACCCGATCCCGTCCAGCAACGGCAGGGTGTAACGCTCCACCTTGTTGGTGATGCAGCCCAGACGAAAACCGGCTTCCAACATGCCGTTCAGCCCGTCAATCACGCCGTCGAACACTTCGCTCTGCAACAACAGTTCGGTGTAGTGTTTTTCGAAGATCGGCAGCGCGTGGTTGTAAAGCGCCGCGTCCGGTGTGGCATGCATTTCGCCGGTCAGCGCGCGCTTAACCAGCCAGCTGATGCCGTTGCCGATGTAACTCGACAACAATTCCTGCGATGCGGGCGGATAGTCCATGTCGCGCAACATGCGGTTGGCGGCATCGGACAACTCCGGCGCGGTATGCAACAACGTGCCGTCAAGGTCGATGACGATGGCTTGAATGGGAAGGGGGAAGAGGAAAGAGGGAAGAGTGGGCGCTTTGCCCCCTTCTCCCCTGAGCGCCGCAGGCGCGTTCCCTTTACCCTTCTCCATTATGCTTTCACCTTGGCCAATTCCGCGCGTAATTCGGCAATGATGGTGTTGTAGTGGTTCTTGTCGCTGGAATTGTGTTTGCCGAATACCGCAGAGCCGGCCACGAATGTATCCACACCCGCTTCCGCCACTTCTTTGATGTTGGCCGGGCCCACGCCGCCGTCGATCTCCAGGCGGCAGTTGTATCCGCCCGCGTCGATCATCTTGCGCACGGCGCGTGCTTTGTCCAGCACGTGAGGAATGAATTTCTGTCCGCCGAAACCGGGGTTGACCGACATCAGCAATACCATGTCGAGTTTGGGCAGGGTGTATTCCAGAATGTCCAGCGGGGTGGCCGGGTTGAATACCAGTCCGGCCTTGCAGCCGCTTTCCTTGATGAGGCCGATGGTGCGGTCGATGTGTTCGGAGGCTTCCGGGTGGAAGGTGATGTAAGTCGCGCCCGCTTTGGCGAAATCGGGAATGATACGATCGACCGGTTTCACCATCAAATGCACGTCGATGGGGGCGGTCACGCCGTGTTTGCGCAGTGCTTCGCAGACCAAAGGACCAATGGTCAGATTGGGCACGTAATGGTTATCCATCACATCGAAGTGCACGATATCCGCGCCCGAAGCCAGCACGTTATCTACTTCCTCGCCCAATTTTGCAAAGTTGGCGGAGAGAATCGAGGGGGCGATTTGGTAGCTCATGTTTTGGTCCTTAGCGTTAGAAATTTGGACGCATATTCTAACCGAAACTTATAAATGCACGAACCTGCGCTTGTCAGGCCGGGCAAAATACGGTGAAATGCGACGATGGAAAACATCTCTCAATACAAGGTTCATGTTGCGGTCCAGGTACGTTATCTGGCGGATCAATCCGACGAGGCCGATAACCGCCACGTATTCTCCTACACCATCACCATCACCAACCAGGGCGAACATCCGGTGCAGTTGTTGCATCGCCACTGGATCATCACCGACGCCAACAATCACGTGCAGGAAGTGCGCGGCAAAGGTGTAGTGGGCGAGCAGCCGGTCATCAAACAGGGCCAGAGTTTTGAATATTCCAGCGGGACGGTGCTGGCGACGCAAGTGGGCACCATGTCCGGCAGCTATCAGATGCAATTGGTGGATGGCGGCGAATTTACCGTGCCGATCCAGCAGTTCGTATTGAGTGTTCCGCGCACGTTGCATTGAACCAATTCTAGGAATAGGTATTTCAATAGCTATCCCACTTTCAAAAAGTGGGATAGGCACTTTAGGGTAAGTCCCCACGAACAGCCATACGAACGACAGTCATGAATAAACTTGTTGCACAAAAATCTTTCGGGCTGTTAGTGCTGGCCAGCATCTTTCTGGCGGGCTGCTGCAACTGCCCCTCACCCATGATAAAGGTTGAACCGGTCCCGGTACCCGTTCCAAAACCCGTGGTCGGCAAACCCACCCCGGATTTCATGCTGAGCAAATGGGAAGCATTGCCCGACTGGTCATCACAAGACCTTTCCGCATCCTGGCCCGCGTTGCAGCAAAGTTGCCGCGCTCTGAAACTGAAACCGGTGTGGTTACCTATTTGTGCGGCGGCGGAAAAAGTGAACAAAGAAGATGTGTCGGCGCGGCGCGTCTTCTACGAAACCTGGTTCACGCCCTACCAGATATTCAATCCGGACGGCACCGACAGCGGCATGATCACCGGTTATTACGAACCCCTGCTAAAAGGCAGCCGCACGCGCAGCAAGCGTTTTCCTTTTCCAATAATTGCACCGCCCGACGATATGCTGGAAGTGGACATGGGCGACCTCTATCCGCAATTCAGGGGGCAACGCGTGCGCGCTCGGCTGCAAGGCAAACGTGTCGTGCCGTATTTCAACCGTGCCGAGATCGACGCGGGCATCGCGCCGGCGATTCAGGGGCGTGAACTGTATTGGGTGGGTAACGAGATCGATTTGTTCTTCCTGCAAATACAAGGTTCGGGCCGCATCGAGTTGGAAGACGGCAAACGTGTGAAGATCGGTTACGCCGAACAGAACGGTCATCCTTATGCCTCCATCGGAAAAAAATTGGTCGATATGGGCGAACTCAAACTGGAAGAAGCGTCCATGCAGGGCATCAAGAACTGGGCGGAGAAAAATCCCGAGCGTCTGGCTGTCTTGTTGGGACACAACCCGAGTTACGTCTTTTTCCGCGAACTGCCCGACACTCTTTCCGGTCCGCTCGGCGCCTTGGGTGTGCCCCTCACCAACGAATACAGCATCGCCGTTGATCCGCGCAGCATCCCGCTGGGTGTGCCGGTGTTCCTCTCCACCACCCAACCCAACAAGCCCGAAGTCTTGAACCGACTGGTGTTCGCTCAGGATACGGGCGGTGCGATCAAGGGCGCCGTGCGTGCGGATTTTTTCTGGGGCTTCGGCGAATTGGCGGGAATAAAAGCGGGCAGCATGAAACAAAGCGGACGTTTGTGGGTGTTGTTTCCCAAGGGTGGCGAACCGACGTTGAATTGATGAAAGGCTGACCCAGGACGTAGCCGAAGTTCTGCTCACTCATCTATTTTCTTCAGCGCCGGGTCGGCCTTGCCGAGATAAAAGCGCAGTGTGAGGTTTTGCACGAGATTGCCATACGGCGGATAGAACCAATGCGTGGGAAAGAAGCGCTGGCGCTTGAGCACGGTCTTGGCGTGAGACAGTTCGCGGAATCCTTCTTCACCGTGATAACTGCCCATCCCTGAATGACCGATACCGCCGAACGGTGCGTCATGATTTACCACATGCCATCCCCAGTCATTGATGGTTACGCCGCCGGAATGCGTATGCTTTAACAAATGTTGGCGCTCCGCGTTATCGTGACTGAAACAATAAAGCGCCAAGGGCCGCTCATGACGGTTGATGAAATTGATGGCGTCGTCGAGGGTGTCGTAGGGGATGACCGGCAGGATCGGGCCGAACAATTCTTCTTGCAGGATGCGCATGTCGGGAGTGCAGCCGCTGACGATGTGCAAGGGCATCTGTCTACCGTCAGACTCGGCGTTAAATTCGGCACACGCGATCACAGTTGCACCCTTGTCACGCGCATCGGCCAATAACGATTCGATACGCGCGAAGTGGCGATCATTCACCACCCAGGTGGATTGGACGCCGCTTTCCGAATCGCCGGACAGGTCGGCAAAACTGCTACGCACACCGGCGATGAACGCAGCTACGCTTTCACGCGGCACCAGGGCGTAATCCGGCGAGACACAGATCTGTCCGCAGTTCGATAGTTTGCCGTGCGTGATGCGCCGCGCGGCATCACCCAGCGGGTAGTTGCGGGTCACCACGGCGGGTGATTTTCCGCCCAACTCCAGCGTCACCGGCGTCAGGTTCGCGGCGGCGGTGGACATCACAAGTTTGCCGACAGCGGGTGATCCGGTGAACACGATGTGGTTGAAGGGCAGGGTGGTAAAGAAGTTGGGGTCGGCCAACTCTCCGCCGACCACGGCCACTTCATCCTCGCTGAAGATCTCGCCGAGCATTCGCGCCAACACGACATTGGTGGCCGGTGTGATTTCCGATAGCTTGATCATCACCCGATTGCCTGCCGCCAGCGCGGCGATGAGTGGCCCGAGCGCGAGATAGACGGGGAAATTCCAGGGCACGATGACGCCGACCACGCCTTTGGGTTGATAAGTCACCTGCAGGCTATTGGAGAAAAAAAGCAGTTCGGTGCGACGACGGCTGGGTTTCATCCAGCGCTTGATGTGGGTCATGGCATGATCGGCGTCCAACACTGAACCCAGCAGATCGAGCAGCTTCGATTCGGTGGCGTGACGAAATCCAAAGTCCTTGCTCAGTGCATCCGTGAATACATCCTGATAGCGGCAGATCTGTTTTTTCAGTGCCCGCAATTTGTAGATGCGTTCAGCTGCAGTAGGATAAGGCGCGGCTTGGTAGGCGGCGCGTTGTGTCTCGAACAGGCGCGTGATGCGCGACTTGACTTCGAGTTCCGGATTGGAAATCCCGGCAGTGTTTTTCATCCTGATCTCCCCGTTCGAACGCTTGAAATTTTACCCAAGAATATCCCAGATAGTTCATTAGACGTGAGTCTGTTTCGCAAAGAGGTAACCCCCCTTTTACAAAGGGGGAAGCAGAATGAGTTTTCCAATGGATCATTGCCGCTTGCGCAGCCCGATGGCGCGAAACCATCCGCTCGCCAACAGCGGCACATCGCTGACTACTTGCAGTTCGGGCGCGCCACGCAAGACCTGCTCGAACACCACATCCATACGCGTGGCGAAGCGGCGGGTGATGAAATTCAACAGGCGGCGCAACGGTGCGCGCTGCTGCGGTTGCAGGAATTTGTCGAAGAGTAAAATCGTGCCGCCGGGTTTGAGCACGCGCGTCGCTTCGCTCAGACATTTTTGTGGCTCGGGCACGACCGCAACGATGAGATGCAACACCACGAAATCAAACTGCGCATCCGCATAGGGCAGATTCATGCTGTCGCCCAACACGAACTCCACATCTAACTTCCCGTTGCGCGACTTCGCGCGAGCCAACATCGCCGGATTGAAATCGAGTGCGCTGTAGTGATGCAATGCGGGCAGGTAAGGCAGATCAAGTCCGGTGCCGACCCCGCTGAGAAGTACTTTTTTGGGTGACTCTGTTGGCAATGCGGAGAGGGAGTGTTTGCGGGCTTCCCGCATCGGGCGCTCGATGACCAGGTCATACAACGGGGCGATGAGGCTGTAGCTCATGCGCAAGAGCGGGTTCTGGCGGTAGGGTTGAGGATTCATTTTTACTCCAGTGGGTTGACGCCGGTGATCTTGGCAAGCGAGATGGATTGGGTCAATGCTTCAATAGCTTGTGTGCGCGAAAAGCTCTTGCGCCAAGCCAGTGCGATGCGCCGCGACGGTGCCGGTTTGGCGAAAGGGATGACGGTCAACAAACGGCTGCGGTAGCGCGTGCTGTTGGCCGACGCGGGCAACACGGTGATGCCGAGACCGGATGCCACCATGTTGCGGATCGTCTCCAGTGAGGTGCCTTGCTGCGGGTGCGAGCCTCTTCGTGTCAGGTCGGGACAAGCCTCGGCCACCTGGTTGCTGAAGCAGTGGCCGGAATCCAGTAACAGCACTTTCTCTTCGGCCAGTTCATGTGCTTTGATGCTGCGTCGTGTTGACCAGCGATGGTCGTTGTTGACCACCACCTCGAACGGTTCGTCAAATACAGGATGGGTGAGGATGCTCGTGTCGCCGAATGGCAACGCGATGATGAGGACGTCCAGCTTGCCGTTGCGCAGCAACACTTCCAGATTTGCGGTGATGTTCTCTTCCACCTCCAGCGCCATGTGCGGCGCGACTTTGCGTAATGCGGGGATGAGGTCGGGCAGCAAATACGGACTCACACTGTGGATGATGCCGATGCGTAGCGGGGTGGTGAGCTGGTTTCTTCCCTGTGTCGCGATCTCGCGGATGTGCTCCGCTTCTTCCAGCACGCGCTGCGCCTGCTCCACGATGGCTGCGCCGATTGGGGTGGCGGTGACATCGTTTTTGCCGCGCTCGAATATCTTCAGCCCCAGCTCTTCTTCCAACTTCTGAATCGCCAGCGAAAGCGCGGGCTGGCTGATGAAAGCCTTCTCTGCCGCGCGGCGGAAGTTGCGTTCCTGCGCCACGGCCACGATGAAGCGAAGTTCGTTGAGGGTCATGCCAATCTCCTCTGTTTCGTCATTCCCGCGCAGGCGGGAATCCAGCAATTAAACAAATCCTGCGAAGCAGGGCAAAACCAATTGCATTGTTAATTGCTGCACTGGATTCCCGCCTGCGCGGGAATGAAGGGATATTGATTTGGATAATAAATCACATCACTTTGAACAATCAATTGGATTGATGGGTGGCAAAAGCCTACATTGCGCCTGTCACTTTTTATCCAAACGAATATTTCAAGGAGCGCGCCATGTCAAACGAAGCCAAATGCCCATTCCCTCACACCGCTGCCACGGGGCAGACTACCCATGACTGGTGGCCGAAGCAACTCAATCTAAACATCCTGCACCAGCATTCGCCCCGGTCGAATCCGATGGGCGTGGATTTCAATTACGCCAACGCATTCAAGCAGCTCGATTTGTCCGCCGTGAAGCGTGACCTCGTCGCGCTGATGACCGATTCGCAAGATTGGTGGCCGGCGGATTATGGTCACTACGGTCCGTTCTTCATTCGCATGGCGTGGCATAGCGCGGGCACGTACCGCACGGGTGATGGCCGAGGCGGAGCGGGGCATGGCAACCAGCGTTTTGCGCCGCTCAACAGTTGGCCCGATAACGTCAATCTCGACAAGGCGCGCCGTCTGCTGTGGCCGATCAAGCAAAAATACGGCAGGGCGATCTCCTGGGCTGATTTGATGATACTCACCGGCAACGTCGCGCTGGAATCCATGGGCTTCAAGACCTTCGGCTTTGCGGGCGGACGCGAGGATATTTATTCCCCCGAGCAGGACATCTACTGGGGGAATGAAACCAGGTGGTTGGCTGATGACGCGCGCTATTCCGGCGAACGCGATCTGGAAAATCCGCTGGCTGCGGTGCAAATGGGACTGATTTATGTCAATCCGGAAGGCCCGGGCGGCAAACCTGATCCGCTCGCTTCGGCGCGCGACATCCGCGAGACCTTCGCGCGCATGGCGATGAACGACGAAGAGACCGTTGCGCTCACCTGCGGCGGACACACGTTTGGCAAAGCCCACGGCGCCGGTGACGCGGCGCTGGTCGGTGCCGCACCCGAAGCGGCGGGCATCGCCGAGCAGGGTCTGGGTTGGAAATCGAGTTTCAAAAGCGGCAAGGGCGGCGACCAGATCGGCAGCGGTCTGGAAGGCTCATGGACACCCACGCCGACCCGGTGGGACATGAGCTATCTGGACATGTTGTTCGGCAATGAATGGGAGCTGACCAAGAGCCCGGCAGGTGCGCAGCAGTGGACACCGAAGCAGGTCACGGATAGCAACAGGGCGCCTGCCGCACATGACGCGGCCAAGCGCGTGCCAATCATGATGACCACCGCAGACATGGCGATGCGCATGGATCCCGCCTACGAAAAGATCGCGCGGCGTTTTCATAAAAACCCCGCAGAGTTTGCCGATGCTTTCGCACGCGCCTGGTTCAAGTTGACCCACCGAGATTT
This sequence comes from uncultured Sideroxydans sp., assembly GCA_964425955.1. Lineage (GTDB taxonomy): Bacteria > Pseudomonadota > Gammaproteobacteria > Burkholderiales > Gallionellaceae > Sideroxyarcus. The sequence continues at coordinate 54,088 of CAYROQ010000014.1, forward strand.
GGGGCCCCGTGCGCGTTATCTCGGTGCTGAAATGCCCAAGGAAGTCTTGCTCTGGCAAGACCCGATTCCGCCCGTCGATCATGTTTTGATTGATGACAAGGATGCCGCCGCCCTCAAGCGCAAAATCTTGGCATCGGGGCTGACCGTTGCGCAACTGGTGTCAACCGCTTGGGCATCTGCGTCCACTTTCCGTGGTTCCGACAAGCGCGGTGGCGCCAACGGCGCACGCATCCGTCTCGCACCGCAGAAGGATTGGGATGCCAACCAACCTGCGCAACTGGCGAAAATGTTGGACACGCTGGCGAATATCCAGCACGAATTCAATAACAACGGCAAGCAAATCTCAATGGCCGACCTGATCGTGCTGGCGGGCTGTGCAGGGATCGAGCAGGCGGCGAAGAATGCGGGTCACGCGGTGACTGTTCCCTTCACACCGGGTCGTATGGATGCCACGCAGTCGCAGACCGATGTGGAATCATTCGCCGTACTCGAACCGATTGCCGACGGCTTCCGCAACTATCAGAAAGCGAAATACCGCATCCCAGCCGAGGAGCTGCTGCTCGACAAAGCGCAATTATTGACGTTGAGCGCGCCCGAAATGACGGTACTCGTTGGCGGCCTGCGCGTCCTGAATGCCAATGTCGGGCAGAGTCAACACGGCGTGTTTACCAAACGGCCTGAGATATTGAGTAACGATTTCTTCGTCAACCTGCTCGACATGAACACGGAGTGGAAGGCGGTATCGGATGACGAGGATGTGTTTGAAGGGCGCGAGCGCAAGGCGGGGAAAATCAAGTGGACGGCCACACGCGTTGATCTGATCTTCGGTTCGAATTCGCAGCTGCGTGCCCTGGCCGAAGTCTATGCAAGTGCCGACGCGCAAGAAAAACTTGTCCACGATTTTGTGGCAGCTTGGAGCAAGGTTATGAATCTGGATCGCTTCGATTTGGTTTAAGGATGACTCTATAGGTTTGTCATTCCCGCGCAGGCGGGAATCCAGCGTTTTTATAAAATGGCGTTGTCCTTGCTACGCAAGGGAATGGTTTTCTAAACTGGATTCCCGCCTGCGCGGGAATGACGAATTTATAGTGATTCCCCACAGGAGAAATACCATGCACACCTTTCGTTCCCATCATATTTCTTTGCAAGAATTTGTGGCAACATTAGCCATGCTGGGCTTGGGTTTAGAGGGCTACGCCGCCGACCCAAAATTATTCGCAAACGGGCAACCTACTTCGAGGAGAGCGCCATGAGCAAAGCATCCAAAATCAACATTGGTATTTCCGAATCGGATCGCAAGAAAGTGGCCGACGGGCTGGCGCGCATGCTTGCCGACACCTACACCCTCTACCTCAAGACCCACAACTTTCACTGGAATGTTACCGGCCCCATGTTCCAGACTTTGCACCTGATGTTCATGACTCAGTACAACGAAAGCTGGATGGCGGTCGACCTCATCGCCGAACGCATCCGCTCGCTGGGCTATCCCGCACCGGGTAGCTACAAAGAATTCGCTGCACTCACCAGCATCAAGGACAGCAGCGATGTACCGAAAGCGAAAGAAATGATCCGGCAGTTGGTGGAGGGTCAAGAAGCCGTTGTGCGCACCGCGCGTGAAGTGTTGCCCATTGCCGAGAAGGCCGGTGATCAGCCGACGGTTGATCTATTGTCAGCGCGGATGGAAGTGCATGAGAAGAATGCGTGGATGTTAAGAAGCCTGTTGGAAGAGTAGTCGTCAGCCGCTAATAGTGCGACTGCTTTCGGCCAGATTATGTAGGTCGGCATGTTGGTGTTAAAGGTCTCAAATTCGGCCATGGACTAAACCGCTCCGCGGTATGGGCGCTCCGATCCGCGAGTCCAGGTTGATCGTAGGAGCGGTTGAATCTCCGGTTCTGTTTCCCTAACTTGTGAAGTGAGGCGATCCGCCTCATTTCACGAGAGGAGCAGAATCATGACTTCATCGACCCCGTCCGTTTCCCCGTTACGTCAACGCATGCTGGACGACATGCGGATGCGCAAACTTTCCCCCAAGACCCAGATCGGCTATATCCGCTCAGTGCGGCAATTCGCCGCGTACCTGAAGCGATCCCCCGACACCGCAACGGCGGATGATCTGCGAGACTACCAACTGTATATGGTCGATCACGGCACCTCGGCGGTCTCGATCAATAACGCGCTCAGCGGCTTGAAGTTCCTGTTCGAGCACACGCTCGACCATCCCGAACTGATGCGCAAGATGCAGTCGGTGCGCGTGCCGCACAAACTGCCGGTGGTGTTGAGTCGCGACGAGGTGGCGCGTCTGCTCGCGGCCGTCGGCAATCTCAAACATCAAACGGCGTTGTCGGTCGCCTACGGCGCAGGACTGCGCGTGAGCGAGGTCTGCGCACTCAAGGTCAGTGACGTCGACAGCCAGCGCATGGCGTTGCGCATCGAACAGGGCAAGGGCAGCAAGGATCGTTACGCCATGCTCTCGCCCGTCCTGCTCGAACAACTGCGCCACTGGTGGAGATATGCCCACGCACAAGGCAAGATGCGCGAAGGCGGCTGGCTATTCCCCGGACAGGACCCCATCGATCCGCTCAGCGCCCGCCAACTCAACCGTGCCATTCACGCCGCAGCGGATGAGGCGCATCTCGACAAGCGTGTTTCGATGCACACCCTGCGCCACAGCTTCGCTACCCACCTGTTGGAGCAGAAGGTCGACATCCGCGTGATCCAGGTGCTGCTGGGCCATCGCAAGCTGGATACCACCGCGCGCTACGTACAGGTCGCCACCGACCTGCTGCGCGAGGTGATCAGTCCGCTCGAAGCGCTGCCGACACAGTAGTGCGGTCATGCCACGCCCCGCGCTGGAGGTCGCGGATATCTTCCGCGCCCACGGGCCTGCCTGGCGACACAGCCAGCAGGGCCACCTGAGCCTGAGTCAGCTCAAGGTCATGTCGGCCATCGAGCAATGCCGCAGCGCGGCACTGGGTGGCCATGTGCTGCACTGCACCGCCTGCGAACAGACCGAGATCTCCTACAACTCCTGCCGCAACCGGCATTGCCCCAAGTGTCAGGCCAACGCCGCCAAGCGCTGGCTCGAAGCCCGTCAGACCGAGCTGCTGCCGGTGGACTATTACCATGTCGTGTTCACCTTGCCGGAACCGATCAGCGCCATCGCTTATTACAACAAGGCGGTGATCTATCGCCTGCTGTTCGAGGTCGCCGCCGAAACGCTGCGCACCATCGCGGCCGACCCCAAGCATCTGGGGGCGCGCATCGGGGCGACACTGGTGTTGCACACCTGGGGATCGGCGCTCACGCACCATCCCCATGTGCATGGCATCGTGCCGGGCGGTGGGTTGTCGTTGGACGGCGAGCGATGGGTAGCCTGCAAGTCCGGTTTCTTCCTGTCGGTGCGGTTGCTGTCGCGCTTGTTCAGGCGTCGCTTCCTTAAGGAACTGGTGAAGGCGCACCGTGTGGGGCAGTTGCAGTTCTTCGGTGACTACGTCCCGCTGGGCGAGGCGACGGCGTTCGCGGACTGGCTCGCACCGTTACGGAAATGCGAATGGGTGGTCTATGCCAAACGTCCCTTTGCGGGGCCGGCGGCGGTGCTGGCGTATCTGTCGCGTTACACCCATCGGGTGGCCATCTCGAACAGCCGACTCCTGACGTTGGACGAACGCGGCGTGCGCTTCAAGTGGAAGGACTACCGTGCCAAGGGGAACACGAAACACAAGTCGATGACGCTGGACACAGGCGAGTTCATGCGGCGCTTCCTGTTGCATGTGTTGCCCAGTGGCTTCCATCGCATTCGCCACTATGGGTTGATCGCCAATGGCGGGCGGCGCGAGAACCTGGCGCGGGCACGCGAACTGCTGCATGTTGCACCGGCTGTTGCAGAACCGGATGACACCGGGGTAACAGATGAATCCGTGCAGCCCACCTTCGTCTGTCCGCACTGCGGTGCGCCGATGCGCGTGATCGAAACACTGGCGCGCATTCTGCCGATACGCGCACCCCCTCGACTGCGAGGGCAACCATGAGCTGCGCTTCCGTTTACATTCTGTCCAAGCCTTGTCGGCGCATGCCGACAGGTTGCTGCTTGGCTTGGCGGGTCAATATCGATGCATTGGCAGCCGTGCACGACGCATGCGCCAGGCCAAACGATTCAGGGATCGACGACTTGAATGAAGTTTTACGCTCGCCGATCAGCCATATCGATAAGTCAGGTCGAAACACCCCCCATCAAATCCCCATAGCCTGCGCGCTGATCTGAGTGCGGTGGAACCCCTCGCGGTTTCCTCCTTGGAGCGGTTGTCCGACGTCAGCCCGGAACGGGAGGCTGCATTCGTTCGTGCAGCGCGTGGGGGCTGACATCCGACAACCCTTAACCAAAGCAGATGCTCGGAGTTGTCTCGATTAACGTCCGCAACTCATTGCAGACAGTCGTGTCAATATAAATCACTTTCTTTTCTGCAAAACTTCCTCAATTAGTTTTGAGGTGTATTTCCCTCGCATTCTAGCTACGAACAATGGTTCAACATCTTTAGCAAAGCCAAGCAGACCTTGAAGTCTATATATCTCAGGTTCTGGAAGAATGCCCAGAGTAAATTTGTGTATCAACGCGCTGATCTCCCTTTTTCTATTTCGTCCAAGAGAAATATTTCCTTCGTTGTTGATAATAATCCCGGTAATCCTTCGTTGATGTTTTTTTGATAGGTGCGTCGTTTTCTTACTATTCAAACTAAGGCTAGGGTAGGCAAGCTTTTGTGCGATACCTCTAACAAATGGTTCTATATCGCTGGAGATATTCTTGGTGTTAGTTGAAAACGTGAGATCGTCCGCATACCTCGTGTAGGTTATGCCGTTCTTATCACACCATGCAAACACCTCGGAATCAAAGCTGAACATGATCGAATTTGAAAGCACAGGTGAGCTAGGTGCGCCAACACTAAGACATAGATCGCTCTTGCCCGGAAGTCTTATGCATGAAATTCTAGCTATGTCTTGAATATCTTGGGTTCCCAGACTATCTCCAAGGTGTATTGCAAGGTGCTTTACCAAATCATTGGATGTAATAGAAGGAAAGAAATCCTTGAAGTCGAGCTTCGTTACATAACTATTACTTTTGTGAGCATTAGCATTTTTCTTAATGCTTGCCCCCACTTTATAGGCTGATGCGCACTCATGAACTGGTAACTGGCTAAATATGTTTTCAATCAACCAGCGCTGAATAAATTTTGTTTCCTTAGCCGGTTGAGCAATCGTTCTTAGCCCGCCGCTTCGTTTTGCGATTGTGTAAACTTTGTATGAGTGTGGTGCCCGTTGAACCAAGCGATTTAATAAGTAGTCGCTTATGCCTAGGGATGATTGCAAATCGTGCCTTAAATGGTCTGTCATTTGCGCACTCCTTGCCGGGTCTGAATTGCTCTTTTGCGGTGCTTTTGTTTTGGCTCCGCATTGTAGTATGCAAGACACTCTGCACTAATTCTGAGTGCGTCTTTATTTGTACCCTCCTTCAAAGCCAAGCGGAGCCTGTGATACCTCTCATTGCTGCGCATGTAAAAGGTGGCATCATCGTAAATCACCTTTTCTATTAGCCTAAATTTTTCAAGAAGAAATAACTTTCTCTTAATTTCATCTTTCGTTATAGCTACTCCAAACGAAGTCAGATATTCATGTATTTCAGATTCTTTTAGCGCAGAAAATAGCTCAATGATTTCGCATATGAGAACAACAACGTGCGACTTGTTCGATAAATTAAGAGCGGGCCTTCGAGGTAGCCGATTAAGCACCTCTTGAATACCAGAAATTACGTCGTCAACAACCTCAGTTGTGATTGAGGTGGCGGGATTTTTTATATCCCATGGATAGCTTTTGACCTTTGATTCATCTTTCTCAGCAAGATGCCTAAGGATACCGAGATTAATAAATGATGGTTGATCATGGAAATCGGTTGATCTGATAACAATTATTTTGTGACTTAAATCTGGGTGCTGGAAAAATGCGCCTAGTTCAGCTAATGAACCGTAACTCTCTAAAATAACAACAACCAGCGAACAGATGCTTGCTAAATCTTCTTCGAAGTGCATTAAGTTCTTAAAGACACCGTCAGATTGCCACGACTTTATATTTTCAGGTATAAAAGTTTCGTATGTAGTGTCGGAGTTGATAACTGCATGGCGCAGTGATTTGATGGGAGGAGTCGGGTCGTCTGCGCGTTCCTTTGTTACAACAAGCCCACCACACAGAAGAACAATCGGCATACCCGAAAATTCTACGCCACACGCTTCTTTATCAATTACTGATAAAAAAGTAGGCCTAGGGTCTTGGAAGACTTGAGGGACTTGCTCCATAAAGTAGTGTTCTTCACCTAGAACGCGCCGCAGATAATTTCCGTGGATCGTAGAGAGCTGACTTTGCGAACGGAGAGCCGCGGAAATTATCTGCGGCCTAAGTCCACACAATTTAATAGAGTCTGGCTAAACGCCCGACTAAGCCATTAAGCAAAAATCCTTAATAAGCTTTATTCACGTAAAGAACGCGTTGATTCTCACTGCTACCCATTGCATCTGTCAAGGGACAAATCACTACCAAGGAGGCTTGCCTGTGAATGGCGACTAATGGCACGCAGCGGAAATATATGAGAGTTTCGGCAGGCGACCTCTATGGCCGAAGAGCAATACTTCATGGCAAACAATCTGACAAGCCGCGATAGTTAGGCGATGTCCTCGGCGCACGTCGCTTACCCAGTTTAAGCAAACGGATTTTTGATCGACAGGCCTTCAATTTTCAGCCCGCTTTGCATGTCTTCAGACAGCAGCACTTTTGCGTTAGCGAAAAGTGCTGCTGCACAAATGTGCGCGTCGTATAACGAAAGTGAATAACGCTTGGCAAGTTGAACGGCTTTGTCGTGTGATTCCAGCGTGAGGGGAACGACTTCACATGCCGCTTTGAGGGTGAGCAACACGGTATCAATTTCTTCCCAAGACATTTTGAGTTTGCGCAGGCAGACCGAAGTGACTTCGTTCAACACCTGCACACTGATGATGCCGCCTTTGTTCAATAGCACTTCGGCACGATCGGCTTTGGCTTCGTCGCCGGATAGCAAATATAGAATCACATTGCTATCAATAAATGGCGTGCTCACTTAACGGTGACTCTTTCATTTGCTTCAAGGCGGTCAAAGTGAAAGTCGGCAGGGAGCCGTCCGCGAAATTGACGCAAGCGCGCCAACAATTCTTTCACTTCTTTTTTCTTGCTAACCTCAAACGTTCTGGCATTGATGACATGGAATGAAATTTCCTCACCCTCTTTTAAATCGAGTGCTTGTACCAAGGTTGCCGGCAATCTGACGGCTAACGAATTTCCCCATTTGGCGACTTGCATGATTTTTTCCTTATGGATATACATTATTGAGAAGTGTATCACGGCTAGTGTGGCGCAATGTGGCGCGCTCTATACGGGTCACCGCACCCAATAATCCCCCGCCACTCCCGCCCCGAACCAGTTGTCGCGACTTTCTTCTTTGATGAGGGAGTATGGGGCCGCGCCATGCGATGCCTTACGTGTGAAAGCCGTTGTCTTTAGACGTTGTGATAAACTTATTTTCATCAATCAGCTATCGCGTCGGAGGTCAATATGAAACTTGATGTATTAGAAGCCGAAGTCTTGCAATTGCCGCCCGTAGAGCGATCTCACTTGCTTGAGCGGCTCATCTCTAGTTTGGATGCTTATCCTGAAGTTGATGCAGCTTGGGAGCGGGAGGCAGATCGGCGAGAGGCTGATTTGGAATCTGGTTTGAGCAAAGCCATTCCCGCGTCAGAAGCCCTTCCCCGTTTGCGCGCAAAACTTCAGCGATGAACTATTTGCTCCACCCCGGAGCAGAACAAGATGTTGCCGATGCTATGGATTTTTATAGCAAGCAGGCTGGGTATGTAGTGGCAGCACGCTTTCTTGATGAATTTGAACGCGTTGCGAATCTTTTGATTGAATATCCCGATTTGGGTACGGTAACAACAAGCGGTAGAAGATTTGTCCCGCTGAAGATTTTTCCGTATTTGTTGGTGTATCGAAATTTTGAAAATAGCATTCTGATTCTCATCGTGCGTCATCAACACAGGCTACCCAGTTACGCGCACGACAGGCAATAAACTTCACCTCACCAAATAATCCCCCACCACCCCCGCAAACACCGCCGCCCCGAACCAGTTGTTAT
>CAYROQ010000015.1:0-60815 GCA_964425955.1 uncultured Sideroxydans sp.
TCATAATTCTTTGAACCAATGAGCTATTGCTTAGGTTGCGCCCCATTTAAATCGCTGTTGTGAGTGTCCCTAGCGGATGCACCTGATGCGACCGGGAACCGACCCACTTGAACCCAGGTTCAAGACATTGAGTCAACGGCACAGGCGGGGGACTTTATTCCAGTGCGATCTTTCGGGATCGCACTTTTCTTTTGTACGGCAGTCATTCCCGCGAAAGCGGGAATCCAGTCGATTAAAGAGTTCTTTGCACAGCAAAGACAAAATCAAACTGCCTATTGAATAACACCAATGGATTCCCGCTTTCGCGGGAATGACGAAGAGGAATTTACATGCGTTATTGGCTGATGAAATCCGAACCCGGCGATTGCAGCATCGACGACCTCGCCAAATTACCTAACCAGTCAGTCGCGTGGTACGGCGTAAGGAATTATCAGGCGCGCAACTTCATGCGCGACCAGATGCAAGTCGGTGACGGCGTATTGTTCTACCATTCCAATTGCAAAGAGCCCGGTATCGCCGGCATCGCCCAAGTCAGCAGCACCGCCTACCCCGATGCCACCCAGTTCAACAAAAAGAGCAAATATTTCGACCCCAAAGCCACACAGGAAACCCCGCGCTGGTTCAATGTGGATGTGAAACTAGTGAAGAAAATCGCGCTCATCTCCATCGAGGAATTGAAGCGCCATCCTGAACTGGAGAACTTGCGCACGCTGCAAAGAGGCAACCGCCTGTCCATCACCCCGCTCGATCCGGTCGAGTGGAAGTTCATCACCACCAAGTTGGCACTTGGATAATGGAAAGACATCTCAGCACTGTTCTCCCCCTGAGAAGGGGGAGTTAGAGGGAGTTGGTTTTTTGGTTGTAACCCCAACCCCTCCCAACCTCCCCTTTTCAGGGGAGGAGCAAAACAGCTTTGCGGAATAACTCTGGATATTTCTGATGGAATGGTATTTAGCTTATCTGGCACTTGGCGCAGTCGCCGGCTTCCTCGGCGGCATGTTCGGCATCGGCGGCGGCACGATACTGGTGCCCGTGTTGTTGATGCTATTCGAGGCCCAACACTTCCCGGCACAACACGCCATGCACTTGGCACTGGGCAGCTCGATGGCGATCATCCTGTTCACCTCCATCGCCAGCATGCGCAAACATCACCAGCACGGCGCGGTGAACTGGCAAGTTGTGCGCCGCATCACCCCCGGCATTTTGATCGGTACCGTCATCGGATCACTCGTCGCCGCGAGCATCTCGCCGTATTTCCTGACCCTCTTCTTCGCACTGTTCGTGCTTTTCGCGGCAACGCAGATATTGCTCGATGTACAACCGCACGCCGCGCGCCAATTGCCCGGAATGGCAGGCGTGACACTCACCGGAGTCTTCACCGGATGGATCAGCACACTGGTCTCCGTCGGCGGCGGCACCATCACCGTCCCCTTCCTCATCTGGTGCAACGTGCCGATACGCCACGCCATCGGCACCGCCTCCGCCATCGGTTTCCCCATCGCGGTCGGCGGCACAATTGGTAACATCCTCACTGGACTTCACGCCACGGGTTTACCACCGGCCAGCTTGGGTTATGTCTATCTTCCCGCCATGCTGGGATGCGCGATCGTGAGTGTCATCACAGCACCGATGGGCGCGAAGATGGCACACAGCGTGAATGTGGCTTTGCTGCGGAAATTGTTTGCGGTGTTGCTGATTGGGTTAGCGGCGAAGTTGTTGTGGAAGGTACTGGGTTGACCCAAGTTATTCTAGAAATTCCAAGTTCACAGTCCGTTACACCGACGGTAGGTGTCCCCAGCCAATCTAGATTGATTACACACAATCCGAACAGTTATTCCACACACCAATTTTTGAACTAGAAAATCGTTTGGAAAGTTGCTTCGCTCGACATTACATCGTCTGCGGTAAACCAGGTGCCATCGATACCGGATGCGCTTGCACCAGAAACAGTCACCATTCGTGTCAAATTGCCATTCGCGTCGTATGCTGAACTGAAATATGTCACAGGTACATCATCTGCGGTAAACCAGACCCCATCCCCTCCCGCTGATCCTACTCCAAAATAATCTGCCACCCGAGTTTGGTTACCTGCCCCATCGAAGTCAAACGAAGAATAAGATTCAGGCACATCATCGGCAGTAAACCAAACACCATCAACACCCACCGCCCCCACACCTGAATAGCTTGCAATCCGCGTCACATTTTCTGCGGCATCGAGAATATATGCTGTATATGCCGAAGGCACATCGTCAGCCGTAAACCAGATGCCATCAGTACCCACCGCACCCGCACCAGCGAAGTTCACATAACGTGTCGGGTTGTTATTCACGTCGAAAGAAAAAGTGTTATAGGAAGCCGGAACATCATCCGCCGTAAACCTAATGCCATCCGGCCCTTCCGCACCCACACCAGAAAAGACCACATCCTGCTTCAGATTTCCTTTCACGTCATAACTAGACGAGTAATACGATTCAGGCACATCATCCGCCGTAAACCAGATGCCATCAGCACCCACCGCTCCCGCACCAGCGAAGTTCACATAACGTGTCAGCTTGATATTCGCATCGTAGTTATTAATGGAATAGAAAGTCGGGACATCATCCGAAGTAAACCAGATGCCATCCGCTCCGGTCGCACCCACACCAAAATAGAATGCAGACTGAGTCAGGTTGCCATTCGCATCGTAGTTATTTGAAGAGTAGGACTCGGGCACATCGTCCGCTGTAAACCAGAGGCCATCAGCACCCGCACTTGCGAAGTTTACGCCACGTGTGAGGTTGTTATTCGCATCGTAAGTCGAGATAGAAAAAGATGCGGGAACATCATCGGCGTTGAACCAGATGCCATCGGCGCCGCTTGCACCGGCTCCAGAATAGTCGACAGTTCGCAACTGGTTGCCCGCACCATCATAAGTGTATGCTCGGTATGAAATAATTCCCCCAGTGGAGTTGTATCTGACTGATCTGTTGGGGCGGCTGATTGAGACTGAAAAAGAAATTTTTGTCGTGGCAATAATGTTCCCGGACAAATCCTTGATATTGGACAATGTAAGTGAGTAGACCGAATACCCTCGCAAAGAATTATTTGGATTGACGATAATTTTGCGAGTTGGCATGTCATAACTGAGCGCAACTTTAATCGGGTATTGAATAACTGACCCCGCTCGACTCCCTTCAAGTATCACGGTCGCGGAATTAATACTATTCGCCTCTAAATCTGCCGAGGCGGTCACGGTAATATCGGTATTGGGAGCAACACTTATAGCGCCATTTACCGGGCTACTTCCCGTAAATGAAGTAGCGGCTGGAATTCCTCCTCCCCCTCCACATGCAGTTGTCATCAACACAATACAGAGCAGTAACGGGTTTGGCATGTAAGTCTGCTTAAGCCAATGTTGCGCATTTTTCTTCAATCCGATCAGTACCATGTTTTCCCCTTCTACATTAAGCCCCGAGATACGCCCGCTGCACCGCATCACTCCCCAGTAATTCACTCGCACCACCCGACAGGGTGATCGCACCACTTTCCAGCACATAGCCGCGTTGCGCGGCTTCCAATGCAAGTTTGGTGTTCTGCTCGACCAGCAAAATAGTCACACCCTGCGCGGAGATGTTGCGGATGGTATCGAATATCTTTTCCACCATCAACGAGGCGAGTCCCATGCTGGGTTCATCGAACATCAACAAGGCGGGATGACTCCACGGACTGGCAGGGTCAGCATCGCAATCTATTTCTAGTTGATCTCCCCATTGGTGCCTCAAACCCAATTTGACTAACATTGCATTTTGCAATAACCTCCTTGCATGAGAGTCATCACCAATCGCCGCCTGCTGGAGTTTTCTGCAATCCATCACGATGCCGGCGGTTCTTTGCAAGCATGGCGCATGGCAATGGAAAGCACCGCCTTCGGCAGCTTCGCAGAATTGCGGGATGTATTTGGTTCGGTGGATAAAGTGGGCGATTTGTATGTTTTCAACATCGCGGGCAACAAATATCGGCTGATTGCATTTCTGCATTTCGACAGGCAGCTTTGCTACATCAAGCAGGTTTTGACTCATTCCGAATACGATAGAGGAGCGTGGAAAAGATGAATCTGAATGAACTACAAGACGCATGGCAGGTGTTCAACCGTGCCACACATATTTCGCCCATCCGCAATGAAAAGCACTATGCCGAGATGGTCCGCCTGGCAGACTCGTTGACCGAGGTCATCGGTAGCGCAAAGAAGCATCCTTTGCTGGATTTGTTTGATTTGGTTTCGGAGTTGATCCGCTCCTATGATGCCGAACACTACATTGTTCCGGATGTATCTCCGGGTGAAGTGTTGCGTTTTCTGATGGATCAACATGGCTTATCGCAATCGGACTTGCCCGAGGTGGGAAATCAAAGCGTAATCTCCATGCTGTTATCCGGCACGCGCCAATTGAACGTGCGGCAAATTCAAGCATTGGCTGCGAGATTTCATGTGTCGCCGACCGTGTTTCTGGAAAAGACGGATACGCTGCATTAGCTCAACAGAGCGCAGGGCGTTGCAGTTACGCCCCCAAATACGCCCGCTGCACTGCATCACTCCCCAGCAACTCGCTCGCCGCACCCGATAAGGTGATCGCTCCGCTCTCCAGCACATAGCCACGTTGTGCGGCTTCCAGCGCCAACTTAGCGTTCTGCTCGACCAGCAAAATAGTCACACCTTGGGCAGAGATATTGCGGATGGTTTCGAATATCTTTTCCACCATCAGCGGGGCGAGTCCCATGCTGGGTTCGTCCAGCATGAGCAAGGTCGGGCGGCTCATCAAGGCGCGTGCCATAGCGACCATTTGTTGTTCGCCGCCGGAGAGTGTGCCGGCGAGTTGCGTGCGGCGTTCGGCCAGGCGCGGGAACAAAACATATTGCTGTTCGAGGTCGGCGGCGATTGCGGTTTTGTCGCTGCGAATGTAGGCGCCCATCAATAAATTTTCTTCCACTGTCAGTCGCGCGAAGATGCCGCGACCTTCCGGCACGAGGGCGATGCCGCTCATCACACGTTGGTGTGCGGGAAGTGACAGCAGAGTTTTTTCCTGATAGTGGATCTTTCCGGAGACAGTATTTAGCAAGCCCGCAAGAGTCTTGAGCGTGGTCGTTTTGCCCGCGCCGTTGCTGCCGATGAGCGCGACCAGTTCGCCTGCGGCGATGGTGAGGCTGATGCCTTTCAGCGCCTGGATGCCGCCGTAGGAAACTTTGAGGTTTTCGACTTCAAGCAGAGTTGTAGTGTTGTTCACGATTGCTCCCCCACCCCAACCCCGTAAAAACTCCCTCTCCCCTCGGGAGAGGGCATGGGGTGAGGGACAGGAGAGGGACTTTCAGCTTCGCCGCCGAGATAGGCGGCAATCACTGCCTTGTCGCGGCGCACTTCTTCCGGCACACCTTCGGCGATCTTTTTGCCATAGTCCAATACCGCCACCCGGTCGCACAATCCCATGATGAGTTTGACGTCGTGTTCGATGAGCAGCACGGTGATGCCGCTGGTACGTATCTTTTGCAGCAGTGCTTTCAGTGCCACGGTTTCGGTGGCGTTCATGCCGGCGGCGGGTTCATCCAGTGCCAGCAGTTTGGGTTCAGTGGCCAGGGCGCGGGCGATCTCCAAACGGCGTTGCTCGCCGTAGGACAGATGTTTCGCCAAGGTCTGGTGCGCACGGTCTATGCCGACGTAGTCCAGCAGTTCGCGCGCACGTTGCACGGTGTCGCGTTCTTCGGCACGTGCGGCGGCGTGTCGGGTGAGCGCGCCCCAGATGCCGGTGCGTGTGCGCAGGTGCCGGCCGACCATGATGTTTTCCAGCGCGCTCATGTTGGCGAACAGGCGGATGTTCTGGAAGGTGCGCGCGATGCCGGCTTGCGCCAGCAAATGCGGTTTGCACTGTGTGTATTGAATTCCGGAAAAATGAAACGACCCGCTATCCAGTTGATACAGCCCGGTGACGACGTTGAACAGCGTGGTCTTGCCCGCACCGTTGGGGCCGATGAGGCCGTAAATTTCTCCGTGATTGATGTGCAACGAAACGTCGGCCAGCGCGGTCACGCCGCCGAAGTGTTTGCCCACGTTATCCAGCACAAGCAGCGTGTCGTGAGTGGTCGTCATGCCGCGTCCTCACCATTCAACTCGCGCCGGCGTTGCGTCGAAGGCCACAATCCGGCGGGTCGCCACAGCATCACAACGATCAGTGCCAAGCCGAACATCAGCATGCGCAGACTTTCCGGATCGACCACCACTTTGCCCAGCAGCGCCAACTGTACCGGCCCTGCCGCATTGCGGAACAACTCGGGCAATGCCACCAACAACACACCGCCCAATACCACGCCGCCGACATTGCCCATGCCGCCCAGCACCACCATGCACAACACCATGACGGATTCCATCAGGCTGAAACTTTCCGGGCTGACGAAGCCCTGGAAACCCGCGAACAAACCTCCGGAAAGTCCGCCGAACGTTGCCCCCATGGCAAAGGCGAGCAGTTTGATGTTGCGCGTGTTGATGCCCATCGCCGAGGCGGCGACTTCGTCTTCGCGTATCGCCACCCAGGCGCGTCCGATGCGCGAATCTTGCAGGCGGCGCGAGACGAAGATCACCAGCAGGGTGAAGGCAAGGAACAGGTAGTAGTGCAGATGCACGTCGTCCACGCGCATGCCAAATAATTCGTGTGAATTGCCGAAGGAAAAATCGCCGATCTGTAATGAATCGATGCCGCTGATACCTTGCGGGCCGTTGGTGATGTTGACCGGCGCATTCAGGTTGTTGAGGAAGATGCGGATGATCTCGCCGAAGCCGAGCGTGACGATGGCGAGGTAATCGCCGCGCAATTTGAGCGTAGGCGCACCGAGCAATACGCCGAAGCCGCAGGCGATCAGCGCACCCAGCGGCAGCGTGACATACATCGGCCAATGCAGGCCAAACTGCGGCGAACCAAGCAGCGCATAGGTGTAGGCGCCCACCGCAAAGAACGCGATATAACCCAAGTCGAGCAAGCCCGCATAACCCACAACGATGTTCAGTCCCAATGCCAGCATAATGTAGAGCAAGGCGAAGTCGGCGATGCGCACCCAGCCGTGACCGAACAAGGCGTCGATGATGAAGGGCAGCGCCAGCAGGGCGATGGCGAGGGTGAAATGGCCGGAGGAGCGATGTTGCTTCATGCGCAACCACCCAAAATAAATCCCCCTCCGCTTCGCTCCTCCCCCTTTTTCAAAGGGGGCGTTGTTAATTTCTCCCGTTTAAATAGGGTGGCCGGGGGCGATTGAAAAGGATGGATCACGTCAAAATATTCAGGCACGTTCCGCAACACGTTCTCCTAATAATCCTGACGGACGCAACACCAAAACCGCGATCAGTACGAAGAACGCGAACACGTCCTGATAGTGGCTGCCGAGGAATCCGCCACTGAGGTCGCCGATGTAGCCCGCGCCGAAACTCTCGATCAAGCCCAGCAACACGCCGCCCAACATCGCGCCGCGCAGATTGCCGATGCCACCAAGAACCGCAGCCGTAAAGGCTTTCAGGCCGAGCATGAAACCCATGTAGTAATGCACGATGCCGTAGTTGGCGCTGACCATGAAACCCGCGATGGCGGCGAGCGCGGAGCCAAGCATAAAAGTGACGGAGATTACGCGGTTGATATCCACGCCCATGAGTGACGCTGCCGCAGGGTTTTCCGACACGGCACGCATCGCGCGTCCCAAGCGTGTGCGATGCACCAGCCACATCAAGCCGAGCATGACGAGCAGCGCGACAACGACGATGCCAATCTGCACATCACCAATCACCGCGCCGCCGATTTGATGTGAGCCGCTGGTGAAAGGCAGCGGGAAAGCATGATATTCGCGCCCCCAGATCATCATCGCCAGATTCTGCAACACGATGGACACGCCGATGGCGGTGATCAGCGGTGCCAGTCGCGGCGCATTGCGCAGCGGGCGGTAAGCGATGCGTTCGATGCTGTAACCCAGCGCCATACACACGGCCATCGCCAGCATCAGGCTGAGCAGCACGGCCAGCACGGGCGCGAACGCCGCCGCCAGCAAGGCTTGCAATGCGGTGAGTGCGATCATCGCGCCTATCATCACCACTTCACCGTGCGCGAAGTTGATGAGACCAAGGATGCCGTACACCATGGTGTAACCCAATGCCACCAAGGCATAGACGCTGCCCTGCACCAGGCCGTTGATGATTTGTTGAAGGAATATTTCCATATTGGATTTAATTTGGAGCGCGTTGATGTGTCGCCACTTTCAACAAGCGCAAAGCTTCCGGGCGTTCAAAACGCGGTCATGCCCGCGCACTCCAAAAATAAAGCGACACGCAAGGTGTCGCTTTCGATTGCCTTAGTCAGTTTCAAGGCTTGGCTGCGGAGGGCGTGCCGCCCATGGTCTGCACCGCATGCCACTGCCCCTGGCGCACCTGATAAATCGTTACCGCGCCTCCTTTGATGTCGCCTTTTTCGTCGAAAGAAATCTTCGCGGTCACGCCGGAAAGTTCGACCTTGCCGATCTCTGGCAGATATTTGGCGGGTTCGGCAGAGCCGGCTTTTTGCATAGCCGCGATGAGCACGTTGACCGCGTCATAACAATACGGCGCATACAGTTGGATAGGTTGTTGGAAGCGCGCCTCATAACGTTTGGCAAAATCGCGCCCGCTCGGCATGTTGTCCAGCGGCACGCCGGGCAACGAGGCGTAGGTGCCTTCCACAGCCGCGCCCGCCAGGTCGATCAGCTTCGGCGTGTAGCCGCCATCGCCCATCATGAATTGCGTCTTCATGCCCAAGCCGCGCAACTGCTTCACCATCGGCACGCCCTGCGGATCCATGCCGCCGAAGAACAACAAGTCCGGCTGTTTGCCCTTGATCGAAGTCAGCACGGCAGTGAAATCCATTGCTTTATCGGTGGTGTATTCGCGCGTGATGATCTGTGCGCCGCCGGCCTCGGCCGCCTTGATGAACTCATCCGCCAAACCTTGCCCGTAAGCGGTGCGGTCGTCGATCACCGCGATCTTTTTGGCTGCCAACACCTGGGTCGCGAATTGACCCAGCGCCTTGCCTTGCTGCGCATCGTTGGTCATCACACGGAACGCGGTGGTGTATCCCTGCGCGGTGAACTTGACGGCGGTGGCGGAAGGCGAGATTTGCGGAATGCCGTTCTTGAAATAAATGGACGAGGCGGGAATGCTGGTGCCGGAATTGAGGTGGCCGATCACCCCGTTCACTTTCGCATCCACCAGTTTTTGCGCCACGATGGTCGCTGTTTTCGGGTCTGTCTGATCGTCTTCACTCAACAATTCAAAGCGCGCTTTCTTGCCGCCGATCAGCACCCCCTTGGCATTCGCGTCGTCGATCGCCATGCGCGTACCGTACTCATTGTCTTTGCCGATGTGTGCCTGCGGCCCGGTGAGCGGCGCGGCGGCGCCGATCTTGACCACCAGCTCGTCGGACGGAAGCACCGCCGTTGATGCGGTGTCGCTTTTACCACAACCGGACAAGACCAGAATAAGTGCGGCAAACAAGAATTTATTGGGGAGAGTCATATTGAATTCGCGCTGGATTTTTTGATTGGCGGATTATGCGGAGCACACCAAACCTTGTCAATTTGGGTGTTTCAAGGCACAAAAAAACCGGCTTGCGCCGGTTTCTTTGCTTGCATCAGGCTAAATTACTTGGCCAGATCCAGGATGAAGTCGATCATTTCCTTCATGTCGGCGTCGCTGACTTTAGGATTAGCCGGCATTGGCATAGAACCCCAAGCACCGCTACCACCCTTCTTCACTTTGGCAGACAATTTGTCAAAGGCAGTCGCGTCACCTTTGTATTTGGCACCCACATCTTTCCAAGCCGGGCCAACCACCTTCTTGTCCACAGCGTGGCAAGCGGTACAGTTGTTCTTCTTGGCTACTGCTGGCATATCGGTTGCCATTGCGGAACCGGCAGCCATCAGGCCTGCTGCTACGATCATGCTTACGACGATAGATTTCATGTTCTCTCCAAATTATTAGGTTTGACTTCATTCACGACGAGCGGAGCGATTACCCCGGCCGCATTCTAAACAACCCCGCGCAAATTGCATAGACCAAGCGGTCTGGCTAAAACGCCGCATTCAAATAAAAGGTTGACCGGTTCATTTCAAATTCAAAATGAAACGGACAATTGATGTACGTTCCGCCTCGTTCACTTGCGGCTGGGGAGGCATGGCCATATTTCCCCACGCGCCACTTCCACCCTTGGCGATCTTGTTCTCCAACTTGCTTTGCGCTGCTGCATCGCCACGGTATTTTGTAGCCACTTCCTTCCAAGACGGGCCAACCACTTTCTTGTCGATCATGTGGCAGGCAAAACAATTCTTCTTTTTGGCCAAAGCGATAACGTCTATATCTGACAAACCAACCGCCGGTTTGGTCTTAACCACCACGGGAGGTATTGCAACAGTGACCGGCTTGGCCGTCGGGGATTTCACGAACGGCATTTCAACCGCAACGACTGCCGATTCAATCTTGACTGGTGCCGGGGGTTGATTCACTGGAGCCGGAGTTTCAGTCGCCGGGACACTCGCCACAGGTAACGCAGAACTGGGCTGAGTGGGTTCTGCAACCGGCACCGCGCTTGGTACAACGGCTTGGGACGGCGTTGCGTGAACCCCAGCCGGGGCTGTTGCCAACGCGGCAACTTGGTGCGATTCGTGCTGCTGACACGCAGACATGGCCACGATGCTTGAAACCAACAAAATCATGCCTTTCATGAACGCCTCCTTAAAAACTTGTATAAATTGAGAGTTGCGACTTTACTCTGCGCTTTCAAGCCAGCCCAGCAAATACGCCCACTGCTCCAGTTCGCGTTGTGCCATCGAGGGCGGCAGGTCAAACAAAGTCTTGCCTTCGAAACCGGCGTTGACATAGGCCTGCGTTTCACGCAGGTAAGCAAGGATGGGCAGATCCAGCCCCTTCAGAAATTGTTCCAGAGTCAATGCCGCACGCGTGCGCGGATCCATCCGCATGCCAACCACTCCGACAAAGATCTTGCCTTTGCGTACCATTTTCTCGTGATGCAGCACCTCCAGAAAATCGCGGCTGGCCTGGATATCGAAAGCCGACGGGGCAATCGGCACGATCACGCGATGCACCAGTTTCAGCGCGTGTTCCAGATTTTTGCCGTGAAGACCAGCGGGTGAATCAATCACCAGATAATCAACCTGTGTATTTTTCTCGACTTCAGCCTGTATCAATTCGATACCGGGCAGCCCCAGTGGACGACTTGCCAGCCATTGCGTCGCTGATTTCTGCCGGTCCAGATCCAGTATCGCTACCCGATTCCCGCGACAAGCAAGGTACCCGGCGATGTTGGTGGACAGCGTGGTCTTGCCGCTGCCGCCCTTGGGATTCGCAATCAGTATGGCTTTCATGCTGCCCCTTTCACGATCGGTGTGTTATTTATCCTCTACCTGCGACACATCGCGCACCGCGCCTTTGTCGGCACTGGTCACCATGGCAGCGTAGGCGCGCAACGCCACCGACACTTTGCGTTGACGCACTGCGGCAGGTTTCCAACCCAGCTTGCCTTTGGCCTCCATGTCCGCGCGGCGTTGTGCTAGCTCACTTTCCGTGATGACCAGATTGATGCTGCGGTTCGGGATATCGATGTCTATTTGATCGCCTTCCTGCACCAGCGCGATGGCACCGCCGCTGGCGGCTTCCGGTGAAACATGGCCGATACTCAAACCCGAGGTGCCGCCGGAGAAGCGCCCGTCGGTGAGTAACGCGCACACCTTGCCCATGCCTTTTGATTTCAGATAAGAAGTCGGATACAACATTTCCTGCATGCCCGGTCCGCCCTTGGGGCCTTCATAACGAATGACCACCACATCGCCCGCCACGATCTGGTCGGCAAGAATTCCTGCCACTGCCGCATCCTGGCTCTCGAACACGCGCGCCCGACCGCTGAATTTCAGGATGCTTTCATCCACCCCCGCCGTCTTCACGATGCAGCCATCCAAGGCAATATTGCCGTGCAACACCGCCAGTCCGCCGTCCTTGGAATAGGCGTGTGCATTATCGCGGATGCAACCTTCTGCGCGATCCAGATCGAGTTCCGGATACAGCATGGACTGCGAGAAGGCGATGGTCGTTACGATGCCGCCGGGCGCGGCGCGGAAGAATTTCTTCGTCTCGGCATCACTGCTCTGCTTGATGTCCCACTGTTTGAGTCCGTCGCGCAAAGTCTTGCTGTGTACCGTGCCGACTTCGCCATGAATCAATCCCGCGCGATCCAGTTCGCCCAGGATCGCCGGAATGCCGCCCGCACGGTGCACATCTTCCAGGTGATATTCCGATGAAGGTGCAACCTTGCACAGGGTCGGCACATGACGCGACAGTCTGTCCATATCCTTCATGGTGAAATCAACGCCCGCTTCGTGCGCGATGGCCAGCAGATGCAGCACGGTGTTGGTCGAACCGCCCATGGCGATGTCCAGCGTCATGGCATTTTCGAACGCATCAAAAGTGGCGATACTTCGCGGCAATACCGAGGCGTCGTCCTGCTCGTAATAACGTTTGCACAGTTCGACAACGGTGCGTCCGGCGCGCAAAAACAACTGTTTGCGCTCGGCGTGTGTCGCCACCAACGAACCGTTGCCGGGCAGCGACAACCCCAGCACTTCGGTCAAACAGTTCATCGAATTCGCGGTGAACATGCCGGAGCAGGAACCACAGGTCGGGCAGGCGGAACGCTCGATGGCATCCACATCCGCATCGCTCACGCGACTATCGGCCGCTGCCACCATCGCATCCACCAGATCCAGACCGACGACTTTGCCCTGCAACGTCGCCTTGCCCGCTTCCATCGGTCCGCCGGAAACGAACACCACGGGGATATTCAGACGCATCGCCGCCATCAGCATGCCCGGTGTAATCTTGTCGCAATTGGAGATACACACCAGCGCGTCGGCGCAATGCGCGTTGACCATGTATTCCACCGAGTCGGCGATCAAATCGCGCGATGGCAGCGAATACAACATACCGTCGTGACCCATAGCGATGCCGTCATCCACCGCGATGGTGTCGAATTCCTTGGCGATGCCGCCCGCCTTCTCAATTTCGCGCGCCACCATCTGCCCCAAGTCTTTCAGGTGAACATGGCCGGGAACGAACTGGGTAAACGAGTTGGCGATGGCGATGATGGGCTTGCCGAAGTCACCATCGGTCATGCCGGTGGCGCGCCACAGCGAGCGTGCACCGGCCATGTTGCGGCCGTGAGTGGAAGTGCGGGAACGGTATTGGGGCATGGTGCGGAATCCGGTTGTTAGTCTAGGAGCGAATTCTAAACCAAGGCACGCTATCGACCCAGCGCGTGAATGCAAACCGAACCCTGAAAGCAAACTGCCCGCACGAGGCGGGCAGTTTGTGGTTAAAACAATGAAACTTAATTTGTTTTAATCAAACGTGCATTTTTCCAAGCTTCCGCAGGAAGTTGCTCCGCCAACACCACGGTAAGAGAGCGTTCATTGCTAGATGTTTTTACGTTCATTGCATCCAACGTAGCGTTCACGGTGTCTGGCGTTAGGTCGTACATCGCGCCCGTAATCGGGTCAACAATCAATAGCCCAATGAGGCCACCAAACAGGATGTTTGCAACATACCAACCATTCACCGAACCCGTCACTGTAATGTCTTTAGCGACATAGCCTTCTTTAGTCAGACGCACCGTATAGGTTTCTGCCTTGAAATAGCCCGCACCACGTTTAAGTGTCACTGTCATAGGCGTTGTGCCCGTATGTACTTTTTCTCCTGCACGATTCGAAATCGAAATGGCTGCTGTATCTGGTACGCTCTTAAATGTAACGGGCTGTGCTCCGCCTTCAAATATCGTGGCACACCCACTTAAAAATAATGCTCCCACTGTCAAGCTAATAACGCTCTTTTTCATACCAACTCCCTATAATTGTAATCGTGCAACATTAGATGTTCCTAAAAAAACCGCGCGCAGATTACCCACCTCCCGCAGCAAGGTCAATAATTTCGATAGTCCATATATTCATTCTGGTTGCGTCTAAGTTATTCGTGCGATGGCTTAGCCCTCTGCTTGCGGAAAGTTGATAGCCACATCGGACACAATATTTGTTTTTTCCTTGTGGTAAATTCGCGTCCCATGTTTACCCACCCACAATTCGACCCCGTCGCCATTCATCTTGGCCCCTTAGGTATCCACTGGTACGGGCTGATGTATCTGCTCGGTTTCGTCTGTTTCATCATGCTGGGCAGATCACGATTACGCAATCTGCAACGTGACGGCTGGGACGACAAATTCCTCGATGACTTGTTGTTCTACGGCGTGCTTGGCGTGGTGTTGGGTGGACGCTTGGGTGAAGTGCTGTTCTACAATCCCGGCTATTATTTTTCCCATCCGTTAAAGATTCTTGCGGTGTGGGAAGGCGGCATGTCGTTCCACGGCGGATTCCTCGGGGTGTTGTTGGCGATGATGATTTTCGCGCGTGGCCGCAAGATCCAATGGCTGGCGCTGATGGATTTCATCGCACCGCTGGTGCCTCCCGGCTTGGCTTTCGGGCGCATCGGCAATTTCATCAACGGCGAACTGTGGGGACGACCGACCGATGCGTCGTGGGGCATGGTATTCCCGCAGGTGGATAATGTTCCGCGCCATCCTTCACAGCTGTACGAGTTCGCGCTGGAAGGTGTCGCATTGTTCGCTTTACTCTGGTGGTATTCGCGCAAGCCACGAGCAGTGGGCGCGGTCTCGGGGCTATTCCTGATCGGTTACGGCAGCTTCCGCTTCATCGGCGAGTTCACCCGCAATCCGGATGATGGGATCTTCGGCTTGATGACGTTCGGCATCAGCATGGGGCAGTGGTTGAGCTTGCCGATGGTGGTGGCAGGCATCGTGATGATGTTATGGGCTGGCCGGAAAACTAAAAATGGTGAGTGCCACTGACCATGCGCAATCCTATAAGCGCCTTGATCCCCATTAGTCTGGCCGCCCTGTTGCTGATGTTCCCGAATACCGTGTTTGCCGCCAAGCCCAATTGGAAGGAATGCACCGGCAAGCTAAATGAAACGGAGCGTTTGGCTTGCTTCGACCGGCTGACGGGCAAGCATTACTCAAGACGATCTTTCCTGACCCGCGCCTGGGATCTGGACGGTCAAGGCAACCCCGACAAGGATGGCGTGCGTAGACTGGAGCCTTATCGCAGCAACTATGCCACGCTCCAACACACCAATCGCGCCAACACGCAGCCTGTTTCGTCTGCGCCTTCTCATCAATTGCCCTTTCCCTATAGCTACCAGCACAACGAGTTGAAATTCCAGTTCAGCGCAAAATCGGAGATCGGCAGTTTCCGTGAGATCGATTTCCTCTATTTCAAAAATTTCCGTGTGTGGGCCGGGTACACCCAACAATCGTATTGGCAGTTGTTCAATGGGGCTGAGTCATCGCCCTTCCGCGAAACCAATTACGAACCGGAGATCATCGGCACCTTCGGCACGGGCAAGGTGAGCGGATGGAAACTGCTTAACATTGGTTTTTCACACCAGTCAAATGGCCGCACCAATCCGGATTCCCGAAGTTGGAACCGTGTATATGCCTTGAGTGGTTGGGAGTGGGAAGACTTTTACGTGTCCGCACGCGGCTGGTGGCGAATACCGGAACCCCTCTCAAATGACGACAACCCCGATATCAAGCAATACATAGGTTTGGCTGAATTCGAAGCACATTGGTCGCCGGACAGCGAAGATGAAGTGAGGCTGCTGTTGCGAAGCAATCTGTCGTCGAGTCAACCGCGCGGTTATCTGGAATTGAATTGGTCCACACCTGTTCATTTCCTGCATTTATCCCGATTGGGTCTACAGTTTACTTCCGGTTACGGCGGCAGCTTAATTGATTACAACCATAATCAAACCACATTGGGAGCCGGATTGACCTTCAAGGATTGGTGACCAGTTGACACCTATTTCCCCCTCCCAGATACTCCGCGCATCGCATTTTTCGAGGTTGTAAGTTTTGGACGATTTCTCGCTGAGCACCCTGCTCATCACTCTGGTCACCATTCTGCTCTGTTCGGGGTTTTTCTCGGCGGCAGAGACCAGCATGATGGCGATCAACCGCCACCGTTTGAGTCATATGGTGCGCAAAGGCAACAAGAGTGCCAAGCTCACTGCGAAACTACTTTCCCATACTGACAAGTTGCTCGGCTCCATCCTGTTTGGCAATACGCTGCTCAATGTGGCCGCCGCGACGCTGACCGAAATTATCGTGCTGCGTCTTTTTGGCCACGATAATAGTTCGGCGCTGTTGGTGGGTTCGCTTAGCGTTGCTTTCGCGATTCTGGTGTTCAGCGAGATCATGCCCAAGGTCATCGCCGCCAGCCATGCCGAACGGGTTGCGCTGCCTTCCAGTTACCTGTTGTCCTTCCTGATCAAATTGTTCTACCCGGTGGTATTCGTTGCCACTTCGTTGGTACGCGGCATGTTATGGGTGATGCGCATCAAAATTCAGACCGACCAAAGCAAGCAGAAGATGACGCTGGAGGAGTTGCGCGGTTTGGTGCTGGAGG
The DNA here is from genome assembly GCA_964425955.1 of uncultured Sideroxydans sp. Lineage (GTDB taxonomy): Bacteria > Pseudomonadota > Gammaproteobacteria > Burkholderiales > Gallionellaceae > Sideroxyarcus. Next base: position 16,573 of record CAYROQ010000015.1, read on the forward strand.
CGGAAAACTTCCTGCCGCGCAAGCACCAAAAGATGTTGCTGAATCTGGTCGATCTGGAACGTATCACCGTCAACGATGTGATGATCCCGCGCAACCAAATCGAGGGACTGGATATCGATTCCGATCCGGCTGAATTGCGCCAGCAGATCATCACCTGCCACCACACGTTGTTGCCGGTTTACGCCGGAACAAGCAGTAATGTCATTGGCATCCTGCATATCAAACGGATATTGCCGCTGTTACTGGCTGAAGAACTGGATGTCGCCCAATTGCGTGCCATCTTGCACGACGCCTATTTCATTCCTTCCGATACGCCATTGCTTAAACAACTGCAACAATTCCAGGAACGCCAAACACGCCTGGGACTGGTCGTGGATGAATACGGTGAGTTGCTCGGCCTGGTCACCCTGGAGAACATTCTGGAAGAAATCGTTGGCGACTTCACCACGCAGTCACCCGCACAAACGGGCAAATATCTGCGGCACGATGACGGTAGCCTGTTGCTGGAAGGCAGCAGCAGCCTGCGTGATCTGAATCGCAAACTCGGGCTGCATCTGCCTTTGGGCGAAGCCAAGACGCTGAACGGTCTGATCCTCGAACATCTGCAGGATATTCCCGAGGCAGGCACCAGTGTGAAGATCGGCAATTATCCGATCGAGATCATCCAGACGCAGGATAGAGCGGTGAAGGTCGCGCGCATTTTCCCGGCACAAATGGGGAAATCCAATCACTAGCCGTCTTTTCTCCGGCATGACAAAGCCATGCAGCAATTAAAATATTCTTTATAATCTGGCGCGTTCGCTACAAGTTCAATTTACGGAATCTTCACCATGGCAGCATTTGAGTCGAGGTAACACGATGGCTACCGAAAAACCCGTCAAGGTCAAAGAGATTCAGTACAGCTGGGAAGGCAAAGACAAGTCCGGCAAGATCCTCAAAGGCAATACGCGCGGTGCAGGAGAAGCTTCCGTTTCCGCGCATCTGCGCCGTCAAGGCATCACCGTCACCAAGATGAAGAAAAGTTCTTCGGGCGGCGGTAAGGTCACCGAAAAAGACATCACCCTTTTCACGCGCCAGTTGGCCACCATGCTGAAATCCGGCGTGCCGCTGTTGCAGGCTTTCGATATCGTGGGCAAAGGACATGACAACCCCGCCGTTGCCCGCTTGCTGTTGGACATCAAGACCGATGTGGAAACCGGCAGCAGTCTGGAGCAGTCTTTCCGCAAATTCCCACTGCACTTCGACGAGTTATATTGCAACCTGATCGGCGCAGGTGAGGCCGCCGGTATTCTGGACAGTCTGCTGGACCGGCTGGCCACTTACCAGGAAAAGATTCTGGCCATCAAGAGCAAAATCAAATCGGCATTGTTCTACCCGGTCTCCATCATCGTCATTGCCTTCGTCATCACGGCCGTGATCATGATCTTCGTGATCCCGGCCTTCAAAGATCTGTTCAAAAACTTCGGCGCCGATCTGCCCACGCCCACTCTGGTCGTGATGGCCATGTCGGATTTCTTTGTGACTTGGTGGTGGGCAATTTTCGGCGGCATCGGTGGTGGCATCTACTGGTTTATGTACACCTGGAAACGCAACAAAAAAATGCAGCGTGCCATGGATACCCTGATGCTGAAGATTCCGGTTTTCGGCCCGCTGGTGCGTAAAGCCACCATCGCACGCTGGACGCGCACACTGTCCACCATGTTCGCTGCGGGTGTGCCGCTGGTCGAAGCTTTCGACTCGGTGGCCGGGGCGGCGGGCAATGCAGTTTATTACGATGCGACCAAACAGATTCAGCGCGAAGTCACGGCGGGCAGCAGCCTGAATATCGCCATGCAGAATTCCAATGTATTCCCCAGCATGGTGCTGCAAATGGTCGCCATCGGTGAAGAATCCGGGTCGATCGACAGCATGTTATCCAAGGTGGCGGATTTCTTCGAGGCCGAAGTGGACGATGCCGTCGAGGCGCTTTCCAGTTTGATGGAGCCGGTCATCATGGTGGTGCTGGGCACACTCATCGGTGGCATGGTGGTGGCGATGTATCTGCCGATCTTCAAGATGGGTCAGGCGGTCGGCTAATCGAGTTCCCCAACAAAAAGCGCGGCGATGTCCGCGCTTTTTTTATATTCCTTAAGGTGTGTCAATGCTGATGCTGTTCCAATCTTCTCCTTTGGTCTTTGCGCTCTTCTGCGGCCTCCTCGGGCTGTTGGTCGGCAGCTTTCTTAATGTCGTCATCCACCGCTTGCCCAAAATGATGGAGCGTGAATGGCACAGCCAATGTGCCGAGTTGAACGGGCAGCCACCAGCACCGGCTCCCGCCTATAACCTGGTCGTACCGCGTTCTGCGTGTCCGCATTGTGGTCACGCGATTCGTGCTTCGGAAAATATTCCGGTGCTGAGTTATTTGTTCTTGCGTGGAAAATGCGCGGGATGTGGTGTCGCCATCTCCCCGCGTTATCCCATTGTCGAGTCGGTCAGCGGGATGTTGAGCGCGTATGCCGCTTGGCATTTCGGTTTTGGTCTGGCCGGAATCGCGGCCATTCTATTCGTCTGGGCACTGATCGCCCTTACCTGCATCGACTTTGATACCCAACTGTTGCCGGACAGCATCACCCTGCCATTGCTCTGGCTGGGGTTGCTGCTCAATCTCAACGGCGCGTTCACCTCGCTTGAAAATTCGGTGATCGGAGCAGTGGCCGGTTACCTTGTGTTGTGGAGTGTGTATTGGATGTTCAAGCTGGTCACCGGAAAAGAAGGCATGGGCTTCGGCGACTTCAAGCTGCTCGCCGCGATCGGTGCCTGGCTGGGTTGGAGCATGTTGCCGTTGGTCATCTTGCTGTCATCGGCAGTCGGCGCTGTGATCGGCATCATACTCATTGTCGTCGCCAAGCACGGTCGCAACATTCCCATTCCTTTCGGACCGTACCTTGCGGGCGGTGGACTGATTGCGCTGTTCTGGGGACCGTCCTTGACTCAGAGTTATCTGCAACTCCTCAGCGCACCGTGAAACATCCCTGTTTTGGATTGACGGGCGGAATTGGCAGCGGCAAGAGCACGGTCGCTCGCATTTTTTCCGAACTTGGTGCGCGCATCGTTGACACCGATCTGATTTCGCACCAACTCACCCAAGCCAGCGGGGCTGCAATCCCGAAAATTCAACAGACATTCGGTGACGAATTTATTTGTAGCGACGGCTCAATGGATCGCAGCAGAATGCGCGAGTTAGTCTTTGCCACCCCTGATGCAAAACTCCGCCTGGAGGCTATCCTGCATCCGCTCATCTTGTCCGAATCCAAGGCACAAGCCGGTGCCGACACCACGGCGCCGTACACGATGGTGGTGGTGCCTTTGTTGTTTGAGAATGGTCGTTACCGTGATTGGCTGCAGCGCGCCATCGTGGTGGATTGCCCTGAACCACAACAAATTGCCCGCACCCTACAACGCAGCGGACTCACCGAACAGGCTGTGCGTGCCATCATCGGGCAGCAGATCGGGCGTGCCCGACGCCTGCAACTGGCGGACGATATCCTGCTCAACCATGGCAGCACGGAAGAATTAAGGGAGCAGGTGAAGACATTGCACAGTCGGTTGATTTCCCTTTGAAAAACCATTGACGACACTCTGCTCTGCCTATATCTTTCGCAACCATCAAACCCCTTCCTCCGCCAGGCGAATGTGATCAATTACGAGTTCCCGCTCAATGAACGAGTACGCACCATGTTGCGTCTGGAAGATCTGTTTTTGCGAATCAATCGCTTCATCACCCGCTTTGAACGCGCCGATCATCATGCTGCACTGGGGGTACTTTTCGAGATACTCGAAGTAGCCAGTCGCGCTGATTTAAAATCCGAACTTTTGCAGGAATTGGAACGCCAGAAAAAAGCGCTCAATGCTTTGCACAACAATCCGGATATTCTGGAAGATGCGCTCGAAAGCGTTCTGGGCGAATTGGAGCAGATCAGCACAAGCTTGTTGGGCATGTCGGGCAAGATCGGACAACATTTGCGCGAGAACGAGTGGTTGATGGGAATCAAACAGCGGGCATGTATTCCCGGCGGCGTCTGCGAATTTGATCTGCCCTCCTACCACTATTGGCAACATCAATCCGATGAGATCCGCCGTGCTGATCTGAAAGCCTGGATCCAGCCCATGCTGCCGCTGCGTGACGGCATCAACATCATGCTCAAGTTGCTCAGGCAAAGCGGCAAGTCGTACCACTTCACCGCACATCAAGGCACCTTCCAGCAAATGCAGGGTGGGCGCGTCGCGCAGATGTTGCGCATCTCACTGGACAACGCCCTGTCTTGCATTCCGGAAGTCAGCGCCAACAAATACGCACTCAACATTCGCTTCATCGAGGCTAATTTCAGCGCCAAGACCACGTTGCACGAAGCCGATGTCGAGTTCAATCTGACCTTCTGTTCGCTGCAATGAGCAAATTACCTGTCGTCACATGCCCGCAGTGTGGCAAGCAACATCAATGGGACACCGCAAACAAGTTCCGCCCCTTCTGTAGCGAACGCTGCAAGATGATTGATCTGGGGAAGTGGGCAAACGAAGACTATCGCGTCGAGCAACGCGAACAAGAGCTACCAGAACCCGATCACCAAGCCTGACGCAGTATTGAAATACCGTGCGCCCCGTGTTGCCACGCAAGTTGCATATCCTCACGCAGCAGCCCACCCAAGGCATACACCGGAATAGAGGCGCCTGCCGCGAGGTTCGAGAATTTTTCCCATCCCAGATGGGGCGCACCCGGATGAGATTGCGTTCGCATCACCGGACTTAACAGCGCGAAATCACAACCCAAAGCCTCGGCACGCCGCAATTCCTCCGCGTTATGGCACGACGCCGCACACCAATTCACTGCGGGTCTTTCGCTAACCTCCGCAAGTTGCGTCGCCGTCAACTGCACACCATCCGCTCCTGTTTCTCGCGCCAATTCCACATCACCGTTGAGCAACACTTTTGCTCCTCGCGCATGCGCCAACGCCACCACTCGCAACGCCAACTCGCGCAATTCGTTGCGCGGAAGTTGTTTCTCACGCAACTGCACAAATCTCAAACCTTCATCCAGCCTGATGCGCAATCTGGTCATGAATGTTTCAACTCCCAGTTCCGCGACATTGCTGATGGCATACAGGGTTGGCAATTCCAGGGCGCGCAAAACGGGTGCATTGGCAGGAAGTATTGGAGAAACCGAACAACTGCTCCCCACTTTGGAAATAGGGGGCGGGGGGGGATTTATTTGCCACGCAAATTCCTGCCCCTCATGCGGATGTATTTCGCCGATCCACTCCGTCACCCGGAAAAAATTCAGGCGCACCGTTGCATGCGGATAGGTAAACACGCGCGTGAGCCACGGGTAGGCGGTCACCACTTCAATGCCCAACTCCTCGCGCAACTCGCGCACCAAGGCGTCACGTGCAGATTCACCCGATTCCACTTTTCCACCGGGAAATTCCCAATAACCTGCCCAGATTTTGCCGGGGGGACGCTGCGCCAACAGAAACGAGCCATCGGGACGTTGCAGGACAGCGGCAGCGACTTCGACGATGTTATTTTGTGGCATGCCGCCCGCACCAATCCTTGGCAAACTGCCCCGCCACCCGCCCACTGCGTGAACCCCGCATCAACGACCACTGCAATGCGGCGGTACGCACGTCATCGGTCAAACCTTGTTGCCATCCGTGATGTGCCAGCCAATGCGTGGCCACCGCAAGATACTCATCCTGCGTAAAGGGATAGAACGAAATCCAAAGACCAAAGCGCTCGGAGAGTGACACCTTCTCCTCCACACTTTCGGATGGATGCACTTCATCGCCGACATGTTTTGTCGCGAGATTGTCCTGCATGTAATCCGGCATCAAGTGGCGACGATTGGAGGTCGCGTAAATCAGCAAATTGTCCGAGAACGCCACCAGATCGCCATCCAGTGCGGCTTTGAGTGCTTGGTAGCCGGGCTCGTCCGCATTAAAAGACAAGTCGTCGCAATACAGAATAAAGCGCTCGGCACGTCCCTGCACCAACCCCACGATGTGCGACAAGTCGATCAGCCCCTGCTTGTCGATCTGGATCACGCGCAGCCCCTGCTGCGCATATTCATTCAACAACGCTTTGACCAAGGACGACTTGCCTGTGCCGCGCGCTCCGGAAAGCAACACATTGTTCGCTGTGTTGCCACACACAAATTGCAACGTGTTCTGCCGGATGCGTTGCTTCTGGTCGTCTATGCCGAGCAGGTCAGAAAGGGCGATGCGTTGGAAATTTGGAACGGGATGCAAGCTGCTTTGCTGATGATCCCAACGAAAGGCGGCGGACGATTGCCAATCGGGGACGGGTTGCTGCGAACTTGGCAGGATGACTTCCAAGCGGGACAGCAGGCCTTCGGCACGGTCAAGGAATCGTTCTAGTTTTTCCATCACTCAACTATGCTTTCATTACCTATTCACGCACCTGTTGTGTTCGCTACGGCAAGTGGCTAGAGTTAACCCACAACGACCATCCCAGCAGATGCTCGTCCTGTATCTCGACTCCGCACACAGACAGGAACGACGCGCGCGTCGTAAGGTTATTTAGCTCCTAGCGCACCTTCCATAGCGCCAACACCTGTTGCAAAAACTGCGAATGTGCAGCTGATTTCGGGCGGCGAGTTGACTACCTTGCTTGCTGTGGCAGTTGCAATAGCCGGGCCATAGAATCGGCAGGTGGCGTTTCCACTCATGCCATTCGTGGTCGTTATGGCTCCAGTGAAGCCGTTGCTACCACTCGCGTAAGCAAGTGATCCAGCAAAGTTAAGTCCTGACTGCCCTGTAGGCGTGGTACTAGTGGCTGCATTTGCTGACAGTGCAGTCGTCGCGGCTGTCGCAAGCGAAATCGTCCTGTTCGCAAAATCCGCTGTGAAAGTAACAGTGGCGACAGCAACGGCAGGATCACGAGTATTTGAGTCCACGAATGTGCCCTCTAGTTGTCCAGCATATGATGCTGTTCCGCTCGTCGGTAGTGAACTGGGGGCTGTCGGAATGCCAAGGGAAAACCATGTTTCGTTAAGACCACCAGGCGAAATACCTGACCAATTACCAAATGTCTGATACGAATAGCCTGACGGATTGATCGTAGCTGAGTAAGGAATTAGGTAGGTAAGGACCGGTGTAGGAGTGCCGGTATATCTGTAGCCTGCAGCAGGTAATCCTCCGATTGTGGTACTGGAATTGTAAGAGATCATGGCGTTGACACCTGCATGAACCGACGTCGAAAAGGCCGTGATTCTAGATAGCTGACCAAGGCTGGCGTCACTCGCATAGGTAAGTATATCGGTGGACAATGCTATCGGAGCAAACGGATCAACAGCATAGATTGTGATTGCAGCAGCCTTAAACGCAGGATAGACACCCGAGTCCACCTTGTATTCAGTGGTCTGAATAATTGACGCGTACGAAGTAAAGGGATAGTTCGGCGGCAACAGCATGTCTGTCGCTGATGTGGCCGACGCGTACATAGAAAACGGCAACCCTGTTACAGCTGTCAGGGGTGGTGGTGGAGTTGCGGTGCCTGTAATTGACGTCCTGCCTGATTGCGCATTCCAGCCTCCTCCTCCGCAACCTAACAACAAAAGAGGCAGCGATATCACCATCAAGACCAACTTACTTTTCATTTCCATCTAGTACCCTTTCACAAAAAAGTTGGCCCGCAACAATTTATATTTACCCTGACAAAAAGTGCCGCAATGGTAACTTTCTAGAAAATGATTGAACAGCGAAAAGAGTATCTAGACCGACATATAGCGTTTGGATTGTGATTCAGATCAACGACCTCGAATAGCCGTTAGTGGCCGAAAGCCGAAGTTGATCGCTTCTAGATCAGCTTCTGTAGCTCGCGTTGATCTTCACGTAGTCGTAGGAGAAATCACAGGTCCACAAGGTGGCATTCACCGCCCCGCGATTCAGCACCACGCGGATGGTAATGTCGCTTTGCTTCATCACGCGCGCGCCATCTTCTTCCTGATAGCTCGTCGCGCGTCCGCCGTGTTCGGCCACCAGCACGTCATCGAGATACAGTTTCAACTTTTCCACATCCAAGTCGGCCACTCCGGCATAGCCGATGGCGGCAAGGATACGACCGAGATTGGGATCGGAAGCGAAGAAAGCGGTCTTGACCAAGGGCGAGTGGGCGATGGCGTAGCCGATCTTTTTGCACTCGGCTTCGTCGCGGCCGCCTTCTACCTGAATAGTGATGAATTTGGTCGCGCCTTCGCCGTCGCGCACGATGGCTTGCGCCAACACAGTGGCGACTTCCGTGATGACGGCTTGCATCTGCGCGCGGTTGACATCGTTGATGACAACGCCGCTTTTGCCGGTGGCGATGAGCATGAGCGCATCGTTGGTGGAGGTGTCGCCATCCACGGTGATGCAGTTGAACGAACGGTTGGCCGCGTCGGTCACCATTAGTTGCAACAGCGGTTGTGCGATGTCCGCGTCGGTGGCGATATAACCCAGCATGGTGGCCATGTTGGGGTGGATCATGCCGGAGCCTTTGGACATGCCGGTGACGGTGACCGTCTTGCCGCCAATTTGGATTTGGCGCGACACGGCTTTGGCAACGATGTCGGTGGTCATGATGGCTTGCGACGCGTCGAACCAGTTGTTGGCTTTCAGATTGGAGATGGCTTGCGGCAGTCCGGCGACAATTTTTTCAACGGGCAACGGTTCCATGATGACGCCGGTGGAATAGGGCAGCACTTGATCCGGCGCACAGCCCAACAATTTCGCCAGCGCGGCACAGGTAGTGCGCGCGGCAGCCATGCCCTGTTCGCCGGTTCCGGCGTTGGCATTGCCGGTGTTGACCAGCAGCGCGCGGATGCCTTTGTTCGCGGCCAGATGTTCAAGCGCGACCGTGACGGGCGCGGCGCAGAAGCGGTTAGTGGTGAACACCCCGGCAACGGTCGCGCCCTCTTCCAGTTTGATAATTAGTACGTCCTTGCGGTTGGCGCGCTTGATACCCGCTTCCGCTGTACCCAAAAAAACGCCCGCAACGGGCAACAGTTGTGCCGCTACGGGCGATTCAAGATTGACCGGCATGACTAGAAACGCCCTCCGGTCTTGTACAGATAGTTGGTCATTTCCACCGATTGCGCATTCATGCGGCGGACGATCCCGTGAACATGGCGCACCACTCCGCGCATGACGTAATAAACGATGGCGGGCTGCGTGTTCAGCAGGGATTCAAATTTGGATCGCTCCAGCAGAAGCACCTTGCAATCAGTCTTGGCAACCACGGTGGCACTGATCTGTGACACATTTCCGCCGACGAAAGTGATGATTCCTGCCAAGTCGCCGGGTTCCAGCAGGTGCAAGGTCGCTTGTTCTCCGCCAATGATCGCGGTCGCTTCAACTTCTCCGCTGGCCAGCACGATCAAAGAATTTTTAAGCCGTTCTTCGCCGGGACGCAACATGCAGTCACCGGCTTTGTATTCCTTGACTTCGAACAGTCGCCCCAGCGATTCGATTTCGGCATCGCGCAATTCCTCGGACAGCGTCGAGCTGTGCAGGGTCTGCCAAACAAGGTCATGGTCGGTCATGCTTTTCTCCCTTAATGGTTTTCGCTCAATTCAATTTGCCGTGGCATTGCTTGTATTTTTTTCCGGAGCCGCATGGACACGGATCATTGCGCCCCACCTTTTCTCCCGAACGCACAAACGGTTTGTGTTCCGGTGATTGCTGTTCCGAACTTGCCAGTGCTTCCTCATAGTCCGCGTGATGATATTGTACATTTTCCGGCGTGTGGGGGGCTTCCGCCGCTGCCACATCCGCTTCACTGCGGATCTGCACGTTCATCAGTGTCTGTGTCACATCGCGTTTGATGGACTCCAGCATGGAGGCAAACAATTCGAACGCTTCACGTTTGTATTCCTGCTTGGGATTCTTCTGGGCGTATCCGCGCAGGTGAATACCCTGGCGCAAATGATCCAGCGCGGCCAGATGTTCGCGCCAATGCTGATCGAGACTTTGCAGCATCACGATACGTTCGTAGCCATGCATCACTTCACTGCTGACCTGTTCGACTTTCGCCAGATATTGATCCCGCGCCGACTCGACAATGCGTTGGTTCAATCCGGCCTGATCCAATTGTTTTTCCTGCTCAAGCCATTGAGCCAACGGCAGGCGAAGTTGGAAATCGGCGGCCAGTGCTTTTTCCAGACCCGGCGTATCCCATTGCTCTTCCAAACTGCCCGGCGGCAAATATTCGGCGAACATGTCGCTCAACACGCCATCACGCATCGCGCTGATGGTCTCGCTAATGTCCGTGCTTTCCAGCAACTCGGCGCGTTGCTGATAGATGACTTTGCGCTGATCGTTGGCAACATCGTCATATTCCAGGATCTGCTTGCGCATATCGAAGTTGCGTGCCTCGACCTTGCGTTGGGCGTTTTCGATGGCACGTGTCACCCAGCTATGCTCGATGGCCTCACCTTCGGGCAATTTGAATTTATTCATGATCGCCGCAACACGATCCGATGCAAAAATGCGCAGCAGCGGATCTTCCAGCGACAGGTAGAAACGGCTGGAACCCGGATCACCCTGGCGACCTGAACGACCACGCAGTTGGTTGTCCACGCGGCGCGATTCGTGACGCTCGGTGCCGATGATATGCAAACCGCCGCTGGCGACGACTTGTTCATGCACCGGCTTCCATTCGGCACGCAATTGGGCAACGCGTTGCTCCCGCGTTGCCGCATCCAGACTTTCATCCATGCGCACCAATTCGATGGGTTTCTCCACGTTTCCACCCAACACGATGTCGGTTCCCCGTCCCGCCATATTGGTAGCAATCGTGATCATTTTGGGTCGACCCGCCTGGGCCACGATCTCGGCTTCGCGTGCGTGCTGCTTGGCGTTCAAGACCTGATGCGGCAATTTTGCTTTATCCAGCAAACTGGAAAGCAATTCGGAGGTTTCGATTGAAGTCGTACCGACCAGCACCGGTTGCCCGCGTTCATGGCAATCACGCACATCGGCGATCACCGCCGTGTATTTTTCACCCGCGCTGAGGAAGACCTTGTCCATCATGTCTTTACGCACTGTCGGACGATGCGGGGGAATGATCACGGTTTCCAGACTGTAGATAGACTGGAATTCATAAGCCTCGGTATCTGCCGTCCCCGTCATTCCCGAAAGTTTGTTGTACATGCGGAAATAATTCTGGAACGTGATCGAGGCCAGCGTCTGGTTCTCTTTTTGGATGGCCACACCTTCCTTGGCTTCGACTGCCTGATGCAGACCATCCGACCAGCGTCTGCCCGCCATCAACCTTCCGGTGAATTCATCGACAATGATCACTTCGTTGTTCTGCACCACATAATTCTGGTCAAGGTGGAACAGATTGTGGGCACGCAAGGCAGCATACAAATGATGGATCAGTGTGATATTGGCCGGGTCGTACAAACTGCCACCTAGCGGCAACAGTCCCGCTTGCGCAAGTAAACGTTCGGCATGTTCATGGCCTATCTCGCTCAGCAGAATCTGGTGATTCTTTTCATCGACGTGAAAATCACCGGGCGCATTCTCGTCAGCTTGGCGCGTCAAACCCGGGACCAGCTTGTTCATTTGCAGGTAGACATCCAGATTGTCTTCCGCCTGACCTGAAATAATCAGCGGGGTGCGCGCCTCGTCAATGAGAATGGAGTCCACTTCATCCACGATGGAAAAATTCAATCCGCGCTGGAAGCGTTCTGTCGCCTGCGCCGCCATGTTGTCACGCAAATAATCAAAACCGAATTCGTTATTGGTGCCGTAGGTGATATCGGCAGCGTAGGCTGCCTGTTTGTCCGCATGCTCCATGCTGGTCAAGATAACTCCGACCGACAAACCCAGGAACCGGTACAAACGCCCCATCCATTCCGCGTCGCGGGCTGCCAGATAGTCATTCACCGTTACCACATGCACGCCCTTGCCGGACAGAGCATTCAGGTAGGCCGGCAAAGTTGCCATCAGGGTCTTGCCTTCACCGGTGCGCATTTCGGCGATCTTGCCGTAATGCAACACCATGCCACCGATCAATTGCACATCGAAATGGCGCATCTGCAGTGCACGCTTGCCAGCTTCACGTACCACCGCAAAAGCTTCCGGCAGCAATGCGTCGAGCGTCTCCCCCTGCTGTACGCGCTGCTTGAATAATTCTGTCTTGGCCCTTAACTGTTCGTCCGAAAGGGAAGAAATTTCCGCTTCAAGGACATTGATGCGCGTGACGGTCTGGCGGTATTGTTTGAGCAGGCGATCATTACGGCTACCAAACACGGATTTCAACAAGTTGGAGATCATGCTGTTATTTTCTTTAACGACTGTTACAAACAAATAAAAAAGGGTGAGGCTTGCACCTCACCCTGCTACGGATTCAAAAGCTTCAACTTGCTGCTTTTTGCAGGAAGCGTACCGGATTCTGGGCTGTGCCTTTGTATCTCACTTCAAAGTGCAGGTGGTTGCCCGTGGAACGTCCGGTACTACCAACTCTGGCGATTTCACGACCCCGACGCACCACTTCACCAACTTTGACTAGCAATTTCGATGCGTGAGCATAACGCGTGATGATTTCATTGCCGTGATCAATCTCCACCATATTACCATATTGGGGGTGGACATCCGCGAACACCACCACTCCACCGGCGGAGGCGTAGATCGGGGTACCTTCTGGCACTTGATAATCGACGCCCTCATGCATCGCGCTTTGTCCGGTGAACGGATCGAGGCGCCATCCAAAATTTGAGGAGTACCAGCCAACCGTAATGGGCGCCACGGACGGAAGCATCTTCTTGTCCAAACGGTCTTGCAAAAACAACGTTTCAAGGGCGACCAGTTTGTCGTTGCGGTCGCCCAGCAGCGCATTCATGGTGACCAGTTGTTTTTCCATGGCATCCAAGGTCATACCCTGTTGCGGCAGAACTGGAATATACGGGCCGCCTTGTGCCGGCTGTTGCCCGAACGAAAATTCCTGGGGATTCATTCCTGTCATTTTTGCAAGGCGCGCACCCAAACCATCAAGCCTCTGCAGTTGCGCTTGCATTTGACCCAAGCGCATCGCAAGAGCGTCCAGACTTTGACGCAGATAGGCTTGTTGCTTCTGTTGCTCGGCAAGTTGGGCACTAGCCAACCAACTTTTCAACTCATTGCTAATCGAACCGGGCTGAAAACGTACAATCGCGTATTGAGCAGTCAATACCGCAGCAATAAACAGGAAACACGCCAAAATACCAGCAGCCCAAAGATGAGCGCCCGTCAAGGTCAGATTGCGTGATTTTGCATAGCGATTTGAAATTAGAATAATATGCACGTTACTTCCCCTAAAAAATCGTTTTATTACCTAATGTGCCCAATCACCTTATCGGTTTCTTTGAAAACAGCCAAGACTTAAGACAACTTTCGCTGCGGGCCAAGGAAATCTCCGCTCTGCAACGACTCTACCAGTCAATCGCACCCCCCTCCCTACTCAAGGCAAGCAGGGTTTGTTTCATGCGGGGCGAAACGTTATTCATCTCAGCAGACAACGGGCCCGTTGCTGCAAAACTGCGACTAATCAGTTCTGAACTGATTTCCTCATTTCTAACAAGGGGATGCAAGGTTACTGGAATTCAGGTCAGGGTGCAAGTACAGGCAAAACCGACCCCTGTGGTCACTCCACGTAGAGTCTTGGGAAAAACTGCTGAACAACAACTCACAGACTTGGAGCAAAAACTACGCGATAGCCCCCTCAAATTGGCGATACAGCGCCTCAAACAACAGTCCAAAACTTAGTAAATCGAGAACTCATCCCTTATTTATAAGAGTACTTTCCACGCCGACAGTCCGAAACGCTCGAGAAGGTATAGGACTCCAAAAACAAGTAGCGCAAACAAGATGAAGCGGACGACCTGCCAAGCAAAACTCAGATAACGTGTGTCGCGGGTAAGCAGATAGGCGGCAAAAGACACAACGACAAGCAATGCCGAGAGTATTAATGCTAGTCTAATCAGCATGTTGGCGTCTGGCTAGGAGGGTTGCATCTGCAGCCGCAGAAAATCTGGGGCTTCCTCAACCTTATCGTAAGTCACGAATTCCCAAGACGACTCATCTGCCAACATCGCCCTGCACAATGCGTTGTTTAAAGCATGACCGGATTTGTATCCCGAGAACGCACCCACCAGCGGATGGCCCAACAAATACAGATCACCAATCGCATCCAAGACTTTGTGTTTGACAAATTCGTCTTCGAAACGGAGACCATCCGGATTGATGACGCGGTATTCATCCATCACAATGGCATTGTCCAAATTTCCACCCAGAGCCAATCCCTGCGCACGCATGCTCTCAACATCGTGCATGAAGCCGAATGTTCGGGCACGGCTCACCTCCTTGATATAGGAATGTTCCCCCAAATCCACGGTCACGTTTTGTTTGGTGTTTGCGAACACCGGGTGGGCAAAATTGATGGTAAAGGTCAACTTGTAGCCGTTGAACGGATCAAAACGCACCCATTTGTCACCGTCCCTGACCTCGACAGTTCGTTTGATACGAATGAATTTTTTGGGGGCAGCTTGTTCGATTAACCCGGCCGATTGGAGCAAAAAAATGAACGTACCCGCACTACCGTCCATGATGGGTAATTCGGGGCTGGTCAACTCAACGATGGCGTTGTCGATGCCCAGTCCTGACAGGGCCGACATCAGATGCTCGACCGTTGCCACGCGTACCCCATTGGACTCCAGACAGGTCGAGAGTCGCGTGTCATGCACAGCATGGGCCTCGGCGCGTATGTCAAATGGTTGGGCAAGGTCGACGCGACGAAAAACGATACCGCTATCGATGGCAGCCGGACGCAAAGTCAGATAGACCTTTTCTCCGGTGTGCAAACCGACTCCCGTGGCTTGCACCGTCGACTTCAATGTTCGCTGCTTGACCATTCATTTTGACCTGTTGGTTTAAGTGCGGATTTTAACATAGCCCAAATTGCAACTTGAGCGCCAACGTTAATACCCGCGCCGCCTCAATCACCCTTGCTTCCACACATCACCACTGTATGTTCAGTCTGCTTGCTTGCGCAAAAACGATGGAATATCGAGCGGATCGACTCCCGACATTCTCATGGCTTCAACAGCCTCACGATGGCGGCCGGTGCGGATCACTGCCGGCATGTCCAGTGCGCCATAATCGGTGGGTGAAGCATCGTAGGTGCCGGTGCGTAATTGCTTCTCGGGCACCAGAACCGGTTTGGGTTGTTTGCGCACGGCAGAACCGAGACCGGTAGCCACGATGGTCACACGCAATTCATCACCCATTTCTTCGTCGAACACTGAACCCACGATCACGGTGGCTTCCGTCGCCGCAAACTGGAAGCAGTTCATCACCTCATGCAGCTCCTGCAAAGTCAGGTTGCTGCTTGAGGTTATATTCACCAGCACCCCGCGTGCACCCGACAGATCCACATCTTCCAAGAGCGGGCTGGCAATCGCCTGCTCGGCCGCGCGCTGCGCCCGACCTTCGCCGGAAGCACTGGCCGCCCCCATCATCGCCATACCGTTCTCTGACATCAATGTGCAGACATCGGCGAAATCCACGTTCACCATACCCGGCACATTGATCACCTCGGCGATACCCGCCACCGCCCCCTGCAACACCCCGTTCGCTGCCCGGAATGCCTCGGGCAATGTGGTTTTACCGCCCAGCACTTCCATCAGCTTTGCGTTGGGCACGATGATGAGCGAATCCACAAAGGCTCCCAACTCTTCAATGCCTTTCAGTGCCAGTGTCATCCGTTTGCCTTCGAACACGAACGGTTTGGTGACCACCGCCACGGTGAGGATTCCCATCTCTTTGGCGACCTGCGCCACGATGGGTGCCGCACCGGTTCCCGTGCCGCCGCCCATGCCGGCAGTGATGAACACCATGTTCGCGCCGCTGATAATATCGGCGATGCGTTCACGATCCTCTTCCGCCGCCGCTTGGCCGATCTCCGGTTTTGCTCCGGCCCCCAAGCCTTTGGTGAGTGAGGCGCCGATTTGCAGTTGCACACGGGCTTTGCTGCGTTTGAGCGCCTGTGCATCCGTGTTGATGACAATGAATTCGACACCTTGCACGCCTTGCTCGATCATGTGATCGATCGCGTTGCCACCGCAACCACCCACTCCTACCACTTTGATCACTGCTCCCTGCGGTTGTGCATCTATCAGTTCGAAAGCCATCTTGTTCTCCTTAAAGTTAATTTCAAATACTCAATACAAAATACGAAAAACCCAATACATCAATCCTAGAAATTCCCCTTGAACCAATCTTTCATCTTCTCCAGCACATCTTTGAACGAACCCGAATTCACGCGTGAAACTTCATCTCTCTGGTGACGCTCCAAGCCGTAAACCAATAACCCGACACCGGTTGCATAACGGGGTGTCTTTACCACCGCCGACAAGCCTCCGATGTTTCGTGGCAACCCTAGGCGCACCGGCAAATGGAAGATTTCTTCGCCCAGCTCCACCATGCCCTGCATGGCGCTGCTGCCGCCGGTGATGACGATGCCGGACGACAACAAATCCTCGAACCCGCTGCGCCGCAACTCGGTCTGCACCAGCGAATACAATTCCTCGACACGCGGCTCGATCACTTCGGCCAGAGTTTGCCGCGATAACATGCGCGAACTGCGTTCACCCACGCCGGGCACTTCGATCGGCGCATCGTTGGCCAGTTGTCTCAACGCGCATCCGTATTTGATCTTGATATCTTCGGCATCCTTGGTCGGGGTGCGCAACGCCATCGCGATGTCGTTGGTGATCTGGTCTCCGGCGATGGGGATCACCGCCGTGTGACGGATCGCGCCGCCAGTGAACACCGCCACATCGGTGGTACCGCCGCCGATATCGATCAGGCACACACCCAACTCTTTCTCGTCGTCGGCCAGCACCGATTTGCTGGAAGCCAAGGGCTGCAGGATCATCTCGTTCACTTCCAGACCGCAGCGGTGGATACACTTCAGGATGTTCTGCACCGCCGACACCGCACCGGTAACGATGTGGATCTCCACCTCCAGGCGCATGCCGCTCATGCCCAACGGTTTCTTGATACCTGCCTGTCCGTCGATGCTGAATTCCTGCTCGAGGATATGCAGAATCTGCTGGTCACTCGGCAGGCTGATCGAACTGGCGGTCTCGATGGCGCGCACCACGTCGGTCTGCGCCACTTCCTTTTCTTTGATCTTGATCATGCCGTGCGCATTCGAACTGCGAATATGCCCGCCCGCGATTCCGGTGTAGACGGTGCGTATCTTGCAATCCGCCATCAGTTCGGCCTCCTGCAGAGCCTGCTGGATCGCGCCCACGGTGGCGTCGATGTTCACCACCATGCCCTTCTTCATTCCCGAGGATTGATGCATGCCCGCGCCGATCACTTCCAGCGTACCTTCCGGCGTCACCTCGGCCACGATGCAGGCGATCTTCGAAGTGCCGATATCCAGGCCCACGATCAAATTTTTGCTTTCTTTACTCATTACCGCCTCCTAATGCCGACTCATACTTCACTGCCCGGCAGATAAGCAGCGAATCCGTTGCGGTACCGCAGATCGACGCGGGACACGACCTGAGAACGTGTTTCCAGACTGTACGGATACACCGCAACAAACTTTTCCAGCCTTTGCCGCATTGACTCGCGTCCCAGTTCCAACACCAGACCGTTGTCCAGTTTTGCCTGCCAGGCGAAACGCGGTGACAACGTCAATTGCACGATGTGTTGTTGCATGGGTTGCAATACATCATTCAGCTCAATGAACATTTGGGCCACTTGCACCGCTGTTTCCTGTTGGCCGATGAATGCGGGTAAAACTTCGTCCGTGCGTGCCGTGAATATCTCGCCGTGCGTGTTCACCAGGGAAGTTCCGTTCCAGCGTGCCAGCGCGACATGCTCTTCCACCTCCATTTGCAAACCCCACGGGAACTTGCGCCGCACACTGACCTTTCGCACCCAAGGCAAGGCTTCGAACGACTGCCGCGTGCGCTCCAGATCGACGGTAAAGAAATTTCCCCTGACTTGTTCTTTCAACACTTGTTTCATCTGCTCCGTTGAAACCCTTTGCGGCGAGACTGTCAGTTTCAACTCGCGCAGTGCAAACTGCGGCATGGGCAACGCGATGCGTACCGCGCCGATAATCACCAGCAACAGGCAGATCCCGAACAGTACGTTTGCGCCGGCCCGCAGCAGATGCGGGTTATCCCACATGCGCCGTCTCCAAAATCCGCAAGACCAATTGATCGAATTCGATTCCCGCCTGACGTGCCGCCATCGGCACCAGACTGTGATCGGTCATCCCGGGAGAAGTGTTCACTTCCAACAGGTAGGCTTTGCCTTGCTCGTCGCGCAGAAAGTCCACTCGCCCCCATCCCTGTCCGCCGATCAATTCGAAGGCGAGCTGTGCGAGGTGTTGCATCGCTTGCTCCTCCCCGGCGGGCAAACCGCAAGGACACAGGTAACGTGTGTCATCGCGCAGGTATTTGGCCTCGTAGTCGTAGAACTCGTTTGCCGGCTCGATCTTGATCACCGGCAACGCGCGGTTATTCAGGATCGCCACCGTATATTCACCACCGCTGACGCAGCTCTCGGCGATCACCACCTTGTCATGTTTGGCTGCTTCGGCGTAGGCGGCCGGCAGCTCTTCCACATTTTTTACTTTACTGATACCGACACTCGACCCTTCATTGGCCGGCTTCATGAACAGCGGCAGATCCAGATGATCGGCCAGTGCATTCCAATCACTCGGTTCGGTCAATGCTTCATATTCGGGGATAGGCAATCCCGCTGCTTGCCAGATCAATTTGGTGCGCCACTTGTCCATCGCGATGGCCGATGCCATCACACCGCTGCCGGTGTAGGGGATTCCCATCAGCTCCAGTGCGCCCTGCACGGTGCCGTCCTCGCCGTAACGTCCGTGCAAGGCGATGAACACGCGGTCGAACTTCTCGTCGCGCAACTCATGCAAATCCCGTGTCGCCGGGTCGAAAGCATGCGCATCCACGCCGCTCCGCAACAAGGCCGCCAATACGGCCGAGCCGCTCTTGATGGACACCTCGCGCTCCGCCGAACGCCCGCCAAATAACACGGCGACCTTGCCGAAACGGGAAGGGGGAAGAGGGAAGGGGGAAGCAGGGTTTGTATATTCGCTCATGATTTATTTTGTTCTTCGCTATCCGCACCTCCCCTGTCAAAGGGAGATTGTGAGGGGTTGGTTTCGCCAATAATTCTTACTTCAGTGTGCAGTTCGATTCCTGTCTGTTGCAACACCGTTGCTTGCACTTCGTTAATCAAATTTTCAATATCTGTCGCCGTTGCTTCACCTATATTTACGATAAAGTTGGCGTGTTTTTCCGACACTTGGGCATCTCCGATACGTTTACCCTTCAACCCGCAGCCTTCAATCAATTTGGCCGCAAACTGACCGGTCGGATTGCGAAACACCGAACCGGCATTGGGCAATTGCAACGGCTGGCTGGCGCTGCGTTTCTCCATCAATAGCTTGATCGCTTGCCGTGCCGATTCAACCTCTCCGTGTTGCAGCTTCAACCAAGCCCCGACAAAAAACTCCTCACTTGCGTCACGCAGTTCCACGTGCCGGTATCCGATGTCGTATTCCTGAGGAGTGCGTTGCAGCAACTCGCCGCTGCGGGTCAGCACGTGCACACGCTCGACCTTCTGCCATGTCTCGCTACCGTAACACCCCGCATTCATCGCCAACATGCCACCCAGCGTGCCGGGGATACCCACGAAAAACTCCGCGCCGCATAAATTGTTGGTCGCCGCAAAACGCGCCAACTTGGCGCCGGGTACGCCTGCTTGGACGTAGATTTGGTTCTCGCTCTGCAAACGCAGATCAGTCAGTGCGCCCAGCAACAGCAACACCGTCCCGCGAAACCCGCCATCACGCACCAGCAGGTTGCTGCCCAGACCGACCGCAAGCAGCGGTTCGTCTTTGGGCAATTGCTGTAGGAACACTTGCAGGTCTACCAGATCGGCGGGCCGATACATTCGCTGTGCGACGCCGCCCGCGCGCCAACTTGTGTGGCGGCGCATGTCGACATCGAAGCTCAGTTCGCCCCGAAGTCCTCCCGCTGAAAATTGCGCCGCTTCGCTCATGTTCATTTGTACGCCAACTGCTTGACGAGATTCGGCACCGAGCCGATTGAACCCGCGCCCATGGTCAGCACCACATCTCCATCACGCGCCATTTGCAAAATGGCCTTGGGCATATCCGCAACTTGTTCGACAAACACCGCTTCGTTCTGCCCCGCCACGCGCAGGGCGTGCATCAGGGCGCGTCCGTCGGCCGCGACGATGGGTGCCTCGCCCGCCGCGTAGATCTCGGCCAAAGCAAGTGCATCCACCCCGCTCAACACCTGTACAAAATCCTCGAACAGATCGCGCGTGCGCGTGTAGCGGTGCGGTTGGAAGGCAAGCAGCAAACGCCTTCCGGGGAAGGCACCGCGCGCGGCGGCGAGTGTCGCTTTCATTTCCACCGGATGATGGCCGTAGTCATCGATCAGCGTGAACGCGCCGCCACTCGCCAGCGGAATCTCGCCGTAACGCTGCATACGTCGGCCCACTCCCTCGAATTCCGCCAGTCCCGCCACAATGGCCTCTGCCTCAACACCGACCTCCAATGCCACCGCGATCGCGGCCAACGAGTTCAGCACGTTGTGCAACCCCGCCAGATTGAGCGTGATGTCCAGATCGAGTGGAAGAGTGTTATGCCGGCACAGCGCGGTGAAGCGCATGCGGCCGCCTTCGTGGCGCACATTCACCGCGCGGATTTGCGCACCCTCGGAAAATCCGTAGGTGGTGATCGGTTTGCTGATGCGCGGCAGGATGTCGCGCACGTTCACATCATCCACGCACAGCATGGCGCGACCGTAAAACGGCAAGCGCTCGATAAAATCGACGAAGGCCTGTTTCAGTTTGTTGAAGTCGTGGTCATACGTCTCCATGTGATCGGCGTCGATGTTGGTGACCACGGCGAGAATAGGCGTGAGATACAAAAACGACGCATCGGATTCATCCGCCTCGGCCACGATGAATTCGCCCGTACCCAGACGCGCGTTCGCACCACTGCTGTTGAGTCGGCCACCGATGACGAAGGTCGGGTCGTAGCCGCCTTTCGCCAACACGCTGGTCACCAGCGAAGTGGTGGTGGTCTTGCCGTGCGTTCCCGCCACGGCGATGCCCTGCCGCAGGCGCATCAACTCCGCCAGCATCACCGCACGCGGCACGATGGGAATGCCTTGTTCGCGCGCCGCCATCACCTCCGGGTTGTCCGCCTTCACCGCAGTGGAAGTCACCACCGCATCGGCGTCGCGCAGATTCTTGCTGTCGTGGCCGTAATGGACGGTCGCGCCCAGTGTGTGCAAACGTTGCGTGACGCCACTTTCCGACAAATCCGATCCGCTCACCTGAAAGCCCAGGTTGAGCAACACTTCGGCGATGCCGTTCATGCCGGAACCGCCGATGCCCACGAAGTGGATATGTTTGATTTTATGTTTCATGTTTTACCCCGCCATCTCTGCACATATCCGCGCGACGTGTTGTGTCGCATCCGCCTTGGCCAGACGTCGCGCGGCCAGCGCCATCGCTGTTAATTTTTCCCGATTCAAATCGCGTAATAACTGCGCCAACTTTTCTGCACTCAATTCAGTTTGCGGCAACAACACGGCGGCGCCCTGTTCGCTCAGGAAACGCGCGTTACATGTCTGGTGATCGTCCACTGCAAACGGGAACGGGATCAGCACGCTGGCTACTCCGGCTGCCGCCAGTTCGGCGATGGTCAGCGCACCGGCACGGCAGATCACCACATCAGCGATTGCATACTGGTGCGCCATGTCGTCGAGGAAGGCGCGGATGTCGGCACTCACAGCGGCTTCTGCATAGAGTTTTTGCACCGCTTCAAAATGTTTCTTGCCAGTCTGATGAATCACGTTCGGGCGTGCTTGCTCGCTCAGCTGGGCAAGTGCTTTTGGCAAAACTTCGTTGAGTGCCTGCGCACCGAGACTACCTCCCACCACCAGCACATTCAGCTTGCCGCTACGTGCCGCGTAACGCGCCTGCGGTTCGGGCAGGGCGGCGATGTCGGCACGCACCGGATTGCCGCACCACTGCGCATATTTCAGCACGTCGGGGAAACCGCTCAACACAGACGTGGCGAACTTCGCCAGCACCTTGTTGCTCATTCCCGCGATGGAATTCTGTTCGTGGATGAGCAGCGGGCGGCGCAACAGTGCAGTCATCAAACCGCCGGGCAGAGTGATGTAACCACCCATGCCGAGCACCACGTCGGGTCGGTGGCGGAAGATCGCTGCTGCGCTCTGCCCCAACGCGCGCAACAGGGTGAACGGTAACGTTATTAGACGTATTACACCTTTGCCGCGCACGCCGGAGAAATTCACCCATGCCACGGGATAACCGTGTTGGGGCACCAGTTCCGCTTCCATGCTGTTGGGTGCGCCCAGCCACACCACGTTCCAGCCTAGTGCGCGCAATGTTTCGGCGACTGCCAATCCCGGATAGATGTGTCCGCCGGTACCGCCTGCCATGATGAGAATCGTGCGCGCCGTCATATCGCCAATCCCCGCGCCACTCTTTTGTTTTCGTAGTCGATGCGCAACAACACGGCGATCGCCACACAATTCGCCACCAGGCCACTGCCGCCGAAACTGAGGAACGGCAGCGTCAATCCCTTGGTCGGTAACACGCCCATGTTGACGCCAATGTTGATCATCGCCTGCACGCCCAACCACACCGCGATGCCCTGTGCCACGAGCGCGGCGAACAGCCGTTCCGACATCGCCGCCTGACGCCCGATGGTGAAGGCGCGCACGATGAGCCAGGCAAATAACAAAATGACGATACTTACTCCGAACAACCCCAATTCTTCCGCGATCACCGCCAGCAGGAAGTCGGTGTGTGCTTCGGGCAGATAGAACAGTTTTTCCACGCTGCCACCCAGCCCGACACCCAACCATTCACCGCGTCCGAACGCGATCAATGCGTGACTGAGTTGGTAGCCCTTGCCGTAGGGATCGGACCACGGATCCATGAACCCAATGACACGCTGCATGCGGTAATCGGAAGTGAAGATCAATGCGGCGAACAGCAGTGGCAACGCCAGCGCCAGTGCGGCGAAGATCTTCAGATTGAATCCTCCCAACCACAGTGTGCACAGGGCGATGGCCAGGATCACCACGAACGCGCCCAAGTCGGGTTCCAATAACAGCAAGGCACCGACCAGTCCGATCACGCCGAACATCGGCAGAAACGGCTTGAGCAGACGCCCTTTGTCCGCCGCTTTGCGCACGGCGTAATCGGCGGCATACAACACGGCGAACAATTTCATCAGTTCCGAGGGCTGCACATTGAACACGATGAACGATATCCAGCGGCGGCTGCCGTTGACGGCACGCCCGATACCGGGAACCAGCACCAGCACCAGCAGGATCACACCGAATGCGAACAGATACGGTGCGGCTTTCTGCCATTTCTGCGTCGGCACCTGGAAGGCGAGCACCGCGCATACCAAGCCCACCATGATGAAAAGTGTGTGGCGCACCAGGTAATAACTCGCCTGATGACCGGTGTATTTTCCAGCCTCTGCGGTGGCGATCGACGAGGAGTACACCATCACCAGACCGAGGGCGAGCAATGCGGTGATGATCCACACCAACACGCTGTCGTACTCCGCCTGGACGTGGCGCGGTGCGTTCAATGCGGCGCTGCGCATGACACCCCCGCTTCGATTTTTTTCACAGCGTCGACGAACATTTCGGCGCGATGCAGATAGTTTTTGTACATGTCGAAACTGGCACATGCGGGGGACATCAACACCGCATCACCGGGCGACGCCTGTTCACTGGCGAGCCGTACTGCCTCTTCCATATCACGCGCTTGCAGGATCGGCTTGCCGCAACCTTGCAACGCTTGTCTGATACGCGGCGCATCACGCCCGATCAACACAGCAGCCCGCGCATGTTCTGCCACTGCTTGCTTCAGCGGTGAAAAATCCTGGCCTTTGCCATCACCACCCAGAATGACCACGGCAGGTTTGCCCAAACCTTTCAAAGCGGCTTCGGTCGCACCGACGTTAGTGCCTTTCGAGTCGTCGTAATACGTGACCCCCAAGATCTCCGCGACTTTTTCCACCCGATGTGGCAACCCTTTGAAGTCGCGCAATGCCGAACACAAGGGCGCAAGTGGCAGATCCAGGGCGCGGCATAATGCCAGTGCCGCCAGTGCATTTGCCACGTTATGTAATCCGGTGACCTGTAGCTCACTCGCCTTCATCACACGCTGCTGTCCTTGCATCAGCCAAATCTCGTCGCCATCACGGGAGATTCCAAAGTCAACCCCAACCCACCCCAGCCCTCCCTTATCAGGGAGGGAGCTAGCTCCTCCCCTGACAAGGGGAGGTTGGGAGGGGTTGGTGTTAGGTGTTAGCCCAAAACTAATCTGCCTACGCCCCTCAATCAACATCCCTGCACTGCGCACATCGTCGCGGTTCACGATCTGCACGCCGTCCCCGCGGTAGATGCGCGCCTTGGCGGCAGCATAGGCATCCATGCTGCCGTCATAACGGTCGAGATGGTCTTCGGTCACATTCAATACCACCGCCACATCCGCATTCAATGTGTAGGTCGTTTCGAGTTGGAAGCTGGAAAGCTCCAGCACCCACACTTCCGGTTGTTTGCCTTCACGTTCGCGCAAAGCATCCAAAACTGCGGGCGAAATATTTCCCGCCACCTGGGTGTCCAGACCCGCCGCCGCGCACATCGCACCCACCATACTGGTGACCGTGGTCTTGCCGTTGGCGCCGGTGATGGCAATCACTTTTGTCGCGGACTTGTTGCCGTTGCTCGCCAAGTGTTGTGCCAAGAGTTCGATGTCACCCTCGACCGGAATGCCGTGTACGATGGCGCGCTGTACAAACGGATCAGCCAGTGGCACGCCGGGGCTGATGGCGATGCGCTCGACTTGGTCCAACAACTCATCACGAAATACACCGCAATGAATAGGCGTATGCGGCAGTTCACTGCGTATTGTCTCGATTCCGGGCGGCTCGGCGCGACTGTCGGCGATGCTCACGTGCGCACCCTGTCCACTCAACCAGCGCGCGAGCGACAACCCGGTCTCACCGAGACCGAGTACCAGCACCGATTTGTCAGCCAACTGTTTCAATTTCTCTCCTGTGGCGCGGGCACGTTTTTTGTGTCCACGCGGTGGGGTTTGCGAAAACGCGTGGGCACAAAGACGTGCCCACCCTACGCATTACCTTAATTTCAATGTTGCCAAACCAATAAGCACCAACAACATGGTGATGATCCAGAAACGCACCACGACTTGCGTCTCCTTCCAGCCTTTTTGTTCAAAGTGATGATGCAACGGCGCCATCAGCAGAATACGTTTCCCTGTTCCGGTTCTATATTTGGTGAATTTGAAATAGGACACTTGCAACATCACCGATACCGCTTCCACCACGAACACACCACCCATGATGAACAACACCAGTTCCTGGCGGATGATGACGGCCACCGCACCCAGTGCCGCGCCCAATGCCAACGCACCGACGTCGCCCATGAACACTTCCGCCGGATAGGCGTTGAACCACAGGAAGGCCAGCCCCGCTCCCGCGATGGCGGCGCAGAACACGGCCAGTTCGCCCGCCCCGGGGATGGAGGGCTCACCCAGATATTTGGAGAATTCGGCGTGCCCCGCGACATAGGCGAAGATCGCCAGTGCGGCTGCCACCATCACCGTGGGCATGATGGCCAGCCCGTCCAGACCATCGGTCAGATTCACCGCGTTGCTGCTGCCGACGATCACCAGATACACCAGCACGATGAAGCCGACCATGCCCAGCGGCAGCACCAAATGTTTGAAGAACGGCACGATGAGTTCGGTGTGCGCGGGCAACGTCGCATGCGACCACAGGAAAATGCCGACCGCCAGCGCGATGAGTGATTGCCAGAACATCTTGGCCCTGGCCGACAGCCCGTCCGGATTGCGGTGCACCACTTTGCGGTAGTCGTCCACCCAACCCACCGCGCCGACGCCCAGCGTGGTGAACAACACCACCCAGATGTAGGCGTTGTGCAAATCACCCCACAGCAGCGTGGTGATGGCGACCGAAGCCAGGATGAGCGCGCCGCCCATGGTCGGTGTTCCCGCCTTCACCAGATGCGTTTGCGGCCCGTCGCTGCGCACCGATTGGCCGATCTTCATCGCGGCGAGTTTGCGGATCATCCAGGGCCCGAGCATGAAGGAGATGACCAGCGCCGTCAGCGCCGCCATCACCGCACGTAACGTGATGTAATTGAATACGCTGAAAGTGCGCACGTCCTGTGCCAACCATTGGCTTAATGCGAGCAGCATGTTGCCTCCTTATCCTGTGCACAAAACTGCACGACTCGTTCCATCTTCATGAAGCGCGATCCCTTCACCAGCACCGTGGTCTGTTTATCCAATTCTGCTGTGAGCCCGGCGCACAAATCCTCAATGTTGGAGAAATGCCGCGCACCCGCACCAAACTCCTGTACCGCGCCCGCACTCAACGTGCCCAGCGCCAATAGCCGTTCGATGCCCAGCTCGCGTGCCGCGATGCCGATCTCCTGATGCATCTGCAACGCTTCCTCGCCCAGTTCACCCATATCGCCCAGAACAAAAATGCGCTTGCCGGTTGCCTGTGCCAACACTTCCAGTGCCGCACTCATCGAGGCCGGATTGGCGTTATAGGTGTCGTCGATCAGCGTCGCGCCGTGATTCGCCTGCTTGCGTTGCAGCCGTCCCGCTACCCCGCCGAATTCTTCAAGCGCCTTGGCGATAGTCGCCAACGGAATCTGCAGTGCCAGCGCAGCGGTCGCTGCCGCCAGGGCATTGCGTCCGTTGTGCTCACCGGGGACTTGCAACACGATGCGCACTTCGCCCGCCGGCGTGCGCGCCTGCAGCACCCCGCCATAACCTTGCGCGGTCCAAACACCTTTTACCGCTGCTGAGTGTTCCAGAGCGAAATCGACTATCTGATAGTTCTCGGCCAATTTGCGCCACATCCCGGCATGGGTATCATCGGCGTTGATGACTGCCGTCCCGTCAGCATCCATTCCGGCAAAAACTTCCCCCTTGGCTCGCGCCACGTTTTCAACCGAACCCAAACCCTGCAGATGCGCACCCGATGCGTTGTTCACCAGGGCAACATCGGGGCGCGCGATGCGTGACAGATAATCGATCTCGTGCAGACGGTTCATGCCCATCTCGATCACCGCATAACGATGACTTGAGTTCAGCCCCAGCAACGTGAGTGGCATACCGATGTCATTGTTGAAATTGCCCTTGGTGGCCAAGACCAAATTGTCGGTATCTTCAGCGTGTTCCCTCTCCCCAACCCTCTCCCGGAGGGCGAGGGAGCTAGCGTGGAAATCCTCTTTGATTTTCTGGCGCAGGATGGCGGCAAGCATTTCTTTCACCGTGGTCTTGCCGTTACTTCCGGTGATGGCAACCAGCGGAATGTCGAACTGCTTGCGCCAGTGCGCGGCAAGTTGACCCAATGCCAGCCGGGTGTCGGCAACCTTTATCAATGGGCAGGGTGCGTTTGCTAAACCGCTGTCCCCATTCACCACTGCCGCCACCGCACCCGCTTGCACGGCCTGTGCAACGAACGTCGCACCGTCGAAATTCTCGCCCTTGAGCGCGATGAACAGATCACCCTGGCGGATGCTGCGCGTGTCGGTACTGACCGCCGTAAAGCGCCTATCCTCGCCAACGAGTTGTGTATTGAGTGCTTGCGCAGCCTGGGACAGATTCATCATATCCAGCGCGCTCCCGTTTTCCACACACTGAGCGCACGTTGGGCGAATTCGCTATCCGAAAAAGGATGGCGCACCCCCTTGATCTCCTGATAATCCTCGTGACCTTTACCCGCGATCAGCACGGTGTCGCCCGCCTCTGCATGGATGATGGCGTGAGCGATCGCCTTGGCCCGGTCTTCGATCACCCGGTATTCGCCCTGCATCCCGCTGATGATCGCGGCCAAAATCTCGCCCGGCTCTTCGTTGCGCGGGTTGTCGTTGGTGAGGATGGACACGTCGGCGAGTTTCGACACGACGGTTCCCATCATCGGGCGCTTGCCGCGGTCGCGGTCTCCGCCGCAACCGAACACGCAAATGACTTTGCCGCCCGAGGGTGCGGTCACTTCGCGCACGGTGGTCAATACTTTTTCAAGGGCGTCCGGCGTGTGCGCGTAGTCCACCACCACGGCCGGCTCATCCCTGCCTCCCAGCCGTTGCATGCGTCCGGCAACGGCCTTCTGCAAGCCCAGTTCGCGCGCGGCGTCCTCCAGACAAATTTCACTGACCAGTAACACAGCCAACGCGCCCAGCAAATTGGCTGCATTGAAACGGCCGATCAGTTTGCTGTTCAAATTCGCGGCCCCCCAACTGGTGTGCAGTTGCAGGTTCAGACCCTGCGCATCCATCTGCGTGAGGTTTGCGTACACCATACGTATACCGAGACGCTCGGCCAGTTTCAGTGACGCATCGTTCAGCCCGTAACCGATCACCTCCACAGGGGCATCCAACAATTGTTCGGCCAATTCGGCACCGAAAGCATCATCCAGATTGAGCACCGCATATTTGAGCGATTCCCAGTCGAACAGGCGGCGTTTGGCAGCGGCGTAACTTTGCATGTCGCCGTGGTAATCGAGATGATCGCGGGTCAGGTTGGTGAGTAATGCCACATCAAAATTCACGCCGTTGACGCGCCCCTGTGTCAGCGCATGGGATGACACTTCCATCACCGCTGACTGTGCGCCCTGCTGCACATACTCCGCCAACAGTCCATGCACCCGCAGCGCGTCCGGTGTGGTGTTCACGGTCGATTGCAGCGCACCGGGAAAACCGTTACCCAAGGTGCCGAGCAGCGCACTTTTGCGTCCCAGCTTGTCCAGTGATTTTGCCAACCAGTGGCTGATCGAAGTCTTGCCGTTGGTGCCGGTGACACCCACCATCCATAATTTTTTCGAAGGTTGGCGATAAACATGGTCGGCGATCACGCCGGCTTGGTGGCGCAAATTTAACACCGCAAGATTCGGCACGTGCCACGCGTCGTTCCAGTTGAAATTCTGTGCGTCCCAAATCACCGCGTTTGCGCCGCGACTGATGGCTTGCGCGATGAATTCACGCCCGTCGGCTTGCGCTCCCGCATAGGCGACGAACGTATCACCCGGCTGCACGGCGCGACTGTCCGACACCAATCGCGTGATGTTCACGTTCAGCGAATCCAGTTCGCCCGGTTGGAATTTTGTCCCGTGCCGACTCAAAGGTTCACTCATACTTCTTCACCGATGATTTCGCCCGGCGCCACCATCACATTGTCCAGTGGTGCATCGTAGGGAACATCCAGCGCGCGCAACGCCGCACTCATCACACTGCTGAAAACAGGCGCAGCCACTTGTCCGCCGTAATATTCTTTGCCACCCGGCTCATCCACCATCACCGCAACGATCAGCCTTGGATTGGAGGCGGGTGCCAACCCCACGAACGAGGCAACATAACGGTCGATATATTTTCCGTTCAGCAATTTGTGCGCGGTGCCGGTCTTGCCCGCCACACGATATCCGGCCACTTGTGCCAAGGGTGCCGTGCCGCCGGGTTGCACCACCATTTCCAGCATCGCCCGCACCGCCTGCGCGGTGCTGTCCGAATACACTTTCACACCGACCGCCGGCATTTCCTGTTTGAGCAGCGTGACGGGTTTCAATTCCCCATCGTTGGCAAACATCGTGTACGCGCGCGCCAATTGCAACAGGTTCACCGAGATGCCGTTGCCGTAGGACATGGTGGCCTGCTCGATAGGACGCCAGGTTTTAAAGTCGCGCAATTTTCCCGCCGCTTCACCCGGAAAATCGATCCCGGTCGGCTGACCAAACCCGCTGTCACTCAAGCTGCTCCAAAAGGTCTGGGGAGAGAGCGTCAAGGCCATTTTTGCCGCGCCCACATTGCTCGATTTTTGAATGACCTGCGTCACGGTCAGCGCACGTTCCGGATGCGTATCGTGAATGGTGCGGCCGCCAATTTTCATCAAGCCGTTCTGGGTATTGATGAGCGAACCCGGCTTGAATTTACCCGACTCCAACACCGCTGCTGCCGTGAACGGCTTCATGGTGGAACCCGGTTCGAACAAGTCCGTCACGGCTCGATTGCGCATCAGGCTCAATGCGGGTTTTTTGCGGTTATTCGGGTTATAGGTCGGCCAATTGGCCAGCGCCAGCACTTCCCCGCTGCGCGCATCCAGCACCACGATGGAACCTGATTTGGCTTTATGTTGCTCGACGACTTGCTTGATCTCGCGGTAGGCCAGGAACTGGATCTTGCTGTCGATACTCAGCGCGACATCGCTGCCTTCTTTCGGCGCGCGCAAACTGGCAACGTCCTCGACGATATATCCGCGCCGGTCCTTGATCACCTGCTGGCTACCCGCTTTGCCGCCCAGTTTTGCTTGCATGGCAAACTCGATACCTTCGCGCCCGTTGTCATCCACATCGGTGAAACCGAGCACATGCGAAGTGATCTCGCCGCTGGGGTAATAACGGCGGTACTCGCGTTGCGACGACACGCCCGGTATACCCAGCAACGTGATCTGGTGCGCCTGTTCAGGCGGCATCTGGCGTTTCAGATAGACGAATTCGCGTGAGGTATCGAACAATTTCTCTCTGACTTCCTCGTAATTCATACCCAATATCTGCGCCAATTGGCGCACTTGTTTGGCACTTGCCTCGACATCGTCCGGGCTCGCCCAAACCGCTTCCACCGGCGTGCTCACCGCCAGCGGCTCACCGTTGCGGTCGGTGATTTTGCCGCGATGTGCGGGTACCTCGATCACCCGGTCATACCGCGCCGAACCTTTTTGCTGCAAAAAATCGTTATGGATTCCCTGCAGATACACCGCTCTCACCAGCAAGCCCCCCATACCCAGCAACAGCAGCACGAACAGCAAGCGCGAACGCCAGGCCGGCAACGCGATCTGGGCGGAAGTCTGCGGAAGATGGGCGTAATTCATTGTTCGCGCACCACGGCTCCGTCCACGCGCACGTAGCGCATCTGCTCACTTTGCGGCATGTGCATGTGCAGTTGTTGGCGGGCGAGTTTTTCCACGCGCGCGGGCATTGCCAACGTACTCTGCTCAATCTGCAATTTGCCCCATTCCACATCCATCTGTTGCGCCCGGTCTTTCTCGTTTTGCAGTTCCACAAACAACTTGCGCGCCTTGTGTTGGGAGGTCACAACACCTAACGCGCAAGCGATAGCCAAAAACAACAGCAGTGCATTGACCCTAGCCACTTGCCCCGCCCATCGCTACGCTCTCCCTCACCTGTGCGTGTGTTGTTGGGGCTTTAGCCCCGTACAACCACGGCCTACCCCTTGCGGGTGCAATCCTCTCCCGCAAGCGGGCGAGGAGGCAAACGAATCGCTGCGCGAAATTCTTCATCACAGCCTTTCCGCCACGCGTAACACCGCACTGTGCGCGCGCGGGTTGGCTTTCAATTCTTCCGCCGATGCGTACACCGGTTTGCCCACCAAACGCAGCTTGCCCTGCGGCACATCGGCAGCACGGATCGGCACACTCTTGGGCAGCTTGTCGCCCTGCGCCATGTCACGCATGAACTGCTTCACCATGCGGTCTTCCAGCGAATGAAAACTGATCACTGACATGCGTCCGCCCGGCTTCAACACATCCACGCACTGCGGCAACACGCTCTTGAGCTCATCAAGTTCGCGGTTGATATGAATCCGTATAGCCTGAAAGGTACGCGTTGCCGGATTTTTGCCGGGCTCGCGCGTACGTACCGCCAAGGCAACGACATCGCTGAGTTGTTTCGTGGTGAGGATTGCCCGCTCTTGGCGCGCAGCAACAATCGTCCTTGCAACCTGCCTAGCAAACCGTTCTTCGCCGTAATCACGTATCACCTCCGCCAGTTCAACTTCATCCACTGTGGCCAGCCACTCGGCTGCCGTCTGCCCGCTGCTGGTATCCATGCGCATATCCAGCGGGGCATCGAATCGAAAACTGAAACCGCGTTGTTCATCGTCCAGCTGCGGTGACGAAACCCCCAAATCTAACAACACGCCATCCACTTTCGCGATACCCGATTCGCTCAACACCCGGCCCAGATGTTCGAAACCGCTGTGCACCATTTGGAAACGCACATCTTGGATCGTCTGCCCCGACGTTATGGCCATCGGATCTTTGTCGAACGCGATCAACTTTCCATTTGCACCCAACAAACTCAGGATCAGGCGGCTGTGCCCGCCGCGCCCGAACGTGCCATCCACATAAATGCCCTCAGGTTTCACCTGCAAGGCATCCACGGCTTCATTCAACAAGACGGTCGCGTGAACCCAATCCTGGTTCACAACGTGAAGCCCTCCAGCTCCGGCGGCAAATCGTCCGCATTGAAACCGGACATCTTTTCGGATTGCGCATGCCAGCTCACGTCATCCCACAATTCGAATTTATTACCTTGGCCAACCAGCATCACGCGCTTGTCCAACTTGGCGTAATCACGCAACGTGGCCGAGATCAGCACTCGGCCTGCCGCATCCATCTCGACATCTTCAGCATGTCCCACGAGAAAACGTTGCAAGGCGCGAATCTTGGGATTGAACGCGGAGAGCTTCATCAGCTTTTCGCAGATGGGTAACCATTCAGGCTGCGGATAGATCAACAGACAACCGTCGGCATCCGCAGTCAGCACCAACTTGCCGGCGCACTGCTCCAGCAACAGGTCGCGATACCGCGTCGGAATCGTCAACCTGCCCTTGCCATCTAAATTGAACTGTGTCGCCCCTTGAAACATGGAACCCCTTTAAACTCCCATTTATTCCCACTTATCACCACTAGTTCCCACTATATTGAAAATAATTGGGCGGGTCAAGCAAGAAAACGGGATTTCTCTTTACGCGACAAGGAGTTAGCGACGGAAGTTAAAGAAAAACAAATTTGCTTAAAAAGCAAAGGATTGCACATTTAATCTAAAGTTGTTTGTGATGAGTAGGCTATGCATTCTAGAATTGACGCGAGATTCTAAACAACGGATACAAAAACAGTTGGAACGACGAGTCGAGCCAAATCCCAAAGGCGGGGATCGGAAGTCGGAAAAGTTTAGGATCAATCGAGTTCGATTTCCGATGGATGTGTCGAATGTTCTGTTGACAGTGCAATAACTGCTCAAATATATTGCCGAAAGTAGGGCTGTTGCAAAAACACTTTGTAGCTCACTGTTTCATTGGAGTTTATCTTGCACAAGCAACTCATTCGAGTGTCCTTGTTATCTGTCTTCCTGACTCCATCCTTGGGGCTGATTTTCTGTAGTTTTCAGGAAGTCCGTGCTGGTACACCCTACGCACAATCCCGTTCACAGTTTAACCACACGATGGCCGTTGAAAGGGCGAACACTCAAGCCATCCGGGATAGCGTCAAATTTGTAAATCGAGCCCAGCAAGATACTCGCACAAATTGGAGCCAGCCCATCATCGATGCGATGAATCATGCCGGTGTGGCCGAATCCGCCAAGGATGACTGGGCAAGGGCGGCGCAATACGAAAAGTTGCAGCACACTCAAAAAGTCAATTTCCTGAGCGAACTCGCTTCAAGCGGTTACACGCCTGCCCAAGTCGAATTGGGCGTTGCACTATTAAACGGCGAACTCGGTTTGAAAGCGGATGCAAGAAAAGCGTTAAAACACCTGTTGCCCGCTGCCGAAAAGGGAGACGCCATTGCTGCTTACAACGTCGGACTGAGTTATCAGCGAATCAATGAGGATGCTGCTGCCATCCCTTATTTCGAACAGGCCGCTGCTGCCAAAGTGGAGGGGGCATCTTACAAAGTCACTATGGCGGCCCTTCTTACCAGAGACTTCGACAAAGTTATACTTTATGGAAAACAAGCCACCTTGGACAAGAGTGCGATCGGGGCTTATGCAGTCTGTTTAGCGGGGGAGTTCAAGAAGGATGCTGGCCTGCGTGCCGAATACTGCAAAGCGGCATACCAACTTGGTTACCTTGACGCAGCGGAGGATGCTGGAATAAGTTTGGCTCAAGTAGGTAAATGGGATAGTGCTTATGAATATTTCATGAAGTGTGTTGAAAGGATTAACAACCTCTCTTGTCAACGTAATGCCGGGATCGCAGCATTTAAGCTGAAGCACTTCGACGAGGCTCTAGAACGATTGAGCAAGGCGATTGAGAACGGAGACAAGGATGAAACAGCCGTATTGGTCCTTGAAGATATTCGAATGGAAAAGGCATCAAATGCTATTTATGGATCGCCAGCAGATTGGAATACGGCAGAAAGATTTCTTATGGATGTCATTTCTTCAAAAGGAAAGCGTGAACCAGAAGCCCATTTTTATATGGGCATGGTGTTGGCTAACCAAGAAAAGACTAGCAAAGAAAATGTCCAATTGCAGCTTGATTCACACATTATCGCGGCTGCACGAGGTGGATATAAACCGGCGCAACAGATGCTTAAAGATCACGATATGGCTTGGTAACTGAAACACTAACTTGGAGAACAAAATGTTAACAGCAATATTTCGTTTGTTCGCTGTGCTCGCACTGTCTGTACTGTCTATCCCTTGCGCAAATGCGGCTTCTTGTTACACGGGTAAGTCCTTCAACATGAATGCCACTCAGGCGGACCGTGACAAAGATGAAGCTGAATGCGCAATAAAAGCTCTGGATCATACAAAAAGATCATTTACTGATGCGATAGTGGCGCAGGAAAAAGGCGATGTCAGCGAAATGTGTAAGTCCATCTACGTTGCCCTGCTAAATATGGATAATTATCAAACTGGTGATTGGCGCAATAGTTATGAAGAGATTGCAGAGGCCGTAGATAAGAATCACGAATTGATCTTTGCGGAATTCAGAAAGACCAACTGTCCGCAAAAGCTGGATTTTTATAAAAAACATGCCGAGGCCGGGAAAGCATGGGCACAGCACAATTTGGGGTGGTTACACGAAGACGGTAAAATCGTGCCACAAAACACGGCAATAGCGATCGAGTGGTACAAGAAAGCAGCTGCCCAAGAATATATTGATTCAATAAAAAATCTCTTTGGGGTGTACGTGAATGGAATCGGAATCAAGGTCGATGAGGTCGAAGCAATCAAATGGCAAAGGAAAGCGGCTGAATTAGGCGATTCAGACTCGCAGTACTACATGGGGAACCGATACCGTAGTGGAATCGGGGTGGAAGTGAATTATGAGAAGGCAGTCGAATGGTACAAAAAAGCCGAAGACCAAGGCGATAAAGATGCCACGGCGCGACTC
This sequence comes from uncultured Sideroxydans sp., assembly GCA_964425955.1. Classification (GTDB taxonomy): domain Bacteria; phylum Pseudomonadota; class Gammaproteobacteria; order Burkholderiales; family Gallionellaceae; genus Sideroxyarcus. Next base: position 51,932 of record CAYROQ010000015.1, read on the forward strand.
GCTGAAATGTATGAATCTGGTGAGGCCAAGAAACCACTATTTCGTTGGTAGCAATCATCATCCGTAATAGCCGAGCCATCCTACAAATCAGAGGCGGCCATTCAATGAGCAACGTCCGGCCCGATTGATACGATTCAGAATAGCTCGATGTCACCCGTCGGCTGATGTTCGCGCTTGAGTTTCATAAATTCTTCCAGCGCCTTCTGCACATCGCGTGTCTGCATCAGCGTATCGAACATTTGTTTGTCATCTTCCGTCACGTATTTCGAGCGGATCTTCTGTTGCAGCGCAACCCATGCGTAAGGGTTGTAAAGCCGCACCGGGTCGTTCACCAAAACTCCCAGATCATCCAGGCTGCGGCAAACGTGCGACAGTCGCTGTGATAGCCGGTCGTAAAATTGAAAGGCGATGATCGCCTGTCCGACTTTGCTGTTTGCCTCTGCACCCAGATTCAGCACCTCGGATCGGGCAGCGCTCACATCCGGCGTATCGGGTAGTTGGTGTGCCACTTCGCAGATGGCACTCATCGTTGAGGAGATGGCAGTGAAAGAATCCGTCAGATCTCCAACCGAACTCGCCGAGTCTGTGATCGCCAACTCAATTTGTGCCATGGCCAGATTGAGCATCAGTATGGTTTCGCGCACCTGGCTCCAATCCAGATCAGGCCGGTGGGCAGTCGAAGGGGATGCGGTCACGTCATACGAGTCAGTCATGTTCTCTCTCCAAGATTGTGTTCCAACCGAGTGTAGCAAATGTCATTACGTCTTTAATCCAGCGATTAGCTGGACTTTCACCCAAAACAAACCCGCCAAAAGGCGGGTCCATTTTCTTCACACCCAATCCTTGGGCACCAGATATTTGTCGTACAACTCCGCTTCCGGTGTGCCCTGCTCGGGATGCCAATCGTAACGCCACTTCACCAGCGGCGGCATGGAGAGCAGGATGGATTCGGTTCGCCCGTTGGATTGCAGTCCAAAAATAGTGCCACGGTCGATGACTAGATTGAATTCGACATAACGCCCGCGACGATACAGTTGGAAATCGCGTTCGCGTTCACCGTAGGGTGTATCCATGCGTTTTTCCAGCAACGGCACATACGCCGACAGGTAGTGGTCGCCGACACTTTGCTGGATGGCAAAACAACTGTTGAAATCCGGCTCGCTCAGATCGTCAAAGAAGATACCGCCCACACCGCGCGGTTCGCTGCGATGTTTGAGGAAGAAGTAATCGTCGCACCATTTCTTGAAGCGCGGATGCAGTGTGGGATCGAACGGTGCGAGCGAGTTCTTGCAGATCTGGTGGAAATGTTTCGCATCTTCCTCGAAGCCGTAGTAAGGCGTGAGGTCCATGCCACCGCCGAACCAGAACACTTTTTCGCCGTTGGGTTTGTGCGCCATGAACATGCGCACATTGGCATGCGAAGTCGGTGCGTAAGGGTTGCGCGGATGCATCACCAGCGACACCCCCATCGCCTCCCAACTGCAACCGGCCAACTCGGGACGATGCGCGGTCGCGGAAGCGGGCATCTTGTCGCCCTTCACATGCGAGAACGCCACACCGCCGCGTTCCAATACATTGCCCTCCTCGATGATGCAACTGATGCCTTCGCCTTTGCCGATTCCTCCCGAACCGGTGGCACGCGTCCATTTGTCGCGCAGGAATTTCTTGCCATCGACTTGTTCCAGGCGATCGACGATGAGTTCTTGCAGTTGCAGCAGGTAGGTTTTGACGGCGCTTGAATCAACGTTGTTCATGCTCTCTCCAAAGTGTTCCCCCACCCTCATTCCCTCCCCCGGCGGGAGAAGGATGTCTAGCCCTTCTCCCACCGGGGGAAGAGTTGGGATGGGGGGTGTTTTGTTACTGAATAACTGCTTATGGTGAATAACGGTTTGTTAAATTATTTGCGCAGGATTTTACCATCCGACCAGTCACGAATCGTGGAAGGTTGTTTGCGTTTCCCCACTTTTCCGCTCAGTACCCACACTTTATTTCCGAATAAATGCCGGCACTGGGCAAAGGTTTTTGCGGGCCGCTGACCGCTGCGGTTCGCGCTGGTGGAAACCAGCGCGCTGCCAGCACTGCGGCAAAGCTGTTTTGCAAACGGGTGTGCGGTGAGCCGAACGGCCAGCGTGTTGTGGTCGCCTCTCAACCAGCGCGGCGCAGAATCTTTTACCGGCATCAAATAGGTGACTGCCTGTGCGTCATCGTTCTGCAACCTGGTTTGCTCCGCTAGCGTGAGCGGCTGAAGATAGCGCGCGACCTGATGGTAATGCGACGCGATGAGGATGAGTCCTTTGCGTTGCGGGCGTTGCTTGATTCTGAGGATGCGCAACACGGCGTTGCGATTGCGCGGATCGCAACCCAGTCCAAAACAGGACTCGGTGGGGTAAGCGATCAGGCCGCCGCGTTTGAGATGAGCGGCCAGTTTGCGAGGTGATGGAACCGAGCGATACAAAGGACACCTCTAGGCAATTTCCCTCACCACCTTCGGCACCCTCTCCCACTGGGAGAGGGCTGGGGTGAGGGTGTATTTATTTTCTGCCGATGGCGCGATAGCCGATATCGCGTCTCATCTGCTGTCCATCAAAGTGGATGGTATCGGCAAACTCATACGCGCGCTTCTGCGCCTGCTTCACCCTATCGCCGAGCGCCACGACACACAAGACACGACCTCCATTCGTCACGACCTTACCGTCTTGCATAGTCGTGCCCGCATGGAATACATGTGCGTCTTCGAGTTTCTTGGGCAGACCGGAGATGGCATCGCCTTTGCGTGGCGTGTCGGGATAATTGGCCGCTGCCATCACCACGCCCAGCGCGGTACGTCTATCCCATTCGGCTTCCACTTTATTCAGCGTGCCATCAATGGCGTGTTCGACGATCGCGGCGAAGTCACTCTTCAGTCGCAGCATGATCGGCTGCGTCTCCGGATCGCCCATGCGGCAATTGAATTCCAGCACTTTAAGGCCGCCGTCCGGCGAGATCATCAAACCGGCATACAAAAATCCGGTGTAAGTGACGCCTTCGCTTTCCATGCCGCGTACCACCGGCTGGATCACTTCGCGCAACGCGCGCGCGTGGAGGCTCGGCGTAACAACAGGCGCGGGTGAATACGCACCCATGCCGCCGGTGTTGGGGCCGTTGTCGCCGTCCAGCAATCGTTTGTGATCCTGGCTGGTCGCCATCGCCAACACATTTTTTCCATCCACCATCACGATAAAACTGGCTTCCTCTCCGGTGAGGAATTCCTCGACCACCACGCGCGCACCCGCGTCGCCCAGCTTGTTGTCGGACAACATCATATCGATGGCATCAAACGCTTCCGTTTTGGTCATCGCCACCACCACGCCCTTGCCCGCCGCGAGCCCGTCGGCCTTGATGACAATAGGCGCGCCGTGTTTTTCGACATAGGCTTTGGCAGCGTAGATATCGCTGAAGGTCTCAAAGAACGCAGTGGGAATGTTGTGGCGCGTCATGAAACGTTTGGCGAAATCCTTGGAAGATTCCAGTTGCGCCGCCGCTTGGGTCGGGCCGAAAATCTTAAGTCCCGCCGCACGGAAAGCATCCACTACGCCCGCCGCCAGCGGCGCTTCCGGGCCGACCACGGTCATGTAGATGTCTTCACGTTTGACGAATGCTATGAGATCGGGAATGGCGGTGAGCGCGACGTTTTCAACACCCTCTTCCAGAGCCGTACCCGCATTGCCCGGTGCAACAAATACTTTCTGCACCTTCGCGCCCTGCGCCAAGCGCCAAGCCAATGCATGTTCGCGACCGCCGGAACCTATTACTAGAATTTTCATTTCAATCTTTCCTCAAGATTGAGAAGGGAGAAGAGGGAAGGGAGAAGAGTAAGAACCAGTGTGTGCCACGGTTTCTACCCTTCCCCCTTGCCCCTTCTCTCTTCCCAGCGAATTTAATGCCGGAAGTGACGGAAGCCTGTGAACACCATCGCCAGCCCATGTTCGTCCGCTGCCGCGATCACTTCTTCATCACGCATCGAACCACCGGGTTGGATGACGGCTTTCGCGCCCGCTGCGGCCAACACGTCGATGCCGTCACGGAACGGGAAGAAAGCATCGGAAGAAACCACGGAATCCACCAAGCTCAGGCCAGCATGCTGTGCCTTGATGCTGGCAATTTTGGTGCTGTCCACACGGCTCATCTGGCCTGCGCCCACCCCCAAGGTCATGCCGCCCTTGCAGAATACGATCGCGTTGGACTTCACGTATTTCGCCACACGCCAGGCGAACAACAGGTCGGTGAGTTGTTCCTGAGTCGGTTGCACTTTGCTGACGATCTTGAGTTGCGACTGTTGCACGTTGAGCGCATCAGGTGATTGCACCAGCAGGCCACCGCTCACGCGTTTGAAGTCAAATTGGTTGTGCGCGTTTGACAGCGGCACGGTGAGCACCCGCACGTTCTGTTTCGCTGCGGTCACTTTCAACGCGGCTTCACTTGCACCCGGCGCAATGATGAGTTCGACGAATTGGTTGGTCGTGATCTGCGCGGCTGAGGCTTCGTCCAGTTCACGGTTGAACGCGATGATGCCGCCGAACGCGGAGGTGGTGTCAGTCGAATAGGCCAGTTTGTAAGCGTTCAGCGCGGTGTCGGCGATGGCCACGCCGCACGGGTTGGCATGCTTGACGATGACGCAGGCGGGTTGGTCAAAGGTCTTCACCAATTCCCACGCCGCATCGGCATCACCGATGTTGTTGTAGGAAAGTTCTTTGCCCTGCAATTGGGTGTAGCCGGAAATGCCGCCCACCACCGGATTGAGGTCGCGGTAGAACGCCGCGTGTTGATGCGGGTTTTCGCCGTAGCGCATTTCCTGCGCTTTGGCGAAATTGAAGTTGATTTGCGCCGGGAATTCACTCTTGCTGCCGTCGCTGTTGATCGCGGTGAGGTAGTTGCTGATCATGCTGTCGTAAGCAGCGGTGTGCGAGAAGGCTTTCTTGGCCAAATCGAAACGCGTGGCGTCGCTCACTTCGCCGTTGTTGGTCTGCATCTCGGCCAGCACATCCGCGTAGTCGATGGGGTCGGTGACGATGGCGACATGCGCGTGATTCTTGGCGGCAGAGCGCACCATGGTCGGGCCGCCGATGTCAATGTTCTCGATGGCATCTTCCAAAGTGCAGCCGGGTTTGGCGATGGTGGCCGCGAATGGATACAGATTCACCACCACCAAGTCGATGGTGGGAATACCGTGTTTCTTCAAAGTGGCCACATGTTCCGGCAGATCACGTCGCGCCAAAATGCCGGCGTGGACTTTGGGTTGCAGCGTCTTCACGCGTCCGTCCAGCATCTCGGGGAAGCCGGTGTAGTCCGCCACTTCAGTGACCGGAATACCGTTGTCGGCGAATAATTTTGCCGTACCTCCGGTGGACAGAATCTTCACGCCGAGCTGATGCAAACCTTTGGCGAATTCGAGAACGCCGGATTTATCCGACACGCTGATGAGTGCTTGAGTGATGGCCATTTACGCTTCCTTCGTGGTTTTGGTTGACCCGTTATTTGATTCGGTATTCCTGCATCTTCTTGCGCAGGGTATTGCGGTTGATGCCCAGCAATTCAGCGGTGCGTGTCTGGTTGCCCCCCGCGTGAAACAACACGGTCTCGATGAGCGGCTTTTCGGCACAACACATCACCATGTCGTACACGCCGCAGGAAGGATCTTCACCATCCAGATCTTTGAAGTAATCGTTGACCGCTTTGCGCACCTGCTTAGCGATGTCGTTCTCGTTGATCGGGCTTTCACTCATTGCATTTCCCCTGCGTCCACATAATGCAAATGCGTTCCCCTGCTTTGCAGTTCATCAAAAAAATCATTTACCGCCCGTTGTTGTTCGTCGATGCTTTCCAACTGGTTCATACGGAAGCGGAATGCGGCCGAACCGTGCAGGCCTTTGGTGTACCAGGAGATGTGTTTGCGCGCGATACGTAATCCGGGAAGATCGCCGTAGAAATCATACAGATCGCTCACATGCATCAACAGGACGCCGCGAATCTCATTCACATCCGCAGGTGGCAAATGTTCGCCGGTCTGCAAGAAATGTTCGATCTCGCGAAACAGCCAGGGACGCCCCTGCGCGGCGCGGCCGATCATCACCGCATCCGCACCGGTGTGCTGCAACACGTAGCGGGCTTTTTCCGGAGTGGTGATGTCACCGTTGGCGATGACGGGAATCTTCACTGCCGCTTTCACGGCGCGGATGGTGTCGTATTCGGCGTCGCCGGTGTAAGCGCAGGCACGCGTGCGGCCGTGGATGGCCAGTGCCTGGATGCCGCTGGATTCGGCGATGCGCGCGATGTTCACCGCATTGCGGTTGGTCTTGTCCCAGCCGGTGCGAATCTTCAAAGTGACCGGCACGTCCACTGCGCCGACCACCGTTCGCAAAATCTCGGCCACCAGCATTTCGTTTTGCATCAGCGCGGAACCGGCCATCACGTTGCAGATCTTTTTGGCCGGACACCCCATGTTGATGTCGATGATCTGCGCGCCGTGATCCACGTTGTAACGCGCGGCCTGCGCCAGCATTTTGGGATCGGCGCCGACGATCTGCACCGAGATGGGATCGACTTCGCCTTCGTGGTTGGCGCGGCGTTTGGTCTTTTCGGAACCGTATAACAGGGAATTGGAAGCCACCATCTCGCTCACCGCCATACCCGCGCCCATGCGTTTGCACAACATGCGGAATGGCCTGTCGGTCACGCCCGCCATGGGTGCGACGATGAGGTTATTTTTGAGCTGGTAGCGGCCGATCTGCATGGCATATTCCAAAAAGGGCGGCGATTATAATTTAATCAACTCGCCCATGCTATGATGCCGCGACTTTTTTATAGGGGTTCCCGAAATGGAATTCGACATCGTCATTATTGGCGGAGGGATCGTCGGTGCAGCCTTGGCGACTGCCCTCAAAACCAGCGGTTTGCGCGTGGCACTGGTGGAGGGGCAAGCCCTGCCCGGCCCCCACCCTTTCCCGCCGAATGCGGCAGGGGCAAGCGGTTCGTCAATTGAAGATTGGGACAGCCGCATCTATGCGTTCACCCCCGGAAACGTAAAGTTCCTCGCTGAATGCGGTGCCTGGCAACGTTTGGACACTTCCCGTGTGCAGCAAGTGGAAGCCATGCGCGTGTTCGGCGACACCGGTTCCAAGCTGGATTTCAGCGCCTACCAACTTGGCGAACCCGAACTGGCGTTCATCCTGGAAAGCCGATTATTGCAGCAGGCACTGTGGCAAGGTTTACCCGAGCAGGACAACCTCACGTTGTTCCAACCCGCACAATGTGCAGAACTGTTTTGGCAGGAAGACGCCGCCTGTTTGAAGCTGAAAGACGGGCGCGAGATCAAAGCCAAACTCGTTGTCGGCGCGGATGGTCGCGACTCCTGGGTGCGTCACCAGGCGGGTATGCCGGAAGTGCCCACGCCTTACCATCAGCACGGAGTGGTCGCCAACTTCAGTATTTCAAAAGCCCATCGCGGCATTGCCTATCAATGGTTCCAGCCGGACGGCATCCTGGCATTGCTGCCGTTGCCGGGCAAACGTATCTCAATCGTGTGGTCGGTCAGCCCCGAGAAGTCGGCTGAATTGTTGGCGCTCACTCACGACGAACTCAGCGCCCGCGTAGCTCAAGCCTCGCAAAATACTCTGGGCGATTTACACGTGATCACCCCGCCTGCCGCTTTTCCGTTACGCGTGCTGAATCTGGCGCACATCACCAAACCACGTCTGGCGCTGGTCGGTGATGCCGCACATAACGTGCATCCGCTATCCGGGCAGGGCGTCAATCTCGGGTTACGCGACGCACGTGAATTGGTAGATGTCTTGAAACAGCGCGGTGCACTGGATTGCGGCGACATCCGCTTGTTGCGCCGTTATGAAAAGGCGCGGCAGGATGACATAGTCTCCATGCAACTCACCACCGACACACTGAAACACCTGTTCGTCAACGACAACCCGCTTTTGCGCATGTTGCGCAATGTCGGTCTTGCTGCAACCAACAAGATCGTGCCGCTGAAAAAGATGCTGGCGCGCCACGCACTCAATTGATTTTTCCATAAGGTTTTTGCACATGTTCAGATTATTGCTGTCGTTACTGCTCTCTGTGTCACTCGCGCAAGCTGCCGAGAAAGACCCCGCCGCCACGCTCAAAGACACCCTGCAAAAGAATTACCAACAGATCATCGGGCCGGTCGATCAGGTGAACAAATCGCCTATCGCGGGCTTGTATGAAGTAGTAACCGGAGACCACATCTTTTACACCGACGAGTCCGCGCAATATCTCATCGATGGCAATATGTTCGACCTGAAAGCGCGGCGCAACCTGACTGAAGCACGTGCGCGCAAATTGTTCGCCGTGGATTTCTCCAAGCTGCCGCTGGAACTTGCTGTCAAAAAAGTGAAAGGCAAAGGTACGCGCAAGTTGGCCTATTTCACCGATCCGAATTGCGGCTATTGCAAAAAACTGGAACAGGAATTGCAGAATTTGGATGACGTCACCCTGTACCTGTTCCTGTATCCCATCTTTGAAGGTTCAGATGAAAAGGTGCGCGGCGTCTGGTGCAGCAAAGACAAAGTGAAAGCCTGGGATGACCTGATGTTAAGAGGCATCCAACCCGCCGCAGCCAGGTGCGACACTCCGTTTGCACAAGTGAAACAACTGGGTGCAAAACTCAAAGTGAACGGCACACCCGCGTTGATATTCGCCGATGGGGTGATCAATCCCGGATACATGCCGTTGCCGCAACTTGAGCAAGCGTTGAATAACGCGAAGTAATTCCCCCTCCCCCGGAGGTAGAGGGAGCAGACGAGGGAATCAAATATTATTTTGTGGGGTGAAGCTGGCCGATAAGCCGGGTTCTGTCGTGGACAGTCATTCCTCT
>CAYROQ010000016.1:0-58630 GCA_964425955.1 uncultured Sideroxydans sp.
CGTCCTCGAAGATCACGTACACGAACGAGGCGCCGAAGAAGGAGAAGCCGCGCACCACTTTCGATTTTGGCACCGACAGCATGGCCGTGGTGAGCGGATAGGTGACTTGGTCTTCCACCACCTGCGGCGCTTGGCCTGGATATTCGGTATAGACGATGACCTGCACGTCGGATAGATCCGGCAGCGCGTCCAGCGGTGTCTTCACCAGCGCATAGATGCCAGCCAGTGTGATGAATAAGGTGGCGAGCAGAACCAGGAAGCGGTTCTTCGCCGACCACTCGATGATTGAGTTCAACATGTCAGTGTCCCTCGTGTTGAGCTTGCAGCTTGGTGATGACCCATTCGCCCTGATCGCGCTCGACGATCTCGAAGCTGATGGCACTGCCCGATTTAATGCCGCTCACTAGCGACGGATTCGCCAGCGCGAAGTCCATCGTCATGCTGGGCCACTTGAGTGCAGGGATAGGATCGTGGGTGATACTCAGCGTGCCGTCTGGGTTGATAGCTTCGAGGATTCCTTGCGCCTGATGACCAACGGTCTTGTTCTGAGCTTGCGGTTTGGCTGGTACATCGCCCATGCCACCCAGTGCCGCCTTCAGGTTGCTCTCCGAGTCGATCAGGAAGTTTGCCGAGGTAACCACCTGTTCGCCTTCCGCGACTCCGCTCAACACTTCGGTGTAGTCAGCAGAACGATTGCCCAATGAGACAGTGCGCGGCTCAAAACGTCCCTCAGCTAAACGCACCAGTACCACTTGCCTTTTGCCGCTGTCGATCACCGCCGACGCTGGCACGGCCAGCACCTTGCTGCCTTTGCCCACGGCAATTGTTGCATTCGCGAACATGGCAGGCTTGAGCAATGTTTTTGGATTGGCGACCTGGATACGCACTTGCAGCGTGCGCGTCGCGCTGTTCAAGGTGGGGTAGATGAAATCGACTTTGCCGTCGAATATTCGCTCAGGGTAGGCATCGACTTTGATCTGCGCTGCACTACCGAGTCGGAGTTGTCCGATGTCTTGCTCAGACACTTCGGCGACGACCCAAACGGATGAGAGGTCAGCGATCTGGTACAACACCTCGCCAGGCATGAAGCGCATGCCTTGTACGGCCTTCTTCTCCAATACGATGCCAGCTTCTTTGGCGTGGTAGGTGATGTGGTTGCCGTTGAGCTTGGCATCGCTGACATCCCAATTCTTCAGGCGTGTGGCACTGGCTTCAGCCAAGCTTTGCATGCTGCGCTTGGCTTCCTCATCAGCGTCTTTTATCGCTGCCAAACCTTGTGCAGCGAGTAACTGTTCGCGTTGTGCCGAGACGAGTTCCGGGCTGTACACATCGAACAAGGCTTGTCCTTTGCTGACGAGTTGTCCTGTAGTGTTCACATGCAGACGTTCAACCCAGCCTTCGAACTTGGGTGAGATGGTGTAGGTGCGGCGCTCGTCGATCTCGATGCGGCCGGTCACTCGCAGTGTCTGATTCAATTCACGCAAGGCTGCCGCTTCGCTCTTCACGCCCAACTTCTGCACCTTGTCGAGGCTGATGTTGATGGAAGTAGCGGCTTGTTCGTCGCCCGCATACACCGCGACATAGTCCATCCCCATCGCATCTTTCTTAGGTACGGGTGAGGTGTCCGGCAAGCCCATCGGGTTGCGGTAGTAAAGGATCTTGTTTTCCGTCTTTGCCTCAATGCTCGTTCCATGTTCTTCGAACCTGTTTTGAGTGCCTAACCAGTAGGCGCTGACGGCGACAGTTAGCAACAACAGAGCGGCGGTGATTTGTTTGGTTGAGGTGTTCATCATTCTTCTCCTAGGGACTTCTCGATGTCAGCTAGACGCAATTGCATGTCGGTCTGCGCTTGCAGGTGTTGCTGTTTGGCTTTGAGGATCTGTTTCTGCGCTTCGATGAGCATGCTGAAGGACACTTTTCCTGTTTCGTACCCGGCCAGTGCCGACTGATAGGTCAACTCGGCCTGGGGTAGCAGGCGCGTGGCGATCAACGTTTCGGTGCGGCGAGCCGACTCCAGTGCCGACAGTGCTTCGGATAGTTCGGATCGCATCTGATCGAGAAGCGCCTGTTTGCGTGCAGTTGAGGCAGACAGCATGGCTTCGGTCTCGCCTTCCTGCGCACGGCGCGACGATTGTTGCAAGGGAATGTTCAATTCCAACATCAAGTCCCATTGTTTGATCGTGTTGCCGCTCTGGGTGGGCGCGACGCCGAAGGTGAAATCGGGATAGCGTTTGGCGTAGCTCAGCTCGCGGCTCTTTTCCGATGTTTGGATGTCCGCTTCGGCGATGCGCAGTTGTGGGTTGCGCGCGCGCAGTTGTTCCAGCAAGGCCTCTTCGTCAAGGGACGCTGGCGCTGGCATGTTGCGAAGTTGTTCTGGTTCGGCGAGAGATGCACTTGTCGGGCGCGATAGCAGAGCGTTGAGTCGGGCATGGCTGTGGTGATGTTCGTTCTGCAGTGCGATGAGTTCGCCGCGTAGCAGGGTCTTTTCCACTTGCACCTGGATCACGTCCTGCTGGGTCGCCAGGCCATTGGCATATCGGGTGTGGACGATCTGTTCCATGTTGTCCAGCAAGTCCAATGTCTGTTGTGTCAGGCGTTCGCTCGAGGCGGTGTAGTGATACATCGCGTAAGCTTGCTTGATGCGGTTCGCCAGATCGGTCCAGGTCGCTGCCATCTGTCCATCTGCCTGTGCCATCTTCGCCTCTGATACCTCGCGTTGCAGTCCGCGTTTGCCTGACCACGGCACGCTCTGCATCAATAGATAGCGCGTGCCACCACCTCGGGTGACATCCATCGGCTCGATACGCAAGACGGGGTCGGGTAAGGCGGCAGAAGGTTCGGCGCGTTGGGCCGCTGCTTCGACATCAAAGCGTGCTGCAGCGAGGCTGGGGTTGTGCTCGCGCGCGTAGCGCAACAAACCTTCAACGTTACTACCGAGCGTGGTCGTGCCGACCGTCTTCACGGTGGGCGCATGGGTGAGGGCGGTGCTGTTTTGCAGAGGCAACACCTCTGCTGCATGGCTGCTGGATAGCCACACACCGCACACCAAGGTCATCAGTCTTAAATAGTTTTTCATGATCCACATCCAGTTGCTTTGCGATACAAGCAGACAGCCGAAAACGACTGCCGAACGGACAGGACGAGGAGCGTTTAGGAATTACAGACGGACTCGTCCTGCGTTAGACGCGGGCGAGGGGTGGTGGATCGAGTGGAGCGGAAAGATGAGAGACGAAAGTCTCGGGGATAGAACTAACAGCTTGGGAAGCGGGGGCAGCCAGTTGCATGGCGACCACTGGGGTATCAAGATAGGCCGTGCAAGCCAGATGGCAAACGCCGCAAGACGTGCAACCCGAATCACCTTCATCGCTCGCCTGCATCGCTTCGTGGTCATGCTGCATCATGTCGTGATCCATCATGTCGTCGTGCGACATAGTCATCATCTCAGCCGACTCATGACATTCGCCCTGTTGCAACTGCATCGCAAGCGAAGCCGCCAGTGCGCTACCGCTAGAGAGCGGCAACCACAACAGCATGAACACGGCGATGAATTTTCGGAATGAACGAATCATGATCGCAGTGTGGCAATGTTTAAGGTATTAGTCAATTGTGCATGGCTCTAGCTACAAAACTACCATTGCCGAGAGCTAGATAAACCTTATAGCGTACGCGGTGACTGAACTTATGGAATGTCTCCTGACACTTCGTTGGCGAGCTAGCTGCACCTATGACCGCTGACAGGCCCATACCTGCCGTTAGTTCATCTAGATGCCACCGTCCGTTCAGGCCGAATTACTGTCTGTCGCTTGCTCGGCCCTTAGCGACATCTAGCACTCGTTCTGGAATGACCGCTTCACGCGCAGTGGCAGACAATCCCACCCGTCCGTACTATTATGCATGCGTGGTCTACGACGGCTACCACTCTTCAGCAGAGAAGGTTTGACATGCTGGCTTCTTTGTTGGATATACACGCAAATCAGAACTCATACTCCGCTTGCATTCTGACGGTATGGCTGGGAGTTGCATGATTTACGCCCCTAAGCCAGGCTGCGTTGTACTTGATTGCTTGCCGGGTGCCCAGAGGCAATTTACCGAAGATTGCCGGCCCCATTTGATGCAGCTGCTCGGCGCTTTTACTCCAGTTGTTCCATTTTCCTACCTCGCCCAATCCTTGCATGCCGAATTCGAAAACGGGCTGCCAGCGATATTTGACCTGCCACTGATAACCGAGGTTCGTACTGAACGGAACGCCGCTCTCATCAGTCTTGCCGAAGGCGCGCTCGAACAGCAAATTTCCATTCAACTGTACCCTGCCGAAATCCGATTGGAGCAATGGGCCAAGCCTGACTTCCCACGGGGCATTGCTGCTTAACGGCGCTTCCAACTCCGTGATGAAGCCCAGATCGAGGGGGTATTCCCCAGCCTCAGTAAGCTGAAACTTGTTTTCCCATTCAACCGAGTTGGACTCCTGGCTGCCGTTGAGCCCCCGCTTAAAATACACCTCGGTGAACCAATATTCCTTGGCGCCATAACCCACACCAAGGCTGGCAACCTGCCTAAGCGTTCCATCCGGTTGTCGGGCAGATCCATATTTGAAATCGATCTCTTTCTCGCCGTATTCCACCATTGGGGTGTACAAATAATCTGCTGGTCCGGCGACAACGGGTTGTGCGAAGAGCGCCCAAACAAAGGCCGTCGGCAGCAGGAATACCACTTTTGTGCTCATGTGTCCCTCACTGTTCGATTCTGTGCCGACGTTTGGACGCTGCCAAGCGCATCCCCAGGTAGGTGACGACCAACACGGCGATATAAAAGATCAATTGCATTCCTGCCGGACGCGAGTCGTATCCGATAAGGCTGCGCAGTAACATTCCGGGGATAGCATCTTCCGGCAGCGAAGTCGAAGTGTCCCATAGCGGTGCCGCAAGGCTGGGTAACAGGTCAGCTTGGATCAGGAAATGAGCTACCTGCGAAGCCATGCCGGCGGCCAACAGAAGCACGAGTACGCCAGTCACCCCAAAGAACCAACGCATGGGAATGCGTAATAGCCCTGCATAAATCGCGTAACCAGTTGCGATGCCAAGCAACATGCCAACCAGACCGCCGGACAACATTGCAGAGCGTCCACCGCCGTCGGTTGCCGCGATGCCATAGAGAAACAGCACTGTCTCCGAGCCTTCCCTCAGCACAGCCAGACTGACAATGATTAACAATGCAGAACATTCGCTGCGCCCATCGCGAATATCGCCGCCGACCATGCGCGCGCTGGCCGCCATTTCAGCGCCATGCGATGCCATCCAGATGTTGTGCCACATCAACATCAGCACCGCGAACCCCAGAATGACGGCATTGAACAGTTCCTGCCCGATGCCGCTAGCGAGCGACCCAATCGTGTCGGTGAACGCTGCAACCAAGGCAGCTCCGGCTAGGCCGGTCAATAATCCTGAAGCCAGCCAGAACCTGCTACCGGGAACGCTGCGTGTCGCCGCAGCAACTATGCCGATAAGGAGGGCGGCTTCCAGGACTTCACGGAAAACGATAATGGCGGTTTCAAACATGATGTGACTCCTATTGAGCGATGATTACCCCTTGGGCGGTAGCTTCATGGAATTCCCCCATGAACTGGTAGCGGCCTGCTTCAAGCGGGCCGATGAAGATTGCGGTACTGCCATGTCCTGCAATCACTTTTTCGCGGTTCAAGGCATGGCTCTCGAACTCTTCAGGTGTCGCATCTTGATTGATTACCTGTAGCTTGATCTTTTTCCCTGCCGGAACCCTCATTTCGGAGGGCAGAAAGCGGTGATCCTTGATTGTAAGGATGAAGTCCGCATCGGCGGCAAGTGCGTACAGCGGCAATAACGCCAATAAAAAAATGAGGTGTTTCATGTTGGTCCTTTTTGATTTAGATAGCGAACGATAATCATTCTCGTTTGCATTTGCAAATGATTTCTGACAATATGTTCAAAATCAAAAAACATGGCACATTGAACACGTATGGACCAAGCTCAACCAGATAGCCTGAAGAATGCGGGCCTGAAAACAACTCTGCCACGACTCAAGATTCTGGGATTGTTCGAATCGGGGCAAGAACGCCACCTGAGCGCGGAAGACGTTTATAGACTTTTATCGGCAAGCGGGGGGGACGTTGGACTGGCTACGGTATACCGCGTGCTGACCCAGTTCGAGCACGCCGGGCTGTTGGTGCGACACAATTTTGAAGGCGGAAAGTCGGTGTTTGAACTTAATGAGGGCAAGCACCATGATCATATCGTGTGTCTGCAATGCGGACATGTGGAAGAGTTCCATGATGCGACCATCGAGTCGCGCCAGAAAAAAGTCGCCGCCGACCTTGGATTTACCGTCCACGATCACTCGTTGCACATTTATGCGGACTGTACAAAACCAAAATGTCCGCATAGGCGTTAATCTCCAAACCGATTAACATACATCCATGAGAAAGTTTCTTCGACAGACCGCCTACTTCCTGATGCTCACGTTGATGAGCAACGCTCTTGGCTGGACATTCAACCAGGACGCTGTTGCAGATGTGTGGTTCGATGAACAGCGCATTTTGTCCACAAACGTCGATCACCCGGCGGATCAACACGAGGATACCAATGCAGGTACACATCAGCACACATGCAATCACTGGTGCCATGCCGTAGGACATTTTATGGGGCTTCCAAGTCAGGCGACCTTTACAGTTGCCGATCTTGCCTGCGAACATTCCACTCTGTTGCAATCCACTCTTCAGCCTCACTCCCCAGACGAACTTTTCCGTCCGCCTAGGGCAACCCTCGCCTAATCCGGCGGGGTTCCTTCAGTTTCGTTTCTTCGCAATCAGCGACACTAAGCCTCGCCGAATTCCAACGTAGTCTTGTCTGGAGAATTCGATGCTTAGATTTTTATTACCGTTAGGGATGGCGGTGCTGTATTCCATCCCTGTTCATGCAGAAACCATCCCAGCCACGCCCGCTGTGACTGCGTCAACAATCCCCCCTGCTAATGGCAAGGTCTGGACACTTGAGTCCTCGATCCGGCGGGTACTGGAAGTGGCACCGGAGCGTCGGCAGTCGGTAGCGGCCATACAAATGCGCCAAATGGAATTGACCCAGGCGGGTAGTTGGCCCAATCCAAGTGTTGATGTGCGCACCGACAACAGAATCGGCCAGCTTAGTGGTCAGGGGGGTATCAATCTCTCTCAGATCGCCCTCTCCCAACCGCTACCGATTCGTCGACTTGCGCATCAACGTGCTGCTGCCGAATCCTCTCTATTGGCGGTGCAAGCCAGTAGCCGCGAACAGTTTTTATTGCTGGAACGCGAGACTGCCCTTGTTTTTCATGCGGTGCAGTTTGCTGTCGCAAAGCATCGCTTGTCCCATGAGCGGCTGCAACTCACCAACAGTTTTGCTGCGGGAAGAATTGCGACCAGAGAAGATCGGATAAAGCGATATTTGACGCCGCTTGAAACGGGGCGGCTCGCTCTTTTGCAGGAAGAAGCACACCAGGCAGACATTTTGGCCGAGCGCGATCTGGAGAATGCCTTAATCGGGTTCAAGAATCTGCTCGCCCTCAATGGCAAGGACTCCCCGGAGACGATGCCGCTGATACTTTCTGAACACCCGGTAGCCTTTGCAGTGTTGGTCGGAAAACTTGATCTACATCCCACCGTAGAGGCGGCCCGCCGTGAAACGGAGTCTGCGGAAATCGGGGTCGAGGTGGCGGAATCAAGGCGCTACGCCGACCCTGTACTGAAGTTTTTCCATGACCGTGATTTCAACAACGGCACCACCATGAACATCACGGGAATTGGCATAGGAATAGAGCTTCCTGTTTGGAGCCAGAATCGCGCCGTGGAAGGCAAAGCCATAGCCGATGCCGATGCGAGCCGAGCACGCTACGATACATTGCGTCGTGATGCCAAGACGCGACTGGAACAGGCATACATCCAACTGACTCGCCTGCAAGATCAAGCTCGGTTAATGGAAGAACATCTTATCGAACCGGCGCGAAAAATGTTCGAGCTCACCCGCCGCAGTTTCGCAGCAGGCGAATCCAACGTGCTGGCCCTAGTCGATGCTCACTACGCTTATTTCGATGCGCGCGCACGCTATCTGGAGCTATTGCATGGATGCGCATCGGCATCAGCCGATTTACGGCTTGCCGCCGGACTATCCGTTGTTGACCTGAAGGAGTACCAGCCATGATCGCCGCACTTATCCGTTTTGCGCTGATCCAGCGCCTGATGATGTTGATCGTCGCCGTCGCGGTGGTCATCGGCGGGTTTTGGGCATTTCGCACGTTACCCATCGATGCATTCCCCGATATTTCGCCGCCGCAAGTACAGGTACTCGTCAAGGCACCGGGTCTTGCGCCGACCGAGGTCGAGTCGCGCATTGCCTTCCCCATCGAGATGGAGATGCAAGGCATCCCGCGCCTGAAGCTCCTGCGTTCGACCACCAAGTACGCCATATCCAACATCGTCATCGACTTTGAGGATGGCACCGATATCTATTGGGCGCGCCAGCAGGTTTCTGAGCGGCTCAATCAGGTACGTGGGGCGCTTCCCATGGATGCGGAAGTCGTGCTGGCACCGATAGCCACGCCCTTGAGCGACATCTACATGTACCGGGTCAAGGGAGATGGGTACTCGAACAGCGAACTGCGCACCCTTCAGGATTGGGTGATCCGGCCGCAACTGCGGGCTGTCGATGGGGTGGCGGACGTGAATGCAATGGGCGGCTTCGTGCGCGCCTTCGAAGTTCGCCCCGAACCGCACAAACTTGCCGCACAGGGCTTGACGATTGAAGATATAGAGCGCGCCATCGCGCGTAATAACCGCAACGCGGGCGGCGACCGCGTCAACCGCAGCGACAAGATGCTGCTGGTGCGCACGGTCGGACAACTCAAGAATGCCGACGACATCAAGAGTATCAGCGTTGTGACCCGAAGCGGTTTGCCCGTGCGCATCGGCGATGTCGCGCAAGTCGCCGAAGGGTCGCTGGTGCGTTTCGGTGGTGTGACAGCGAACGGCGAAGGTGAGATTGTGACCGGCTTGGTTTTGCTACGTGTCGGTGCCAACAGCCGCACGGTGGTCGAATCCGTCAAGCAAGAACTCGCGCGCCTTGCCCCCTCGCTCCCCAAGGGCGTCACCATCGAGCCCTACTATGACCGCACCGATCTTATCAACGCGGCGGTGCTCACGGTGGAGAAGGCCCTCGGCGAGGCGGTGGTGCTGGTGATTCTGGTGCTGATCGTGCTGCTCGGCAATTTGCGTGCAGCGCTCACCGTGGCGCTGATCCTGCCGCTGACGGTGCTGTCCACCTTCATCCTGATGAAGCTGTTTGGCGTCAGCGCCAACCTGATGTCGCTCGGAGGGCTTGCCATCGCCATCGGCATCCTGGTGGATGCAGCCGTGGTAGTGGTGGAGAACGTGCATACCCAGCTCGCGCATGCGCCCAAGGGGGTGAGCCGCTTGCATCTGGTCTATCGCGCCGTGGCCGAGGTGTCCGCTCCGGTACTGTCCGGCATCCTCATCATCGTCATCGTGTTCCTGCCGCTGTTCTCGCTCACCGGGCTCGAAGGTCGCATGTTCGGGCCGCTCGCACTGACCATCGTGTTTGCGCTGCTGGGCTCACTGCTGCTGTCGCTCAGCGTGATTCCGGTGCTGGCGAGCTTCCTCATGCGCTCGGGCGCGCACGGCGAAGACCGTCTGCTGGCGGCGATCAAGCGCGTGTATCTGCCGACGATGCGCTGGGCGATTGAGTATCGCAAGTCCGCCGTGTTCGGGGCGATTGTGCTTCTTTTAGCTGCCGCAGCGTTGTTTCCGTTGATCGGCAAGGAGTTCATGCCGACGATGGACGAGGGGCAAACGGTGGTGAGCTTGGAGAAAGCTTCCGACATCTCACTTGAAGCATCGCTGGCGCTGGACAAGCCGATCCAGAAAGCGATCTTGGAAATCCCCGAGGTCACCGGCATGATCTGCCGCAGCGGTGCCGACGAGCTGAGGCTCGATCCGATGGGCTTTTACCAGACCGACTGCTTCCTACAGACCAAGCCGCGCAAGGATTGGGGCTACGGGCTTGAAGCCTTTCAGGAAAAGTTGCGCGAAAAGCTGGAGCCGTTTGAAGAGCTGGGTGTCGAAGCAGGTTTTAGCCAGCCGATTGACATGCGCGTCTCGGAGATGCTGTCCGGGGTGCGCGCCGCTGTTGCCATCAAGCTCTTCGGCGACGACTTCGCCACACTGGAAGCGCTGTCCGGCAAGATCGAGGAAATCGTCAAGCGCACCCAAGGCGCAAGCGACGTGTTCAGGGCGCGCCTTTCCGGGCAAGGCTACCTCACCGTCGCTATCCATTCGGAAAAGCTAGCGCGTTACGGCCTCAACAACGAGGATGTGAATGCCGTGGTGGAATCCGCAGTCGGTGGCAAGGTGGTGACCGATGTCATCGAAGGTAGCCGACGCTTCGGTGTGTTGGTGCGTTATCCGGAAGCCGCGCGTGCTTCGCCTCGGGCGATCAAGGCGCTGCTGATCCGAACTGCAGGCGGTGCGCTGGTTCCCCTCGGTGAGGTTGCCGATGTCAGGGAAGCGGACGGGCCGGTACTGATCCAGCGCGAATCGGCACGTCGACTAGTCGCCGTGCGCACCAACGTCGAGGGGCGCGATGTGGTGGGTTTCGTCGAAGAATTGCGGGCTGCCATCGAGCGCGAAGTGAAACTGCCCGAGGGCTACCACATCAGCTACGGCGGACAGTTCGAGAACCAGCAACGGGCGGCGCAACGTCTGGGCGTAGTCGTGCCTGTATCCATCGCGCTAATCTTCTTCATGTTGTTTTCGACCTTCCGCTCGGTGCGCCAGGCCGGACTGATCATCCTGAATATCCCGTTCGCCCTGATCGGCGGGGTGGTGAGTCTTTATCTCTCCGGGCTTTATCTGTCGGTACCCGCATCGGTGGGCTTCATCACGCTGTTCGGCGTGGCGGTGCTCAACGGTGTGGTGATGGTGGCCTATATCAATCAGTTGCGCGAGACGGGACGCACGATATTGCAAGCAGTGCAGGAAGGCGCGGAGCGCCGCTTGCGGCCGGTGCTGATGACGGCGCTCATCGCCAGCCTCGGCCTCATGCCGATGCTGTTGGCCACCGGCCCCGGCTCCGAATTGCAGCGACCACTGGCCGTGGTGGTGATCGGCGGACTAATCACCTCCACACTACTGACGCTGGTGCTATTGCCCACACTCTATGCCTGGATCGAGACTCGTTTTGAGTCGAGCATCCAGAATAACCAAAGGAAAATGAAATGAAGAACCTCATGTTGATCGTGCATGCCGATATTCAACAGACGCTGGCGGATACGCTGCACAGCCTTGAGCAGGTAACCTGGTTTACCTTCATCCAGGTCGAGGGCCACAGTCCCCAGGACGAATCTGATCCTGTGCTTTCCGCGCGCGACCGCGTAATCGGCTACACGCCGCACGTGCGGGTGGACATTCTGCTCAAGGACGAGGATGTGGAGAATGTCTTGCAGTCTTTGCGTGCTGCCAACTGCGGTCTGGCGGGGCGCTGCACCTACCAGGTGACTGCGATTGAAAGAAAGGGGGCGTTATGACATTAACGGCACTAGGAAAGTGAAGCGGTACGTGAACGGGATTGGGGATGCGGCCACTTGCTGCCAGTGGCCGGAATTTCTGGCGTACTGAAGTTGGTTATGAGTTCAATACTTGATAAGGAGAAGATCATGGGTATTCGTTATGGCTTTGGCAAGCAGGTTGCACTGGATTTTGAAAGTGCGTTGGAGCAAGTGATCCGTGCCTTGCAAGCCGAGGGGTTTGGCGTGCTGACCGACATCGACGTGGCGGCAACGCTCAAGAAGAAGCTTAACCAGGACATACCGCCCTATCGCATTCTCGGTGCTTGCAACCCGCCGCTGGCGCATCGAGCTCTTGTGGCCGAGCCTTCCATTGGCCTGCTGCTGCCATGTAACGTGGTGGTGCGCCAGGACGAATCGGGTGCTGTTTACGTCGAGATCATGGATCCAAACGCTGTGCTCGATCTCGTCGACAAGCCTGCCATCACCGACTTGGCGCGCGAGGTACGGCAGAAACTCGAACGGGTGTTGCAGGCAGTCTCGTAGGTGAAGTATAGGATTTCATAAGCATAACCAAGCGGAGTAGTATGGTATTTAAGTTATCGTATTTGGTATCACAACCTGGTTTGAACCGGGCCGTTTCGGCCCATGTAGTGTGTTTTCAACCATAAAGGAGAAGTGATCATGAAAAAGACGATTTTTATAGCTGCAATGTCCGTTGTCTTGTTTTCTGCTGTACCGGCACTGGCCGAGAAGACTCCCCCTGCCGGAAAGGAAAGCCAGTCGGCGCAGCAGGCACCCGATGTTGCGAAATTTGACAAGCAGATGTCGCAGATTCAGGAAAACCTGAAGACCATGCAGGAGCAGATGGACAAGATTCGCCAGACACAAGACCCGCAGGAACGGCAGCGTTTGCTGCAGGAACACTGGACGACCATGCAAAGCACGAGCGGAATGATGGGCGGTATGTGGGGGCCGGGCATGATGGGATGTTGCGGCGGAGGGATGATGGGCGGTCACATGATGGGAGGCCATATGATGGGCGATCACATGATGGGCTGGCGTGGCATGGGTGGCTACTACTCCAATCTCACCCCAGAACAGATGAAGCAGCGCCAGTACATGATGGATCAATACATGGGCACACAGCAGATGATGATGGACCAGATGATGCAGCGCCAGCAATGGATGTGGCAGCCAAGGTAAAGGATCGGAAAATCTTTGGAGTTATGGAAGGAATGAAATGAAACAATCGGTATATGTCATCAGCAACATGGACTGCCCGACCGAGGAGGCACTGATTCGCAAACGTCTCGGATCAGTGCCCGGCATCGGTGAGCTGTCATTCAACCTGATGGCTCGCCGTCTTACGGTGATACACACGCTAGACGACGATCAAGCCATACTCGATGCCTTGCGCGAAATCGGCATGAAGACAGACATCGGGCAGCAATGCCAGTCTGGCTCCTGCTCCACTTGCGAGGTGGAATCTCCTGTGGTGTCGCGCCGGACCTGGCTACTGATGGCGGTATCTGGCACCGCCGCCATCGCTGCGGAAGTCGTCGCATGGAGCGGCGCGAGCGAGCAGTCGGTTGCGGTGATAGCCTTGGCCCTGCTGTCCATCGCTACCGGCGGTCCCAGTACCCTGAAAAAAGGCTGGATCGCGCTCAAAAACTTCACCCTGAACATGAATTTCCTGATGAGCGTCGCCGTGATCGGCGCGCTTGCCATCGGCGAGTGGCCGGAGGCGGCGGTGGTGATCTTCCTGTTCGCGCTGGCCGAATTGATCGAATCGCTCTCATTGGAACGCGCCAAGAATGCGATCAAGGGGCTGATGGCCATGACCCCGGAAATCGCCACCGTGCAACTCGACAACGGCGAGTGGGAAGAAATGGCCGCAGCCGACGTGCGGATCGGACAAACCGTGCGCGTCAAACCGGGCGAACGCATCCCGCTGGACGGCATGGTCACCGCAGGCAGCAGCTCGGTGAATCAGGCACCGATCACCGGAGAGAGTCTGCCCGTGGTGAAGGCGGCGGGGGATCCGGTGTTCGCGGGAACCCTAAACGAACGAGGCATGCTGGAATTCCGCGTCACGGCGAACAAGGGCAACACTACGCTGGACCGCATCATCCATACGGTGCAGGAAGCGCAGGGCCAGCGTGCGCCAACGCAACGCTTCGTTGACCAGTTCGCGCTTTACTACACCCCTGCGGTAGTAGTCTTCGCGGTACTGGTGGCAGTCGTACCACCGCTGTTGTTCGGCACAGAGTTCGAGCCATGGTTCTACAAGGCGCTGGTCATGCTGGTGATCGCCTGCCCCTGCGCGTTGGTGATCTCCACGCCGGTTACCGTAGTCAGCGGACTTGCCGCTGCGGCGAGGCAGGGCATTTTGGTCAAGGGCGGCGTGCATCTGGAGAATGGCCGCTTGATCAAGGCGGTGGCGCTGGACAAGACCGGCACGCTCACCCACGGCAAGCCAGTCGTGACCGATGTAGTGCCTCTGGTTGATCGGCACAAGAACGAGTTGCTGCAACTTGCCGCTAGCGTGGATGCGCATTCCGAGCATCCCATTGCGGCGGCCATCGTGTCAGCTTGGCAGGATGACGGAAAGACAGAACGGGCGCTGTTGCCGGTCGCCTCATTCGAATCCATCACTGGGCGCGGTGCCAAAGCGGTGGTGGACGGGCAGCTCTTCTATGTAGGCAATCATCGGCAGGTCGAAGAACTGGGTATTTGCGGAGTGCATGTCGAAGTGGTACTGCATCGTCTGGAGCAGGCAGGCAAGACAGCGGTGTTACTCGCCACAGCAACCGAGCCGTTGTGCATCATCGGTGTGGCCGATACGGTGCGCGGGCACAGCGCCGAGGCCATCCGCCAGCTTCACGCGCTCGGTGTGACATCGGTGATGTTGACTGGCGACAACCAGACGACGGCTAGCGCTATTGCCGCCCAAGTGGGTATAGACGATGTGCGCGGCAACCTGCTGCCGGAAGATAAGCTGGCAGCGATCGATGAGTTGATCAGCCGTTACGGCAAGGTCGGCATGGTGGGCGACGGGATCAACGATGCGCCGGCACTGGCCAAGGCATCCATAGGCTTCGCGATGGGCAGCGCAGGAACCGACACGGCCATCGAGACAGCCGATGTCGCCCTGATGGATGACGATCTGCGCAAAGTGCCGCACTTCATTCAGCTAAGTCGTGAAACGTCACGCGTACTGCGGCAGAACATCGCGCTGGCCATCGGCATCAAGGCGGTGTTTTTCATCTTGGCACTTGCAGGAAAAGCCACGCTCTGGATGGCGGTGTTCGCCGACATGGGGGCCAGTCTGATTGTCGTATTCAATGGAATGCGCTTGCTGAAATACAAGGTCACAAACCATCAGATCTAACTTGCTCAAATCAGCCGGACTGGAAGTGCATGTTGTCGGTTGGATGAGCAGTTACTCTGGAATGAGTAACGCACCTAAACTCGAACAATCATAACTAGGCGCAATGGATCGAAAGCGGAAGTAATATCACCTAGTTTTCAGTGACTGCTTTGGTCAGCTTACGGTCAAATTTCGAAGCACTCTGATTCGTCCGCTTTGGCCGAGAACCTGCCTGACTCTTGCTCGGCCTAAGCGGACGGTGGATGTTTTCTGAAGAGTAAGCTCCACACCCACCGGAAAATCCGGATACCCAATTTATGTTGATAATGACGTGTTCTCGAAAATACGATGGCTTTGATAGTGCAGCAAGTGTTTACAGGAGGTGAGCGATACCCAGTGTTAGTTGATAGCGATGGGCTGCCAAACTTTTGGGTCACGCTTTTTGTAACTGAAAAACTGAGGGTTTCACATAAGCAGACCGCGATTGAGAATACGATCCGTAGCCTCAACTCTTGATTCTCTTGAAGTTATAAGCAATGAAGCCACTGCGTGGAAGTTATTAGGCTTGGGAAAATGGATAAAGAAATTACGATCTACTGGCAACACAATCTGTACATGATGCCCAAAGTGGATATGGAAAAGCTCAGTGTGCATCTTGATAAGCCTCTGCCTGCCGTGAAGCGTAGATAATATATTCTGGTAGAAAAAAACTAAATTTAACTTGGATGGTACATAAATTGAAAAATGCAATTGAAATAGCTAATGACTCTATTCGCTACAATGATGATATTGAATCTATCTTGTACGCACAGAAGGAATTGTGGAGTAAAGCAATGCGGATTGATTCGATTATGAGCGAGAGCTCACAATTACGTATCGATGCATTGTTAAGCGCAGAGGAAATCGCGCAGATCAATGACGCTAACAAAATACATCTCCAAATTAGAGAAAGTATGCGAGGTGCGGTAGATATTTTGGGAGCAAAAATGAAAGTACTAATAAGTCAAAAGAATGAGGCTAAGAGCCGAGATATTTGTTAACTATTACCTGTCGCAGATGGTCAAGATTTGGCTGTCGAAGAAACTAGAGCTCAATCCGCTTAAGGTCGCCAAGGACCGTAGACAGGGGGAGTCGCTGCTCTCGGCGACTGCCAACAGTCTTCAATCATCACACCCGATTGACTTCGACTTAGTACTTGGACTGCCTGAAGAGCTGATGCCAATTTTCAATGAATGGGCTGCAAACAATGCTTTAATTCCAGCGGGTGTTTACGACATGAGATAGCGCAATATCCAACATGATGGACGTAGTTGCGTATTTCTCGGAGCTTGGATCCGGCATAACGGACAATATGAAGCAATGCAATGAAAAAGCTCAATGCGCGCTCTTTAGCTTGTGTGTTAACCGTTACGGCGAGGTTGGGGGTGATTCTTATTTCTAAGTTCACGCTCAAACATTTTGACGGCAAATATTCCTAGCCCTACGACCAGCAGTGTGATGGCGATAATTGGTGTTGCCAGTAACAAACTGTTCATCATGATGAGTTTTCACAATTACTTGCATCGTTCAACACGTTGTTCGCTCAAACTCCAAAGAATGAAAGGACGACAACTGCCTAGTAGGGGGCGAGTCCAATTCTACTGTCGCCACAACCTAAATACAAATGACGTACTGAAAGTTCGGAGTTGGGAATCAGACTATGATCTGCCCATCTGGGGTGTTAGATTTTTGGACTAGCAAAGTGTCATAATGGTAATTCAGTAGTCGATGAAACTGGAGCCTGTTGCTCGTTTTGAGCGTAGCACTTGCTCAAGAAAATGGTATTGATCTGAGTGAAGGTAAATGAAAAAAGCAAAAGAACTTGGAAGGAGAAGGCAATCCAAACTTCGGCAGTCATTCCTTACGCCCTTCGGGAAGCGTACTTCATTACTGAGGCAGCTTCATTGCGTTCATGATTGGAAAGAAGATGGGCAAACCCTGACAGCTGTACGTTTAATATGTGCTTGGTGCGGGAAAACGGAAATGCGGTGAGTAGATGCATTGGGTACCGTAGATTCGTGCCCAACTGCGCAGAAGGATCGACATGGCGATATCCATGGGGAAATTTGAAGAAACTGCCTGCCCAAGCGGTCCAATTACTTGAAGCGGATCATATCCATTAGAACCTTTAGTTCTGCCCTGACGGAGGTCCAGAAGCCCTGCCAGAAAGCTTTTCCTTCTTCCTTTGGCATTCGAGATATCACTACAACGATCGCCAACACAACCGCGAAAGCCAGGCCAAATACAAGTGCAGCCGCCTCGGTCAACTCCCATCCTCTGACGATCACCAGGATCGCAAGGATGCTCGAATAGATCAGAGCGGTGAGGATGGTTAGCCAATGCATCTTTTGTTATCAGACAACTCCGCCATGACCAATCGCGGACAAAATCTTCCGCACCTCAGCGGCGCCTTCTTCGGTTTCGAGCAACTCCAGTGGAGTTGAGCCCAATACCAGGTTCTTAGTATTCAGCCATTCACGTGCTTTCGAATGAGAACCGAAGACCTGCTCAGCTTCCAGCTCAATTATCCGGTTTTGTTTTTTGACGTCGTTTGCAGCAGTCATGGCTCACTCCCCACACTGATGGTACAAGGTCGGAATGTAACGTCTTGGAAATGCAATGTCCACGGTCGTGCGGACACTATTGCATGCTTGCATAAGCCACCTGCCCCCCCCGCAGGGGTCCCAGCGGGGATCGCAGTAGGGCTTCAGCTCAAAGAAAGTATATCGATTGAGTTTTCTATAACTGTTTAGGTGACCGACTCACTGTTGAATTAACGTGAGACCGATCTTCGGCCAAAGCAGTCCACTCATAGGGCGATGCAATTGGACTGGTTAGCTGGTCAGTGCGGACACCGCTTCGTCGTTTGAAAAAATCCGGCCATTCTTACAATGTTTCATGGAGTTATATGAAGTTATACCTTTGAGTATAAGTTTGTATAAGTTTATTTCATGCATATTTCATCACTCATTTTGGCATCATGGAACGATGGGGGATGCCAATCAGTGCACAGAAGCAGATTCGTACTCAGCAGCTTTATGCTCCTTTTGGATGTAAGTCAGTGACTGATACTCGGTGCCATATCCGCCAGTTAAAGCACAAGAACGCAATGGCTGCTTTACGCAGAAATTTGGACACTCGCGGTCATGTCACATTCGCAGCATTACTAATGCAATCAATCAACGCAACCCGGCGGGAAGCACTTACCGCGTATTATGCATATACCTAAAAGGTAGTTATTATTAAATAATGAGCCATATAAGTGCATCCGTCCGATTACGGCCAGTTAGGTTTGCGTTCTTGGTAAAACCAAGCGACGAGAAGCGTGTGCTTGAAATTCTGAGAATCAATACGTGTCTCTGGGGCGGCAAATTTAACCCTATCATCCCATTCTTTCGTCAAGTACCAACTTGGTGGGACAGGCATGGGCATCACTTTGACACTGCGAAGCAAATCATAAACGGCTATCTTGATTACTATGAGCCAGACTTCTTGGTTGAGGCGGAAAAAGGCCTAGCAGATGGACTAGGGTTCAACTCTAACCGGATACTTCAGTTATCAAATGTTCTTCAGCACGCCGGCAACAGAAGTTGGAAGGGCAGTGGCCTGAGCACATTCGACCTCTACAAGGAGATGTACCTAAAAGAGTTCCAGTTCGAGCGGCGTCACAAGCACAACATCACGAATGTTACTGCTGAAGCCCCAATTTTTGAGACCTTCTGCGCTTGTGTATTTGGAGATTTTCCGAAGCAGCGGAATCTGGAATATCTTGGCCGAGCCTTCAGGGATGCTTTTGCGCCGTTGGAAATCACTCTAAATGGAGGCGTACTCGCAAAGTTGTATGGGACGGGCCTGACATCAGCACTGGATATAGGACAGACCAAGGTTGAGGTGGACTACCATAATCATAGCGATGCTACGATTTTCGTATTGAACGCACTAGAGCCTAGGGATCTTATTGATTTCTGGAATCTGCGGACATTACAACGTGAGATCATTGCAGTGCCAGTTCAGTGGATTGATGAGTTATCTGACTTCTGCAGGAGGGCTATCAAGAGAGCTTATCAACCAATGCCGGGCAATTCGCACGGAGTGATGCGCAGGGCGAATGTCATGTTCTCTCGCTCAATTCCTGATGAAGATATTGACAACTTATATCAGAAGATATCAGTGCCTAACGCACAGCCTGGGGTCAACTGCAGACAGGATTGGTACCCTCACATTTGGCGACCCACACCAGAATTTGTCGTAAGGTCGACAAGGCCGACATTAACAGCCACGGAAAAAACATTCGATGTGCAGTATACGGAAGATACACCAGATATTCGATTTGACTCGCTCCACCCTGAGTTTGCAGAGAAATACGGAGGCGAAAATCGGTGGGCGAATGTTGTAAGGCTCAAAGATTGGAGCTTCGAGAATCAAGTAGCGACCGTTCTTCCCACAGAGTTCAAAGACCCGAAATTCTCGCCATTTCGCCTTGGCGGTGAAATATTCCTTCCGACGACCGAAGGATTCGTGCTGTTCCCGAAGTATCGAGATATACAACACTATTGGAAGTTAACCGATGGTATGAGCACCATTGCCGCGTGGTTCAAGACTTCCAGGATAGAGGTGAAGTTATCGGACTCTGGAAGAGCAACTCAGCAGATCATTCAAACTTTGGGAGGCTTTGGTGGCGTACGAAGCATCGCAAACGCTGGGGTGGTGAAGCTACTCAATGAAATATCGAGAAAGCCGACTACAAAGAGCATGCAACAGAAAGAGTTCATCAATAAGGTGAACGCCGCTATGAAGGGGAACGTATGGTTAGAAGGCGCGGCTGAGCAATTGGTCAAGAGAAACGCAGTCGAATTGGGGCTTGAACTCAAGTGTTCAAAGTGCTCAAGTTGGAGCTGGTATTCATTGAAGCAGTTGGATTACAAGGTCAGCTGCAGCCTTTGTCTTCGTGAGTTTTGCTTCCCAATTATCAATCCGAGTGGCAGCGAAAGCTCAAGGTGGGCATACCGCCTCATTGGCCCATTCGCGCTTCCGGACTATGCAAGGGGCGGCTACGCCGCTGCGCTCGCCATTCGATTTTTCTCTGAAGTCGTTGGGCATAACGACTCCAAAGTGACATGGTCTTCAGGACAAGAGCTGACCTTTCCATCTGGCAAACCGCCGGTCGAAGCCGATTTCATCCTTTGGTATCAACGCACAGAGATATTGGAGCTCGACCACCCGACAGAAATTGTGTTTGGAGAAGCCAAGAGCTTTGGGCACGAGGTTTTCCAAGAAGACGATGTAATTCGAATGAAATACTTGGCTGAAGAATTTCCTGGAGCTGTGCTTGTTTTTGCCACAATGAAAGAGAGTGACGAATTATCAAAAGACGAGGTGTCTCGACTGCGAAAGTTGGCTGAGTGGGGGCGGGAGTACATTAGAGAATCAAGACGTACGCGAGCGCCCGTGATTATATTAACTGGCACTGAGCTGTTTACGGGCTACTCCTTGGATTCTGTATGGAAAGAAAAAGGTGGCAAGCACGAGCAATTAAGTTCGCTAGGGCTAGGGCACTTACAGCTCGATCAGCTAAAAACATTGGCCGACTTAACCCAGCAGCTATATCTCGGAATGCCTTCGTACAGCAATTGGTTACAAGCCAAATGGGAGTCTCGACGAGAAAGGCGAGATAAGGGACGTAAAGGCAGTCATTCCATTCATTCAGCCCCTTAGACGAAAACCTCAGAGAAATTATTATTCGGTAGTCAATCGAATTTGAATGGGAATTCTTTTGACCGTTGTTCAAGCTTGTCGGTGATTTTGTAAAGAAAGTAAGTGGAGGTCAGGCCGGTTTAATCTGGTGCTTTCTCAATTCACTTCGTAGATTAACTATTATTTGTTGCTTATTTTCCAGCTCTAATTCTAGCTCAGCAATTCTTGAACTCAACGATAGGCGGTCTTCCATGAAACAATCTTTTAGTGCAACCTGAATTGAGTCTCGGCAAAACTTCCCTTCGAGTTCAGTATTCTTTATGCGCAGCAACTTAATTTCCTTCTCAAGTTCATTCCTTGAGAGAGCTTTGATTCCGGTTTTAGCTCGTTTTCTTCTTCCTTCCCAAACTTTTTCCAGTTGATTGTTTGTCTCTGAGATGAAATCAACAAGGTCTGGTTGCCTGCGTTTCGTAATTAACGAGGGGTCAAATCCTTGTTCGATAGCAATTTGACGATTCACTACCCGTCGCTCATTGATTGGAAGGGCTTCACCCTGAGCGATTTTGGTTAATATTAAATCTCGTCTATCCACAACAGCATGAAAGAGCAATTTTGTGGATTCAGTACCATGAGATACCCATATCGGAAGGCTGAGAGGGTTCTCGACTTGATTTTCGTTTACTGGTTTTGCAAACGTTGATAAATCAAAATCATCGGCCACCTTCTATCTCCTTTATTATGGAACGCCCCCGAGAAGCGGCCTCTGTAGATACTTTCTTCATGATCGTGCTTTGAATCGGAAAATTTCGCACGAACTCTTCATGTGCGAGAACAAATCTTTTTATATCTTCTAATTGACTCCTGTGGCTTACCCTGTGAGTACATCCAGAGCAAGTTTCAAAACTTGAAGCTTCATCAAACTGGGGGATCTTTGATTTTTGATCGTAGCACTTTGCCTGCGTTTCAGTAGTTTTCATGAGTACACACAATCCCCATGGATGTCCTGAGATGTGTAGTAAATTTTCCAATTGATCCTTGATTACTTTTTCTTTTGCTTCGGCTTCATCGCTACCAATAAATTCAGCTTTTTCTTCGATTAGTTTTTTTATTCTGGCAGCCATTGGGCCAAAAAAATCGCAAGACTCTTCGCCGCCAATACGACCAATTAAATCTGCCAAGTAACTTTGTTCGAGTTCTTGCATGTGCATGGGAGTGAATTTCCCATCCATGTAACGTCGCGTCCAGGTAGATCCATACCGATGACGAAGATGATGGCGAATTTCTTCAGTTACATTGTTATATCCCGCTTCTGGAACATGGCACCTCAATGCCATATCAACCCATACATGCCGAAATACGTGGGGACTTGCATCTTCACAAACACTACTAAAATCATTGCCTGTGCTGTCTAAGAAGTCCGCATACCCGTCTTTGATGCGCCGAAGCATAGTGTTGTACGGGACGGACGCAGAACCTTCATGTCTTGAGGTGCGTCTATTGTTAAACTCGAAAATCGGTTGATTTTCTTTGATCTTGTCCGATTCGCTCAACCTTATCAAGATATCAATGAATTCAGCTCCTTCATCACAAATGGATCTAATCGTTCCGATTCCTTTGTGAGTCTTGATGATTTCACTGCGCACTAACCAGTCACCTGAATCTTTGTCACGGTAGATGTGAGATCCTAGTAAATATCTCAGCTCGCTGATTCTGTACCCAGATAACATGCATATCGCGATAGTGCCGTAATCGTAGACTTTAAGTACGTGCTGTGTGAATACATGTTTGGAGCCAAAAAACCAATCTGTGTGCTTGTCATCAGAAATACTATTGATGAAATGAATTAATTGCTGTGCAGCATTTGCATATTTACTATTTGATGCGGCAAGATTTGAAAGATATGTTCCTCCTCCATTACTTTTTCCACTGTAATGAGTTCTAAATAACACTGAAATATCAATTTGCTCATTTCTTGCAAATTCAAACAGTTTGAGGGCAATCTGTGTTTCTTTACACCTCATTATCTCAATGCATCTGGCTAGCAATAGCATGGCAATTGAAACTGCCATGCCTCCATATGTACCACCTTCCCGCCATTGAGAAAACTCGACTCCTTTGCTCTCGACAAGATCCTTGAAAAAGTAATCAGTGCCTTTCTCTGGAATATCAAAACTGAAGCCATCGCCTAAATTGCCAAGTGAATAGGATTCCTGAATACGATTTATAAGCTTGGTGTATCCCTCACATGTCAGTCTTGCCTTTAATTGGCCGTCTGAATCTATTGCAAGTGATTGCAATAGATATTTGAGGTTTTCAATTTTCAAGTCAGATAAATTTCTTCCTTCGAACTTCTCTTCATACCTAATAAAAAACCTTTTGGCGTCTCCAAGAAAGGTTTTCAGGCTCGAAGTATTTTTGACTATGTTGCCAAAGTGATCTGTATATCCTCCGCATACGGAAAGAAGCATCGATTTTATGTAGTTAAGCCAGCGATGTGGAACCCCGTAGTTATTCCATTTAACGACGTAACAAAAATCTTTCGAGTCATTTTGTATAAACCACTCCTCATTCTCTAGTTGATTCTTAAGTGAGTTCTCAACAAAACGTTCTTCGAGTGTTTCTATCCGCAATCGGTTAGCCCATGCTTCATCTTGACGTATCGCAAGCTTCACAATAATTCCAATTTAAGAGAGTGGAGGGTAAGGGAAGTTATATTTCGAAAGGAGATTGATGCCATCTTTAACAACTTTCCTCGGGAAATTTTTAAGGACCTCAGCTAAAAACAGTTTTCTCAATTTGAACTTATCTACTTTTTGTGGGTTGATACTAAACAATCCATCAATATTCTTGTCTATGTGATTAATTTCCCCTTGAATGAAGGCGGCAACCATGGGGGTGCAAATTATGATTGTCTGCCCATCATGAGAAAGCTCTGCAAAAGTGCCAGTGGAATAACCCCGCTTTTCTGCTTCTACTACAACGCGATTTATTGATTCGATATCAGCATATTTAGACCATTGAGAATTTAAACCTAAAACTTCTTCAACTTGTTTTAGCGTGAGAATTGAGGTGCCCTTTAGAAGAGAACTAACAGAAGTGGCGCTATCGATCATTTTCTGGCTTACGCCTTTAGAAAAGTCGCGACCAGCCTTTAGAACAGTGTTCGATGTAGTACGATCTTTGTATATGTTTTTCTTTGTCGCAGCCGAGTGCGCGGATAAATTTGCATCGATTTCATCATTTGCACTAGAGCTAAGATTACTAATCGGTTTCTGTTCAAGTAAGGCGCGGCTTTGAGCAATAGATTGATGTCCGAGTCGATCAAGAACTCTTTCCCTTCGCTGATATCGTATTACACCCTTGTGGGTTCTTTCACTATTAGCTCGCTCAATCTTTCCATGCAATGAGTCAAGAAGAAGTTTTGTTCTAGGGTCCTCGGATATCGCAGTATTTCTGGAGATACAAGAAAATAATTGTGGAAGGTAAAAGGATAAATTATCTTTTGTCAGGTACTTTACCTGGTCACGAATCTGTTCAGTAGTTAGTGGGATAAACTTTTTAAGCCTTATATGATGCGGTTGAAGCTCATAGAAGAACTCCATTGATTCTTTCCACTTGCTATACACAGCATATGCCACCGTATTCTTGGAGTAGATCGCGGTAGATTTACCTGAACCGCTTGAGCGTGCTTTTTCATACCCGACAACTTGAACTCCCTTCTGAGTCAGCTTGCATTGGTCTAGAGTAAGTTGATCCTGTCCGCTGGACTGAATCCGATCAGTCGCCAAGAAAAAACTCATTGCGTAGACTTCAGAAATGCTGGGAGCTAGAAGTTCTGAGAAAGAGAAACCAAGTGCAAAGAACTTACTTCCAATAGCTTCTTTAATTGCATCAATAGTGATATTTGGAAGTTGCAAATGGTTATTTATGAGTTCATTTGTTTCCATCCATACCGAATAGTTTCTGAAATAGGCATATTCCAAAAGCATTAAATTATTTTCGGAGACTTCTAAAATTGCCTTTTTAATTCTGCTATGTAAGTCGATCGTTTCTTCGCAATACTTTCCCTGCGCTAAAAATGTATCGCATAATGGATTTGTTATTTCGCTAAGACCTCTCTTCATTGCAAGTTTCAAAATATCGTCTTTGAGAGATATATCCTTTCGTAACACCTCCTCTTTGAGGGCTTGCATCTTTAACAGATACCATGCGAAAAAACTTCTAGTTGAAAGAAAGAACTCGTAGTCATCCACATCAGTTTTCACCTTTTCACTTGAAGAGGGGAGCGCAGTTGATCTTGGTGGCGGGGTGTCAGGTAAGCTTTTCAATATCTTCCTAGTGACGTCATTCCAGTGTTCAACTGGATTTCCTCTTGCGGTTTCATCCTTTGCCCATAGCAGTACTCGCCTTAACGAAATTTTCCGCTTGAAGTTAGTGTATTCAGAATATTGTAAATTTACATGGTGAAAATATTTTGGGAAAAGAATTGATGTCGTATTCGGATCAGTGTCTTTATCAAGCTCTGTTAGAAAGTCGAAGAAAGTTTGTATATGGCTCAATATTGACTTTTTATGGCGCGGGGAAAAATCCTTGAAGATTTTTGAATAGAGATATTTAATGATGAGTCGGCAGTAATCTGATCTCTCCCATCCATCTGGTATTTTTACTTCAGTACGTAAAGCTGTTCCAGCATCACTCTGCAATACGAGGGAATATTCAAGATTCGAGTTAATAAGGTGGTGAATCTGACCTATGAGGTTATTCTCATCGCCAAGGTCAAATAAGGAATCCGAACTGTGAGCATCTCCTGATGTAGAGTTTGAATATGTGGTCAAGGGTGATGCCCTCCCTTGTGCCTAAATTCATCACCTAGTGAAAGGCTTTTCACAAGATCAATCCTGTTGTTGATATATGCTTCCCAAGCTATGTATTGAAGTGTTGTTGATCTGTCCGTATGTCCCATTCTTTCAGGAACCAACAACCAAGGGTCCCGATTTGTTTCATAACAGTAGGTCACAAGATTCGTGGCGAATGTGTGCCTCAGACAGTGATAGGATTTGTCCTTAAGGCGATTCTTAATTAGGTCGCTGCAAGTGGACTTTGCATTTCTGAATACAGTTGATGCATGTTGACGGTTTAGGGGCATACCGCTCATGTCGCAAAACAATGGGCCGTCACCAATTTCCCCACGTCGTCCAAACACAAACTTTTTTAGAGCTTCAAATAACTCAGGGGGAATTACTATCGTTCTTGGCTTTTCGCCTTTTCCGAAAATCTTTACATCAATCGTTATTCGGTTTTGCTGGCTAGCTTCATTGATCTTTCTTCTTAGCATGACAATGTTCAAGTTTCTTGGATCTACTACTTCCGCTGCTCTTGTTCCAGTGAAATATCCAAAACTTAGAATTAGTTCATCTCGCTCAATGATGTATGAGTTCGAAGTATTTAACGATGCTTGCAACTCATCGAAGTCTTCTTTTGGAATGAACTTAGAACCAATATCAATATTTGTATCTCGTGCGATTCCACTGTCATACCCCCACGAAAACATCTTGGGTCTGTCAATTAGTTGAATCCTATAAGCCCATTCGTAATAGCTTTTTAGTGTATCGATATGTCGAGTAATTGATTTCTCTGCTAGCCCTTTTTTCTCGAAAAGATACTTTTGAATATAAGCGGTCATTTGCTCATCGCTAATATTCTTCCAATCTATATTGCCGCTAGAAGTCAAAACCACGTTGAGAAAGGAAGTTAAATCTTGTGCGTTTGCATCAAGAGTCGCTGGGGACAATCCTTTTTGAGCCCTAGACAATAGGAATAGGGTTGGCTCCCAAAATATATCGCCTGTATCGCTTTTCAGAAAGGCTATCGATGAAAGCTTTCTTCCGCCGAACTGGATGTTTGTAACCAGAACTTTTTCAATCAAAATTATGAAATATGATAATACGTTGACATGCAGACTAAATTAATCGGATGTCAACATAATGTCAATAGTTGGTAGCATTGCATAACATCGAGTGACCGCCGAATTTGAGGATCAAATGCGGCTGGTGCTTGGAAACCCGATCGAGCGCATCGCGCAAATGCAAGCCGGCGATGCTACGTCCCGATCCTTTGAGTTCACCGTTCTGCGAACGTGCGAAGGCGATCACTGGCCTATGGAATTTATCTTTAAGACGCGAAGCGAGAATACCAATCACACCCTGATGCCAATCCGCATTGAACAGCGAAAGCGAATAACCCTCTTCGGGATCGAAGCTGTCGAGCGCTGCCAGCGCGCTGTCCTGCATGTCCGCCTCGATGCTGCGCCGCTCTTTGTTCAGGGCATCCAGTTTGGCTGCAATCTCATTTGACTCGGTAACATCGTCGGTCAGCAGGCAGCGAATGCCCAGACTCATGTCTTGCAGACGACCGGCTGCATTCAAACGCGGTCCGATGATAAAGCCCAACTCATAAGACGCTGCCTGTGATGCCTGCCTGCGTGCCACGCGCAGTATTGCCTGAATTCCAGCACAACTCCTGCCGGCACGAATGCGCTGCAATCCTTGTTGCACCAGGATGCGGTTGTTGTCATCCAGTTTCACCACATCCGCTACCGTACCGAGTGCGACGAGGTCGAGCAGGTTGCCCAGATTTGGCTCCCTTCTCCCGCCGGGGGTGGGGGAAACACCGTTATTCGAGAATGCGCCGCGCTTGCGCATCTCTGCACGCAACGCCATCAGCACATAAAACATCACACCCACGCCTGCTAGGTGTTTACTGGGGAAATTACAACCCGGCTGGTTGGGGTTCACGATACACAGCGCATCCGGTAGAGTATCGCCGGGCAGGTGGTGGTCGGTCACCAACACTTGCATACCCAGACGATTGGCTTCGGCCACACCTTCCACACTGGCGATTCCATTGTCCACTGTGAGCAGGATGTCCGGTAGCGATTGTGCTGCCAATTGAACAATCTCCGGCGTCAAACCGTAGCCATATTCGAAGCGGTTGGGCACAATAAAATCCACCCGTGCACCGAGTGCACTCAAACCGCGCATACCCACGGCACAGGCCGTTGCACCATCGGCGTCGTAGTCGGCCACGATCAATATTTTCTTCTTTTGCGTGATGGCATCAGCCAACAGCTTAGCCATCGTTTCCGCATTTTTCAGCAGAGTGAAAGGCAGTAGAAGTTTGATGTCGGTATCCAGTTGCGTTACGTCTGAGATGCCGCGTGCCGCGTAGATGCGTGCCAGTAAAGGCGTGATTCCGGATTTGGCCAGATGTGCAGCAGTGTCGGCGGGGAAGGGTCGTTGGGAGATCTTGCTCATTGGTTTTTAGGCGGCAGTATTTGCGAGCAGTGTAGCAGACGGGTCATCGTCTTTTGACGCGAGTTCGGTTAGAATGCCGCCCACTTTTTATTCGATACAGGCATTCATTGTGGCATTGATAGTTCAGAAATACGGCGGCACTTCCATGGGTAGCCCCGAGCGCATCAAAAACGTTGCGAAGCGCGTTGCGAAATACAAAGCGCAAGGTCATCAAATCGTGGTCGTGGTATCCGCCATGAGTGGCGAGACGAATCGTCTGATCGCTTTGGCTAAAGAGATCCAAAAACACCCCGATCCGCGCGAGCTCGACGTCGTCATTTCCACGGGTGAGCAAGTCACCATCGGTCTATTGGCAATGGCGCTAAAAGATGCCGGGATGGAAGCCAAGAGTTACACCGGTGCACAGGTGAAGATCCTTACCGATAGTGCTTTTACAAAAGCACGTATCGTCAGCATCGACGAACAGAACATCCGCACCGATCTGGCTAACGGCAACGTGGTCGTGGTTGCGGGTTTTCAAGGTATGGACGAAGCCGGGAATATCACCACCTTGGGGCGTGGTGGTTCGGATACCACAGGCGTCGCCATTGCTGCAGCTCTGCGTGCAGATGAGTGTCAGATCTATACCGATGTGGATGGTGTCTATACCACCGACCCGCGCATGGTGCCTGAAGCGCGCCGCCTGAAAAGCATCACCTTCGAAGAGATGCTGGAGATGGCAAGTTTGGGTTCCAAAGTATTGCAGATACGTTCGGTTGAGTTTGCCGGAAAATACAAAGTCAAATTGCGTGTGCTCTCCAGTTTTACTGATGAGGGAGAAGGTACGCTGATCACATTCGAGGAAGGTAATAAAATGGAACAGGCAATCATCTCGGGTATCGCATTCAATCGCGATGAGGCAAAAATCACGGTGCGTGGCGTGCCGGACAAACCGGGTATCGCTTATCAGATACTGGGCCCCGTCAGCGAAGCCAACATCGATGTGGACATGATCATTCAGAACGTCGGCATCGACGGCTCCACCGATTTCTCGTTTACGGTGCATCGCAATGAGTTCAACAAGGCGATGGACATTTTGAAGAACAAGGTGCAACCACACATCGGTGCCCGCGATGTCATTGGCGACAACAAGACTGCAAAAGTTTCCGTGGTGGGCGTTGGCATGCGTTCACATGTGGGCATCGCGAGCAAGATGTTCCGCACATTGGCTGAAGAAGGGATCAATATCCAAATGATTTCCACCTCCGAGATCAAGATTTCCGTGGTTATCGACGAGAAATATCTGGAGTTGGCTGTGCGCGTGTTGCACAAATCTTTCAATTTGGAACAAGAAGACGCATAAATCGTTTGACCACCTAGGCCCGAATCAGTATCATTCGCGGCCTTCGGAGAGGTGGCCGAGTGGTCGAAGGCACGCCCCTGCTAAGGGCGCATACGAGCTTAAACTTGTATCGAGGGTTCGAATCCCTCCTTCTCCGCCACAGTATCAACAGCTTCAATATATGCGCCCGTAGCTCAGCTGGATAGAGTACTTGGCTACGAACCAAGGGGTCAGGAGTTCGAATCTCTTCGGGCGCACCAATTTAAAAGGCTTCCAGTAATGGAAGCCTTTTCTTTTGTTCAAGTCAAACCGAGTTGTGCAGGGCATATCCAATCAATCATCAAGGCTCATTTGGATGTTCTTTGCTTGAAGAACGAAATGCTGAAGTGAGGGTATTCAAACCAATGCTAACGGCGGAAGGATAAAGGAGAATCAAGCGCAAACCTTTTACCGCCAGACTGCCCATTCCATTTCGTTTCCATGCCAGCAACGCAGCAAAGCCCACGGATACCAATGCGCGATGGGAGTAAATGCTCTGAACCACCTTTACTCCCACATCAACTACCTCAAGCGGTTTTTGCCACTGCTGGGAGATTTCAAACACTTGTGTGCGCTGGATTAATATTTGTTCCGAAAGCGCACGACGGCGGTGAACTATATTGGCAAGTCGTCTATTCATGGTCGTGGACCAAGTTTCTCAAGATCTGCAGATAATTCGGCCAGACTGGTCGAAAACAGTTTAGGTCTATGTTTTGCCACCTGAAGCAAAGCAGTTATTGCCCACAGACTTAAGGCGAAATACAGCACGCAAAAACTACTCAATACCAAGATTGGGTGGCTGTCCCAAAAACACAGCACGACGCTTACTGTCAAAGTGATGACGAACAAGCCAAAGAAGAACAGTGTGGCGCAGCTATACAACAGAATCAGACTGATGCGCAGGCGTTCTTCCTCGATCTCGTTTGAGAGCAATTCAAGCCTAGTCTGCACGATAGTGATTAACGTGGTCGACAGCCGTTTTAGTGACTCCAAGAGTCCGCCCGATTCTGACATGGGATTAACGCCTTGCGATCAGCATCCCGATGATCGCGCCCAAGCAGGCAGAGATGCCTATAGATTTCCAAGGGTTTTCGTGGACGTATTGATCGGTAGTTTTTGCTGCCTGTTTGGTGCGTTTAACCACGACTTCCTCCGCCGTGACCAAACGCTCTATTACATCTTGTAGCCTTTGATTGGTGCGCGCCCGGGCGGCAACCACACCTTCATCAGTTTGGTTGGAGGTGTCGT
Source organism: uncultured Sideroxydans sp. (assembly GCA_964425955.1). GTDB lineage: Bacteria > Pseudomonadota > Gammaproteobacteria > Burkholderiales > Gallionellaceae > Sideroxyarcus. The sequence goes on from CAYROQ010000016.1 coordinate 30,608, forward strand.
GCAATAACTCAGTCGCATCTTCTATTACAGAACGTAAGTCATCCATGAACTTATCTTTGGGTTCTTGCTCTTGAGTGTGTTTTGCAGCTTGTACTTTTGTATTCATGAAACACTCCCAGTTAAAAATGCTATGTTTAGAAGCGAATTATCAGGTTTAGAAAGGTTCGGAATAATCACATTGGTCACGTTTTGTTATCGGACAACGTTCATAAGTTTGCCGAATTCGATCAAACAAGTCTGCGTCAACTATTGGCTAGATTGAACCTGTACGAACATTGTCCAACCGTGCGCCATCGCACATTTTATCAATCAAGGGTGAGCCAATAAGGAGGGTACAAGATGTCGCGATGGCTTGAATGGATGTAAGCAAAGCGCGTCGCTTGCGAAATCTTGAAGGCGAGAACAACAAGCTGAAGAAGCTGTTAGCCAAAGTTGACCTGCCTTGGCATAATCCGCCCCCGCAAATTTCACCCGTAGGCCTCGCATTTCTAAGGGAACCAATCGAGAACCATGCTTCCTTCCATCGAACAACGCCTTGCCGCCGAGATCGCGGCCAAACCTGCTCAAATCGCTGCGGCCATCGCCCTGCTGGATGAGGGTGCGACCGTTCCCTTTATCTCGCGCTATCGCAAAGAGGCGACGGGCGGCCTGGACGATACGCAGCTACGCTTGCTGGAAGAGCGGCTGCGTTATTTGCGCGAACTGGAAGAGCGCCGCGCGGCCATCATTGCCTCGATCACCGAGCAGGGCAAGATGACGCCGGAGTTGTTGAAGGCAGTGTCGCTGGCTACGGACAAAACACACCTCGAAGATTTGTATCTGCCCTACAAGCCTAAGCGCCGCACCAAGGCGCAGATCGCGCTGGAGGCGGGGCTGGAGCCGCTGGCGGATGCGCTGCTGGCGAATCCGCTGTTGAATCCGGAAGAAGAGGCGACCAAGTTTCTGCGCGATCCTTTCACCAGCGAGGCGGGCGACAGCAATCCCGGCGTGGTCGATGCCAAGGCGGCGCTGGATGGCGCGCGGCAGATTCTGATGGAGCGTTTTGCCGAAGATGCGGCTTTGCTGCAATCGTTGCGCGACTATGTGCAGGCACACGGCGTGGTGCAGTCCAAGGTGTTGGAAGGCAAGAACGACGCGGCGGAAAAGTATGCCGACTATTTCGACTATTCCGAATCCATCAACACCATTCCATCGCATCGCGCGTTGGCAGTGTTGCGTGGTCGGCGCGAAGAGATGCTGGATGTGCAACTGCGTTTGGATAGCGAAGAAGAGAAACCCACTTGGGGCGCGCCGCACAATCCATGCGAGATGCGCATCGCCGCGCGTTTCAACATCAAGGATATGAACCGTCCCGCCGACCTCTGGTTGCTAGACACCGTGCGCTGGACCTGGCGCGTGAAGAGTTTCATGCATCTGGAATCGGAGCTGATGGGCGCGCTGCGCGCCAAGGCTGAGACCGAAGCCATCAACGTGTTTGCGCGCAACCTAAAAGCGCTGCTGCTGGCCGCACCCGCCGGGCCACGCGTGACCATGGGGCTGGACCCCGGCATCCGTACCGGCGTGAAAGTGGCGGTGGTGGACGAGACCGGCAAGGTGGTGGATACCGCTACTATCTATCCGCACCAGCCGAGGAATGATTGGGATGGCTCGCTGCATACGCTGGTGCTGTTGGCGAAGAAGCATAGGGTGACGTTGATTGCGGTTGGGAATGGGACGGCTTCGCGGGAGACGGATAAGTTGGCGCAGGAGTTGATCAAGTTGTGTGTAGCATCGGCCCCCCTTGAAGCATCAACATCAAACCCTAACCCCTCCCAGCCTCCCCTTGTCAGGGGAGGAGCAGATTTGGCTCTCCCCCTGACAAGGGGGAGTGGGAGGGGGGGCGAGCCTCATGAACGATCCGGTTTAAAAATGACCAGCATCGTCGTTTCCGAAGCGGGTGCATCGGTGTATTCCGCCTCCGAATTCGCATCGCGCGAATTGCCGGAGTTGGATGTTAGCTTGCGCGGCGCAGTGTCCATTGCGCGCCGTCTGCAGGACCCGCTGGCCGAGCTGGTGAAGATCGACCCCAAGTCCATCGGCGTGGGCCAATACCAGCACGATGTGAACCAGTTCCAGTTGGCGCGTTCGCTGGATGCAGTGGTGGAAGATTGCGTCAACGGTGTGGGCGTGGATGTGAACACCGCGTCGGTGCCTTTGCTGGCGCGTGTCTCCGGTTTGAGCAGCAGCGTGGCGCAGGCCATCGTGAACCAGCGCGATCTTAAAGGCCGATTTGCCAGCCGTGCCGAATTACGCGAAGTGCCGCGTTTGGGCGACAAGACCTTTGAGCAGGCGGCAGGATTTCTGCGCATCATGGGTGGCAACGATCCGCTCGATGCCTCGGCTGTGCACCCCGAATCGTATCCGTTGGTACAGCGCATCCTGGCCGACATCAAGCAGGACATCAAAGCCGTGATCGGCAACAGCAACCTGTTGAAGTCACTTAGTCCTTCGAAGTATGCGAACGAGAAATTCGGCGTGCCGACCATCAGCGACATCCTGAAAGAACTGGAGAAGCCGGGCCGAGACCCGCGCCCCGAGTTCACCACGGCGACTTTCAAAGAAGGCGTGGAAGCCTTGTCCGACCTGAAGCCGGACATGATCCTCGAAGGTGTGGTCACCAATGTGGCGGCGTTCGGCGCATTCGTGGATATTGGCGTGCATCAAGATGGTCTGGTACATATCTCGGCACTGTCCGACAAGTTCGTGAAAGATCCGCACAGCGTAGTGAAGGCGGGGCAGGTGGTGAAGGTGAAAGTGTTGGAAGTGGACGAGAAGCGCAAACGTATCGCGTTGACCATGCGCCTGACGGATGTGGCAGCACAGATTGGTGTGAGATCTGATGTGGCACCGCGCGAGCCACGCGACAGTCGTCCGCAAACCAAAGCCACACGTGTGAAGCCTGTGAGTCGTGCGCCCATTCCGGCACCAATGGGCGGAGCGATGGCGGCGGCGTTTCAGAAGTTGAAGGTGTGAACCAACCGTGCGTCACGAGTAGTGTGCATCCCACGATACACCGCGCTTTGCGCGGTACTCGGGACGAACGGACTGGAATATATTTGAAATAATTTGCCATGAACCACGAACACCTCGAACTCCTGGTCACCCGCACCATGCCTTACGGAAAACACCAAGGACGCCTGATCGCAGACTTGCCGGGTAATTATCTGAACTGGTTCGCGCGCAGCGGATTTCCGAAAGGCGAGCTGGGTCAGCTGTTGGCGCTGATGCACGAGTTGGATCACAACGGTCTGTCATCATTGTTGGATCCGTTGCGCAAAAATCCGGATCAATCCCGACGCTAAGCAAAAAAAACACCCCACGAAAGTGGGGCGTTTTGTATACAACTAGAAGCTTGGATTAACGCTTGTTGCCGTTGTTGTGACCGCGACCCAGGGTGAAGCTGGTGCCCTGCGGACGACGCTCACCGGTATGGATCGCCGGTGCCGGCGCGCGATTGCCACTGACGTTGCCATTCGCGAAACCACCTTGGGGACGCGCATCGTTACCGAAGCGGCTATGTTTATGTCCTTCGCGGCGCTGATCTTGCGGATGCTCGTGACGGCTGTCCGGTGCGCTGTGACGACTGAAACCGCCGCCGTTGCTGCGATTATTAAAACCGCCGCTATTACCGCCAGTGTTGTTACTACGACCAAAGCCACCACCATTACCGCGACTCGCGCCGGCACGGGGACCGGAAGGTGCCGGACGCGGCTTGAACTTCGGCTCCAGACCTTCGACGGTGTGCGCCTTGATCGGCTGTCCGGTGTAGCGTTCGATTTTCTTCAGATTCATCGCGTCGCGGTTGGATGCGAATGACACAGCGATACCCGATGCACCGGCGCGGCCGGTACGGCCGATACGGTGTACATAGTCTTCGGCGAACTTGGGCAGGTCGAAGTTGATGACGTGAGTGATGCCCGCCACGTCGATGCCACGTGCTGCCACATCAGTTGCAACCAGCACACGCACGTTACCTTTGCGCAAGTTGAGCAGGGTGCGGTTACGTTCGCGTTGGTTCATGTCGCCGTGCAAAGCGGCAGCGGCATGACCTTGGGCAGAAAGCTCATCCGCCAGTGAATCGGCGTCGCGCTTGGTCGCGGTGAATACCAATGCCTGATTCAAATCAACATCGCGCAACAGATGGTCGAGCAGGCGATTCTTGTGCGCCATGTCGTCCACATACATCAGACGTTGGTCGATGTTTTCGTGGCGTGCTTGCGAAGCGGTCACGCTGATACGCTTGGGGCTCTTCAACAGGCGTTGTGCCAGGTTGCCGATCACGCCGTCCAGCGTGGCGGAGAACAGCAGGGTCTGGCGGGTGGCCGGGGTGGCAGCGGCGATGCGCTCCACATCATCAATGAAACCCATGTCCAACATGCGGTCGGCTTCGTCCAGTACCAGCATTTCCAGACGCGAAAAATCAATGCGGCCGCGTTCGATATGGTCGATCAAACGACCGGGCGTGGCGACCAGAATGTCCACCGGACCGGAGAGCAATTTGTTTTGCAGCGGGTAAGGCATGCCGCCTAGGATGCTCACGACTTTGACGCGCATGTTCTTGCCGTATTTGGTAGCCGCATCGGAAACTTGTTGTGCCAGTTCGCGCGTCGGGGTCAACACCAGGATACGCGGACCTTTGCCGTGTACTTTGGAAGCGACGGACAGTTTTTGCAGTGCGGGCAGGATAAAGGCGGCAGTCTTGCCGGTGCCGGTTTGGGCGGACGCCATCAGGTCTTGTCCGGCCAGTGCAGCAGGAATAGCTTGCGCCTGGATAGGCGAGGGTACGGTGTAACCGGCTTCCTGCACGGCTTTCAGGATCGATGGATCAAGACCCAGCGAGGCAAAGGTGATTACATTTTCAATAGTTTCGGGCGTTGCAGTTGCAATGATTTTTTCAGACACGATTGTTCCTTAATTTTTTTAGACACAGCGCATGCGCGGCTCAAGGCCACACAATGAAATTCAGCAGGGGGAAATACCTCTACCGGCGCAAACAAAACATCGTCGCTAACCGGTGAAGCTGGCACATCCAGAGGGATGTAGAGGGTCAGAAAACGATGGACTCAATGCCGCCCAGGGGACGGCAAGGCGCGCATTATACTCACGGAAAGAAAAAAAGCCAGCCAATTTTTGTTAACAATCAAAGGGGATACAAATGCGCTTGAAAATTGTTCGCGTGTCCCCATAAAGGCCGCTGGTTATTTTTTGTAACGGAGGAATGATGACAACCGGCACCGCCAACCAAACTGAAACATTGGGTTTTCAAACGGAAGTGAAGCAACTTTTGCAATTGATGATCCACTCCCTGTATTCCAACCGCGAGATATTTTTGCGCGAACTGGTTTCCAACGCGTCCGATGCATGCGACAAACTGCGCTTCGAGGGACTGCATAACGCGGCGCTGTTCGAGAGCGATTCGGAATTGAATATCCGTATCAGTTTTGACAAGGTGGCACGCACCCTGACCATCTCGGACAACGGCATCGGCATGAGCCGCGAGGAAGTCATCAACAATCTGGGCACCATCGCCAAGTCCGGCACGCGCGAATTTTTCTCACGTCTTTCCGGCGACCAGCAAAAAGACGCCAATCTGATCGGCCAGTTCGGTGTGGGTTTCTATTCCGCATTCATCGTGGCAGACAAAGTGTCGGTACTGACCCGTCGTGCCGGCGAGAAAAACGACCAGGGCGTGCGTTGGGAATCCGATGGCGGCGGCGAGTTCTCCATCGGTATGGAAGCGAAACCGGGTCGCGGCACCGAGATCACTTTGCACCTGCGCGCAGACCAGGATGACTTGCTGGCTGGATATAAATTGCGCGAGATCATCCGCAAGTATTCCAACCATATCGTGCAGCCCATCCTGATGAAAAAGGAAGAATGGAAAGACGGCGAGCAGCAGATCAGCGAAGAAGACGAGACGGTCAATCAGGCTTCCGCCTTGTGGGCGCGCAGCAAAAACGACATCACGGACGAGCAATACAAGGAGTTCTACAAACACGTCGGACACGATTATGACGATCCGCTGGCCTGGAGCCATGCGCGTGTCGAAGGCCGTCAGGAATACACACAGCTGCTGTACATCCCGCAGCACGCCCAGTTCGACTTGTGGGATCGCAACGCACGCCACGGCATCAAGTTGTATGTGCGCCGCGTGTTCATCATGGACGATGCCGAGCAACTAATGCCGCTCTACCTGCGTTTCGTGCGCGGCGTGGTGGATTCGAGTGATCTGCCGCTCAACGTTTCGCGCGAGATTCTGCAGGAATCCAAAGACATCGAAGCCATCCGCAAGGGGTGCACCGGCAAGGTGCTCGGGTTGTTGGCAGACATGGCCGAGAAAGAAAAAGACCAATACGGCATTTTCTGGAAAGAATTCGGCAAGGTGTTGAAAGAAGGTATCGGCGAAGATCAGGCCAACAAAGACAAGATCGCCGGTTTGCTGCGCTTCGCTTCAACGGCGGCTGACACGACCGAAGAAAATGTGTCATTGGCCGAGTACATCGCGCGTATGAAAGACGGGCAGGAGAAGATCTATTACATCACCGCCGAGACTTTTAACGCGGCCAAGAACAGTCCGCATCTGGAAGTGTTCCGCAAAAAAGGCATCGAAGTGTTGTTGTTGTCGGAACGCGTTGACGAATGGATGATGAGCTTCCTCACCGAATTCGAGGGCAAGTCACTGGTGTCGGTCGCGCGCGGCGATCTCGATCTGGGCAAGTTGCAGGATGCGGCCGAGAAAGAAGAGCAGGAAAAAGTAGCGGACGATTTCAAGGAGCTGTTGGACAAGGTGCGAACGGTGCTTGGCGACAAGATCAAAGAAGTTCGCATCACCCATCGTTTGACCGATTCACCCGCCTGTCTGGTTGCCGACGATCATGACATGAGCAGCAACTTGGCGCGCATGCTGAAAGCCGCCGGTCAGCAGGCACCGAGTACCAAGCCTATCCTGGAGATCAACCCGCAGCATCCGGTGGTGGTACGTTTGAAGAATGAAGAAAAACATTTCGACGACTGGGTTTCGGTGCTGTTCGATCAGGCATTGTTGGCGGAAGGCGGGCAGCTGGATGATCCGGCAACGTTCGTTAAACGTGTGAACCAATTGTTGCTGGAAATGAATAAATAAGTAGCCTGGCTGTAACAATATTCCGAACGTGCAACTCTGGCGCGGTGAGTTGACTCACTGTGCTAGAATGCGCGCCCTTTGATTTGAGCATAGGTAGTACAACATGTCCCGCGCCATCCGAAATATCGCCATCATCGCGCACGTTGACCACGGTAAAACCACCCTGGTAGACCAATTGCTGCGCCAGTCCGGCACCTTCCGCGCCAACCAGAAGTTGGAGATCCGCGTGATGGACAACAACGATCTGGAAAAAGAACGCGGCATCACCATTCTGGCCAAAAACACTGCCATCGAATACGAAGGCACCCACATCAACATCGTCGATACACCGGGACACGCCGACTTCGGCGGCGAAGTGGAGCGCGTGTTGGGCATGGTGAACGGTGTGTTGCTGCTGGTGGATGCGGTTGAAGGCCCGATGCCGCAGACCCGCTTCGTGACCAAGAAAGCACTGGCACTGGGTTTGAAACCGATCGTGGTGATCAACAAGATCGACCGTCCGGGCGCACGCGCCGACTGGGTGCTGAACCAGACTTTCGACCTGTTCGACAAATTGGGGGCGACCGATGAGCAACTCGACTTCCCAGTCATTTATGCTTCCGGATTGAATGGCTGGGCCTGTCTCGATTTGAGCGATGCACCGTCCAACGGTGGCAAGGCCGACAACATGCGCCCCCTGTTCGACACCGTTCTGAAATTCGTACCGACACCTCCGGGTGATCCCGATGCGCCGTTGCAATTGCAATTGGCTGCGCTCGATTATTCCACTTTCACAGGTCGCCTCGGCATCGGTCGCGTATTAAACGGACGCATTAAGACCGGTCAACAAGTCGTGGTGATGAACCATGGCGACCAAGTATCGTCTGGTCGAATCAACCAGGTACTTGGCTTTCAAGGCCTGGAGCGTGTGCCTGTCGATGGCGCCGAAGCGGGTGACATCATCATCATCTCCGGTCTGGATGAGATCGGTATCGGCGTCACGATTTGCGACAAGGACAATCCCGTTGGCCTGCCGATGTTGATGGTGGACGAGCCGACATTGACCATGGACTTTATGGTGAACGGTTCACCTCTGGCAGGAACAGAAGGCAAATTTGTGTCCAGCCGCCAGATCCGCGACCGCCTCACCAAAGAATTGCTGACCAACGTGGCATTGCGCGTGGAAGACACCGCCGATGCGGATGTGTTCCGCGTCTCCGGCCGTGGCGAATTGCACCTTACTATTCTGTTGGAAACCATGCGCCGCGAGGGTTTCGAGTTGGCCGTGGGTAAACCACGCGTGGTCTACAAAGAGATCAACGGTGAGAAGTGCGAACCATATGAGAACCTGACCATCGATCTGGAAGACGCAAACCAGGGCGCGATCATGGAAGAGATCGGCCGCCGTCGCGGTGAATTGACCAATATGGAATCCGACGGCCAAGGCCGCACCCGTTTGGAATATCACATTCCGGCGCGCGGCCTGATCGGTTTCCAATCCGACTTCATGACCATGACACGCGGCACCGGTTTGATCAGCCACGTATTCGACGATTACGGCCCGGTCAAGCCCGATCTGCCCGGTCGTCATAACGGCGTGCTCATTTCGGCTGAAGACGGCGAAGCGGTGGCCTATGCCTTGTGGAACCTGGAAGATCGCGGACGCATGTTCGTGGTGCCCGGCGACAAGTTGTATGAAGGCATGGTCATCGGCATTCACTCGCGCGACAACGATCTGATCGTCAATCCGATCAAGGGCAAGAAACTCACCAACGTGCGCGCTTCCGGAACCGACGAAGCGGTGCGTTTGACCACCGCCTTGAAGATGACTTTGGAATCGGCCGTGGAATTCATCGACGACGACGAGTTGGTCGAATTGACACCCAAGTCGATCCGAATCCGCAAACGCTACTTGAAAGAACATGAGCGCAAGAAAGCATCGAAGTCGGAATAATGTTGGCGACAGCAGATTGAAACAGGACAAGGGCGCGCAAGCGCCCTTTGTTTTTTCATCTTGATTTATACTTCCGCCCCGTTCACTTCTGGAGTATTCACCATGAAAATAGTGTTGTGTTTCATCGGACTCATTTTTGTTGCGACCGCCGCGCAAGCTGAGGTGCAAGGTCAGGAAGTCAGCTACAACGCCAACGGCACCACACTCAAAGGTTATGTCGCGTATGACGATGCAGTAAAAGGCAAACGCCCCGGCATCCTGGTGGTACACGAATGGTGGGGACACAACGAATATGCGCGCAAACGCGCACGCATGTTGGCTGAAAAAGGTTACACCGCGCTGGCAGTGGATATGTACGGCGACGGCAAACAGGCACACCATCCGGATGATGCCGCCAAATTCTCCAGTGAAGTTTCCAAGAATGCGGTACTCGCGAAATCGAGATTTGATGCTGCTCTCAAACTGATCAAAAAACAAAAAACGGTGGACGCAAAGAACATTGCCGCTTTCGGCTATTGCTTCGGCGGCACGGTGGTGTTGAACATGGCGCGCATCGGTCAACCACTGAAAGCGGCGGTGAGTTTTCATGGCGGGTTGGGCACCGACACGCCGGCGAAAGCAGGCAAGGTCAAAGCACGCATGGCTTCTTTCACCGGCGAGGTCGACCCGTTTATTCCTGCCTCACAAGTAAATTCCTTCCGCCAGGAGATGGAAAAGGCCGGGGTGAGTTATATCGCAGTGACGTATCCAGGGGCCAAACATAGTTTCACCAATCCCGATGCCGACAAGTACGGGCAAGAGTTCAAGTTGCCGCTGGCTTACAATCCCGCTGCAAATTTGGCTTCGTGGAATGAGAGTTTGAAGTTCCTGGCCGATTCGTTCAAAGCAAAATAACCCGGTAATACTGCATGACGTTGGAAGTTATATTGCTCGCTGCCGCGCTGGTGCTGCTGGTTGCGTTGTTGGTGCTGCAATTGAAGCAGCCCGCGCGCGCCGCGCAGATGCTGGAGCAGCAGCACCGCGCCATGCTCACCGATCTGCATGACGGATTGAACAAGCAGGGTGATCGTCTGATCGCGGCACAGACCAACGAATCGGAACGTTTGCGTACAGCGGTGGGTGAAGAACTACGCGCCACTCGCGACGCGATTTATGTGTTGCAAGCCAAGCAGGATGCGCTACGCAGCGAGATGCTGGCGCAGACACTGGCAAAGTTGGCGGAGCAGGGGCGTGCCGATCAGGAACTGATCCAGAATTCATTCCGCAATGCCACACAACATTTGGCGAACAGCATCGAGACCTTATCCAAGACGGTGGATGGGCGCTTGGAACAAATTGGTGGCAAGGTCAACGAGCGTCTGGATGAAGGTTTCAAGAAGACCAACGAAACTTTCGTCAGCGTGATGGCGCGTCTGGCGACCATCGACGAGGCGCAGAAAAAGATCGACGGACTGACCACCAACATGGTGAGCCTGCAGGAATTGCTCGGCGACAAACGTTCGCGTGGTGCATTCGGTGAAGTGCAACTGGAAGGACTGGTGCGCAACATCATGCCGCCGCAATCTTATGTGATGCAATACACCCTGCCCAACGGCAGCCGCGCCGACTGTGTGTTGAAGTTACCCGAGCCGACCGGCATGGTGGCCGTGGATTCCAAATTCCCGCTGGAAAACTATCACCGCATGTTCGACGCGGCGAGTCCCGCAGAAAAATTGCTGGCTGAAAAACAATTCAAAGCCGACATCAAAAAACATGTGGACGACATCGCAGGCAAATACATCATCCCGGAAGTGACGTCGGATGGCGCGGTGATGTTCGTGCCCGCCGAAGCGGTGTTCGCCGAAATTCACGCGCATCATCCCGAGGTGGTGGATTACGCCATGCAGCGCCGCGTGTGGATCGTTTCGCCCACTACACTAATGGCCGTGCTGAACACGGCGCGCGCGGTGATGAAGGACGTCGAAACGCGCAAACAAGTGCATATCATCAAAGACGAACTGGGCAAGCTGGGTAAGGAGTTTGGACGCTTCGACGAACGCATGAAGAAACTGGCAGACCACATCCGCCAGGCGCACGAAGACGCGCAAGAGGTACATACCACCAGCCAGAAAATCTCCAGACGTTTTGTCAGCATCGAACAAGTGGAACTGGAGCACGCCACAACAAATATTCCGGCTGTGGGCAACAAGCTGGATCAGGCGATAGACGGATGAGGAAAGAGTGATGAAACCAAACCATACCTGGAAATTCTTTCGCGCCGGGGGCTTCGATCAGGTGCAGTTGGATAACGGAGCCGATCTGTTGGCATTGCCGCAGCTGAATCAAAAACTCTGGGTGGCCTTGAGTTGCCCGACACGCGGGATCGAATTCGACAATCGCACACTGGACATGATCGACGCTGACAGCGACGGTCAAGTGCGCGCGAATGAGGTGTTGGCCGCCATCGCATGGGCGGGAGCCTTGCTCAAAAACAAAGACTTGCTGGTGAGCGGCAAATCCGAACTGGCACTTGACGAGATCGACGACAGCAGCGAAGAGGGCAGACAGGTGCTCGCATCCACCCGGCATATCCTGCGCAGTCTGGGTAAGCCCGATGCGACTGTCATCTCGCTGCATGAGATGGCGGACATCGAAAAGGTTTTGGCCGGATTGCAGTTCAACGGGGATGGCGTCGTCTGTGCCGGACAAATCGCGGATGTCGCTCTTTCCAAAACAGTGGCGCAGATCGTGCAGACCGCCGGATCGACCCTCGATAAAAGCGGTGAGCAAGGGATCAACCAGCAGATCGCCGACACGTTCTTCACCGATGCGAAGGAATACAACAATTGGTTCAGCTTGGCCGAGACCGACCCGGCGATCCTGTTGTTGGGGGTTGCCAGCCAGGAGGCAGCCGTTGCCCTGCATGCCGTCAAAGAAAAGATTGATGACTATTTCACGCGCTGCCAATTGGCCGCTTACGACGAGCGTGCGGCAATTCCGCTGAGTCGTTCAGCAGAGGATTACCAGCGACTGGCGGCGTATAACTTGTCGGCAAAAAATTCAGAGGTGGCGAACTTTCCGCTGGCCACGATCGAAGCAGACAAGCCGTTGCCGCTGGTGTCCGGGATCAATCCGGCATGGCGCGGCAGTGTCGAGGAACTGCGTGAAAAAACAATCAAGCCGTTACTGGGTGAGAAGCGCAGTTTGACACTGTCCGAATGGTCGCTGTTGTGCGAGCGCTTCGCTGCGTTCGATTCCTGGCAAAACGCGAAACCCGCGACGCCGGTTGGAGAGCTGGGCATCGTGCGCGTGCGCGAGATTCTGGAAAGCGACCATCAAGTTCGCATCGCTTCCCTCATCGCGCAAGACAAGGCGGTAGAGTCGGAGATCAAAGCAATCCGCTCGGTTGAACGATTGATCCGTTACCAGCGCGATTTGTTCAGACTGACAAATAACTTCGTTTCGTTCCGGGATTTTTATTCCGGCAAACAGAAGGCCATTTTCCAGGTCGGCACGCTGTATCTGGATGGTCGCAGTTGCGAGCTTTGCATCCGGGTCGAGGAGGTGAATACGCACGCGGCGTATGCCAACACCAGCGGCGTGTGCCTGGCGTATTGCGAATTGGTGCGCAACGGCGGTGCCGAGAAGATGAACATCGCCGCCGCTTTCACTTCGGGCGATTCCGATTTTCTGATGGTGGGGCGGCATGGTGTTTTCTACGACCGCAAGGGCCAGGATTGGAACGCTACCATCGTGCGTATCGCCGATCATCCGATCAGCATCCGCCAGGCGTTCTGGTCACCCTACAAGAAGATATCCAAGACGATCAGCGAGCAGATGCAGAAATTCGCCACCTCCAAGGCGAATGCGGTCGAAAGTAAAGTGGCCGTTGCGGTGTCGAACGCTCCCAATGCAGTTGCCTTTGCACCCGCTGCACCTGCAACACCCGTTAAACCCCCGTTCGATGTGGGCAAGTTCGCCGGTATCTTTGCGGCAATCGGGCTGGCTATCGGTGCCATCGGTGGCATCCTCGCTTCCGTTGTCGGCGGCATTCTGGGGCTTGAGTTGTGGCAGATCCCGCTTGCGTTGATTGGTCTCATGTTGACGATCTCACTCCCCTCCATGGTGTTGGCCTGGTTCAAACTCAAGCGGCGTAATCTGGGTCCGATCCTCGATGCCTGCGGTTGGGCGATCAACGCCAGGGTACGCATCAACATCCCGTTCGGCACTTCACTCACCGCGTTGCCGCTTCTGCCGCCTGGTGCGCATCGTTCACTGGCCGACCCTTATGCCGAGAAGAAATCAATTTGGCCCTACGTGATTCTCTTGCTGTCGATCACCGGGACAGTGTTGTGGGCGTGGTATGCGGGATATTTTTCAGTCAAATAGGGTGGGCACGTTGTTGTGCCCACGCGGGCATCGGAGGATGTTTCCACGTGGGCACAAAAAACGTGCCCAACCTACCGTCACTGTGTTTCTGTGGTAAGGAAAGAACGATGAAAATCGCAATCGCACAAATCAACTGCCTGTTGGGCGACCTTGCAGGCAACGCCGCCAAGATCGCCGAGTACGCGAATCGAGCCAAAGCGCAGGGCGCTTCAATCCTGCTGACGCCAGAAATGAGTCTGTGCGGCTACCCGCCCGAAGACTTGCTGTTGCGTGAGGGTTTCTATCGCGCATGCGACAACGCTTTGCATGAATTGGCGCGGCAGGCACAGGACATCATCCTGATCGTCGGCCATCCGCACAAGGTTGGTACCAACCATTACAACGCGGCCTCTGTGCTGCGCGATGGCAAGATCGCTGCCACCTATCACAAGCATGAATTGCCCAATCACAGCGTGTTCGATGAGGTGCGCTATTTTGAATACGGTAACAAACCCTGTGTGTTCGAACTGAACGGGGTGACCTTTGGCATCAATATTTGCGCCGACATCTGGGAAGAACATGCCGCACAAAAAGCGCGTGACGCGGGGGCGGAAGTACTACTGGTGTTGAATGCTTCGCCTTACCATTTCGACAAACAGAGCACCCGTTACGAGACTATCCGCGAGCGCATTCTCGAAACCGAACTGGCAGTCATCTACGCCAATCTGGTGGGCGGTCAGGACGAACTGGTATTCGATGGCGCATCGTTTGCGATGGATCAGGAAGGATCGTTGACGCACCAGTTTCCCGCTTTTGAAGAGACGCTGGGTATTGTAGAAATAAGGGAAGGCGAGCTGATTCCCGGAACATGCGCGGGCGTGGAAAAAGATGAGGCCAGTATCTACCGCGCCTTGTGTGTCGGGGTGCGCGACTATATTGTCAAGAATCGTTTTCCCGGTGTGTTGTTGGGCATGTCCGGCGGGATCGATTCCGCGCTGACGCTGGCGGTGGCAGTGGATGCATTGGGGGCGGACAAGGTGCGCGCGGTGATGATGCCGTCGCCGTACACCGCGCAGATGAGCATCGACGACTCGCGCGAAATGGTGAAGCTGCTCGGCGTGTCTTATGAAGAACTGGACATCCTTCCGGCTTTCACCGCCTTGCAGGACACGCTTGCGCCACTGTTCATCGGGCTGCCGACGGATACCACAGAAGAGAATCTGCAAGCGCGCATACGCGGCACCCTGCTCATGGCGTTGTCCAACAAGACCGGCTCGCTGGTGTTGACTACCGGCAACAAATCCGAGATGACCGTGGGTTACGCCACACTGTACGGCGACATGGCGGGCGGCTTTGCGGTGCTCAAGGATGTGAGCAAGACCTGGGTTTATAGGCTGTCGAACTATCGCAACACACTCGGCCGGGTCATCCCGGAACGTATCATCACGCGGCCGCCCAGCGCCGAATTGAGACCGGATCAAACCGATCAGGACAGTCTGCCGCCCTACGATATTCTGGATGCCATCATGGCGTGTTATGTCGAGAAAAACATGAACATCCCACAGATCGTGGAGGAGGGTTACAGCGAGGCCGATGTGTTACGCGTGGTCAAACTTATCCGCATCAACGAATACAAACGCCGCCAAGCACCGGTCGGTATCCGCATCACCGACCGCAGCTTCGGCAAGGACTGGCGTTATCCGATCACCGTGTCTTACCAACAAGACTTTTAGAGAAGCGTGTTGAATCCGGCTTGCATTGGCTATAATCACAATCAATCCATTAGAACGCAGGTCGGGATACAACAACTGCAACTTGATTTGGCAATTTCCAGAAATTTAAGGGACAATTTCGGCAACACTCACAGGGGGAAACATGAAAAAGATCGAAGCTATCATCAAACCTTTCAAACTCGATGAAGTGCGTGAAGCCTTGTCCGAACTGGGTGTCAGCGGCTTGACGGTAACCGAAGTCAAAGGCTTCGGTCGGCAGAAGGGGCACACCGAACTGTATCGCGGTGCGGAATACGTGGTGGATTTTCTGCCCAAGATCAAAGTGGAAGTCGTGATCAGCGATGCCATGCTGGATACGGCAGTCGACTCCATCATCAAAGCCGCCCACACCGGCAAGATTGGCGACGGCAAGATATTCGTCAGCACCGTCGAACAAGTGATCCGCATCCGTACCGGCGAGACCGACGAGACCGCACTGTAAGCGGGTTCTTGCAACAATACACTAACCGCCACTAGACTCATCTTAGTGGCGGTTAGTTTTTGTACTTTGTCTGCTTCCGGCCCAGACTGTGTAAAAACGCGAACTTACTAAAGCGCCATCTTACACTTGGGATCGATTTTCCTGATTCTGAATTCCATCGGCACAAATAATCGGTGAAGAAGAGAAGGCTCTCAAGCCTTCATCGCCTCCATCAAACCTGCTGCTCCCATAATCTTCATCATTCGCTTCATGTTGTACGCCAGCACATGCAAGCTCATCTCGGTACTCACTCGTTCCATCGTCATGGTCAGGAAATGTGCAGAGCCCATCCAGAACTTGAGCGTTCCGAACGGGTGCTCTACCGTCTTACGCCGGATACGCATGATGTCGGGAGAATGATCCAGTCGTTCCTGCATGGCATCGAGCAGCGCCTCATTCACCCAGCGTTTTATACGTCGATTCGTGCTGGGTGTGCATTGTGCCTTCATGGAGCATGACTTGCAGTTTGAACTCCAGTAACAATGCAACTTCAAGCCATGTTCAATGGTTTCAAATCTCCAGATCAGTGCTTGCCCGGCAGGACAGCGATATTCATCACGCTCGGCATCGTATATGAAATCAGCTCTACCAAATCGCCCATCGGCAGTTGCATTCGATGTTTCTGTCTTGGCCACGTATACGGTGATTCCCGCCTCGTGACTCGCCTGAATCTCTTCGCTCTTGAAGTACCCGCGATCCGCAATCGCGGTGAGTTCCTGTGTACCCATCGCAACACGGGCTTGTATTGCCATTGAGGTCAGTTGATCCCGGTCTGATCCGATGTTGGTCACTTCATGCGCCACGATCAGATGATGTTTGGCGTCCACGGCAGTTTGCACGTTGTAACCCACAATCCCGTTGCCGCGTGTCTTCATTGATCTAGCATCTGGGTCGGTCAGTGAGATTTGCTTGTCTGGGGTCTCGTTGAGTTTGACTTCAACTTCTTTGAGTGCACGCATCTGCGTCTTCAGTGTCGCGATCTTGTCTTGCAGGCGCGCTGTTCTGGCTTTTGTGATCGAGGGTTCCTGTCGGTCTGCTGTATCAAGTGCAGTGAGGTAGCGGCTGATGCTGGACTCGATCTCTTCCATGCGTCGTTTCAGCTTGGCGCTGGTGTAGTTGCGGTCTCGGTTGTTGACTGCCTTGAACTTGCTGCCGTCTATTGCAACGAGTGCTTCTGTGAACAAGCCGAGCTGTTGGCACAGCACGACGAACTGACGGCAGACACTGCGTATCGCTTTGCTGTTGTCCTTGCGGAAGTTGGCGATGGTCTTGAAGTCTGGCATCAGGCGACCGGTCAGCCACATGAGTTCGACATTGCGCTGTGCTTCACGCTCAAGACGTCGACTGGATTGAATGCGATTCAGGTAACCGTAGATGTATATCTTGAGAAGGACTGCGGGGTGGTAGGCTGGTCTGCCAGTCTCTGCGGGATCGACACCGTCGAAACCTAACTGGCCGAGATCCAGTTCATCCACAAAGACATCAACGACTCGAACTGGGTTGGTATCTGCAACGTAGTCATCGAGGAGTTCTGGCAACAGGGTCGCTTGATTTCGATCTTCGCCTTGAATGAATCGCTTCATCTCTGTGCTCCAACAAATGTACCAATGTCATCAACGCATCATTCCAATTTGCGTGTACATTTAGCGCTGCGTTTTTACACAGTCTGGGCCAATTCCAGCCACTCAAGATTAGATGCTTTCGCATGATCCACCGGATATTCTGGGGCGAGTTCAGCCTGCATGTGTTGTTATGTCCAAGGAAGCCAGGCCAAGTATATAGGCCTTTCGGCATATATGAATCCTAACTCATTTGGTGTATGGTGAAATTCGCAGCTCTGAACTTAACTAATAAAAACTGAGCGAGGTCTACTTCATGCTGATAGGCACCCCCCCCCCCCGCTGAATGTTCGGCATTGAGGCGAAAAATGAATAGGCTGGCGTTGCTGAATACTCCTGTGAGCGCGCTGATCGCTCCTGTACATAGGGAGCCGAAACCGGCCTGTCATGTCGGCTCTATTTGTTCAACAAAGTGATTGAAAATAACATTCCGGTCAGCGTGCTGATCGTGGACGACAACCCCGCCAAGCTCACCGCGCTGGCAGCGGCGCTGACGGGTATGAACATCGTCATCGTTACCGCCGCTTCGGGCACGGAGACGCTGCACCAGTTGCTGACGCGGGATTTTGCCGCAGTGCTGCTCAACGTGAACATGCCGGTCATGGACGGTTTCGAGACCGCCAAAATAATCCGCCAACGGCCGAAATCCGAGCATCTGCCGATCATTTTCGTCACCGCCGAGCAGCTTGACAACGATTCCCTGCTCAAGGGTTATAAACTCGGCGCGGTGGATTACATCCTCAACCCGGTGTTGCCGCAGATCCTGCGTTCCAAGGTGGCGGTGTTCGCCGACCTGTACCGGTTGCGCGAGCAGATCGAGCGCCAAAGCCTGTCCCTCGCCAACCACAACCATCTTCTGGAAGAACAAGTTGCAGCGCACAACGTGGCATTGCAGGAAAGCAAAGTACGCTACCGGTGTATCACCAAAGGGTTCACGGATTATCTGTACACGGTGCGCATCGAAAACGGCCGCGCGGTGGAGACCACGCAAAGCCCGGCCTGCGTATCGGTGACCGGATACACGGTGGAAGAGTTTGCCGCCAATCCGTACCTGTGGATTCAGATGGTCATGCCGGAAGATCGCGATCGGGTCATGGAGCATGTGCGACAAGTTCTGGTGGGAGCGGATGTCACACCTTTTGAGCATCGTATCCTCCGCAAAGACGGGGAGATTCGCTGGGTAAGCGATACGACCATCCTGTTCAAAGACACCTCCGGCGAACTCCTGTCCTACGACGGCGTGATCAAGGACATCACTGAGCGCAAGCATGCCGAAGCTGCGCTGCGCGAGAGCGAGACCCGGCTTCAGACGATTATCGAGAACCTCACCGAGGGGCTGGCTGTTTCCGATCTTGATGGCCAATTGCTGCACTTCAACCATGCCGCGCTGGACATGCATGGGTATGCCACGCTGGACGAATGCCGCCAACACCTGTCCAAATTCGCCGACACGTTTGAACTTTCGGCCATGGATGGCGCGGTATTGGCATTGGATCAATGGCCGCTTGCCCGCGTCCTGCGCGGCGAAAATCTGCGCAACCTGGAATTACGAATCAGGCATATCCAGGCTGGCTGGCAACGGGTATTCAATTACGGCGGCACGCTCGTCCGTGATGCAGGCGGCCAGCCGCTGATGGCGATAGTCCTCATCAGCGATATCACCGAGCGCAAGCAGTCCGAGGTAGAAATCCGCCAGCTCAATACCGAACTGGAGCAGCGTGTGGCAGAACGCACAACCGAACTGGAGCTTGCACTTTCCACCATGCGCACCAGCGAGGAGCGCTACCGGTTGTTGATAGACGGGGTCAAGGATGTTGCCAACATCATGCTCGACACAAGCGGTCGCGTGATTTCCTGGAACCAGGGGGCAGAACGGCTCAAGGGCTACACAAAAGAAGAAATTATCGGTCGCCATTTTTCCATCTTCTATCCACCTGATGTGGTCGCGACAGGCAAACTGGACGCCGAGCTGGCTCAAGCATTGAAACAAGGGCGTGCGGAAGACGAGGGTTGGCGCGTGCGCAAGGATGGCTCGCGGTTCTGGGCTAACGTTATTATCACCTCACTCTTCAGCGATAAGGGTGAGTTACAGGGGTTCTCAAAAATCACGCGAGACATCACCGAGCGCAAACAGGCCGAACAAAATCTGCTCATCGCGAAAGAAGCGGCAGAGCTGGCCAACCGCGCCAAGGATTCGTTCCTTGCCACCATGAGCCATGAAATCCGCACTCCGCTCACCGGCATGCTGGGCATGCTGGAGA
The DNA here is from genome assembly GCA_964425955.1 of uncultured Sideroxydans sp. Classification (GTDB taxonomy): domain Bacteria; phylum Pseudomonadota; class Gammaproteobacteria; order Burkholderiales; family Gallionellaceae; genus Sideroxyarcus. The sequence continues at coordinate 50,183 of CAYROQ010000016.1, forward strand.
TACTTTCACTAACGCCGCTCAATCGCGATCAGGGCGGGACGTTGAAGGCAGTGTGGGATTCCAGCAGGAGCCTGTTGCGCATCGTCAACGATATCCTGGATTGGTCAAGGATTGTGGAAGGCAAGCTGGCACTTGCCCCCCAATCCACCTCGATTCCCCAATTGCTGCAAGAGGTCGTCAACACTTATTCGCGAGTGGCCAGCGCTAAATCTCTGGTGTTGTGGCAGCACGCCGATGCGCGACTCAGCCAGGCGCACATCGTCGATGCTCTGCGCCTGTCGCAGATACTGAACAACTTCGTCAGCAATGCGATCAAATTCACCCAACGTGGGGAAATCGAGCTGCGCGCCGAACTTCTCGAGCAACTCGATAGCGGTGAGCGGATACGTTTCTCGGTCAAGGACACGGGCATCGGCATCGCCAAAGACGTCCAGCAGCACTTGTTTCAGCGCTACCGGCAGGCGAGTGCCGATACCGCCCGCAGGTATGGCGGAACCGGGCTGGGCCTGTCGATCTGCCAGCGCCTGGCGGATTTGATGGATGGGCAGATCGAACTGGTCAGCGAGCCGGAACAGGGATCCATCTTCAGCTTTACGCTGATCCTGCCGGTCTCCGCCGCGCCGGGGGAGCATATCCCGGCTCTATTCCCTGACGTGGAACAAAAGAAGGTTAAGCCGCTGCTTGACGGCAGCGTGGATACGCCGCTGGTGCTGGCGGTGGACGATCATCCGATCAACCGCGATCTACTGGCGCGCCAGATCAAGCTGCTCGGTCTGCGTGCCGAAACTGCGGAGAATGGGAAAATCGCGCTGTCGATGTGGGGGGAGAGGCGCTTTGCGCTGGTCATCACCGACTGCCACATGCCGGAGATGAATGGTTATGCGCTTACCCGAGCAATACGCAAAATCGAGGCCGAGAAAAGAATCCCCCGCACCCCGATCATCGCTTGGACGGCCAATGCACTCGCCGAGGAAGCTGAGCATTGCCAAGCCGCTGGCATGGATGAGTTGTTGGTTAAGCCGGCCGACCTGGCGAAACTGAAGAAGATGCTGGCAAAGTGGCTGTCCATTGCTGAAACAGACAGCAGCCAACCCGCACCTTCAACGCATGATGCGGGCAGTGGACATGGTGCAGAGCCGATTGATTATGCTGTTCTGGAGCAGGTTGTGCCGGACAGTAAAGAGCATATTCAGGTGCTGCATAATTTTCAAGCGCATATCCGCGCTGACCGCGCCAAGCTGCTCGAGGCGCTGGAGCAAGGCGACCAGGTTAATGCGGAACTCACCGCCCATCGTATGAAAGGCTCCTGCCAGATGGTGGGGGCAACGGACATAGCCAGCGTTTGCGCAGCCATCGAGCAGACAGCACACGACGGAAATATGGACGGTGCGTGGGCAGCAAGGACAGGACTGGATGATGTCATCAAACGGCTTGAAACCTATCTTGCCGAAGTGAAGAAGTCTGAGGAGAAAAATGATGGAAGCGAGTGTACTTAACTTCCTGGTTGTAGAGGACGATGACTTCCAGCGCGGGATGATGGTAAACATGCTGCGTTCGTTGGGCGCGACATCATTATCCGATGCAGGAAATGGCAAGCAAGCTCTCGATGCGCTACATGCGGCAAATGCCAAGCTGGTGGATGTTGTAATCTGCGATATGAAGATGCCTGAAATGGATGGTATGGAATTCCTGCGGCATCTGAGCCACGATCACCATAGCGTTGCAGTTATTATTATCAGTGCGCTGGATAGCGATTTGCTGGCCTCGGTGGGAAAGATGACCCAGATGTATGGCATTGAACTACTCGGGGTGATCAAGAAACCCATTATTCCTGGACAACTCAAGGAGCTACTTTCAAAATACAAGCGTTCGGAGAGTAAGCCGCAACAGCCGCTTGCTGCGGCACAGAGTTTCAGTCTTGAGGAAATCCTGCACGGGGTGCGCGCGCAGCAGTTTGAGCCGTTCTTTCAACCCAAAATGGATTTAAAAACAGGCAGGTTAATGGGGGCTGAGGCACTGGCGCGCTGGAAGCATCCGGAGCATGGCGTGATCGGCCCCTATGCTTTTATTCCGCTGCTTGAACAGAGCAGCAATATAGACGAGCTGACTTTTCTGATGCTGGAGAAATCGGTTGCCGCATGCCGCTTGTTACACGATAAGGGTCATGCGATTTCCATCTCGGTAAATCTGTCGCTGGTCTCGCTAACCGACATCACACTGGCCGACCGGATTACGCAGGTGGTGCGCAATGCCGGGGTTGATCCGCATCACATCGTTCTCGAGGTCACCGAGTCAGCGGCCATGACCGATGTCGCTCCCGCTTTGGAAAATCTAGCACGGTTGCGCATGCACGGCTTCGGTCTTTCCATCGACGATTACGGCACCGGTTATGCCAGCATGCAGCAGCTCACGCGGATTGCCTTCACCGAACTGAAGATTGACCAGTCTTTCGTGAAAGACTTCATTACCAATCAGACGTTACGCGTCATTGTCGAGTCGAGCATCAAAATGGCGCACAAGTTGCGTGTCAAGAGCGTTGCCGAGGGGGTGGAGGAGAAGCTGGATTGGGATACGCTGAAGAGCATGGAATGTGATACGGCACAGGGTTACTTTATCGCGAGGCCAATGAATCTGACTGCGTTCCTCGAATTTTGCGCCGTAGATTCTGCCTGATGAATCCACAGTCATGAACGTCGGCTTCAGGGGGCATCGACTGACTCTTTCGTGTTGGCTGCTGCCTGACGAGGCGGAAAATATTTTCAACGTCGGATATCTCTAACTCACCACATACCTGCCATTGGTAAATGTAGGCGCCACCGTCTCTTCAGGGTTAGAAACCGACCCAAATTTATGTGATTATGCAGCTAGACATCTAGACTTTAGTCTTGAGCAACACCCACACCGCGCCGCACCCTCCTGCATTTTGCGGCGCTTCACAGAACGCCAGTACATTCGCATGTTGCGCCAGCCAGTGGCGGGTATGCACCTTGAGTATTCCGTCGCGGCCTTCGCTACGCCAGCCTTTGCCGTGTATCACGTTGACACAACGCAAGCCGCGTTGGGTGGCGTGAAACAGAAACGTCACCAGTAATTTTCTGGCTTCATCGTTGTTGAGTCCGTGCAAGTCGAGGTCGTCTTGCGGCGGCAAATCTCCCCGACGCAACTTGCGCAACGTCATGCGGTTCAGGCCGTTGCTCAAGTATTCGGTGAGGGCGACATCACCCGCAGCGTGATCGGATAAGTTGTCTGCGACTTCTGCTGGAATTGGATTGATACGAAAATGAACTTTGCGCGGTTTCTGTTTCGGAGTGATACGGTCTGGAGGTGCAAGCGGCGTTACGCCTTCCAGTGCTTGCCGGAACAAGTCAGCGTCTTGTTCCGGTTTTTCTTTCACGACTTACCCTAGTGAGGCCAGGTATTTGTCCGCATCCAGTGCTGCCATGCAACCCGTCGCGGCGCTAGTACACGCCTGGCGATAGACATGATCCTGCACATCACCTGCGGCATATACCCCCGCGATGCTAGTTTGGGTGGCATTGCCGTTGCGCCCCCCTTGGGTGACGAGATAACCGTTTTCCATCTCCAGTTGTCCGGCGAAGATATCGGTGTTGGGTTTGTGGCCGATGGCGATGAACACGCCATCTACCTTGATATCCTGCGTGGAGCCGGTCTGCACGTTCTTGAGGCGAGCGCCGGTGACACCGCTGTCGTCGCCCAACACTTCGTCCAGTGTTTGGTGCAATTGCAAAGTGATCTTGCCGTCTTTCACTTTCTCCATCAGGTGATCGATCATGATGCGTTCGGCACGGAACGTATCGCGGCGGTGGATCAGGGTGACGTGGCTGGCGATGTTGGCGAGATACAGCGCTTCTTCCACCGCCGTGTTGCCGCCGCCCACTACGGCGACCGGCTTGTTGCGATAGAAGAATCCGTCGCAGGTGGCACAACCGGAAACGCCTTTGCCCATGAACGATTCTTCCGAAGGCAGACCCAGATATTGGGCCGATGCGCCGGTGCAGATGATGAGTGCATCGCAGGTATAGGTTGCCGCATCACCGATCAGTGTGAACGGTTTTTGTTGCAATTGGGCAGTATGGATGTGGTCGAACACAATCTCGGTATTGAAGCGTTCGGCGTGTTGCTGGAAGCGTTGCATCAGCTCGGGGCCTTGTACACCGTTCACATCGGCTGGCCAGTTGTCCACATCGGTGGTGGTCATTAATTGGCCGCCTTGCGCAATGCCGGTGATGAGCACGGGTTTCAGGTTGGCACGTGCGGCATACACGGCGGCGGTGTAGCCGGCGGGACCCGAACCCAGGATAAGCAGGCGGTGGTGTTGTGTGATTTTTTCCATGATAAAAACAGGGCTGTTTGGGTGTTTGAAGGTGGCGAAATTTAACAGTGGCGCGGTGCGCTGTCGAGTAAAATGCGCGCGCCATGAAAACCACCCTATTTGTTTCTCTGCTTTTTTTCCAAACATTGGCGCAGTCCGCCGAATTGCCGGGCATCCCGGCTTTCATCGACGGGATGGTGACGCAACACCAGTTCAAACGCGAGGAATTGGAACTGGTCTTCAAACGCGCCGAGCATAAGCCCGACATCATCGAGGCGATCAACAAACCCGCCACTCTGAAACCCTGGCCCGAATATCGGGCGACCTTCCTCAATGCCGCACGTATCGAGGGCGGTTTGAATTATTGGAAGCGTTACCCCAAGGCTTTGCGCCGGGCAGAAAAGCAGTTCGGTGTGCCGCAGGAATACATCCTCGCCATCATCGGCGTTGAAACGCTGTATGGGCGGAATGCGGGCAAGTACCGCACCCTGGATGCGTTGACCACGTTGGCATTCGATTACCCGCGCCGCGAAGAATTTTTCCGCAACGAACTGGCGCAATATTTGATTCTCGCACGGCAACAGGGATTCGATTTACTGACGGTGCAGTCTTCGTATGCCGGCGCATTGGGTATCCCGCAATTCATGCCCAGCAACTTCCGCAAATACGCGCTCGACTACAACGCCAACGGCAAAGTGGATATCCTCAACGAACCGGAAGACGCCATCGGCAGTGTCGCCAATTATTTCAAACATTACGGTTGGCGCAGCGGCGAACCGGTCGCGATGTTGGCCAAGATCGATGACGTTAAACGTCTGGGGAGTTTGAGCGAGATGCGTCCGGCATTGGCCTGGCGGGTGGATGCGGGTGTGACCCCGAATGCTAAAGCCCCGTCATTCCTGCCACCCGCGTGGCTGCTCGATCTGACTCTGGAACAGGGCAAGGAATACTGGCTGGTGTTCGAAAACTTCAACGTCATCATGCGTTACAACACCAGCAGTTTTTATGCGATGACCGTACATCAGTTGGCTACGGCACTTAAGGCTGCAAGGCGTTGAACTAACCCGTCATTCCCGCCTGCCCGCAGGGCAGTTTATCTTGAGCCTGTCGAAAGACGGGAATGGCGTCGTTTTGATTATGGGATTCAGCGCATGCGCCGGGCGCCGTTGTAGCGGGTCTGCCAATAACGCAAGTCCATCTGTTCGACGCGGATGCGGTCGCCGCTCTTGGGGGAATGCACGAACTTGCCTTCGCCGATATAAATTCCCACGTGCGAAAACGGATCACGCAGGGTGTTGTAGAAGACCAGGTCGCCCAAACGCAACTCGCTTTTGCTCACCGGTTGACCGACCCGGCTGATTGCTTTGCTGGTACGCGGCAGCGAGAGGTTCAATTCGTGCCGGAAGACGTGTCCCACATAACCGCTGCAATCAAACCCCCGGTTCGGGTTATTGCCACCGAAGGAATACGGAGTCTCGGCCAAACTCAAGGCATACAGAACCAAGTCATTCATCTTGGCGTCTGTTTCTCCCGCGTGTCTGGCGGGTGCCGAAGCGCAACCGATGAGCACCCCAACGATGCACAAGGCGAGCAATTTTTTCATGGGCGGAATTTACGGTACGATGCCCGCCGCTGTAAAGGAATGTTCCGGGAAAATCCCGATGCTGCAACCCGCGAACCCGGCATCTCAAGTAAAATCGCAACCTAAACCAACTGGAGCTGAATATGAGTTTTACCGATGTTGACGTGTTAACCGCGCTGAAGAATCTGATTGATCCCAATACTAAAAAGGATTTCGTCTCGGGCAAATCCGTGAAGAACATCAAAGTCAACGGTGACGATTTATCCCTGGATATTCTGCTGGGGTATCCGGCTAAAAGTGTGTGGGGCGAGATACAGCATCAGGTCGAAACACATCTGAAGGCGGTGTTGCCGGGCGTGGGTAAAGTCAACGTGAACGTTACCAGCAAAGTCGTGCCGCATGCGGTGCAGCGCGGGGTGAAGCTGGTGGAAGGTGTCAAGAACATCATCGCCGTGGCAAGCGGCAAAGGCGGTGTGGGCAAAAGCACCACTGCCGCGAATCTGGCGCTGGCCTTGGCGGCGGAGGGTGCACGAGTTGGCATGCTGGATGCCGACATCTACGGCCCGTCACAACCCACCATGCTGGGCATTGTCGGACAACCGGAATCGGCAGACGGCAAGAGCATGAAGCCGCTGACCAATCACGGCCTGCAAGTCATGTCGATCGGTTTCCTCATTGACGCGGACACGCCGATGATCTGGCGCGGCCCGATGGCGACCCAGGCGCTGGACCAATTGTTGCGCCAGACATTGTGGGACAACCTGGATTATCTGGTGATCGACCTGCCGCCCGGTACCGGAGACATCCATCTTTCCTTGTCGCAGAAGGTGCCCATCACCGGCGCGGTCATCGTCACCACGCCGCAGGACATCGCGCTGATGGACGCACGCAAGGGACTCAAGATGTTCGAGAAAGTGGATGTGAAAATCATCGGCATCGTGGAAAACATGAGCACACATATCTGCTCCCAGTGTGGCCACGAGGAACATATCTTCGGTTCGGGCGGCGGCGAAAAGATGTGTGCCGACTACCAGGTCGAATTCCTGGGAGGACTGCCATTGGACATCCGCATCCGCGAACAAGCCGATTCCGGCACTCCCACGGTGGTCGCCGATGCTTCGGGCAATCTTTCAAAAGCTTACAAACAGATCGCGCGCCGCGTGGCGGTGAAGGTCGCCGAGATGGCACAAGACCACAGTGCGGCTTTTCCCAAGATCGTAATTCAAAACACCTGATGCAAATATTAATCAGCAACGACGACGGCTATTTTTCGCCGGGACTCGCGTGTTTGGCACAGCACCTTTCCGCCGTGGCGGAGGTGGTGGTGGTTGCGCCGGAGCGCGACCGCAGCGGTGCCAGCAATTCACTCACCCTCAGCCGTCCGCTCAATCTGCGCCGTGCACCCAGCGGCTTTTATTATGTCGATGGCACACCCACCGACTGTGTGCATCTGGCCGTCACCGGTATGCTGGATACACAGCCGGATATGGTGGTGTCCGGCATTAACTCCGGCGCCAACATGGGCGACGACACTATTTATTCCGGCACGGTGGCCGCCGCGACCGAGGGCTTTTTGTTGGGTATCCCTTCCATCGCCGTTTCGCTGACCGGGCATGAGCAGGTGAATTACGCGACCGCTGCACGCGTGGTGGTGGAGTTGGTGCAGCGTTTCCAAGCCGAACAACATTCACAACCGTGGCTGCTGAATGTCAATGTGCCGGACATCCCCTACGATGAATTGCAGGGTATCGAAGTAACGCGTCTGGGCAAACGCCATAAAGCCGAGCCGGTCGTAAAAAGCAGCAACCCGCACGGTCAGCCGGTGTATTGGGTAGGCGCTGCCGGCAAAGCACAGGATGCGGGCGAGGGCACCGACTTTCACGCCATTGCCCAGAAACGTGTTTCGGTCACCCCGTTGCAGATCGACCTTACGCAATACAGCCAATTGGATGCGGTGCGCTCCTGGTTGGGCAACACGTGATCAATATGCAACACGCCGGCATCGGCATGACGTCGGCGCGCACACGTGGCCGGCTGATCGAACGTTTGCGAGTTGAAGGAATCACGGACGAAACAGTGTTGGCCGCGATGAATAGCGTGCCGCGCCACGTGTTTCTGGACGAAGCACTCGCGTCACGGGCCTACGACGATGTATCGCTACCGATCGGACACGGACAGACCATCTCGCAGCCTTACATCGTCGCACGCATGATCGAGATGCTGCGCGACGGCAAACCACTGGGACGTGTGTTGGAGGTTGGAACAGGCGGTGGTTATCAGGCGGCAGTGTTGGCGCAGGTTGCCAAGCAGGTCTATACCGTGGAACGCATCCAACCGCTGTACGAGCGGGCCAGGGCACAATTGCGCGACTTGAAGATTCGTAATGTGGTGGTGCGTTATGCCGACGGCACTTCGGGTTTGACCGAAGGCGCTCCGTTCGACGCCATCATCATGGCGTGTGCCGCGCCCGCATTGTCGGCCACGCTGAAAGAGCAGTTGGCGGTGGGTGGTAGAATGGTGCTTCCGATAGGCA